>CALKQS010000008.1 GCA_937990725.1 uncultured Candidatus Saccharibacteria bacterium | reverse complement strand
AGAGACTCGTATTATTGAGCCACAACCCCATTATAATCACTACAATTACTGTCAAACCCCGCCAGTGCTGCTGACTCCATCGTGCTACTGCATGTGCTATTTTTCGAAATTTATAAGGCATTACTCCTCCTTACCTCTGGTATTTTTTGCTATCTCTTCACTCCACACGCTGAGCAAATAACTCAGCCACGCCGCGCAAGAAAATCTCTGCCGTCTTTGGCCCGACGCCGTAGAATTTTTGCAGGCGTTTGGCACACTCGGCTTCGCACGGGCTACTCTCTATCAGCAGCATCAGCGAACCATCATACTGGTCAATTAGCTGCTGCGCGCAGAGCCGCAGGGCCGTCGCTGTTTTCTCGTCGTAGCGTGTGTATTTACCTTCGTCTAGCAGCCGCACGAGACGCCTCCGTTCCACCGCAAGCAGCGCCCACGGCGTATCAAGCTGGTGCTCCACCAAGAGACGCCAGGTCTGCACCGCCACCGGTGATTGAATCGGCTTGCCCAGCAGATACACCAATAGAAACCAGCGAAAGAGATCGAGCTCGTCATGCGCAATATTGAGCGCGAAGTCATCGGGATGGTGTGAGCGAGCAGAGCGAACCATATTCCATATTATTCTCTAGGTTGGAGATTGTGTCAAATACGACGAGCTACGCCACAGCTTCTACATCATGTACTAGTCAGCACAACCAATAAACAATTGCATTTCGTGCAACACATTGCTAGAATATACATAGAACATTTAGCTAACATCGATGGTCTATGGGGGTACATCATGTTTCGGAAATTCGTATCAAACTTATCGCTCAGCCCGGCGATCGTCGGCCAACTGGGTTTCTATGCGAAACGCCTACGCAAGGAGGAAGCAACACGTCGCTTGGGGCTGATATTTACCGCGCTAGCACTCGTCGTGCAATCGTTCACGCTGCTTGCGCCACCAGAATCGGCTAACGCCGCCGACCCAAGCGATATGATCTATGGCGGTATTAGCAATGGATCGCAGCTGATGGCACATTACGACGCCAACACCAACAACATCCGCGACCTCTACAGCACCATCGGCATTACTCGTGCCGAGCTGCAGCAGGCGACGACTCGCCTGGAGACCCGGCGCAGCACCGAGAGCACCTACTCATGGGGGATGACACCACACTTTAGTGCCGCTCAGGGCGAAGGCGTGTATTCTGTGAAGGCAGCGCAAGGTGGAATGCGTAACTTCTACTACCGACCACACCACTTGTGGGGGAATTTCACCTACCGGGCATTTGTTGGCCACTCAGCAAAGTTTGGCTGGTTCGCCATTATGCTCAACTGTGGTAACCTCATTACCCAGACAGTGCCACCCGCACCTGTTTGCCCACCCGGCCAGGTCGGTACCTATCCAAACTGCAGCACGCCGCCATCCGTCATCAAGCCAACGCCAGTGGCAAGCTGTAGCGGCCTTGTCATCAACAAAAACGACACCACCTACCAATTCACCGCTGCGGCGTCTGCCCAGCATGGCGCTACTATCACCGGCTATGTCTTCCAAGTCTACCGCGATGGCAAACTCGCCAAAACACTCGAGAGCAGCACACCCACCGTCAGCTACAGCGAGAAAACGCCTGGCTCGTACCGCGTCGTCCTCACTGTCAAGACCTCTCTGGGCGACCGCACCAACGAAGCCTGCGCCAAGACCTTTGTCATCGCTGCACCTGCCCGCTGCCCCGTCAATCCTACCCTGCTCAAAGACGATGCTCGCTGCCAGCCCTGCCCAGGCAACAGCACCCTCTGGCTCGAAGACAAAACCTGCGCTGCTAAATTTGTCCAGACCAAGAGTGGCCACAACCTCACCCAAAACAGTGCTGAGACGACCACCGTCACCGCCAAAGCCCACGACCGCATTACCTACAAGCTTAGCGTCACCAACAAAGGCCTCAACGCCGAGAAATTCACCTTTAGCGACAACCTCGGTGATGTCCTCCAATACGCTACGGTCGTTGACGCTGGTGGCGGCACACTTGCCAAAGACACCAACCAAAGTGCCAGCATCGATGCAACCATCCTCAGCTGGCCAGCTGTGGAGATCAAGCCAGGCGAGAGCCAAGAGCGGCAATTTACCGTCCAGCTCAAAGACCACATTCCTTCAATGGGCACCGGCACCAGCAACGCAACCTCCTACGATTGCCGCATCGACAACACCTTTGGCAACACACTCAGCACTAAGGTAGACTGCCCCGCCGAGAAGCGCGTCGTCGAGCAAGTCGTGACGGAACTGCCTCACACCGGTAGCAGTGAGAATATCATCTTTGCCGGCATCGTCCTTGCAGTGGTGGTATTCTTCTACGCTCGCTCGCGCCAGCTCAGCACCGAGATCCGCCTCGTGCGCCGCAACTTTAACGCCGGAACAATCTAACCAAGGAGAAACCAATGGCAGAACGATTTACCACCAAACGCCAACCCGAGCGCCGCACCGAGCAAACCATCGAGCAATCACGTGCTGAGCAGCTAACTGCCCTGCGCCAATCTGGCGAGCACCGCCAGTTAGAGCACCCCAGCCTCCAGGGCGAAACGCGTCAGCGACACGAAACCCTTAGGGTCGCTCGCCACGAAGCCGAGCAAGTCTACGAGCAAGCTGCTGAGCAAGAACGAGCCACTGCCGAAGCTGAGCGCCGCCAGCACGAAACCCGCGAACAACAGCGCGCCGAGCGCCAACGCCAAACCAGCCCGGCTGCCCAGCAAGAACGCTTCGACAAAACCATGGCAGCCGTCCAATCCCAGCTCTCGCCCTCAAGCCGCGCCTTTAGCAAAGTCATCCACAACCCAGCCATCGAGAAGGCAAGCGAAGTCACTGGCAGCACCGTTGCCCGGCCCAACGCGCTGCTCTCCGGTGCTATTGCCGCCTTCGTACTCACTCTAGCCATCTACCTCATCGCCCGCTTCAACGGCTATCCACTCTCCGGTGCCGAATCCATTGCCGCTTTCGCCCTCGGCTGGCTCTGCGGCCTCGCCTTCGACTTTGTGCGCATAATGATGCTCGGTCGGCGCAATGTGTAGCTTACTTCTGTAAATCACTTATTGCTCAGCTATATAATTCAATAATCTGCGCCTCACGTATGAATGCTATCTCTTGATTAAGTTGGATAGGCGTAGAGAGATTACTCTGGCTAGAGAGAAGTACTTGAGCGACGGTTGTTACGTATGTCATGAGCGAACGATATCACTGTCAGAGTCGCTAACGAATAGCTCAAATATCTAAGGAGTATCTTTGACAAAAGAACTATCGATAATAATCCTCCCAATCTACATCAAAGAGCCAGTGCTTCGTGACATTGTGAAATTCTATATCATCTCCATACGGACGGTCAGGTGTTGGCGTAAATACATACTCTTTTAATTTCGTTTGAACAAACTCAAAGACGACATCATAATCAAGCGTATTCATAATCAGGGGCTTCGCCTCATCGTCATCTTCAAAGTACCACCTGCCACGTGGATCATCAACGAAAGACGGCGAGCAGACAGTAAGGACGTAACGACTGCCTTCTATAAGATACGGGTCGCCGATTTCGACATATTTTTGTAGAGTGAATCCAACTCCAAGTTCAATGCACCAAGGGCAAGTGTCGTCGGCGCCGAACATTGTCGTCGCAGATGTGAGCTTGTTTCGGCACGTTATGTTATCAGAATCCAGTTCCCAATCGTCGCCGACATACCGTCGCCCCTGAAACAACTTTTGTAAAACATAATGGGTTTTCATAGACTTAGTATAATACACATGGTAACGAACGTCGAAAAATATCGTACTTGCCGCTTGTGTTCTCTATCACCTGTATTAAGCGTTTATCAATGCAGCTTAATCGATACTTCCTGTGGCTCGCCGCTCAGGTCGCCATGAGTATTGAGAGTACCTTGGCGACGCAAAGCTTCGCGCTCTAGCTCTTCTGGCGATGGCATAGTTGGCTTGGGAGCGGGCGATGGTGCGACCGGTGGAGCAGACTGAGCATGCGCCTCGGCCTGCTGGCCACCAAGGATATTGGGCCGTGCAGCATGGCGCGCCCTATCAAGCGCATCCTGCACCGCTGGCGATGGTGGTGGAGTAGGCTGAGCAGCCGACAATGGAGATGACATACTTGGACTTGGCATAGTGCGGGGAGCGCCAGCTGGCTGTGGCCGTGGCGCCTGAGAGGACGAAGACGCTGGTGGCACGGCTGGCTGGGCACGCAATGGCTGGACTGAGGAAGCTGGCACGGTTTGTGGCCGAGCTGGTTGAGCAGCTGGGCTACCAGGCCGAGGGGCTGGCGCGCTCGATGGTGCTGCCGCCGATTGCGGTTTCTTTGCATTCATCTGCTTACGCTTTGCAAGCCATTCATCGAGGAAGGACGACCCACCACCAGCTCCGGCTGCACCCCCTGGGCGCCCTGCTCCAGCTGCCGGCTGGCTGGGCTGCTGCACACTAATGCGGGCAGCTATATCGCGCTCCACTTGGTCGCGTGGCCGGCCATACTTCGCTGCTGAGAGCTTCTTGAGGGCACCGCTCAATTGCTGGTTTGGCTCACCCATTGGCGGGATCCACGCCATACTAAACGGTGCTGATGGCGTACCGTTAATCTGCGCCACACAGACGGACTCGAAGTTTGGCAGTTTGGTCAAGTCCTCAGCAGTAAAGACAGGCGTGTAGCGCTTGACCATGATCTCTGCATCAGTCGTACCAATTCGGCCGGTAATGGTTGTACCGACGTTACCAAGGATCGCCTCGCGCAGTTCTTCCTTGAGCTGTGTCATAAACTGGTTGGCCAAGACCAAACTCAAGCGATACTTACGCGCCTCACTAAGGATCGTCTCGAAGCTATCGGTGGCAAAGTTCTGGAACTCATCAACATAGAGTGTGAAGTCCTTGCGCTCGTGCTCGGGGATATTGGCCCGAGCCATCGCAGCCGCCTGAAACTTCATGACAAAGATAATACCAAGCAGCTTCGAGTTGAGATCACCCATCTTACCTTTGGAGAGGTTGACAAGCAAGATCTTGTTGTTGTTCATAATCTCAGGGAAGTTGAAACCACTCTTAGTCTGACCAATAATATTGCGCATTGCATCGTTGCTAATAAATGGACCAAACTTGGAGATCACCCAGCTAATCAAATCACCAGCTTCGTTAGAGCGCTGCGAGGCTGGGAACTCTTTGGTCCAAAAGTCCAGCACCTGCCGATCCGTCACGTATTTGAGCTTGGCATTGCGGAATTGCTCATCCACCAGCAGCTTTGGTACGTCAACGAACGTCCCGCCTGCAGGGTCAGCCATCAGTAGCAACGCACAGTTACGGAAGATGTGCTCGAGGCGTGGCCCAACGATACCGGTGTGGCCTGGGTCGTACAAGCCATAGAGCATGTTAATCGCCTCCTGCACCAAGAAGTCCTTTTGGTCGGGGTGGTCGAACTCAAACATATTAAGACCAATTGGGTTGCTCATATCACCTGGGTCGAAGTAGACAATATCCTCCACCCGATCACGCGGCACCTTGGCGAGCAGCGCCTCAGCCAGGTCACCGTGCGGATCAACCAAGGCAAAACCCCGCCCCGCCAGCATATCCTGGTAGGCCAAGTTCTCTTGCAAGACCGACTTACCTACACCCGTCTGACCAATGATATGGATGTGACGCCGACGGTCTTTGTCTGCTAGGCGGATTGGCTTGCGCACGCCGCGGAACTCATTGTAGCCAAGCAACAGCCCCGTCTCCATCACCTCTGTTGGGCCATCGACTTGCTTGCTCATTTGGCGCTTGACTTGCGAGGTAGGAATGCTATTTTGGTCTGGCAAATGGAAGAGGGTTGCAAGCTCCACCGAGTTGAGAATATCGCGGCTATTTGCCTGTGGGAAGAATCGGAAGATAAAGGCCGTCGCGAGCTCATCGACATTCTTAGTCAGGTTAAACTTAAAGCCGTTAAAGCTCGGCGAATCAAACAGTGCAAACGCCGCCACAATATTCTTGAGCAGCACCTGTGAGCGCGCCGCCGTGTTGGACGACACCACCACACGGATCATTACCTCATAGCCGGGGTAGCGAATCTTCTCTTGGATAGCATCAACCTTAGCCTGCTCCACCGCACTGAGCGGCTTCTCAGCTTGGAATTCCTTCTTGTCACTTGCCTCAGGCGGCTTCCATAGTGCCTGCATAACATCACGCGCCGAGAGGCCACTGCCGCCGCTACTCTTTTTCTCACCCTTGTTTTTGACAATCTGCTCAGCAGCGGAGATGGAGCGTTTCGTCCACTTCTCATACGCTGGGCGGATCAAAAATTGGATTCCCACCCCATCCTCGCGCCCAGCCGAAGACACTGCATTAAGCAGCGCCCGCGACGCATCGCGCTTAGACTCCATATAGGTGGAAATCGGGTAAATAAATTCTTTGCGCAGAGTAAACTCACCACCAATCGTCCCACTCGCCTTGCCCACCTTACTAAACACCGAGTGCTCCGACACTTCCTCTAGCCGCGCCGAGGGGTAAGCTGCAGCAATTGCCTGGCGCACTGTGTCCGTCAGCACTGTTGGCACCACTGCATAGTAATACACCAGACCCTCGCGCGCCACAATCTCAAATGACACATGGCGCTGCCCATAGATCCGGCTCATAAAACCCTTAGTGCTGGTACTCGCAATGATGTTGTACATCACTTGGGCCTGCGACAGCACTTCTTCTGTGAGGTCACGCTTGTCGCGCCCACCACCGTCGATATCATCACTAGCGGGCGGCAAATGGATAAGAATCGGCACCATCTTGAGGCCTCGCTCGTAATTCTTGGCCTCGCGCATGCTATTGCGGTAGACGATGAAGGCAATAAACAAGATGATAAGAATAAGGCCAGCCGAGCCAAAAACAATAATGAATGTGGTGACGGTATTCATCTAGTTCTCCGTTGCGCCAATTTTGCGCCCATAGCGTTTGTAGATATAGTCGCGCTGCAGAGCACTGACCTGCTGCTCGCGCTGATAGGGGTCGTCTTGAGTGTCCTTAATGATCTGCTTGAGCTTGATAACCCAATCTTTCTCGATCAGATCTTCGTCTGCAGCAGTTGCAGGAGCAGCCGTGACGGTTGTATCCGGGTCGGGCTGTGGCGCAGCAATAACCGTGGTAGGCAGAGCTGGCAGCGTGAGGCTCTGCGAGACCATCGGCATCATTTCATGCGTGTCAGCGGGCTGTTGCTCGCTCCGACGCTCGGGCATGAGCGCAGGAAGCCGCTCATGCGCCTGAGGCGCTGGCGAACGGTAGATATTCTGGTTGTTTGCCCGAGGCTGCTCAGGAAAACTATTGAATCGCGGCTGTTGTGGTCCCATATTCTGCCTAAATTATACCATAGGCTGCGCTGGTGCAATAGATGTGAGCATAATCATCATATCTATGGCGCTTATGCTCATTATTTTGCTATACTAGCGTTATGGAGCATGAATCTCCCTCACCAGCATCGCGTTTGCAGCGACACCAACAGCGCTGCACGCAAGCGCGGCGGCGCATGGTTATCTTGCTTGCGCTACTTGCCTGTGCATTATGTGGCCTCGTTGTTACCCTTATTGTCGTCCATGTGGTGCGCCCTGCTGCACCGCAGCCTTCCCCACCAGCCGCACGCACAACCGACAAAACAGACGAGAAATACTCCTTCGTCGATTCGCACTACCAAGGCATCCGCTCGAAGCTGGTCAGCCGCACCTCTGCTAAAGAAAAAGCTTCGCTCGAATATCCACTGACAGGCAATAACACAGTCGACACTACTATCGCGAGCGCCATCGACCAGCTCGATCATGAGTTTCGCCAAAGCGTCGCGGCCGGCCGCACCTTCCATCGACCAATGACTGAGGCAATTAGCTACCAAATTACCCACAATACCAATACTGCTCTATCCGTTATTATCCAGGCTAACCAAGACACCCACGGTGCTCACCCCGCCAGCTTTACCCGATTTTGGACATTCAACAAGCAGACGGGTGCGGCTATCACCCTACGCGACCTCGTTGGTGGCAATACCGCACACCTCCGCACCGTCATTGATGCTGCGCAGCGCTCCGTTGCGGCAACAATTGCCGAGCGCCAGCAGCCAGCCGTCGATCTTGGCGAAATGGTCACAGAAGACGCACTCACCAACTTCGTTATCACTAATGACAATACGCTTGCCTGGCCCTTTAGCCAAGCTGCACTCGTGCCGTCATCGTATGGCACAATGACGATCTCTCTCCCCTTCACGAGTATCCTCGCCGCACTGCAAACCACCCAGGCACGGCAAATTGCCACCATTCCTGCCCTGCCCAAGCCGCAGCCCAAACCAATTGCTACCCCTGCACCAGCCGCACCAGCGCCCTCTGCGTCCTGCGCTCAAGCCTGCATCGCCCTCACCTTCGACGATGGACCTGGGCCATATACCAATGAGCTGCTTGACACCCTAGACCAGTATGGTGCAAAAGGCACATTCTTCATGATTGGCAGCAAAGTTGCAGCCCGTGCTGACGTCGCGCGCCGCATCCACACCAGTGGCCACCAGCTCGGTAATCACTCGTGGAGCCATCCGGTGCTGCCGCAGTATAGTGCAGAAGCAATCGGCAGCGAGCTCGACCGCACCAACAGTGCTATTACTCAAGCAACAGGCACCGCGCCCACTATCATGCGTCCACCATATGGCGCAGTGAATAGCGTCGTCCTCGAGCAGCTACGCCAGCGCGGTATGGCCTCCATCTTGTGGTCGGTTGATACGCGCGACTGGGCCGATCGCAACAGCACCATCGTCTGCAATCGTGCCGTTGCTGGTGCACGGCCAGGTGCCATCATCCTCATGCACGATATCCACCCCACCTCTGTGAATGCCGTACCGTGCATCCTCAGCACACTCAAACAGCAAGGCTATCGCTTCGTCACCGTGCAGGCACTGCTGGGCAAGACTGCACCAGGTGTTAATTATCCGTAGGAATATACACCTGAATATTAAGATTTTTTTGAGTGTCTTGCCCTTCTTTCCTACGCTTATACACGTCGGCATTGCAAAAGCAGATTAATGCACCGTAATGAAATACTTACTCGGATTAATGATGGTGTTATCATCGCTTTATCCAGTGAGGTAAGACAAGGCAGGTTCTTGCAGAAGAAAGAAGCAGCTATTCGGCAACTTACGTTCCAGCGTTTTATAACGTCTCACTTTTCTTGTATACATTATGCGCACCAGAATTCTTGGCGATGTACTGTTTACAAAAGCTATATTGTCATTTTTTGTTGGGTACTCTGTGCCCAATCAGACATGTATTTTATTGAACTGCGTTATCGATATTAAACACCTTATGCTTCGATGTCGCCCCACGCACTAGCTTTACCCCCGACTGCGGCACGCCAAAATATTTAGCTAGCAGCTTAATGGCCGCCGCATTCGCCCGTCCCTCAATCGCCGGCGCTTTAGTGTAGATGATATACACGCCGTCGCTACCCACCACGACTTCTTCGCGGTGGCGGGAGTTGGGTTTGATTGTGGCGGGGATTTTCATGGTTAAGAAGTTTCACCTTTTCTTTTAAAGAATCTTCGTATATTATCAACTATATTCTCACTACTTCCTATTGACAAAAGATCCTTTACTTTATCAACTTCCTCTTGAAGTTTTACAGGACTTTCACGGTTTTCACCTTTATCACCAACACTATTTGATAAATAGATGAGACTCTTGGCAGCTTCAATAACATCTTTTTTCGACGGTAGCCCAAATAACCAATGAACAACTTTTAGCCTTACCAATATAAAAACAGCAAAGTATTTCTCTTCTAAATCACAGCTCAACTGCCGAAATTCTGACCGCACTTCCTGTATAAACTTTTCATTTAGGTTAGTACTATGAATAACATTTGCATAGTATCGCAAACGATTCCGAATTCTTCCTTTTACTCTCTGGTATTCCAATATTTGGTCAAACACAAAATTCTTTACCAGGTATGCCAACGATGCAACAACAATACCCCAATAAAATTCATTTCCTGCTGAAGTCATAACTTAATATTCCTATACTTATTGTATTTTTATAAAGTCATGTCATCCTCACAACTTCCCGCTTGAAACATCAAAGAATCGATCAAAGAAATCTCTCAATTTTTCCAGCACTGTTTCACGTTTTTTGCTACGCTCTCCACTAGGCGAAAAACGCGACATGGGTGGCAGTATCCGCGATAGACCTGTGCCGGTTGATTGTATGTATCCGTCGCGAAAAGCATCTTCAACAAACGTATACGTCGCTTTTTTATCTAATTTCTCATCATCAATAATCTGGTCTAGTTCTTTGATTTTCCTTGATTTTACAAACTCCTGCCAATCACCGTCAACCGAACTATCAACGGTAAGCGAGGTGATAAATTGCTCGATCAAATCCTTTTTATTACGCAACTCTCGGCTTTATTAATATCGACTAAAATCTCTTTATTGTTCAAATGGCTATCGTGATACTGCCGAATCAATTCCAGGATGTAATCAATATTTATTTCAACCTGCTTGATCAGTTCCATCTCAAACACCAAATCGTCATTGATATTCTCCTTACTCTCATCAGATTTCGGCCGCAGTTCATTGTAGAGGTCAATGTACATGCTGTGATAATCTTGCACATCTCGCTGGCTCAAAATCTCTTGGCCAATAAACTCGTCGAAGCTAGACAGAATATTCTTCAGCCTCAGGATTGCACCATATAGCTTCACAAATTCCTTTTGTTCTTGCTCACCAGTAATCATCTCGCCCACTGGAAATTTATCTTTTAGCTCCGCGATCAAATCAACATAGCCTGGCGTTTTCTTTCCAGCGTCTTCATAGCCCTCATAGTAATCCCGGAAAGGACGCAGCAATACAACACCCTTCGCATCTCTGTCGCCAAAAAGTGCTAGAGCTTTATTGGTCGCATCCTCCAAATTGCGAAATGTCACGATATTTCCATAGGTTTTAATTGAATTAAGGATACGATTCGTCCGCGAATACGCCTGAATCAACCCATGCATTCGCAAGTTTTTGTCAACCCACAGCGTATTCAACGTTGTGGCATCAAACCCTGTCAAAAACATATTCACCACGATCAACACATCAATCTCTCGGTTCTTCATCCGCAGACTCACGTCTTTATAGTAATTCTGAAATCGCTCAGCGCTGGTATCATAATTCGTGCCAAATGTTGCATTATAATCACGAATTACGCCCTCCAGAAAATCACGCGACGAAACATCAAGCCCATCAGTACGTTCCGAATTTTCATCATCCATGCCGTCCATTTCTAGATCAGGATCATTGGCTCCGTAGCTATAAATTGTAGCTATTTTTAGCCGCCTCACCTCGGGAAGGCTAGCTTGCTGGCACTTAAACTCATTATAATAAAGCTTGGCCGTATCAATTGAACTCACCGCAAAAATTGAATTAAATCCACTTAGTCGAATTTTATCTTTCGCTTCTTCAACTGCCGCTCTGTTTCGCGCCGACGCAACTTCATGCACATTCATCAGCCGCGTAAACGCGTACGATTTGGCGTTGCGCATAGTTTTTTGATCAAAATGATCACGGATATATTGCACAACATTACGAATACGCTCCGGAGCATTCAATGCCCGCTCGCGATCAATATCTCGCACTTTCTGTTGGTCATCAACCTCATCCGCCTCGCGAATCGTCCGAATGTAGTCAATCCGAAACGGCAACACATTCTTATCAGTAATCGCATCAACTATGGTGTAGGTATGCAGTTTATCACCAAACGCCTGCTCGGTGGTCCGTAGATCAACTCGCCCGCCACTAGACGCATTATCAGCAAATATCGGCGTACCAGTAAAACCAAACAAATGATAATTACGAAAACTTTTAGTAATAGCATGGTGCATATCGCCAAATTGCGAACGGTGGCACTCGTCAAAGATGATAACTATGTGATCATCAAAAGCCTTGTGTCCTTGATTGCGCTTGATGAATGTATCGAGCTTCTGGATGGTCGTAATGATAATCTTAGCATTTGGATCGCCCAGTTGCCTCGTCAAAACCCGCGTGCTGGTATTGCTATTTGCTGCGCCCTCCTGGAACTTGTCGTATTCTTTCATAGTCTGGTAGTCGAGGTCTTTACGATCAACCACAAAAAGCACTTTATCAACGTAGTCCAACTTACTCGTCAGCTGAGCTGTCTTAAAACTCGTCAACGTCTTGCCACTACCTGTCGTATGCCACACATAACCGCCAGCCTCAATTGTACCAAGCTTTTTGTAATTTGTGGCAATCTGGATGCGATTCAAGATACGCTCAGTCGCCACGATCTGGTATGGGCGCATCACCAGCAATAATTTATCGCTGGTAAATACGCAATACTTCGTTAGCACGTTCAGTAGCGTATGCTTAGACAAAAAGGTCGCCGTAAAATCTATCAAATCGGTAATCGGGCGATTATTAGCATCTGCCCACCAACTGGTAAACTCAAAGCTATTACTGGTCTTTTTACTGCGACGCGAATCCGATTTACCCGCCTCATTGATATGCTGCCAGCGCGTCGTATTACTGTAGTATTTTGTATGAGTGCCGTTACTGATCACAAATAGCTGAACGTATTCAAACAGCCCACTGCCCGCCCAAAAACTATCCCGCTGGTAGCGATTAATTTGGTTGAACGCTTCTTGCAAGGGCACACCGCGCCTTTTTAGTTCGATATGCACCAGCGGCAAACCATTCACCAGTAGCGTCACGTCGTAACGGTTATCCCGTGCGCTCGACACCTCGTATTGATTGATGACCTGCAGGCAGTTCTTGTGAATATTGGTTTTATCTAGCAGGCGAATATTAATTACCTCGCCGTTATCGCGTTGCAATAATTGCGTACTGTCTTCCTGGATCTTGAAGGTCTTGTCGGCGATATCTTCATTGCCATTAGCGATCCGCTCCGCGAAGAACCGCTTCCACTCAGCATCGGTAAATGTGCAGTCGTTCAGCTTCTCCAGCTGCGTGCGCAGATTCTGTATCAAATCACTCTCACTCTTGATCGGCAAATATTCATACGCCTGCGCCTGCAATTGCTTAATTAATTCCTGCTCTAGTTCTGCCTCGCTCTGGTAGCTCGTCGCCCGCTGATACGACGAGACGTAGTCGCTGACGACGGTGCTGTCGCTATTTTCAGCAATCACATCATATTTCATTTTGAGCACTCCAACTCTTTGAATGTTAATAATTTATTGCGATAATATTTGTATTGCTTGCGGCGGGCTTCAATCTCCGCCGGCAAACCAACAGAAATATCGTTGGTAAGTTTTTCAAATTTATCAAGAATTGAGACGATTTGCTTTTGCTTTTCGGGAGATGGGACAGGGACTTTAAACCTCTTAAGACTATCGGCAGATAAACGTATAACTTTTGTGCCTGTAACATATCTCCGCTTGTAAGTCATAAAATTGTCTGATTGTAGGACATACGTCAAATATTTACCGCTGATATCTTTATTTGGTCTAAAAATAAACATATCACCAGAAACCCCAATAGTCTCATATCCATTCCAATAACAAGGTTTACATATATCATTTATATTTTCACTCGTACCGGCAATCAGCACATCTCCTCGTAAAGCTTTCTTAAGCTTTTGAAATACTTCTTCGGAAGTAAACGATTTTGTGTTAGTCGCCTCTGAGCCATAATACGTATAAATCTGCCCATAATGAATACACGGAAACCCCTCTTCCGTAAAATCCTTTTTCTGCAGTCCGTTCCCACGTATAAGTTCGCCTACCTCACCCATCGGCTTCCACGCCACATCATCCTCAAACGTCAAGAGCGTATTCCGATAGTATTCATACTGCCTCTTTCTCGCTTCTAGCTCTGCTTCTAGCTCTGCTTCTAGCTCTGCTTCTAGCTCTGTAAACGAGTCTAGCACACGCACAATCTCTTTTTGAACCTCGAGGGGCGGAACAGGGACTGAAAGCTTTTTGAGATTACTCGCATTTAATGCTGGTATTCCATCATACGTAGCCAAGGCTTGAATAGAATTTTGATTATTAAGAAGTAAATGAAATAGATAGCGATTCATTATTTCTCGCTTTTCTTTTATAGTAACTGAATAATTTAAGTTGCCACGAAAATACCTTCCCTCGTACCATGTCACGGAGCCTACGCCAGCACCACGGCTAGTGACACCTATTGGATCATCTTCTGTATTATAATTCTTATAATAACCTAGTGGATCTTTACCACTATTAACGACTGGATAATCGCCTGGGCTATTCTGAATCATCGTTTTATTAATTGCTTGCCCAGTTTTTACTACAGCAATATCACCTAACTCTTTTACTTTAACTCCCCCTGGACACAACTCTTTAATCAAATCATCAATTTTGCTCATGCAAAGCCTTTACTCGCTCATATAAACAAACTAACTCATCAATACCAACGTCAATAATTGGCTCGTACATAAATGAATTAATGTGGATATTTGCCGGAGTGATGATATTGACCTGTTCTAGAACGTCTAATATGCCTTTTTTAGTTTCATCACTTCCAAATTGATTCCGAAACGCATTGTAGAATTCCCAAAATTGATTTTTTCTTACATCTGACGGACGTTCCATATGGATAAGGATTTCTCGCTCCGCCAAGAGTCGAGCCGCCATAGCTAATACTATCTTATCCTCCAAACATATGCCGTCATGAGATTCTTGCTGAATCTGATCAGCAACACTAAAAATAATGTCTATAACTTTTTTAGTCTTATCTGGAAACTTAAACTGCACATTTAACATATCAACAAAGACACCCTCAATATCACTCAGTTTTATATCGTAGGTAGCAGGTATAATGTTTTGATTGTCAGCTTCTTTGTCATGAAGTAGGTGTGTTAGCAATAAATACTCTGGCGATTTATTCCCTTTTTGATAGTTATATAGCTCACGTATGAACGGTATGGTGGCAACAAGTAGCTTTTCATCCTTATTACATTTATTACGCCATTTATTAAAAGGATCGGTAATTACCTTTTCTCCGCCTGGCAATAATCTAATCTCGTCATTATTTCTTTCTGCTATAAACGAATAATCCCATTTACCGCTTACTAGTATTCGCTCTTGCAGTGTACGATAAAAATCAAAATTATGAGTTAAAACAATACTCTTAAAATTTTCGCTCTTATTTAAGTCGTTTAAGTACTGAATAATAGCGTATTTATTCTTATAGTCAAACGAGTCTGCGATATCATCTATAATAAATAAAGTTTCTTTGTTTTCTTTTTCTCGTGATTTTATATCAAATATTACATTAAGTAGATAGAAAGCACGTCGCTCTCCCTGGCTTAGAATTCTATCCGTCAATACGTCTTGATCAACTAGTCTATCACCATATTTATATATAACGGTTGGTGCTGATTTACCTAGGATTGCATCGCCCCGATCTTTAATATCAAAAGAAAATGGCAAACTAGTAAATCGAGTTTTGAACTCTTCTATCGTATCATCCCACAGGCCTTTTGAATCATTTGCTACAGCCACAATCGCCTCAATATCTGGCTTTTTCGTATTATAGTTTTCGACTAAACTACTGACCCCAGGCTCGACTTGTTTTAGAAAACTATACCAAACCTCCTTACGAAATTCATCGTAATTAGTCAGCATGGCAATCAGAGCTTTATCTTTTTCTATAACTTTTTTAAAGTTCCTTAGTTCTTGGTTTCCTTGCAGCTTTTTGTCTATTTTATCAAAAATGTCCTTAATTTCTTGATTATCAAAAACTTTTTTAATCTCATTATCGATAACCTTCGACAATTTCTCTGCACTATCCACTACTGTCTCATCTTTTAACGAAAGTTTATGTCCTGATTTGAAATATTCGTCACCTTTTATTGAATCACGAAGAGCGCCTGCTTCAATCGTACCAAAAGCTCGCTCTCCGTTGTTTGAAAAGAATTGTGAGCTTGATAACAGTTCATTATATTTCTCACTATATTTTTGTAATAAATCATAATTTTCATCTAGAAAGTCACGCACTTTCCCCTTAGGATCAAATACATGATTATAAACAAAATCAAAGGTACTATTTGACTGTTTTACGTCGTCTATTATGGTAGCCAAAACTTCAAATATCGAACGTTTTTTAGTTCCTGGGTCAGAAAAAGCGTCAATGATTTCTTGCTCGTAATTACTACTGCCAGTAATTCTTTTCAGAGGACTTAATGCAGATTTTTTCTCATTGTCTAATTCTTTAAAAATATCAACATATTGTTGACGAATCTCTTTGTTGGCAAGTAAGGTGAGGATAGCCTCTTCTGACTTAAACGCAGACTCATCATAAGACTTAATAACCTTAATTTCATCAGGTGTTATATCTCGCTCGTTTCCGACGTTATCTTCAACCATAACTTTGTAAGTCGATTGCAAAGTTTCATCAAGCTGATCGTGAGGTTTAGTTTTTCCTCTAGGATCACTCATATCCTTAAAAGTTTTTGCAAAAGACGTTTTCATAGTGCCATTCGGAGCATAAATTAGCTGCATATTAGTTAGCTGCTTATTAGTTAGCTGCTTATTAGATTTAGAAAAGTCAAAGTCACTACATAACCTATGAATGCCATAACAATGCTCAAAATTAATTTTAACTTTCTGAATACTCACTTTATTTCACCTTTCAATCTCTTGGCTGTTTTCTTAATATTCTCCAGATAATCCTCTTCCACGCTACTCAAGTTTTTCGCCTTATATTTACGATACCCAACTAGCATTTTTTCTTTAGTCTGCTTGGTACTAAGTTTACAAGTATCGAGATTATAGTATTCTAATTCACGCTCTACCTGACGATCACCCTCAGTTCGAGCTGTTCGGAATTTCCGAACAGTTGCCGCCCGGTCAAGCTCGCCCTCATCAA
The DNA here is from genome assembly GCA_937990725.1 of uncultured Candidatus Saccharibacteria bacterium. GTDB lineage: Bacteria > Patescibacteriota > Saccharimonadia > Saccharimonadales > Saccharimonadaceae > Saccharimonas. The sequence continues at coordinate 134,049 of CALKQS010000008.1, read as the reverse complement.
AGATATTTTTTATATGCTCGCTGACATTCGCTTTACTTGACTGATACAAATCGACCAGCTGCGCTTGCGTCAGCCAAACCGTCTCATCTTGGAGCCGAACATCAACTTGTGGCTTACCATTATCATCAACATAAATAACGATATTGCCGTTATCTCGCATCATCATTATCCCTCTCGAGATCCGCAACTATTGCATCAATTTCTGTGCGCAATTCAGACTGGCGAGCCACGATCTTTGCAATGTCAGCATTGAGCTCAGTGATATCAATCACCTCTTGCGTATCTTCAGCCTCAACATACGAGCTAACTGATAGATTATAGTCATTAGCGACGACATCTTCATAGGTAGCAACTTTCGCAAAGTAATCAATATTTTGCCGGTTAGTAAAGCTATCCAGGATCTTCTGCCGATTTTCTTCGTTCAACTTATTTTTATTGCCTTTACGTACAAACTCAGCGCTAGCGTCGATAAACAATATGTCATTCGTCGCCCGGCTCTTTTTTAAAACAAAGATACAGGTGCTAATTGTCGTACCAAAGAATAGGTCTGGTGGCAACTGGATAACGGCATCAACATAATTACTCTCTACCAAGTATTTGCGGATTTTTGCCTCAGCCCCACCGCGATATAGCGCGCCAGGAAACTCAACAATCGCCGCCGTGCCGCTCTCGCTCAGCCAGCTCAACATATGCATCGTGAATGCTAAATCAGCCTTACTGCGCGGTGCCAAGACTCCAGCCGGGCTAAAGCGAGGATCGTTGATGAGCGTCGGATTACTGTCGCCGTCCCATTTGATACTATATGGCGGATTTGAAACAATCGCATCAAACGGCTCGTCATCCCAGTGTTTCGGATCTTTCAGCGTATCACCGTGAGCAATGTTAAATTTTTCATAATTAATGTCATGCAGGAACATGTTGATGCGGCAAAGATTATAAGTCGTAATGTTAATCTCTTGCCCATAAAAGCCTTGCCGGACATTATCCTTACCCAAAACTTTCGCAAACTTTAGCAGTAGCGAACCGGAGCCTGCCGCTGGGTCATACACTTTGTTTACCGATGTCTTACCGACAACAGTAATTTTTGCCAAAAGTTCGCTCACTTCTTGCGGCGTAAAGAACTCGCCTCCAGATTTGCCAGCATTACCAGCATACATGGTCATCAGATACTCATATGCGTCGCCAAAAGCGTCAATTGTATTGTCTTCAAACTTACCAAGCTCTAATTCACCGATGGCGTTCATCAATTTCACCAATCGTTCATTGCGTCTGGTAACAGTCGGACCAAGCTTATTGCTATTAACGTCTAAATCGTCAAATAATCCACGGAAATCATCCTCACTATCAAAACCCTTGGCCGATTGCTCAATGTTACGGAATATTTTACTCAGCGTTTCGTTCAAATTTTCGTCATTTTTGGCACGCTTACGGACATTTTCAAACAGCTCGCTTGGTAAAATATAAAATCCTTTGTCGTTTACCGTATCCTCGCGACCAAACTCCGCCTGATCATCGCTAAGTTCAGCGTAATTAAAATCAGCCACACCAGTTTTACGCTCTTCAGCATTAATATAATTGACTAGATTTTCCGATATAAACCGGTAAAATAAGAACCCTAGCACATACGTCTTAAAGTCCCATCCATCGACTGATCCGCGCAGGTCATTGGCAATTTTCCAAATAGTATTGTGAAGCTTGCTGCGTTCTTGTTCTTTACGATTATCCCCTGTTGTCATGCCCCTCATTATACTGCAAGCAAGCCTAATTAACGAGGCTGGCTGAAGCATTTTACTACCATTGGCTATTCACCTGCCCCACAGTCTGCTACAATAAAACCATGTCCGAGCCGCGCGGAGTGATTTATGTTATGACCAGTGCTATTGAGGGTTTGGTCAAGATTGGTAAGACCAGCGTCGACCGCTTCGAGGCGCGCATGCAATATCTTGAGTCTAACGGCTACTCCAACATCACTGGGCTGCAGCGGCTGGTCGCCATTGAGGTAGATAATTACCACAAAAAGGAACAGCTCCTGCACGAAGTCTTTAGCAAACATCGCATTGGCCGGAGTGAGTTCTTTGCGCTTGATGAATATCTTATCCAGCGGCTGCTGCTTGCCCTTGATGGTACGCAGATTTACCCCAAGCCAGCTCAATCCACCAGCAAGGCCGACTCGTTCGAGGCCGTTACCACCGCACACCAGCAAGATCAGCGCTTTAGCTTTTACAAAAAGGGTATCGACAAGGGCGCGAGCATCCACTTTATCAAAGACCCAGCCATCACCGCCGTCGTAGCTGGCCCACGCGAGGTATCCTACAGCGGCAAAACCTGGCGCCTGTCTGCCCTGACCCGCCTGATCTATACCCAGCGCGGCGAAGTCAACAACTCCGGCGCATACCGCGGCGCCGACCACTGGATGTACGGCGGGGTGAAGCTGACGAAGTTGGTGGATAAGATACAGAGCCAATGACACACTCTCGTTAGTTTAGGTGTCGATCTTTACTGAATCACACTCAATCCAGGCCACAGGGCGTTTAATGAGGTAAGATCATCAATCGAGCTGCCAAGCAAAAGATAATCAAGAAAATCCCTCTATTGACATACCCTTTAGTGATTTCATATACTATTGAATGAATATAAAAATTTATTCATTCAGAACATCATTAATGAGGGAGTCACGAGCATTGAACAAGAAGCAAACATTAAAAACAGCCGCCTATGATGTCTTCTCAAAAAAGGGCTATAAGGAGGCCGGGATCTCAGAAATCGCTAAACGTGCTGGCGTAGCAGTTGGTTCTTTTTATAACTACTACAGCGGCAAGGAAGCTATCTTTCTGGATGTGTACGTTGAGGAGAATAACCGCGTTCGCCAAGCAATGATGGATGACATCGATTGGCAGCAGGATTTGGTTGAACTTGTGAGGCAGATTTTTGAGCAGTCACGTAGCCTGGTTTCGTCCAATAAAATCCTGGCGGAATGGCATAATCCAGCCATTTCTCGTACGCTGCGCAGCTATTATTCTTCAGGTAAAGGCAAATCCACCAATACCTTTCATCAGTTTTTAGTCGAAACCTTTACTAATCGTATGGTGGCAGAAGGATATTCAGAGGAGAAGATTCAGAATATTTTACAGGTTTATAATTTGTTTTACTACATGGATATACATATCACGGAAAACGATTTTCCGGGTATCGGTAGGACGCTAGAAGTACTTGCCACTAACTTTGTGAAAGGTATTTTACATAATGAAAAGGGGTAAAAAAATGGTAATCATCGTTATAGCTATTCTTGCAGTTATAGGCCTTGTCACTTGGGGTGTCATCGCGTACTTGGGGCGGAGCCAAACGTTATCAATCAAATCCATCGAAAACCCTAGCGGCAACCTCCACGTTATTCGCCTGGCAAAACCTGATAGTATGACGTGGAAGGCAGGCTCTTATGCCAAGATTACGCTACCCAGTACGGCATCTGGTGGTAAAAAGAATGATCATAAGGGAGAACAGACAAGCCGTTGGCTGAGCATTGCTTCTAGCCCTGAGGATAATGAAATCGTCATAGTGACGCACAATAGTGGCAGCCCCTATAAAAAAGCTTTGACGAGTCTACCGGCAGGTAGCCAGATCGAGATGAGTTGGCTAGGTTCGTCTTTGTTCGTTACGGACGGCGACACGCCACTGGTTTGTTTTGCATCTGATGTCGGCATCTCGGCAATGCGACCAATTGTCAGGCAGTGGGCTGGCAAACGCCCCATCGTTCTCTACCATCTAGACAAGGGAGTAGCGGTCTTTGATAAGGAGCTCTCGGAGTTAGCAAATAAAACAGCCAATGTCACCTATGAAACCAATGCTAGTCTTTCCCAGAGTCAAGAGCACGTTGCACAGGCAATCAATATGTATGGCAATCAAGCTCAGTATCTCTTAGCTGGACAGCCTGATGATGTAAAAGCGATGAAGAAGCTCCTTCAAGACAACAAGATGTATGATAACGTCAAATCAAGCACTTTTCGGGGGTTAAAGTAGTGACTGTTATGCGCGTCGCACATAGCGCGCTAGTAGCATCCCACTAGCAAGCAACACCGCTGTCACAAGAACAAATTGCCAGAGCGATATGCCGGTGTCGGCTAAGAGGCCGTGGAATTGGCTTGGCTTGGCTGGTTGGGTAGGCTGATTGGGTGTACTTGGATCGAACGGATTTGTGGCCAGTGCCGCGCGGCACTCCGACCAAATTGCTTCTGGGTAGCTGGCCGCCAACACATACCACGCCGTCGATGCCACTGAGTTTGCATTAGTTAGTTCATTTGGCAGATCGGCCTTAGATGCGTACTGCCATGCACCATTGGGCCGCTGTGCCGGGTAAGTATCTGTTAAGATTGCCCGCGCCGTGGCCGTGTCCCCAGCGATATTATATGCCTGTGCCACACCATACGTCCCCTCAAACCATACGGTTGGCACGTAATTACCTGTCAAATACGGTGTATAGCCTTTTGCCGCACCATCGGTTGTTTTGTAGATGGCAGTATGAGCAAGTGCTTGCTCAGCTTTGTCGTATTCGCCAATCGCATTGAGAAAGATCGCACCCCAGCTTGTTGTATCAAGTGCCTTGCTGCTGTCGTTGTATCCTTGATTGAACCGACCCTCGGATGTATTCCATAGCTTTGCCACCGTTACTTTAGCAAGTTCATCTGCCTTCTGAGCGTACTGCTTATCGCCCAGCACGCGAGCTGCCCGTTCATATACATGCCACATGTCAGTGTTGTGCTCAGTAGCATGCCACGCAATATCCTTCTTAATACCATTGTCAATCCGCACCCCACCACGAAATAGCCCAGCAGCATCACCAGTCGTCGTCTTCATCGTCTCAAGCCAGCGGAAGGTATCAAGAATCATCTGGCGCACCCCTTGCTGGTCACCATACTTTTCCATATAGCGAATGAGCGCATACTGCACAAAGGCAACACCACCAGTATAATAAATCGGCTGCTGGATCCCTGTGTAATCAAGCTGGTGCACACTCGCCGGGAAGGCCCCCTTCTGCTCACCCGTCTTGACTTGGATTGCGCTTAGGCCATGCACGAGCTTATCCGCCATTGCTCGATCGTCCACGCCAATCGCCACGAGTAGCGCCAGCGACTGATCATACACATAGCTATACGACTCACGCGGTGTACCATAGCCATCTTGACCTGGTGCATACTCATATGAGCGGATGAGCCCCACCAGCTCTGGCTTGAAATACTCGGCAATGATAGTTTTAGTTGCTGTATCATAGAGGCGAATTAATTTATGCCCCTTACCTACTGCATCGAAACTAAAGGTATTATCTGCCTGAGCTGGTTGCGTAGCTTGGAGGTATTCTTTATCAGATACCGCGTAGAGCTGCACCTCCAGATTCTTATACGTCACAGGTCGCGGCCAGCTCTCGCCAATCTGCTGCCCCGTCACTTTGTCGTATAGCCGGAAGTGCCATGACCCCGCAAATGCCGGGTTGACAGGTGAGAGATCGAGCGTCCATGTGCCATCTGGCTGTACCACTGCGGGCACAACGGTCGGCTGCTCATATTCAGCATAACTGTAGAGGTACGCCCGCACTTCACGTGGATTAGCCCCAGTTGGTGCTGTTCCTTTTACTGTGCCGCGGTAACCTTCGGCGGCATGCGCAGTATTAGGAACCGTGAGCGGTGTCGCACTTTCGGTTTGTCGTGGGTGCGCAAGCGTAAAGCGCCCGCTCACCTTTGCTTGGTAGTCAAAGCCATAGGCTTGTGCTGGAGTGATGGTACTACCATCACCTGGGCTATGCTTTGGCTCCATCATCTGTTTAAGCCATGCTATCGCGCGAGCTGCTGGTGCTGAGTCAGTCGCTAGTGGCCGACGCACCGCTCTGAACAGCTGATCATTTGTACCACACAGCGACGTATTCGCCCGCACTGGCGGAGCTATCGCGAGCCCATAGAGTGCACCGCACAGCAGCACGACGCTCAATCCCCATCGTTTCATTATTCCCCCTCCGAAATACTCTTATGCTTATATTTATAGCACACTTTAGCTGTATCGCATATATGTCATAGCAATTTTATCCATAATTATGAGCCACCAACGCTATACACTATACTTTTGCCAGCTCAAAAGTACTCGTGTATCACCATCAACCTCATCTGTGATATATCAAATCACTATTTCTACACTTCAACTCATTACTCCCTACAGTATCAATTTGCCTCATCAGCAATCTTGTATTAGGCTAGAAGGAGGCAGGGTTGGCACCTTGCATACCAATATCGTTAAAGCCGCACGAGGAGTACTCCATGGCACAAAATTTTACGATTAGTGGTAACAAACTCAAAGGCTACCAAGCAGTCGCCGACGGCACTGGCCGCGTCCACTTTGTGGGCACTACCCAGGAGGAAGTCATCGACCAAACCAGGCGCTACATGCGCCAGCACGGTGGTGGCGAGCTCAGAATCCAGCGCGCCGACGGTACGGCCCAGTATCGCGATGCCGATACCGTCCCGCCTAAGAAGGATCCCTTCCCGCCGCAAGGATAGCACTCATCCTCACAATACCTCTGCTCTTGGCAGAGGTATTGTTATGTCAGAAGAATATAATAACTACTTGAGGAGCGTATCAGGCACACCAAGCATCCGTGCTAGCCCATACTGGAGCAAAAAGCTCAAGGATGCCATGCCAGCGCAGAACACTGCAACAATCCGCACCACATGCTGCGATAGTGGTGCCGCACCCGGCCAGATCATTAGGATAATCACTGGCACGACACAAGCCAGCACCTTAATGCCTGCCGCAATACGTGCATTGAGGATGATGCGTTGCTTCTTGCTCACTGGCTGGTGGGTTTTCGTCGCTAAGGGTGCAACTGCTTTTGTTGTCTTTTTTACTACGCGCTCGCCTGTTTTGGCAATGTTGCGAGGCAGCATGACCAACATATAGAGGCCGCACCCAATCATAACAATGGTGATGATCGCCACGAGTGCAATCGCCACTGGCTGCGGCAAGTCTGCCCCCGAGGGCATGCCCTGTGGAAGCGTGATCTCTGGCTGGTCGTGCGGCTCTGGTATGACCCAAAGTGCCTTATCTCGCGTGATATATGGGTAGAGCAATTGCATGGCACACCACACCCACAGCAGCAAACAAAAGAGATACCCCACCGACGCGCAGCAATGCGTCACCAAAAGTGCAAACCGCCGCGGCTGCGGCTGCTTGGGCTGCTCCTTTGATTTTGCTGGCTGAGAAGGCTGCGCTACCATAACTACTGGTCATTATACACGACAGCACAAAGTGATGCTATGGTGTGTGGTTTTACCACTGTTTTTTTAATTAACCGGCAATGGTTGCTGGCAACCCATTTGTTACTATAGTTATAAAATTCATCCTTAGCAAAGCAGATGAAAAGCGACTTAGATCAATTGGTCCTTCGATGAGCGGGAGGAATAGTGTGAAAATCATCAATCACACTTTGTGCAGTTGCAAAATCTGAAAATTCATACGGATCCATTGCCGCTATCTCAGCTGGGGTAACTGTATCAGGATGCCGCGTTCTGTATTGTGTGGCAGGGTAATCATATTTAAGAGTTGTAGCTGCAAAAACGAGCACTTCATCCTCGCTCATCCCAGTCTTCTCTTCACGGTGCTCTTGTTCGCACTAAGTATTGTGTACCTATCAAAAAATAATCTGGCTACACAAGCCAGATCAAATAATTCACAAACATGGTCGCCCTCTCCCTGCCCCACTCAAAACAATGGGAGGCGTGTTGGCGGTATGTGATGGGTGTCGTTGACCTTGCAGTAGTGCCGACGGGGCGAGGCTCTTCACTGGCGGAGGATCCTGGCAGCTCGCTAGACGTGGCCGGCAGAGCGGACACCCGCGCGCCAGCTACCACGTCTTCCACCACCCCGCGCCACGGCGGATCAACCGCTACCTGCGTCCACAGTTGGTGGAAGAGATGGTGGTACTCCACCAGGCGGGACAGACGGTGGCGCAGATCGCCAAGCGCTTTGGCTTTCACCACACCACGGTGGCGCGGCACCTCAAGCAGGCAGGAGAGACGCTGCGCACCAACCCAGCCGACCCTGCCTTCCAAGAGCGGGTGCGGCAGGCTTACAGCTCGGGATGGTTAAGCACACCACCCGGCTATTGGGCGTCAGTAAGGATATGGGTGAACTGAGGCCAGACGCAGCGTATGACTCGGCGTGAGCCCTTAAGACACATCCATAGAATGTATATGAACATGAATTCCGAGGACTGCTGTGTGGCTACCGGGAAGGTGTCCAAGCAACAGAGGTTAAGTCCCAATCATGGGATACGATTAACCCACCTGGCTCGAAGGCTCGCGCGGTGTCGACGAGATTGTAGCAGAATGACAAACAGGCCCAACACGATCCAAATCAGATTTAAGCCAAGACCAAGAACGTAAGGTTCCGTTAATTTAAAGGAAAATGGAGTTCCGATCGAGATCGCTAACGGCCCACAATATACAGGATAACCAGCAAATGAGGTAGAGCCTCCGATCATCCACGTAGTTCCGCCCAGATCTGCCACACGCCACAATACGGCAATCTGTGAACCAATTAGCACAGCAAATCCACCCGCATAGGTAAGAAGTCGCGAATAGAATCCCCTAAAGTGGGCGGTAACTGCCCCGAGAACCCAGGCCATAGACACCAAGGTAATGCTCGATACCAATTTAGCACAAACTGCGTAAGCAACCGCTTTCGTTAACCTGTCATCTTTCGGCCACATCGTTGTGCTTGCCAGAAGCGACACGAGACCTACCGTTATAAAACCGAAGGAGAGCGAGGCCGTTTTGACAAAGAACTTACGCAGTGTCGAGTGGGTAGAAAGATGAAGGAGTGTGTCGCGTTTAAGCACTAGAAACATAAAGATCTGCGCAGCGACATAAAAAGTGGCACCGGACGACACTAGCACGACAGCGAAAGCCCAGATCACGTCGAGCACGGATTTGTATGAGTCTACAAGTTCCCTCAAGACAAAAATACCAAAAAGAATTGATGCACACACTAAGAAGAAACCAAAGTGTTTGCGCGCTTCGGTGTAGATATCACGCATTAAGCATTGCCTCCTTGATCTTAATCTCCAGGCTCTGCCCCGGAGAAATATCTGAAGCCTGCAATTGAAGTAGCACTCTCCCATTATGCAGCACAACACATTCGTCGAAGAGTGATTCGAGGCCGGCGATAAGATGAGTGCTAATGATGAGTAACGCATCGTCGGGCTTGTGTAGCTTAATAAGGTCGAGCATGCGATCTCGTGTTACAGGATCCACAGCAGCTAGTGGCTCGTCAAAGAGATAGACCGACGATCGGCGAGCCAGGGTCATGCCAAGATTCAACTGTTCTTCCATTCCTTTCGATAAGTCACTCACCTTCTTCGATTTGTCCAGCGATAGATCATTAATAATAGAGTGGCCACGCTCAAGATCAAAGTCTTCGAAATAGTCTGCTAGGACATTGGGAACCGATCCCACCTTCAAGAACTTATAAATGAATGGTACGTCTGGAAGTAGGGTCGGGATCGTCGCATCACGGAGCTTCACAGAACCAGATTGAATGGGCAACAATCCGGCCAATGCCTTCAGTAACGTCGTCTTTCCGGCTCCGTTGTGGCCAAAAAGTCCCACAATATCTGGGCGATCGAAGCGAATGGTCAGCGGAGCGAGGGAGAACCTCCTCCCCCTGGAAACGACCAGATCTTCTAGTTCAAGTAACGTATTCATATATTCACCATACCACATAATTCAGTAAAAATCGAGCAATGTAGGCTACTACAATGATCCAACTAAGGATTCTCAATCCAAACACCCATCGAGGGTTCCGTCGATTATCGATATGTTCGTTGACATCAGTCCATGCAAGCAAGCATCGATAGCCGTCTGAGTTCAGTACAGGCAGCGCGTTTACGGATAGCGTTACAACCGCAAATGCTAGCGAATGACCTAAATCTGAACTGTGAACCCACATCGCGTTGAGTGCAAACAGGAGCATATTTATTGCGAGATTGACCCAAATTCCGGCGATATGTACAAGAACCTTATCTGAGGCTGGAAGAAGTAATATCTGGTTCATCCTGACGTAAAATGCAGGAAAAATCAAATAGTTCATTTTAATGCCAATTTTGTCTGCCTTCCACCCGCAGATGCGGAGCGCTGTCATAAATTGGTATTTGCGTTACTTTGACACGTCTAATCGGCCTTTTCTTCGTTTTCGGAATAGTTACCGGCGCACTCCTAAGTTCGCCTATCCCTATTTTTCGCGATAGCCCTCAGAAACCAAGTGTCATCCTGCTGTTGAACTTCACTCTGCGTTAACATCATTTCATCTGCTTTGTTTTCGGGGGTGCTTTTTTCGCTCATAATGGTTGTCATTATAAAACAGTCAACCAATCTATGCAATATGCATGCAAGTATTTTGCATTATAGTGAGTGACGACTAGAGCAAAGCAAATAAAAAAGCCTTACGTCCGAAACATCCATAGCGTGAGAGTAAGACTTAAAGCAAAAATGGTCGGGGTGACTGGACTCAAACCAGCGACCTCGCGGTCCCAAACCGCGCGCGCTATCAACTGCGCCACACCCCGATACGTTTTATATCACACGGGCGACCACTCTTTGCCGGAGCAAAGTATGGTCGGGGTGACTGGATTTGAACCAGCGACCTCACCGTCCCGAACGGTGCGCGCTACCAAGCTGCGCCACACCCCGCGATACAAGACTTTGCCATCATACCACACAATATGGCGGCTTGTCTACTGTCTTGCTATCAAAACTGAAGCACTCACCAACAAGTATAAGGCCATTCTCGGTCTTCATTCAAGAAATAAACCACTAAGCGAGTATCACTACAGAATACCCTGGTATTTCATGATGTGGTACGAACCACTTTACGCCTTGGGCGGTACAATATCTGCTTTAAGCACATCGCATGCAGTGGGGTATGCTGTGCCAGGCTCAAATGTATAGACAAGCAATTGGCCAAAGGGCATCTCCACTGTGCCCATGTCTTCCTCGGGGATTCGGTCAAGGTACTTCATAAGCGCGCGAATCGTGTTGCCGTGCGCCACAATCAGTACGGTCTCACCTGCCTGGAGCCGTGGCAATATCTCTGCTTCAAAATACGGGATCGTGCGCTCATACACATCTTTGAGCGTCTCACCACCAGGTACGGGATAATCCCAGCCGCGCCGGATACCATTAAAGGCCTTCTCGCCAATCTCTTCTTTGACCTCCCACTTGTTCTTGCCCGTTAGGTTACCGTAGTCACGCTCGTTGAGCTCAGAGGCGTGCACCACCGCAGCATCACTGGAGCGGATTGGGTTATCTGCACCTTCCATCAACGCATCAAGTGTCTCATGTGTTCGTTTGAGCGCCGAAGTATACACTGCATCGATGGTGCGACCACGCAAGAACTCACCAAGCTGACGTGTATCGCTTTTGCCCTTCTCGGTGAGGCTCACATCTGTCCAGCCTGTCCATTTACCTTGTAGATTCCATTCGCTTTCGCCGTGCCGGCTGATGATAAGTGTTCCTGTCATGTCTCCATTATACGGCACTATTGGCGCGAGTGCTATACACCTACCTACTAAGAGAGTAATGCAAGAACTGTGTAATCGCTCAAGATTCAAAAAGCCCCCGGAAGGGGGCTGCGACAACGGGGGTTTCATTTTCGTTTTTTGGGTATATCGGATGCTTACAGTGAGTAGTTATTTAGCGAACGAAATCGCCTTGGTATACTGATCCGTCGGTACGAGACAACAGCCAGTAGCGATATGCTGCTCCCTCTGGTGCTGCCTCAAGGCTAACACAGCCGGTCTCGCCTGCGCCAAGAATTTGGCCATAGCTCGGGCCGTTGCCTTGGGTTGGCGCCACTGTAAAGGCTGTCGTGCCAGGTGTGCCATCGGGGTAGTTTGCATCAGAAACGCAAAACAGTTTCGTCCCATCGTAGTATTGGACAACGGATGTACCGTTGTCATTGGCTGTCGGCCCGAAACTCTCTGCCGACGCTGGTGCTGTATTAAACAGCAAAGATCCCGCCGCCATTGAGCCAACTGCCAATACGCTAAGGATACCTACCTTTTTGAATGTCATGGGAATAGCCCTCCTTACTGTGTAGGTGCGAAACGAAGAGCGCAGGGTTGCTGCCGCCCTCCGCTTCATTAACCGTTGCCGTAATTATATTGTACCATGTGTGCTAACAAATACAATGCTTGAATCTACAAAATGACCTTTTGTCAATATCCTTGTCTGGCATGAAAATTTTCGCAGTTGGTTCATGCTATTTTAACGGTAATAGCGACTAATTTTCATTCGATGGTATACTAGAAGACATGAACAACTACTCTATCCAAACCATAAAAGCACGACAAATCTTAGACAGCCGCGGCAACCCCACCGTCGAAGCGGACGTCATCCTTGCTGATGGTACACTGGGCCGAGCGGCCGTCCCAAGCGGGGCAAGTACCGGTGCGGGCGAAGCACTGGAGCTACGCGATGGTGGCAACCAGTGGACTGGCAAAGGGGTGAGCCAGGCAGTTGCCCACGTTAACGATATTATTGCCCCAGCATTGTTAGGCAACGATGCGAGCGACCAGCAGGCGATTGATAATGCAATGCTTGCCCTTGATGGAACAGATAACAAGTCTAAGCTCGGTGCTAATGCCATCCTCAGTGTTAGCCTGGCTACTGCCAAGGCTGTTGCTCATGCCAAGCAGCAACCACTCTGGCGCTACATTGCCGAGCAAACTGACAGCACACCAAGCCTTCCCCTGCCAATGATGAATGTTCTCAACGGTGGTGCGCACGCCGCATTTGCGACTGATATCCAAGAGTTTATGATCATCTGCAAGGGTGCGACAACCTTTGCAGACACCCTCCGCATGGGCACCGAAATCTTCCACGCTCTTGCCAAAGTCCTCAAAGCACACGACTACCCCACCACTGTTGGCGACGAAGGTGGCTACGCACCACGCGTCCGCCAGGGCAACCGCGAGCCGCTCGCCTTACTCAGCGAGGCCATTACCAATGCTGGCTACACCGTTGGCACAGACGTCGTCTTTGCAATGGATGCTGCCTCGAGTGAGTTCTACCATGACGGCCGCTATGAGCTAAAGTGCGAAGGCAAGAGCCTAACCAGCAGTGAGATGATCGACTGGCTGGCTGCCCTTGTCGACGAATTCCCAATCGTCAGCATCGAAGACGGCCTAGCCGAGGGCGACTGGGCAGGCTGGCAGCAGCTCCGCCAACGCCTCGGCGACCGCGTCCAGCTGGTGGGCGATGACCTACTCGTCACGAATACAAGCCTCATCCAGCAAGCGATCGACCAAGACGCTGCCAATGCACTCCTCGTCAAGCCCAACCAAATCGGCTCACTCAGCGAGACAATCCAAGCTGTGCAGCTTGCCCAAAACGCTGGCTGGCGCACTGTGATGAGCCACCGCTCTGGCGAGACAGAGGACACCACGATCAGTCACTTGGCAGTTGGCCTGGGCTGTGGGCAGATCAAGACCGGCTCACTCTCGCGCACCGACCGCGTAGCGAAGTACAACGAACTGCTCCGCATTGCCGAGGCAGACGAGAGTCTCACTCTCGCGCAGCCATTCAAGCAGTAGTAGCCTACCTCGCCACACGGCACTACTATGCCACTCACTCTTACTTTGAGTGGGTGGCTTTTAGACCACGCCTCCACACTAACCCTTTCAATGTTGACTTCTCTGCTTGCAAGTTATTTTTTGATATCGCTATAAGGGATACCATTATTTAACTATCAACACCAGAGTTAGATTAGTGATTGATCTATACACTCTATCGAATAAAACTGTAGATGAAATGCAAGAGTTTTCTATCGACTCTACTCTAGAGCAAAGTTACCTAATAGAGCTCGTCTATCAATACTATGACGGTCATGCTATTGGCGTGCTGCTGCTCGTGCCGTATAATAGACAGAGATGAGGAGTTATTATGCTAGCAATGAATAAAGCAAAGCGGCAGCCATCCGCGCCGCGTCGTTCGCGTATGCGCTTGCCACGTATTTCGATACCAAACTGGATATTCGGTACTGTCGCAGTCCTCTTTTTGTTAATGGGAGGGTATCTACTCCTGCTCACTACATCACCAATCATTGCACCGCACTTTACGAAGCCAATTACTGTAGCGACACTTGCCAAGCCTGAAGCCAAAGACAATCGTATTATCATCCCCAAGATCGGCGTTAATATTCCGTACGGTACTAATGGCAAACTCGCCCTCGACCGTGGTGCGTGGTGGCGCTACCCAGACCACGGCAACCCTGAGAAGGGCGGCAACTTCGTCGTGGCAGCCCATCGCTTTAGTATCCAGCCAACGCCTGGCGGCACAGTAGAAAAATCACCATTCTTTCATATCGACAAGCTTGCCCTAGGTGACCAAATTCTCGCCGACTACCAAGGCAAACGCTACAACTACAAAATCACCAAGAAATTTGACGTCAAACCAACCAGCGTTGAGATCGAAGCCCCAACAGAAGACGCCCGCCTGACGCTCTACAGCTGCGACTTAGGCGGTGCCAAGACTGGCCGAGTCGTTATTGTTGCCGAGAAGCAGGGTGAGGCTGCATCGTAAGCTAGCTTTGTGTTTTGCGCGTGACGAAATTATTCTTGTTTCAAAAAGTGCATTCTCCACTTCTCTGTCGTAACCGCTTGGCGTTACCTCCTACTCGCTTCATCTCTCCTGTAAAAAGTAGTTCTTTGTTCATATCAGCCCTCTGTAGTGTTGGACTTACATCGAAGATTCTCATTTTATTTGCATCTACTTATACTCCTACCTTTTACACTAGGAACACATAAAAGCGTCTACTACGTTTATAGCAGAGCTTGGATACTGAAATACATTGTCTCTTTAGATGAGAAAGGCTCATACTGCAAACAAGGGTTTATTACTCGCTCGGGCATCTAGGCATTCTTATCTCATATGATACATCTACAAAACAAAAACCGGCCAATTTGCTTGACCGGTTTATCGTTTGCAGGAGATAGATAGATACACCCCTATTTGGCGAATTCGATCGCCCGTGTCTCGCGGATCACGTTGACCTTGATTGTACCGGGGTATTGCATAGTACTCTCAATCTTGGTAGCAATATCTCGCGCGAGTTTGATGGCACTCAGATCATCCACTACTTCTGGCCGAACAATGACACGTACTTCGCGGCCAGCACTAATTGCGTAGGCTTTGTCGATACCGCGGAAGCTAGTCGCAACATTCTCGAGGTCGCGCATTCGCTCGACGAAGTTCTCGGCGCTCATGTTGCGTGCGCCAGGCCGAGCAGCACTGGCTGCATCGCATACTCGCACAACAATTGCCTCAGGTGTTGTGGCTTCAATATCATCGTGATGAGCTTCAATGGCGTGGCAAATTGCCTCGCTCAAGCCCGCCTTGCGTGCTAGCTCTGCGCCAATGTGGTGGTGCTTGCCTTCCATCTTGTGCGTCACTGCCTTACCCATGTCGTGGAGCAGCGTGGCGATCTTGACGGTGCGTACATCTGCCCCAATCTCTGCTGCAATCAACCCCGCAATCTGCGCCATCTCGGTACTGTGCTTCAAGACGTTTTGGCCATAGCTCGTTCGAAACTTCAGCTCACCCACAAGGTGGAGCAGCTCCTTTGGAATACCAGCCACCCCGATCTCACGCGCCGCATCTTCACCAGCGCGCACGACTTCTTTGTCAATCTGCTTGTTTGCCTTGGCCACGACCTCCTCGATGCGACCAGGGTGGATCCGCCCGTCCTTCATTAACATCTCAAGACTCAGGCGTGCCACTTGGCGCCGCACTGGATCAAAGCTACTGAGGACGATCATCCCTGGCGTGTCATCCACCAAGATATCAACACCGGTAGCTCGCTGCAGAGCTTGGATATTGCGCCCTTCTTTACCAATGATGCGACCTTT
This sequence comes from uncultured Candidatus Saccharibacteria bacterium, assembly GCA_937990725.1. Classification (GTDB taxonomy): domain Bacteria; phylum Patescibacteriota; class Saccharimonadia; order Saccharimonadales; family Saccharimonadaceae; genus Saccharimonas. Next base: position 118,106 of record CALKQS010000008.1, on the reverse strand, counting down.
CATATCGTCGTCGGGCAACTTAATAGCAGTGACTGTGCGCTCGGCCGTCACTTCGCTGCTCATACGCTCCATCGCTGTCACGAGGATCATCTGAGCCTTCTCCTCGGCATCGTCCATTGCTTCGCGCTGTAATTTATCAACCAAACCAGTCAGGTCTTGGCGAATGTCGCGCTCGGTCATGTGCATCAGCTTGCTGGCGGCATCTTGCTTGGTGAGACCAGCGATTTTCTCGAGCTTAGCCTGCTGCCGGCCCCGAATCTCACGGATCTCATTCTTCAGCTCGTCGACCTCTGTTTCACTCTTGCGGAGCTTCTCACTGCGGCGATCAAGCTCGTCGAGTTTGCGATCGAGGCTTGCCTCGCGCTCGAGCAAACGATTCTCCGTCTTTTGCATCGCGCGGCGGCGCTCATTCTCGATCCGCAGTGCCTCATCCTTCGCCTTGAGGACGATATCACCCGCCTGCTGTTTGGCCTGAGCCAATTCTTTGTCGATTGCCCGCTGACCATTGGTAGTTTGCTGACGATCGTAGGCGTACTTGCCACCAAAACCAAGCGCCACGCCAACCGCCGCGAAGAGTACTTCTATCATGGTATTCCTTTCTCCGGATATGTGTTGTTCTTATTACATCAGACTTACGTCAGCCCACACCGGTATTATCAAACATTAAAACTATCTACAGACTAGTATATTGTATCGCGTTTTGGCCAATTTGCGCAACTGGCAATATAGCGGTCTATCTATTTACAGAGGTAACGATTTATTACCCTTATGCTTCACATCAGCTATTTCTTTGGTTGGGTGATGTGTGCAGCTGCACCGTACTGAGGTAAGACAATGTTATCATCCTCACCATGTGCTAGCCGCTTAAGGCAGGTAGCGCGCCAATCATCACTCACCGCGCCAACGATCGGGATATGCTGCTCGTGCGCAAGTGTATTAAGCACCGTTAGGCCAATCCGCAGCCCCGTAAAGCTCCCTGGCCCGGGCAACACCCCAATGCCAGTGACATCCGCCAGTGTCTTGCCATGCTCGGCCAAGCGATCACGCAGATAAGCCAGCATATCACGCGCCAGAGTGCGGCCAGCTGGCCACTCATAACTCGTCTGAGTACCAGTGTCATCTACCAATGTTAGCTCCACGACCATCCCCGCGCTATTCCACAAAATAATCACGCCGACACCTCCTGGAGAAGCTGGGTCGACACGGTACCACCAGCCTCAATATCCAGCTGGCGGACTGTCTCGCTCTGTGCAGTAATGGTGATCGTTAGGTGATCGAGCGGGACGACATCCACTACAGCCTGAGCCCACTCGATGATGGTCACTGTGCGAGGCTCAGCAATCGCCTCTGCCAGCTCAAGCTGCATCACCCCTGCATCGCCCAAACGATAAAAATCATAATGCGCAAGCTGGATATCATCGCGCCCATGATACAGCCGACTAATCGTAAAAGTTGGGCTCTGGACATCATCGGTAATGGCGAGGCCACGCGCAACCCCCTTGACGAGCGTCGTCTTGCCTGCGCCAATATCCCCTACTAGCACAATCACCTCACCACCGCGTAACGCCTGGCCAAGGCGCTGGCCAAGCTGCACCGTATCAGCAAGTGATTGACAGATAACACGCATACTGGCTCTAGTATAGCACAGCCTCACCTCTGCTAACACGAATATTGCGCTATCCTCTAGCCAGCATAAGCATAATGAGCTACAATTAAGCGTAAGTACTATGCATATATCGGATTCTACTATCGTCAAACTTCTCGAGCGCAGTGGCGCTGCAACCAGCCAGCAGCTCCAACCACTAGTGAGTGAGGCTGCGTCGTCTAATTTGCGGCTGCAAGATATTGTCTTGCAAAATAACCTCATCGACGAACGTGCTCTCACCAAGCTCTACGCTACCTACGCTGACATCCCTTACATCGAGCCCGATCCGCGTGATATCCCCTCCGATATCCTCATGCGCATCCCTGAGCGAATCGCCCGCCAGTATAATGCTGTCATCTTCAAGATCGACCCCAATGGACTCATCCACCTCGCAATGGACGACCCAGACGATGTGCAAGCCGTTAACTTTATCGAGAAGGAAATTGGCACCAACACCCGTGTCTACATTGCACCGCGCAGCAATATCTTGGAATGCCTTGAGGGGTACCGCGGCGATGTGACGCAGGAGCTCAAGGAAGTGATCGATATCCAGCGCGAGGATGATGGCTCTAACCAAAAGGTGACCGAAGCAGAGGTAGCAGAAGACTCACCAATCGCCCAGACGGTTAATCTGTTACTAGAGTATGCCATCCGCAGCAATGCCAGCGATATCCACATCGAGCCTCGCGAGCAATTCGTGCAGGTGCGCTACCGGATTGATGGCGTCCTTAAAGAAGTAAACCGCCTACCCAAGAATGTGCTTGGCGCGCTCGTAAGCCGCATTAAAATCCTCTCCAACCTCAAGATAGATGAACGCCGCGTACCACAAGACGGTCGCTTTAAGATCAAAGTCGCAGGCAAGCAATATGCCCTGCGCGTTAGCACACTGCCCATCGCTGATGGCGAGAAGGTAGTGATGCGTATCCTTGACGAATCCAACCAAGCAGTAACGCTCGAGCAGCTCGGCTACTGGGGTCATTCGCTGGCTGTTATTAACCAAGCACTGACCGAACCAAACGGGATGATCCTCGTGACGGGCCCGACCGGGAGTGGCAAGTCTACCTCGCTCTTCTCCGTCCTGTCGATGCTTAATACACCTGAGGTCAATATCTCAACCATTGAAGATCCGGTGGAATATAAGATCCCCGGCGTCAACCAAACCCAAACCAATAGCAAAGCCGGTATGACCTTTGCCAGCGGTCTGCGTGCTCTGCTGCGCCAAGACCCAAATATTATTATGGTGGGTGAGATCCGCGACGGCGAGACGGCCAACCTTGGTGTGCAGGCTGCCCTAACCGGCCACTTGGTATTTAGTACGCTCCACACCAACAACGCCGCTACCTGCTTGCCACGCCTGCTGGATATGGGGATCGAGCCCTTCCTCATCGCTAGTACCGTTAAGGCTGTAGTGGGCCAGCGCCTGGTGCGCCGCCTCTGTATGAATTGCCGACAGAGTTACGTACCCAACCAAACAGAAGTCGCAGAAATCGTCCGCCTCTTTCACCTTGCACCAGGCCAAAATTTCTATTACATTCATCAGCTCGAGGCTCAAGCCATTGTCCAAAAGGTCGGTGGTGAGACACCCTGGGGCACGACGGACACCACCATCGCTGCCCTCTGGCGGCCAAACCCAAATGGCTGCGATGAGTGCAATCACACCGGCTTCAAAGGCCGGGTGGGTATCTACGAAGTTCTCGGCACTTCGCGCGAAATCCAGAAAATGATCATTGGCGGCAATACCAGCAACGAAATCCAAGACCAAGCCGTCGCCGAAGGGATGATCACCATGCTCACCGATGGATTAATAAAAGCAATCCGCGGCAACACTACTGTAGAAGAAGTGCTCCGCGTCACAAAGGAATAACATGCCACAATTTCGCTACATCGCCATCACGAACAAAAACGACTCCATCAATGGAACGATCGACGCCCCCGATCGTGCCAGTGCCCTAGCCAGCCTGAGCCGTCAAGGTCTGCGACCGATTAGTGCTGAGGAAGTCAAGCCAAAGCGCACCAGCTTTGCTCTCTTTGGTGGCAACAAGGTCAAGAGTGAAGACTTGGTGATGTTCACCCGTCAACTTAGCGCTATGGTGTCGGCTGGTGTGCCGCTGCTGCGCGCCATGGGCTCACTGCACGACCACACCAGCAGCAAAGCCCTCCAAATGGTGACGGGCGACCTGCTGCGCGATGTCGAGGGCGGTATGGCACTGGCCGACGCACTCGAAAAGCACCCAGAAACCTTCAACACCGTTTTTATCAACATGGTGCGCGCGGGTGAGGCGGCTGGCATCCTGGATGACATCCTCAAGCGTCTGGCCATGCAACAAGAAAAGAATGCCAGTATGCGCAAAAAAATCAAAAGCGCCATGACATACCCCACCGTGCTCATCGTTATCACCATTGCCGCCTTTTTTGGCTTGATGGTCTTTGTTATTCCGCAAATCGGTAGCATTGTGCGCGGCCTTGGTGGGCCGGACGCCAAGCTACCCGCCATTACCGAGTTTATGCTCGGGCTGAGCGCATTTATCATCCAGTATGGGATCTTTATCATCGCTGCGCTCGGTGCGGGGGTATACTTCTTCCGCCGCTATATCAAGACACCAGCAGGCAAACTCTGGCTCCACACCATTATTCTCAAGATACCCAAGATCAATGATATCATCACCAAGATCGCCGTTGCCCGCTTTGCCCGCACCTTTTCGGCGTTGATGGGATCGGGGGTAGCAGTGCTCGAATCCCTCCGCGTGACTGCCCGAGCGGTGGGCAACAAAGTCTACGAAAATGCTCTCAATGATGCGGCCGAGCAAGTCAAGAATGGGCGCAACCTCTCGAGCATCATCGAAAAAAATCCATTATTTCCACCCATCGTGGCGCAAATGCTCTCTGTTGGCGAAGAGACCGGCCAAACCGACACCGTGCTGGTGAAGGTGGCAGATTATTATGAAGAGGAAGTGGACGTCGCGATCGATGGCATCAGCTCTATCATCGAGCCCGTCATGATCGTCATCATGGGCGGCATGGTCGGGCTTATTGCTGCCTCGGTGATGTTGCCAATCTCGAATATGGCAAATCAGATTAAGTAAGGCTGGATTCCCTATTCTCCGTCAGCGTTTCAACCACGCATCAGCTCTTTATCCGATAGCGTGATCTGCCACTGGCCAGCGACCTGTCTTTTTGCCATTATCACACCACGAACAACAGTCTACCGATCCATGACAATCCTCCTTAAAACGCTAGCGTTTATCATATCGCTTATGCTATAATGACGGAAACGAACGTATCATGGCAAAGTTATTTTATCGCGACAAACCAATTATTGGTCTGGATATTAGCCAGACGGGCATCAAGATCATGTCAATCGACCCCAAGCGCTGGCTCGTACTGGGCTATGGTTCGCTCGACCTCGACCCCAAGGAAGTCCAGACGTCGCTCGACAATCCTGATGATTCCTACCTAGCCGAGCGCCTCAGCTCGCTCATCAACGAGCATCTGATTGGCAACCTCGGTAGCGACCACGTGGTGATTGGCGTGCCGACTAGTCGCACCTACTCGCGCACCTTCATGATCCCAGCCAAAGAAGCAGCGCACCTCGATGGCGCTATCCAGGTAGAGGTCGATCAGTATATCCCCTTGCCGCTCGATTCACTTTACGTTGATTATGAAGTGATCGAGCACACCAAAGAGCAGCTCAACGTTGTGATGTCAGCTGTGCCCAAGCAGCTAGTCGACGCCTGTTTGCAAGCAGCCGAGGCAGTGGGACTCGTGCCAGTGGTTGTTGAACCTAATATCAACGCTATTGCGCGCGTGCTCGACAGCGCTGATGCTGGCAACCTTCTCACGCTCGTCGTCGATATTGGCCCAGCGAGTACCGATATCGCTGTGCTAGATAAAAGCGCCGTCCGCCTTACTGGTGGAGTGGCAATTGGCGGCAACACCTTCACCATCGACATCTCGAAGCATCTCAACATCACACTCGAGAATGCTCACCAGCTCAAGGTGCTCAATGGCCTCTCGCCTGGGCCACGCCAAGCTGGCATTACCGAGGCACTCAAACCAAGCCTCAAACGCATCAGCACCGAGATCCGCAAGGTGATCCGCTATTACAACGACCGGATTGGTGATGAGCGTAAGATCGAGCAGATCGTCATCGTCGGTGGTGGTAGCAATGTACCAGGCATGGGTGACTTCTTCACCAACGACCTCGTCATGCCAGTGCGCGTCGTCAATCCATGGCAAAAGCTCGACTTTGGCAAGCTTCAGCAGCCCCAAAAGCAGTTTCGGCCACGGTATATCAGTGTTGCAGGCCTGGCCAGCCTTAGTAGTGGGGAGATTTGGAAATGATTAATCTATTGCCACCAGCGTATAAAAAGCAACTCGCTGCGAGCCGCACCAACACCTTGCTGCGCCGCTATGTCGTGCTACTCTTTGTCTTGGTATTTGTCGTTTTGGCTGAAATCGGCGGTGTGTACTTTTTCATCGCAACCGAGCGTGGCCGCAACGAAGCCGCCGTAGAGCGCAACCACAACAAAACTGCTGAGTACGCCACCGTCAAGCGCGAAGCTACTGAATTCAAGGCCAACCTCACTACTGCCAAGGCCATCCTCGACCAACAAGTATCGTACACCCGCCTCATCAAGCTCATTGCCGATCGCCTTCCGCCCAACGTTATCATCGAACAGCTTAATATTGACCCAACTACCTTTGGCACCCCCACCACGCTGAGCATTCGTGCCAAAGGCTACAACGATGCCATTGCTCTGCGCAACCGCCTCAATGACTCCGCCATCTTCTCCAGCGTCAGCTTCCAATCCATCACACTGCAAGACAAAGACGCTGGTAGTTATCCCTACACCTCAACCTACAGTGTCACATTCAAGAAAGGAATCGGCCAATAATGAGTAAAAAATTTACCCTAACGGCGACAAACCTCCGGATTATCCTCGCTGTATCGCTGGTGGTCATTACTGCAATTGGAGCTGGTGGCTTTGCCCTGGCCTACAACTGGCTTGATGGCTTTGCGGCCGATGCCAGCACTGTCGCCTCGCAAGCTGCCGCTAGTGAGTCGGAGCTGCAAGAGCTCTCCCAGACCGAGAAAATGCTCAAAACGCAGCATCATGCCGTCGAGCGCGCCTCCAAGATCGCTGCCGAGAGCAAAAGCTACCAATATCAAGATCAGATCATCAACGACCTCAACGACTTTGCCCGCAAGGCTGGCATTACTATCTCAGACATCACCTTTGCCGATGACAACGCCAAGGGCGGCTCATCGAGTAGTTCATCAAGCAGCAGCAAGACGGGCACATCCCTCCCTGCGATTGCCGGGCTCAAAGCCACCACCGCCTCTGTTACCGTCAAGAACCCCGTCGAGTATCGCAAGCTTCTTACCTTCATGTATCTTGTCGAGCAAAGCCTGACAAAGATGCGCATAGCCAATGTTGACCTCTCGCGCAGCACCGCTCAGGGCCAGCCACCCGATAGTATTACTAGTAACACATTAACCATCGAGGTATATCTCCGATCATGAACAGCGATCTCTCACTCGCCGCGCTTGGGCGCGCCAGTAGTAAATTTCTTCACCGCTACCACATTATTCTCTTCGTCATTATCGCCTTTGGCGGCCTAGCGGTTACTACCTTCTTGCTCAACACCACCATCTCCAAAGCGTCAGAGGCTGCTCCGCCCCAGCCTACCAATGGCATCGACCAAACCACCATCAAAAAAATCGAGCAACTCAAAACCGCCAGTGAATCGGACCAAAGCGCCAGCCAGCTGCCAATTAGCTCGCGTAACCCATTTGTTGAGTAACATTTTGCGCAGCCGCTAGTGGAGCTTTTTGCGGCGCAATGCTATACTACACATATGATACTGCTCGGATCTGCACTCGCCAACTATCCCGTGATGAGCTTACAAATGGGCGGCAAAGTTGGCAGCCTCGCCCAGCCGCTTGTCGATCCAGCAACCTTAACCATCGTTGCCTACACCGTAGATGGCTCATTCGCTAACGATACAACCATGCTGCTCCGCCTCGCTGATGTACGTGAGATGAGTGAACTCGGCATGATCATCGACTCCGTCGACGAACTCATCACCCCCACCGACGTCATAAAGATCCAGCGCCTCTACGAGCTCAAGTTTCACCTCTTGGGCATGCCCGTCCAAGACAAGCGCGGGCGACGCCTCGGTAAGATTAGCGACTATACGATCGAGACAGGTAATTTTGTCATCCAGCAGCTCATCGTCCGGCGCTCGTGGCTCCACCGCCTCAATGATGCTGAGCTGGTTATCCATCGGTCACAGATTATTGAGATCAATAACGACGCTATCATCGTCCAGTCGCAGGCTGAGACCAAAAAGCCCGAGCAAAAGGCCACCCAACCGGCCATGAGTAGTGGCGAATACGTCAACCCCTTCCGTAAGCCATCGCAAGCCCGAGAGTCAATCAAGAGCGACGAGCGTCGCTAACACAATCAGTATTCATCACCCGCCAAAGCGGCTCGGATATCATCATAGGCAAAGCCTTGGCGCAAAAGATACGCGATAAGCTTTTGCTCGTCTGGGTAGCGGGGGCGCTTTTTGGCAATCACCTTCGCTAGCTCGTTTTCATCAGTCCGCCTCGACTGCGCTAATGCTTGGTTTATCACGTCCGGTGCAACGCCCTTAGCACGTAGCTCTGCCTCCAGCTTGCGGCGCGACACACCCTTACTCTGGTGGCGATTCTCCACCCACCACTGGGCAAATGCCTCATCATCGATATGACCACGCTGCCTAAGACGCGCAAACACCCGTTGCACAACCGCTAGGGAAGCACCAGGCTTCTCAACCAGCGTGCCAGTTTTGCGTTGTTTATATTTGCGTGGCAGTGTTTTGCGCTGGAGATAGTCACGGATTTCACGCGCACTGTGCGGCCACATAAGGGTGTACTCGAGCGCCCGCGCGTAGAGCTTACCAAACTCTCCCTCACGGCGCAGTTCAGTCAGCTCGGCCTCAGTCAGCACCCGCCCAACCTTCACACCACAATCCACCACCTGCGCCACATCAAGGCTAAAATCATACGTGCCGTCGATAAATACATTCACCCGATCGGCGCTCCGCACCTGTGCAGTAAGCGCAGTGATGGTGTAGGTTTTTTCTGTTGGCATATATTTATTATACTGAGTGCAGCGTGCTATGTCACTCGATCGTGAAAATATACAAATTCAATGATCACTTAAAATCTATTATAGTGACTCATCTGCGATATGGTTTGTGATGATTTGGAGGAGTTCTGGGAACTTCTTCCACTCATTCTCATTTGCGCTCTCGTGAGGGATGAAGTGCCCTTTGTCAGTATACTCATGGTATTCACATTGGAGACTTTGCGCTATATGACGTGGCTGATGGATTGGTATCCATGGATCATCGGACGATGCAAACAATACGATGAACTGTTGATTGCTGCGAATCTTCTCCCACTGCCATGGTGTATCATAATATCCAGAGACCCTTTCATTTGGATCACCGAGATCGGTGTAGCAAGCACCAATCAGAAAACTACCCCGAACCCGATACTTCTCTGCATATCGCATCGCTGCAACCGCCCCCGAGCTATGCCCAATTAAAACAACGTCTTCGTCCACATTAAACTCGTCACGGAGGTACGGCAGCCAGACTGAAGCTTTTGCTTCATAATTATCAGGAAAAGTCGGGCTCAAGACCATATGACCTCGAGCCTCTAGCTCTGCCTTGAGCCAAGGCTTCCACACATCATCACCAACACCGCCTCCGTTACCATGAATCATTACAATTTTCATTTATTATTCTCCTCTCTTAAGCAAATCTCTACCAGCTCTGGAAACGCTCGCGTCTGCATTGCACTGAAGGTGAAGTGACCATGGTCGACAAATCGATGGTAGCGTAGCTGGGGTAGCTCACAGCGGATTTTTGCTGTGGAGCTTTGTAGATGTGGGTAGTCGTCGGTAGAGTAGAGCACATCAATGCCGTGCACTGCTTTGCGGTCTATCTGGCGGTCGAGCGCAAAGCGAAAGAAATCTCCTGCCTCTCCCTCAACATCCAGCCACGGTGCCACCAGTACGACCCGGCCAACACGGTAATTTCCCTCACTCAACCAACGAAGCAAAAAACCACCACCACAACTATGGCCCACTAGCAGCGTACGCTCATCCACTGGCAGATGGGTAAATTCTTGGCGCCACACCTCATAGCGTGGCTCGTATGGGCGAGGCATCTCGGGTGTTTGCGTTAGTATCCCACGTATCAAGAGTTGTTGCTGGAGCCAAGGCAGCCAATGAGAGTTGCTTGTACTATCAACCGTAGGGTTATGATATTTGTCAAAGCTTCGCCGCCCATGGAGGATGATTGCCCGGGTAAACGGAGTGTCGTTTCTGTAGTGGTTTTCGATATCCATGCTTTATTTTTGCTCCTCTGGTGTAGACTCTAGACTCGTTGCCTTGGTCTTTGGTCTCTACCCCTATTTTATGACTCGCGCGATATTCGTCCTAGTTCTTCCATTAATAGTGCAAAATAGAGTGGCCGATGCGGCACAAGCATCGCATCTTCTGGCTGCTCGATCATCTGACGGAATGTGTCATACGGCACCCAGCGTAGTGCCGCTGCTTCACCATCGACCATATCAAGCAACTCATCGTGATATTCATAAGTATAAACAAAGTGAAACTCGCTATATGCTGATTTGCGCTTTGGTAAACTTCCAATAAACTTCACTCGAGAAGTATCAAGCGTCATACCAATCTCTTCTTGAGCCTCACGCAGTGCCGCATCGAGTGGTGTCTCGCCAAGGCTCACGTGCCCCGCTGCCGAAATATCCCAATAGCCTGGCCAGTTTTTGACCTGATCAGCCCGGCGCTGGAGCAGCACATCACACCCACCATTACTGTTACGCCGCCACAACCAAACATGCGCTGCCGCGACAATAGTATCCTTGGTCAAATCTTTGCGGGTAAGGCCTTCGCCCTGTTTTGGCACTCCATTTGGGCGATAACTCTGCCATAGATCATTATGCATCACTTACTCCTGTGTGTTGTTCTTTATATCAGTTACTACTTTTCGCATGTGCTGCACTAGGCGAGTCAGCTCAGCCGTCAATTTACGCCGACTTACGCCTTTGCTGAGCTGACGATTTTCCACCCACCACCGCGCAAACGCTTCGTCATTAACATATGCTTTCTGCTGGAGCTTACTCAGCACTCGCGACGCCACCCGCTCTGAATAGACCACAGGATTATCAATACCCGTTTGTTTCTTACGAAGCGCTGGCTGGGTTTTTCGCCATAGATAATCCCTGACTTCCTTAACTGAATGTGGTCGCCGCAAGCAATATGCAAGTGCTCGCATATACAGCTTGCCAAATTGGCTCTCTTCTTGCAGCTCTTCCAACTCCCCATCACTCAATTCACGGCCGACCTTAAGATTTAAGTCAGTCACCTGAGCGATGTCCAAACTGAAGCTGTATACGCCATCAATACTGACATTCACTCGATTATTGTTGCGCGCCTGAAGAGAGATGTCAGTGATTTTCATAAAAATATTATAACGCGAAAACAGTGAGCTCGCTACTGGCAGAGGCTACTCGACTACCTCGACCACCTTGCCATGCACGCCGTTGTAGCAAGCAGCAGCACGCGGCTCGGTGATGACCGGTAGTTGCCCTGGAATAGCGCTCGTATTAACGTCGTCAAGCGTACCGGCCTCGACGCAACCAAGCGTGATGTGCGGGCGGAAGCCATCGACATCCAGCCCCGGATGAATACCATCCAGTGCCGCGAGTAATTGCTGGCGCGCCTCAACCATCCATGCAGTTTTCTGCGTGCGCAGCTCCACCCAAACACAGTTGCCCGCTTTATCTGGCAGGAAATTAACTCCATCAAGCACCAACTTATCGAGGACGGGTAGCGCCGCAGCGGCTGCTTTGAGACGTGGCATATCCCGCTCAGTCACGTTAATCAATGTCACGTGTGGGATAAACTCACCAAAGTCAAGGTTCATTGTTTCTGACAACTCGCGAAGATACGCGTTTTGCTCATCATCAAAGACCAGACTGACTGACGCCACATGTTTTTCGACTGGATATGCAGTATCTGCTGCGCGCATTAGTTTTCTGCTTCTTTTACTTTGTCACGTACCTTCTGGTCAATTTCTGCCAGGACTTCAGGGTTTTCTTTCAGATACAATTTAGTTTTGTCGCGACCCTGACCGATGGTCTCGCCGTTATATTTGTAGAAGGCACCAGATTTTTCGACAATGCCGTGCGTAGCCGCCAAATCCAAGATGTCGCCAGTCTTAGAAATGCCTTCATTATACATAATGTCAAACTCAGCAACGCGGAAGGGCGGCGCTATCTTGTTCTTTACCACCTTTACCTTTGTGCGGTTACCGCGAATGTCGTCACCCACTTTGATCTGCCCAATCCGGCGGATATCCACCCGCTGCGAGGCATAGAACTTTAGCGCATTACCACCGGTCGTTGTCTCAGGATTGCCAAACATTACGCCGATCTTCATGCGAATCTGGTTGATGAAAATGACGGTTGCTTTGCTCTTGTTGATAATCCCGGTGAGTTTGCGCAGTGCTTGGCTCATCAAGCGAGCCTGGAGACCCATATGTGAATCACCCATGTCGCCGTCAATCTCAGCTTGGGGCGTCAGCGCTGCCACCGAGTCTACCACAATGAGATCAACGGCATTCGACCGCACCAGCGTCTCTGTGATCTCCAGCGCTTGCTCACCATTATCTGGCTGTGATACCAAAAGGTTGTCTGTATCGACGCCAAGCTTCTTAGCATAGCTCGGGTCGAGCGCATGCTCGGCATCAACAAAGGCCGCTGTGCCACCTTGTTTCTGAATCTCAGCAATAGCATGCAGCGTGAGCGTCGTCTTACCACTACTCTCTGGCCCATAAATCTCGATGATGCGCCCCTTGGGGTAGCCGCCGCCCAGCGCAAGATCGAGGCTCAGCGAGCCAGACGGAATCACCGCTACGTCTGCTTGGTGGAACTCGCCAAGCTTCATAATGGCGCCATCGCCAAATTGTTTTGTAATCTGATCCATCGCGAGGCCAAGCGCTTTGAGCTTGCCGTCGTCTGTGGTTTGTGTCGTATTCGATTGTTTGGTCATACGTCCCCTCTCCTTCAAGAATTTATTATACCAGAATCTCTTGCCGTTGTCCGCGTAGAGATTGATTTATGTTAAGAAGCTTCAAACGCGTTACCGATTCATTTTTGTGCTACGCCTCGGAGTTTCACTCCTCCATTTCGTTTGACCCCAGAATGGTAATAGGTGTTTTGTGTAAGGGGTGAGGTGTTTTATGATGAGCATGCTATAATAACACCATGAAGGCACGTAAAGGATTTACCGTCATCGAGCTCATCGTTGTGATCGCTCTGCTTGCAACGGGCAGCTGGCTCTTTTTCAGTGAGAAAATCGCGACCGAAGCGACGCAGCGTGACAATCAGCGCAAAACTGCCATTAACGCGATGTACTATAGCCTGGAAGAAGTGTATTTTGAGAAAAATAACCACTACCCCAACACGATCGATAGCAAGACACTGCGCTCGGTTGATCCATCGCTCTTTACCGATCCAAATGGCCACAAGCTTGGCAGCGCCCAGTCTAGCTACCACTACAGTGGCACCGACTGCACCACCGACAACCAGTGTAAAGGCTACAAACTCACTGCCAACTTAGAGCGAGAGGCAGACTACACCAAGACCAACCGCAATAATACCTAAGTCTCTATCGCATAGATGTGCAAAAAACACCGAGCTTTGTCTGCTCGGTGTTTTTATCATCAACGTCTGCTAGTATTAGTCATCTGCCACTGGCCGGCCGTTCTTGAAGTCCTCTACTGCATTATTGAGCGTCGCAATTTCTTGCTTGGGGTTGGCTACGAATGAGAAGCGATAGGTTGTTTCGTCGCCCTCTGTACTGAGGCGAATGGAGCCATAATTAAACATCGCTTGGAGCACGCCGCGTTGGTTGTAGCTGGCATCTTCGATATTCATCAGGCTGACCGTTTGCTCGGTGTGTGAAAAAATACTCGTCTGAATCTCCTGAATAACACTCTCATTCGTTAGATAAAACATATTGCGCGTATAGACCCAGACCGACACATACCCACCAAGGATAAAGGCCAAGATAAGCGCCATACACAGCAGCATAAATGACCCAGAGGCAGAAGCTGGCAGATGGAGAAGGTCAAAAATATAATCGTAATTAAACATTAGTGCCAAGACGATGCTCGTCATCAAGGTAGACATAACAATCGCCGGCAACATGCCAATCGGGTGGCGACGCACCACGCTAATGATGTATTCTTGCTCACTCAGGTTGAGATTCGGGAAGGCCATCACTGACTCATCATGGCGGCGGCGTACTTCTGACGGCACTCGCGATACGCTTGCTTCTGGGCGCGGCGCATGGTAGTGAGGAGCACCTTCTTTGCCACTCACATCGTAGAGAGTGCTGCTCGCCCGTGGGGCTGTGGGAGGCTCGGCGTAGAGTGGGTTGCCATCAACATCATAGGCGACGGGCCGTGGTGGATCATTGCGTTGCAATCGTTGTGAATTCATGGGTATATTGTAGCATATCTTGGACTCATCACCTCATGCCTCTTACTCCATTGCGCGGCCAAGATGCTGTCGTGCCCGTGGTGTCACCCGCCGGCCTCGCGGCGTCCGCTCAATAAAACCAATCTGCAGGAGATATGGCTCATAGAAGTCTTCGATCGTCGTTGTCTCATCACCTGTCAGAGCAGCAATTGTCGTCAGGCCAACCGGGCTATCGCCATAGGTATCGAGCATCGAGAGTAGCAGGTTACGATCGGCTGGGTCGAGACCAAGCTCGTCAACTTCCAGCAGGGTTAGCGCCTGTGTTGTCGTTGTTACATCAATAATACCATCACCATTCACGTCCGCATAGTCGCGCACCCGCTTAAGCAAGCGATTTGCAATCCGTGGCGTGAGGCGCGCCCTGGTAGAGAGCAATCGCGACGCCTCTGGCTTGATGCGTGTCTCGAGGATGGTCGCTGCCCGTGTGATAATCTGTGCAATCTCCTCTGGAGTGTAAAACTCCAAACGATAGATATGCCCAAATCGGTCGCGCAATGGTGCTGCAAGGCTCCCCGTCCGTGTCGTCGCGCCAATCACTGTAAAGCGTGGTAGATCAAGCCGGACACTGCGGGCCGCTGGCCCTTTGCCAATGACGATATCGAGCTTAAAATCCTCCATCGCCGAGTATAAGATTTCTTCCACAGCACGCCCCAAGCGATGGATCTCGTCGATAAACAACACATCACTATCGTTAAGATTGGTCAAGATCGATGCTAAATCACCCGCTTTCTCGATCGCTGGGCCACTGGTGACTCGCAAGCCAGCCCCCATCTCGTTGGCAATCACCGCCGCCATCGTCGTCTTGCCAAGGCCAGGTGGGCCATAGAGCAAGACATGATCGATCGGCTCACCACGCTTCTTGGCCGCCGCAATTGCCAATTGCAAATTCTTCTTCAGTCGTTCCTGCCCCACATACTCCGCAAAGCGCTGTGGTCGCAACGTCACCTCAATGCGCTGCTCCTCGCTATCATCCGCGTGGCTACTGGTATCCACAATTCGTTCTATTGCCATAGATTTATTATAGCATTGGTAGTGGGGATAGATTGCATAGCAACCTCATCATATGGTTTACTATACTCATGCATACTGTCATACTTGTCATCACGACCCTATCATCCATTGCAACGATCATCGCTGCACTTATTGCACTCATCAAGCCTGGTATGATGAGCCGCTCGACTACCATCACTCATGGCGAGCAATTCTACGCAGCAATGTACGCTTCTCGAGCACTGCCACTGGGGTTACTTACGGTAGTTGCTCCATTTACGTTTAATGGTTCTGCACTGCAGCTTGTCTTTGCTGCAGCAAGCTTAGCGCAAATTGGCGATGTTGTTATTGGGTTCAAAAAACAAGAGTGGGGTATGGTAATTGCACCGGCTATATTGGCTGTTATATACCTTGCAGCGGCATGGTTCCTTGCTTAGGGTAAGTTCTCTTGCACTGCCAGGACAATCTTGCCAAATAGCTCCTCACTCACACGGTGTTCACCACTCTCTAGATGCCGTGGCCACTTTGGGTCAGGAAAATCCTCTCCCGCAAAGTGCGTACCGTTAGCATAGCGTGGATAGAGGTGCCAGTGGACGTGAGTCGATTGCCCAGCCTTAACGGCGTTGTTCATCAAGCATTCCCAGTTGCACACGTCTGCACCAAATGCCTGGGTCATTGCGTGCTCCATACTGCGGATCACCTCGTGGAGTTCGCGCCAGTCGGTCTCATCGAGTTCGCCAAGCGATGACTTGTGCTCACGTAGCGTCACAAACCCCTTGCCAAGATATAGCTGATTATTACGATCGAGCACTGCATTCCATCGATCAGTTTGCAAGACCACCGCCGGGTCATCAATTGTTTGCTCCACCACAAATGGGCAGATGTCACAGTTTTTCATTTTTATTACCTCCTCTCGTTTTATTATAAGCGAGGAGATGACATTTGTCATTACCGATTATTCTGCATCTCAGGCCACGGGTTGTCCATTGTCGCAAGTTGCTCGAGATGGGATTCAAGAGTATCCAATCGTTTTTGGATTTCGTCCTCAGCGATGCCAAGTGATTGAAAGTCATCCCTCAATGACTCTATATATTGTAGCAAGAACTTTGCCTCAAACTTCTGGAAGTTCTCCCAGGACATGTCCGGGTGCTCCTCATCGTGAAATGCCTCAGCACCGCGCCAGAATGTCTCCCAATCAGCTGTCATATAGGCCATATCAGCGTGATGGAGCAACTTCGCCTCGGGTGTATCACGCTGTTGGAGCGCAGGCACCATAATTGTACCCCTAATAGCCCGATCAAGAAAAGCAATGTCGCTACTAGTCAGATGAATCTCATTGCTCTTGAGATCTTCCTTCATGAGTGCTATCGCATACTCTTCCTTCGTCGGATATACCCGAGCCTTATCATCGTCAAAACCAGCATCATGCCAGGCCGCCGCTAAGGCAAGGAGGTCTTTTTGCCATGGAGTGATCACACGCGGATAGCCATCATCAGGCAAAAGCTCTACAAGCTCGCCAACTGCCTCCATCACATCTTTCATGTGCCCAGGGTGGTGGTAAGGTAGCTCAGGATAGCGCTTACTAGCTCGAACTACCGACCCTTCAAAGGCTTTTGTATAATGCTCCTTTGACTGGCTAATCGATTCATGTGCACTATCAACCTGAGAATTAGAGGAATGAGGAAATTTATCAAACATAGATGTCCTATTATATGGGTAAATTCATCAGTTGTCAACAGAGGTGCCTATACGCCTAAGCTGTGCGTATTATAACCGACGAACTTGCTTGCCAGTCGGCTTGCCAATTCCACGTAGATGTGGCACTGTTGTAGCTGCAACAACGCCAGCTGCTATACCACCTGCGAGACGCGTTCGCTCTGGATTGCCACGTGCCGCTACAACGGCAAAAGCCGCCGTAGCGATATTAGCGGCCCGTTTGTAGCGCCCACCCTTGGTCACTTCACCAGTTTTTGCCAGGTGGTAGGCATTGGCTGCGCCAGTTGCTGCCTGTCCAAAGGCAACGGCAGCAATCCCCGCTCGCGCCTCAGGGTAGCGCTTGCCTAGCTCATACATCACACGCACCACAGCGGCTGTATCCACCACGCCGTCAGTCACACGGCGCAGTGGCGTATCGTCAAGAATTTGCCCATCAGCAACATCAGCTGCCATAAAAGCTGCAGGCGCAAGGCCAATCGGCTTGCCGTCACGCGCCTGCTGTGCAATATATTCTACGCCACCATAGCGCAGGGCCGTCAGCCCCACACTTGCCACTTCTCTTAGGCGAGATATGTGCTGCACATCAGGTTTCTCCGAATTTTTCTGCTCAGGATTTTCACACCATGTGCTAGTATCTCATATTTTTTGCATTATTCCTAATCAATGATCAAGGTCAGCAATAATTTCATCTACCGAGTCACACAAGCGAATCGAGGGATGGAAATAAAAGATTGTTGCATGCTTGCGTTGACCCAACAGATAAATTCGTGGTGAACCAGTGGTGGTATTGAGTGCAAGCGCTCCACCCAGCTCAACATACATACCTTTGCCTGCTTTTTCATTATCGGTGCAGATAACGTAGACGTCGCTCTCAGTCACACCATTCATGTCATTCGTGGCACGGCGTGCTGACTCTGCTGCTTGATCGAACTTCGTCTGCTGGCCAACCAACATTTTGCTTCCGCCTTCGTTGCGTGTCCAATCATGAGTGATCTCATGTCCAGCCGCCATCAGCGCTGCCTGCACTCGCTGCACTACAGGAATATCACCAATCTGCCCTGATACAAATATTTTTGCCATCCCATCTCCTCTCTTTATATTGTTACTGCTTCAAAGCCATTGTCACTCGCTGTGCTGTGGGTAAGCTTGTATCAACATGGGCGAGTGCTTTGGTGGCATCTGCCAACGTATAGCCCAGCGCAACCAACGCTTCGAGTGCTTCGTCGTTTGTATCAAGCTCTGCCTGCACAGGCGCGTCGTGAGTAGCATAGTACGTTGGCACGCCCACCTTATCTCGCAGGTCTACCACCACGCGCTCGGCAGTCTTTTTGCCCACACCACTGGCTTTTTGGATAAAGGCCGCATCGGCATTGGCTAAGGCATTGCGCACCTGCTCAGCCTCACCAAGGCTGAGGATGGCCAGTGCTGCCTTGGGGCCCACACCCTGCACGGTGATGAGCAGCTCAAATAGCTTCTTAGCTGCCCGCGACGAAAAGCCAAACAGCTCCTGCGCTTGCTCTCGGATATGATGGTATGTATAGAGCTTGACTACCTCACCAAGCTGCATCGCATCATAATCATGCGCTGCGACCGCTATCTCATAGCCAACCCCCTGCACATCAATGATGACACTACCCGCAAACTTCTCATCAACTTGGCCAGCAATATGAGCAATCATCCACGTCTCCTCAAAGCACTAAAAGTTAGTCCTGAAGAAGTTGTTGTTATTGCCACCAGTATTGTTCTGACTATTCTGCCCAGAACTGTCGTCGTCGCCCGTACCACCAGTACCAGAACTATCACCACTCGTACCACCAGTATTGCCACTGTTGCCGGTATTATTGCGGCGGCGAGTATTACCGTTAATGGTCGAGCTATTATCACTGTCGTCGCTTGTACTGCCAGAGCTTCCCCTACTACTTGACGACCGGCAGCTTGCGATGTTCTTTGAGTAACGGCTACTATCAAAGTCTTTTTCGTCGATGGTAATGATGCGCTTTTGCTCGACGTCACAGACACGGATTTGTTGCTTGGTCGTAGAGCAGTCTGAACTGTTCTTTGAGTACTTCGTGCTGTCGAAGTCATCTTCGTAAATAGACTCCATCTTTTTATCACTGAGATTACAGACCTCGATCTTGGTGCGCACAACATTACACTGCTTGGTTGGCAATGCACCAGTTAGGAAGTATTCTTTGTACGTCCCCTTGGCATTCTCAGTAGTAGCCAGGCCACCGTCGCTCGTACAGACCGAGCGCTGTACAACACCACTTGGCACAGGGAATTGAGTATTCGACTGGCCTGCTAAGAGTTTCGTCATTGTGTTGCGCCAGATTGGCCCTGCCATGTCTGAGCCACCATTTTTCATTGGTGTATTGTCATTATTGCCAACCCAGACGCCAACGGCATACTCTGGGTTATAGCCAATTGTCCAGGCATCTTTGTTATCATTCGTCGTCCCTGTCTTGACAGCCGCAGTATGGCCAGGCACCGTGAGGGTTGAGCCAAATACGCTCGCTCGTGCCGAATTATCGGACAAAATGTTTGAGATCAAGTAGGCCCCGCCTTCGCTAATTGCCCGCTTGCTCGTTGCGTTGGGCCAGCTAACTTTCTTGTTGTATTTGTCGTTAACCTGCTCAATGAGCCCCAGTTCAAATTGCTGCCCTTGGTTGCCAAATGCTGCATAGGCATTAGTCATTTGCGTTAGTGATGCCTCACCGGAGCCAAGTGCGAGAGACAAACCATTCTTCTCACCTGTTGCTTGAGTAATCGATGAGATACCAAGATTGTTAGCCGTTTGAACCGACTTACTAATACCAAACTTCTTCATAATCTCCACGCTCGGGATATTGAGCGACCAACTAATTGCTCGACGCGTCGTCACGCTCCCGTGCCAACGTTTGTCAGCGTTGAGCGGCTGGTAGCCACCGCCAAAGTCAGTTGGCTTATCTTGGAATATTGTCGCTGGTGTAATGACCCCCTCGGCTAGTGCCCCTGCATAGTAGATCGGCTTGAAGCTACTGCCTGGCTGGCGCGGCGTTGTTGCCATATTGACATTACCCCACTGCGGGTTGTTGTAGTCGGCACTGCCCACCAGTGCGCGCACTCGGCCTGTCTTGACGTCTATCACAACACCACTTGCATTCGTACCACCACGGTTATTAAGGTATGGAATCTGTTTGGAAACGTTATCGATTAGCATCTGCTGCGTGTCCATATTGAGTGTTGTTTTTACCTGGTAGCCCGAGCGCATTAACTTATCATACGCATTTTTATCTTCCGCGCTGTATAGCTTCTGTTTAAGCTGGTTTATAACCATCTGTGCAAAGTGTGGTGCAATCGACTTAACGGTGTTTGCCGTCGATGCATACGAGAGCTGCTGCGCATATGCTGCGTCTTTTTGCTCATTAGTAATGGCACCCACGTCAACCATACGGCCGAGCACTGTCTTTTGACGCTGCTTGGCCTTTTCTGGGCTGCCGCTAATTGGTGAGTAAGCAGTTGGGGCTGGCAGCACACCAACAAGCATAGCGCTCTCAGCCAACGTAAGGTCCTTTGGTGCTTTACCAAAGTAAATCTTGGCTGCCTCCTCGATGCCGAATGAGTCTTCGCCATAATACACAGAGTTGAGATACATCTCGAGTATTTGGTCCTTCGTATAATTCTGCTCGATCGCGAGCGCTACGAACAGCTCCTGGTACTTACGCATAAAGGTCTGCTCGCTTGTGAGAACAGTGTTCTTGGCGAGCTGCTGCGTAATGGTCGAGCCACCACCATGGCGCTGGAAGGCTGCCCGGAAGATACCGATTAGACTGAACCCAGGGTGTTTATAGAAGTCTTTGTCCTCGCTAGCCAGTAGCGCATTTTTCATACTGTCAGAGATGTCAGCTAGCTTCACCATATTGCGGTGCTGGGCTCGCCCCACACTATAGAGCGGCTTGTTATTAACATCATTGAGGACGATACCAGTGTTGTTGCGGTTCATCAGCCGCTCTTGGTCGGAGATATCACGTGCATAATATAGGTATGTCAAGATCGGCACAATCAGCAAAAACAGCAAAAACGGCGTCAGAATCACCATCGCCTTCTTCTTTTTGTTCATATTCCAAAACCACAAGAAATGTTTATGCTCGCGTCTCCGGCGCGGTGGTTTCGACTGGCGAACTTCTCCAAAGTTGGCATATCTGCCCATCCGGGCTGGTTGTTGTCTTCCTCGAGGTAGTTGCATAGTTTAATTATACCATCGTTCTGGCGCAATGTACTGAAAACACTAATCTTAGCGCTTTTCTCTCCCTCGTCTCTGATATAGCACACACTCTTGTTACAGTTAGAGAGCCGCTCTTATAGCTTATTTCTCACCTGACACAGATACAGAAGTACTTCCCAACCAGTTAGCTCTGCCGCGTCATAAATGCTGCCATAATCGCTGCCGCGAGAGCATCTGCACAGTCATCTGGCTTGGGTACCGTCTGTAAGCCGAGCTGGAGCCGCACCATCTCTTGCACTTGCTTTTTATCTGCTTTGCCATAACCAGTGATTGTCTGCTTGATCTGGAGTGGTGTATATTCCTCAATCCGCAGTCCTGCCCGCTGGCCAGTCAGCAGCGCTACGCCACGTGCTTCGGCTACGCTCATAGCGGTAGTTATATTGCGGGCAAAAAAGAGCTTCTCGATCGCCATCATTGTGGGTCGTGTCTCTGCAATAATACTCGTGAGACCATCGAATATCTCACCAAGACGCTCTGGTATTGGAGTATGTGCTGGCGTTGTAATGACACCAGCTGTGACGAGTCGCGTTGCACCACCATGAGCATCAATCACGCCAAAGCCAAGGATACCAGTGCCAGGGTCGATACCGATGATTCGCATGATGCTAGTATAGCTGAATCTGAGAGCTTCTGCTATATACCACTGGTATAACTAATGAGACTCTAACCTTTGCGCACCATCCGGCGTAACCACTGGCCAATCTCACTACGCCACTCCCAGCCAGCATAGCCTACCGCCACGATAGCTACCCCACCAATCATCCACCAGACAATCTCTGTTTGCCCATTATTGCTGCTCGGCTCAACAGCGTAGCCTGCAGCTGGTGCTTTGCTATTCTTGCTCGTCGATTTGCGGCAGCGATTGGTCGATGGATTACGCTCCCAGCCTGGCTTGCATGGCGTCAGCTGGCGACTATTTGCTGCGCCAAGTTTTTTGCAGCGGCCAGTCGCGGGGTTGCGATAGTACCCGGCTTTGCATACCGCAGCCGATGCCTTGCCACCAGCGAGCGCTCGGCAGCGCCCTGTGGCAGGATTGCGATATTGCCCAGCCTTGCACGCAGCTAATTGCTGGCCAGTGGCAGATACTGCGCGGCAACGGCCCGTTGCGGGGTTACGCTCTTGGCCTGGTTTGCAGATAGTCAGCTTTTGGGCGCGAGAGGTCGTGCGTGCCGACTTTGCACTGTCAGCTGTGTGTCTTGACTGTTTCTCACTATTGTTGATCTTCCGACAACGATTTGTTGCTGGGTTGCGCTCTTGGCCAGCGGGGCACGGTTTGCCCGATGGCTGATGAGGTGAGCCTGGCGTATTAGTGATGATATTATCGGCTCGGTCGAGGCTTGGCATTGTCCACTGCCACGCACCAGTCTGCGAATTGTATGCCCAAGACTTACCCTGGTGCGCAGCCTGCCCTGCACCATTATATGCATCGATGCGCGGCGAAAAGCTCACCAAGCCATGCTGATCCTCAAACCACAGTGTGCCACTACGCAGTATCGCAAGCTCCCCGCCATTTGCCTGAGCACGAATCGTCAGCACCTGGCCTGGTGCAATCACCCCCGCAAGAGATGAGGTGTTTCGCACCGTGCTATTGCTACCAGGTGTACCACTGCGCAAACGGTAGGCAGCAAGGTCGATTGGCTGGTCGCCAGTGTTCTTGACCTTAACGTATTTTTGGCAATTATCTGGTGCTGCGTCGCAGGTATGTGGATGAGGCAAGACCTCGAGAATTTGCAATGATGGCTCACCTGGCGTTTCGTACGGCGCAGCTACTTCGGCTTCGCCAGCTCGTGCCCGAAAGTCCTTGGCAAATACCCCAGTCCGTGCCGCTGCCGTCCAGTGGGTACGCTCCCAGACGAGTGCACCTGCAAGCTCGTCCACGGCTGCGCTTGCTTTATCAATAGTCGCACCCGATCGCTCCAGCGCTACATCATACCGCGTGACTTGCTCACCATCTGGTACACTCGGGCAGCCCTGGAGCTGCGCGCCATCCGCCGGGGCTACCGCTGGATGATAGTAACGCACCGACGACTGGGGTGGTGCATATCCTTGTAGATTGACGCGGCACATGTAGTCGGTGTGGTTTGTGCTAACACTGACAACAAGTGCGACATCACTAAGCGGCGCAAACTGGCGCGCAGTGTTATGCAGTTCAACTGCACTCACGGTGCGCCGGTCTGTCGTGTGGAGTGCCCCGATCATCAGCGCATCATGCTCAGTATGAGCGGCAAGACGCACTACAGGCTGAGCTATTGTAGACCTGTCGCTAGCTGCATCATCACGCGCTACTGCCCGTTCAAATAAAAAATCGCCGATGGTGGCGAAATAAGCAGTGGAAGAATCAGCACCAAGCGCAGAAGCTCCAGCTATTCCTGGTATCATCATGGTTACGGCAAGCCCATATGCAATAATTCGCCGGGTATAATTCCGCATAGTTTGCATTTTGTTTTTCCTCCTCGCCACGATTATGCGCAAAGTAACCCTCTTGGTCAAGCACAAGCATATTGTTTTGTTTATCACGCAAACTAATACGGTGGTCGGATTTTGTTCTCTAACGCACAATAATAGCGAGAAATAGGAATTAAGATTTTATAATGCGGATCTTTAGGCTTTCAAACAGATACAACAAAAAACAGGCTATCTCGCCTGCTAATTGATCAATGGAGGGCCCAGTGAGGCTCGAACTCACGACACCCTGCTTAAAAGGCAGGTGCTCTAACCTGCTGAGCTATGGGCCCGTAGACTCTGCGAGTATAGCACTGGTCGTGGTAGACTGTCAAGCGGAGCAAACACTGGATTCATCATCAGTCTTCCAAAATTCTACTATCTATAGCAAAATTCGTCTTTTTCCTCCGTGAGAGATTATATCTCGCTACCTCACCCAGTAAGATATAAAGATCTCTTGCTGAACGTAAAAGATTCAATAATTCCACCATAAGAAAACAAATACATAAAAATTCTAGCTCTCTTGGTACACTCTACAAAAAAGCGGAGCAAGCAGCATAAAATTAATAGAAAGACCGCGATTCAGATGTAATAAATTGACGCACCAGCAACGCAATGGTTTAATGATAACCAATGATGTGGTGGCAACGGCGAATTCACCCAACGTGGCAGCTCACACTGTGCTGCGGTGGCATCGTTGGTGGAGTGGCACTAGCACAGTGGTGGCCGTACGCTGCGTGGTGGTGGCTTGTCGTAGCCGGCGGCGGTATTGCCTGTGCACTGCATCAAAGCCGGCGGTGGTGCCTTATTATCATATTGATTGCTGGCCTTATGGTTGGCCTAGTGCGCGGTGGGAGCGACCAGCAGCAACAGCGCTCCTACGCGGCATCATTTGGGCAGGTAGCGACAATCACTGGGCAGGTGCAGGACGACCCTGATACAAATCAACGCAACCAACTCGTCGTGAGGCTGAGTGCTATCGGCCTCAATAGCCGCTCGCTACCTGGCACGGTATGGGTGAGTCTGCACGGCAACCCTGCAATCCATCGCAGCGACTGGCTGGTTGTGCGAGGCAAGCTCAAGCCTGGCTTTGGCAACTTTGCTGCTGTCATGCAGCGTGCTCATGTGGAGCGTATTGTCCAGCCACAGCCTGGCGATGTAGCTCTGCAAGTACGTGATTGGTTTGCTGAGCATATTCGCCACGCAATTCACGAGCCAGCGGCTAGCCTTGGCAGTGGCTATGTCCTCGGCCAAAAGCGTGCTCTGCCGCACGACATCCAAGAAGCAATGCGCACAACGGGCCTCACCCACATTGTTGTGGCAAGTGGGTATAACCTCACAATCCTCGTCCGCCTCGCTCGGCGCTTGTTTGCCAAGGTATCGCGCTATCTTGCGGTGCTTACCAGTGCAAGTCTCGTCCTTGGCTTTGTTGCTATCACTGGGCTGAGCCCAAGTATGACACGCGCTGGCTTGGTAGCTGGGCTTAGTATTTGGGCGTGGGCGTATGGTCGTGCGTTTCATCCCGTTACACTGCTGGCAGTAGCAAGTGCCGCCACAGTACTATGGAACCCAAGCTATGTCTGGGGAGATATTGGCTGGCAGCTAAGCTTTGCGTCCTTCGCTGGAGTGATGATTCTTGCACCACTGTTGCAGCGCTATTTCTTTGGCCCAGCAGAGCCATCAATCGGCCGCCAAGTCTTGGGCGAGACAGTCTCTGCACAGCTTGCCACATTACCGATTAGCCTCGCAGCATTTGGGCAATTATCGCTTGTGGCGCTGCCGGCCAATCTGCTCATTGTGCCGTGGGTGCCACTAGCAATGCTTCTCACCTGCATTGCTGGGGTTGGGGCACTTGTGTGGCCGGCTGCTGCGGCAGTATTTGGCGCGCCAGCACAATGGCTACTCGATGCCATGCTGTGGGTCGTCCAGCAATGTGCCGCCTTCCCCTGGGCACAGCTCGATTTTACACTGCCGTGGTGGGGCGTGACACTATGGTATGGTGGGCTCATTAGCCTCTGCTGGTGGCTCTGGCGAGCAACTGGCTACTCGCTGCGCGATACCTCACTCGTAGAATAACAACTGCCCAATATGCTACAATGAGTGAAAGATAGAACAATCAAGGAGAACCTATGTCTGGACACAGTAAATGGGCCACGACCCATCGCCAAAAGGCCGTGGTTGATGCAAAGCGCGGCGCAGCCTTTACCAAGCTTGGCAATATGATTGCCATTGCAGCCCGTGGTGGCACCGATCCAACAACCAACTCAAGCCTCGCATTGGCCATCGAGAAGGCTCGAGCCGCCAACATGCCTAACGCTAATATCCAGCGGGCAATTGATCGCATTAATGATAAAAATGCGGCCGCGCTCGAAGAGGCAGTCTATGAGGGCTACGGCCCAGGTGGTGTTGGCATCATTATCGAGACAGCAACCGACAACAAGAATCGTACCTACCCAGAGGTCCGCACCGCTCTAACCAAGAATGGTGGCACTATGGCAGATAGCGGCAGTGTGATGTTTCAGTTTGCGCGCAAAGGTGTAATCCGTGTAGCAGCCAGTGGCGAAGAAGCGCTCCTCACCGTGCTAGACGCTGGAGCTGAGGATGCAACAGAAGAAGATGGCGGCCTCACCGTTTATACCGACAAAAAGGAACTTGCCAAAGTCCGCGAAGCTTTGCTCGCAGCTGGCATGACTGTTGAAGACGCAGAGCTCCAGTATGTGCCCAATAATACCGTTGCTATCGAGGACGACGAAACCGCGCGCAAGCTTACCAAAATTATCGATGCACTTGAAGCACTCGATGATGTGACAAACGTTGCAACGAACGCCGCGTAATACCCACTAGAGCTACACGCGAATCACAACACTAAAATGACCCTTTATTATGAGGGTCATTTTGCTAAGTACATCAACACGTATATTTCTCGCAAAAACATACTCATAGAGTGACACGCACAAGAGGTATATCTATCACTTTTTCTTGTGTGGTTTTACACCCTTTGTACGAGCCACGAGCGTGTCAACAAGGGCACATGCAAACCCTATCGTTACAACCGCTGCATGAGACCCATCCAGCGCTGCCATAACCGTCTTGCTTGTCTCATCAACTGGTGGTACGAGACTACTCAGCGCGCCAAACAACACATACACTGCCACAACACCAAAGATCAGTGAGCCACCAATGCGCCACCAGCGCTGACTCACCACCGAGCCGCAACACACCAGCACCACAGCTGGTAGCACCGTCAGCACAATCGTCACCGCTGCAAGCAAAGCAGATCGGTCAATGCCTATGCCAACCCCAGCAGCATACGGCATGACATCTGCCGCCCATAGCTGCGTCACTACCATACCGACCGCCAGGCCCATGACTGGCAGCCCAAAATGCCGCTTCGCTACATATACCAAACCAGCCAAAACCACAGCCATGCCAGCAAGCAATCCAATCAACATCATGCCATCATTATACCATGACACCAATTCAACATAAGCGTTATGAGAAAAGCAAATACGTTTGAATGGTTATGCCCCAACACGATCCCTCTTGTGCTGCCGCTTCGCATTGCGCTCAATATATTCAATGATTGGCTTGGCCACATTGCGCCGCGTAATTTTCTCTATCCCAAAGCCTGGGCTCGCATTGACCTCAAGCACCAACGGCCCACGACTCGAGCGCATAAAGTCAACACCCGCCACCGTCAAGCCCATCGCCTTAGCTGCCCGCAAACACATGCGACGCTCGGTATCCGTCAAGCGAATCGGCGTTCCTTCGCCTCCCTTATGGAGGTTAGAGCGAAAGTCATCGTCTAAGCTCTGGCGCTTCATACTCGCCACTACCCGGCTCCCCACCACAAAGGCGCGGATGTCTACTCCAGCTGACTCACGAATAAATTCTTGCAACAGGATGTTTGTCCCATCCTCGTTGGTGAGGTACAACGCCTGAAGCACTGACTTTGCCGCCTTCTTCGTCTCCGCTAGCACCACACCATTACCATGAGTACCACGAGCGAGTTTGATGATAACTGGCGTACCACCAAGTTCGTTAAGGAGATCGTCTATATCGGCTGAGTTACGGCTAAACACTGTCTTAGGAATAGCTACTCCACCTCGGGCTAGCAGCTGTGTCGAACGCAGTTTATCGCGCGCCCGGGTAATCGCAATCGAGCGATTAACAAAAAGCGTGCGTGGGTACGCCATTTCTAATTGGCGCGCTACTGCTGTGCCATAGCGAGTCATATAGCTTGCAATGCGCGGAATTATTGCATCATACTGATCGATTGCTTCACCATCATACATCACCGTTGGGTTCTTCTCATCAATCGTCACATAACATTTGCGGTATTTAATCACTCTCACACTATGTCCACGCCTCTCCGCCTCTTCCTTGAGGCGAAGCGTTGAGTAGTTCACATTGCCGTTGCTGAGTATTGCGATTTTCACTCCATACCTCGTACTATTATTTTATCGATTTTGCTTATTATAAGCTCTGTGTCTCTATTGTAGTCCATTTTGGCGTAGTTCTTGACGATTACTACTTTCAGCCTTCTTATCAATATCACCCTCTGCAACATGAACGATGAATTTATTACGCAAAATATTTCTTCCAATCAGCATTGGGTAGATCTGCCCCGATCTGTCTGCTAGTGTAACTTTTGCTTTCACTCGCCTTCCTGCCAAACTTACATTAATGACAACTTGATACCGCAATTCCTCATAACCATTCGAACTCCGAACAGAGCGCATGGAATACTCAGAAAAATGCAACTCCTCACCAGTATACACTGGGGATCCTTCACCAAATAGTTTGCAATAGAGGCCTGTCTTATTAACTCGAATATCACTTGCCCATATAGACGAGACTGTTGCCCCCGTATCTATCCGAGCTTTAAATTTTTCATTAATAAAATCAGGCAAAGCAACCTTTTCAACTCGGCCAATCATGACTATTTTTTTGCCGATAGGATGCGCCGTTTTTTCAATAGCATGAAATAGTTTTCGTGCAACATTCCGAGGTTTGCCTTCTGTTGGAAATTGGTGCATTCGTATCCCTGGAGATGCCTTCACTCTTACGACATAGCTATCATTTCCATCGCCACTAATGTTATCCGTTACAATATCAATGCCAGCAATACCAAGAAAACACGCTGATGCTGCTTGAATTGCTATAGTTTTGAGTTCATCAGACACATAACTCGTGACATCAACTGCTTCACCTCCCCTGCTCAGATTCAATGTATCTAAAACCTCAACAACAGAACCTTTCTCGGGAACGTATTGCAAAAAGTGAATACCTTTATGTCTCGACACATCTTCAATGTTTATTTTTGCTACTAAACTAGCGTGTCTGTTGCCATGCTTTGAGCAATTATTATTTTTTTTACTTATCAAGGTTCGTATTGTTGACACTCCATCTCCAACAACATATGGTGGTCGACGATATGCTACTGCAATGACTTTTTTATTTAACACTAAGAAGCGATATTCTTGCCCAAAAACTATTTGCTGAACAATTATATCAGGTTGTCCACCACTATTCTGATATACACGGTGTATTGCACGAAGCAAACCTTCTTCATCACCAGTGTTAATAAGAACATTATTACTGTAGTTTGCTGTAGCAGATTTGACAACAAGACGCTCATGGGACTCTAGCATTTTTCGAAGTGTATCGTCAATTACCACGTCTTCGGGTCTATTTATTTTCAATGGATATGTATCTGGTATTTGTATATGCGATTGGTGTAGTATGTTATTCGTCCAGATCTTATCCTCATTCACCTGAACTGCATATGAAGGGTTTAGTGCAGTATTAAGATTATAAAAGTAAAGCTCTTTGCCGTCTTTTTCACAGCGCACCACATGTGATATTGCTAAACGACCTGGAACTGTTGTGACCTGGTACCCTTTTCGGAGCGCCTCCTTCATTAGTAATCGAGAAGTAATGCCATACCGTGACAGGTCCGCTTTTTTGATACTATTCTTGCTTTCTTGCTCCATATTCATAGCGATACATTTATTTACTTCGAACTATTTTCAATTATATCAATAATATTTCTTGATTCTCTCATAAGCACACCCTCTTCATCCATAACACGAAAATTAGTAAATATAGACGCCAATCGAGACCCTCGCGCAATAGACCTCTCGCTCCTTGTATAATCCTGTACAAAAACCTGTTTTGCAGAAGAAGACCTATCGAATGACATTATATCGCCTATGATTTGCATCTTTTCATTATATAATCCCGACCGAGGACTGTCGGCGATGCCTGTCTCACTGTCTCGTTGATGAAGCACCATTAGCGCGCAATCATTATAGTCATTACTGTATGAATTATCCTCAATAATATAATTGGCATTCGTTAACTCTAAGATATGAAGAAGATAGAAGGGGATATGCTTCTTTGCATTATAGCTCATTGTAAGAAGCGGTGTAGCGCCCGTAATGCGTGCATTAACTTCGATAGTATACACTGTATCATCCGTCACCAAAGAATCAACACCAAAAATACCACGATATCCTCTATCGTATAATTCCTGGCCTATAACGCGTGCATTTTTCGTTAGCTGACTACTCTGCCACGTGTGTTGATCATCTGCTAATATTTCAATACCGCAAAACTTCTCAGTACCAGGAATGCTTGTATTTGATAAATTCGGGTCTGCAATAATCTGCCGCTGCACTGGCCCTATGAAGACCCCGTAGCGCGTTACAACGCCCTGCACCGACCAATCACGGCCATCAGCAATATAGTCTGATACAACTACCTCACCAACCAAACCATTGCTATTTTGCATTGTATTTATTGCAGAACAGAACGACTCGAAGCTATCGACAATAAACGACCCCTTCCCTCCACCAAGTGCAGCATCTTGCAAAACAATCTTACTGCGTCCATCACAGAGATTAGAAAAATATTCCTCATCCGATAACATTTCTCGCCAAGGGTATATTTTATGTGATGGAATGCTGCAAAGACGCTCTGCAAAAATACGCCGAAACCACGATTTATTCTCAAACTTCTGAGCCAACGCGTACATATCGTTTCTAGGCAAAAATTGCAAACTGCTTTGTTTTAATCGCTCAGGAATTACAAAAGGTTTATACGTAAAAATATGATACTCGGGCAAATGAGTTATTACCATATCTTGGAATATTGGGTCTTGCAAAAGAGCCTGTGTAGTTAGTTCACCTGTATAAGGTCTCTCGCACTGATCGCGCACATAAGCGAGACTATTCATGTGCTCTACATTCTGACTGCGCATATTCCAGCCAGCTAGTGAAGCAATTTTGTAATTATCAAACCACTGCTCAGGCCCAATTCTTGCCCATGGCTGTATACTAACGCCTGCTATCTTTAAACTTTTATCGTATTGAACTTTCATTGCTTGTATTTAGTTTAAGTACTATGTGATTCAAGTATGACTCTCTGGTGCTTCTTTGAGGTATTAATTTTACCAGCCAGCAACAAACTCAGCTGCAAATCATCACCACAAATTTTCTCTAGATACTCCCATACTTCTTTTGACCCATTGTAATAGCAGAGATCCTTAAATAGTGGCAAGTCATCAGTACCCCGGTAGATACGCATTGTTGTATTTGCTGCCCATTGCTTGGCTTTGTCAATCTGTGCTTGTGTTGGTATTTGATCAGGCTTGAGGCTCTCGAGAAGTTTGAGACGCCACTTCACATCATAAGCATCTTTGAAGTCCTTGTTGTCAAAATAGGCAAGCCCAGCAGTAATATAGTGATCTATACCAGCTTCTTGATATTCTCCTTCAAGGGCGTGTTCCATTGCTTTCCCAAGCCCTTCTTGCGTATCATTAAAACCAGCTAAGCCCTGTGCGAGCGGCTCAAGGTTTGTCGAACCACCAGTCATTCGCGTTAAGACATGCACACCTATTTCGTGCACAACTAGTCGTTTTACTTCATTAACAGACATAGCTTCTCGGTCTTGGGGTATTCTGATATGTCTTGTGTCTGGATCAACATTGATTGATTTTGCCTCTGTCACCTCAATCTTCCAATCCGTATCTTTCTCAGCACTTCTCGTCTCGGTATTATCCCAGTCTGTCGCAGCTTGTGCATCCTGTTGTATATCACCTGTCTGGCTACTTTCTTCAGGCTCTTTGGATGACGCAAGGAATTCCTCAGTCAAGATATTCCGAAAGATATCTTGAAGGTGTGTCGGCTGGATTTTTATAACCGTCTCATCGTGTGATTCTATTTGAAGCTCCGATTTATGCGCTTCTACATAGCTATCAACATGTCGAAGCATATTATCATACAATCCATGAACAACTTCGTTCATCCATCTCATGGTCTCAGTAGATGGACGAAATCGATCTTGTACACGTGTACCATCTAGTACATTTTCTGGAAGAAGATTCCGAAGCTCCTGAAAGATTATCTCAGCGCTTTGACTACGCTTTTTATGAAAGATGTTGGCAATTTTTTCGCCGAGTAATGACTCATATGTTGTCTTATCTGGCTCACCATAGAGCGTAATATTTATCTCCATAAAACGCTGTGCTACTGCTTCTCTTGCTATTGGGTCTGTTGCTGCTTTATAATCCCTCATCGCTACTATCAAGTTCGCCTCTTGCTTGCGAGCCTCAATCGCCTGGAGATAGACTGTCCTCTCTGGCTCTGACATAGACTCGGCCATAGATATCAGCGCTTCTGTAGTATCTTGTATGGTTGTATAATCTTCGTCGGAATACTCCGCAATGACTGGATACTTTTGTTGAAAAGACGTGGCACTACCTGTAATTAGACTGTCAATTGCCGCTTCTTTGCTTTCTTGATCGGGAACAAGTGATTCAATGACTTTCGGTGATCGCTCGACAAGCTCCTGGTACTTTCCTCGGAACACTTCAGGATCTATATCGACGGAGCTATTCTGGCTACGCCGAGCTTCTTTCGCCTGCATATCATGAGATGGAAGTGGTCTATCCTCGAGAGTATGGCTCGTCATCATAGTGAGGCTATTTTAGCAATAAACCACCGTATAAATCAAGACTCTTTCTCTTATATTTGCAGAGCACTGTGAGCAAAGCCACGTTTCCATTATCGAATTTTGAAATGATCTAGCAAAGTTACACCACCCAGCAAACAGGTTAGAATCAAACCCTTCACCACAAGTAGTTTAATTCTACACCAGTACCTACCTGGAGTTACAACCCAAATATCCCCTTCCGCCCTAATGTGT
Organism: uncultured Candidatus Saccharibacteria bacterium; assembly: GCA_937990725.1. GTDB lineage: Bacteria > Patescibacteriota > Saccharimonadia > Saccharimonadales > Saccharimonadaceae > Saccharimonas. The sequence continues at coordinate 85,217 of CALKQS010000008.1, read as the reverse complement.
CATTAAACTCGCGGAGGATTTCCTTCTGGCGGCGGTTTAGTTTAGTTGGGGTGTCGACCACTACTGTCACAATATGGGGACCACGCTTGTCGCTTCGCATGTGCGGCACGCCATGGCCAGATAGCTTGAAGTCGGTGCCCGATTGCGTACCAGCTGGCACCTTCATTGTAATCGTCCCATCGACCGTCTTAACGTCGAGCTCGGCACCGAGCGCTGCATCTGCCATACCAATATGCTCTTCACTCAAGATTACATCACCTTCGCGGCTAAACGTCTTGTGTGGATTGACCCGCACCTGCACATAGAGATCACCCTTACTGCCACCACCTACAGCTTCGCCACGACCACGGAGACGAATCGTCGAGCCATTATCGATACCAGCGGGAATCTTGACGGTAATCGTTTGCTCGCGGCGCTGTACACCGCTACCTTGGCAGACTGTACAGGCCTTCTCAGGAATCTGTCCCCGGCCTTGGCACGTCTCACACGTTACCGCCTGCTGAATGGGGCCAAACATTGTGTTCATCGTCCGCACACGTTGGCCAGTGCCTTTACAATCTGGACAGCTCTTAAGGTTTGAGCCGGGTTCGACGGTACTACCGTGACAATGCTCGCATTCGTCATCAAGCGTTAGTGCAAGGGCAACTTCTTTACCAAAGATCGCTTCTTCAAATTCGAGCGTTACACTCGTCTCAACATCACGACCGCGCGACGGACCTTGGCTTGCACTGCCACCAGCAGCGCCACCAAAGAACTGGCCAAAGATATCTCCCAAGCCACCATCACCAAAATCAAAGTGGATATTCTGCCCCTGGCCAAAGTCGCCAAAACCAGCGAATGGGTTACCGCCACCACTACCGCTGGCACCACCAACGCCTGCATGGCCAAATTGGTCATACCGCTGGCGCTTTTGCTTGTCCTTCAGGACCTCATACGCTTCATTAATTTCTTTGAATTTCTCTTCATTCCCACCCGCTTTATCTGGGTGGTACTTCACTGCCAATTTGCGGAATGCCCGCTTGATGTCATCATCGCTGGCGCTTTTGGCAACACCAAGCACCTCATAATAATCTCGCTTCGCCATATCTGTCTTAGTATAGCCAATTAGCACTCTAATTGCAAGAGTGCTAACAGGTCATTCCTTATGTTTCGTTGATGATCGATATATAGTCGTGTTTGGTAACGATAAGGTGGTCGAGCAGCTGGATGCCAAGCAGCTTACCCGCCTCGGCCAGACGCTGCGTCGTCTCCCGGTCGGCTTGGCTTGCGATGAGCTGCCCACTGGGGTGATTATGCGCCACAATGATCCCTGCCGCTCGGTCGGCAATTGCGTCCGTAAAGACTTCTCGTGGGTGCACCAAGCTGGCAGTTAGCGTACCAATGGTAATTGTGCGTTTGGCGATCAAGCGATGCGCTCCATCAAGCGTTAAGCAGACAAAATGCTCCTGCCGTTTGTCGCGAATATCGGCGAGCTGCTCTGCTGCTTTGCTCGGCTCATCAATAATAGGCTGGTCACTTTTGAGCAGATAGCGCCGTGCGAGCTCAAAATTTGCAAGAATCACGGTCACCTTCGCCGCACCAAGGCCAGTAATCTTGGAGAGTTCCTCATGAGTCAGATCACCTCCATGCATGCGCAAGGCTTTCAGTACACAACGCGCAATTTTGCCAACGTCAGCTTGCGCATTACCGCTGCCGATAATCGCCATAAGGAGTTCGAGGTCACTCAAGCGAGCCGCTCCATCTCGCGCAAGTTTCTCTCGTGGGCGATCACTTGGTCGTCTGTCACGCATTCGCATTGGCATCATCTCCCTTTACGCTATATCCCTTATAGTATACCGGAACATTGTGCAAACACCAATTATATACTTTTCATGATTCAGCGCAGATACAGTTCCCACTCTTAAGATGCAGTTTATAGTCGCTTCAGGTCTTATCTACTTATAGTATCCGTTATAACCAAACTACTGCCCTGCCATCAAGTGTGTGCACTGTCTGGCCAGTTTTATTATCGATAATGTGCGTTTTGGTGGAGCTATCAGCAGTACTTTTTTGCTCAATGGCGGTATATTGATCATTTGGCGACACAGTGATGTTCGTTGTATATGCCGGCGGTGTTGTCTGATGAATCACTCGTTTGGCTGGGTAGGTGAGTATTGTTTGGCGCTGCAGGATGTGCCGCTGATTGACACTCGTTACCTCCATACTATAGCCACTGCGAGTATGTAAAAATGCAGCTAATGATATAGCATCATTTCCTTGTTGGTGAGTAATGGGTGATTTTTTGCTACTTTCTAAGTTGAGTGCAAAATACCCCTCCCCCGTTTTCATCATGATGATGCTTTTGCCATCATACGATACATCGCCAAGCGCCGCTGCCTGGCCAAGTGGCTGCATAGCGTGCTTTCCAGTTGGGTCAACAAGCAGTACGTCTTCACCCCGAGTTCGCACCACAATTGCTGTGCCACGTGATACTGGGCGCCAATCATACACTAGTAAAGGCTGCCTGTTAAGGCCAAGTATAGTGTGGTGGCGCTGCGCTGCAATATCATGCACAATAAGATTGTTAGTCTTGTCTTTGCTATCCGCCTTTGCAAAGAGATACCCTACCGTTCCATTATCTATCGCTCTCAGGCGAGACACTGTACCTTTGCCGGGCAGAGGCAGTGGTGATACAACACCAGTTTTTGTTTCAACCTGATGCAATTCACTAGCCTTCGTGTCATTCATTGCGTGGACAACAATACGAGAACCCACCACTGCATATTCGACAATTTGTGCTGCTTGGTAAAGTGTCTTCTCATGCTTTGTTGCCAGATTCATCTGCACGATAGTATCTGTAGCTTGTGCTGCGTAGAATTCTGTTTTTGTCTCTGCAAGATCACGGTGCTTGAGATAGTAGAGCTGTGCTGGTGGCGTATCAAAGTGATGATCTAATACCGCGAGCTGTTGTGTATAGGTGCTAGCTACCTGATTAATCACCACGCGATACTGGGTGTTACTAAGCAAACGCTGCCGAAACTGAACCGTCACAGTTGCATTGTTTGTCGTAGCTGTAAAGTCTGCCTGAGGTGTGATTTGTATTGCATGGGGTTCTATTGGCTTGACTGGCTGATTGAATTCCAGCTGGAGCGTCTGGTAGCCTGTGTTCGGGTCATCTGTCAGCACTGCATGACGCAAGCGCGGGCCCTGTTGATAACTCAGGACCGTGAACACACTCAGTGTAATTAATAATCCAATCGTGGCGAGCAAAAATCGCCATCGCTGGCGCACCCACCGCCAGCTTTTAGTATTCATATGGCTCCTTTGGCTGAGTTGTTGGCGTGATCGAGCGCGGCATAACAACAATCGGCTGCTGACGATGTTGCTGTGGATGCGCGGCAAAATCGCCTGTCACTGTTACCCAACTATTGGGCTGGTAGCGCTCACGCCACCCAGGTGCATAGACTGGTACGCCAACCGCCTGCGCATCAACCGCACAACACGTCACGACAAATCGCGATACATAAAAAATCTGCGAATCCGCTGTATCTGGCGTAACGAACCCCGTCAAATTGACTGTCTTGCCACGATAAAATGCGCTGTCATGCGTTTGGGCAAGTAGCCCCGCCCATTCTTTGATCGTGAGATGCGAATAATCTCGCTGAGCAAAGATAGATGCGTGCGATAGCTTCTCTGCAGATAGCTGAGCTACTGCCCCTTTGTTGATACCACGTTGTGTGGCTGTTGTTGTCGTTAGTGCTGTCGGTGGGACGAGCAGCGCCATACTTGCGACCACGCATATCATCACACACGCGGTAATACTACGCCACCAAGCAAAGTGTGTATGCTGGTAGGTGCGCGATTGCGCAATAATACTCACACTCGCCATTGCCAGAGCCACCGCTGCCATGACGGTCGTAAAGACGACATACCGCTGGTGAATATAGAGCGTCAAACGACCAGTCGCAGCTAGCCACAGCGTCACCACGGCAATGACAAAAAGGAGTATTATACCTTGTTGCTGTGCAACTCGGGACAAGACCAGCTTAAAACGCATAATTTACCACCAACCCCAATGTTACCGATGCCAACCCAATGATTGCACTCACTTGGAGCAGTACACTCGGCCGATACGTCGTCCGCAGCAAGCTCAGCATCTTGATATCGATCATTGGGCCAAAGGTCAAGAAACTCACAAGTGCCCCGGTCATAAAGGTCTGGCGAAATGCCAAAGCAAAGAACGCATCAACATTAGAGCAAATTGAGACGATAAACGCCAATGCCACCATTGCAATCACCGACCATACTGGCTGGCTCCCCAGCGATACCAATACCTCGCGCGACACCAGCACTTGCACAAGACCCGCTAACCCTGCACCAACTACCAAGGCTGGCAGCATCGCCTGCACCTCACGTCGAAATATCGCAAGGCTTGCTACTCGCTTGCTCTGCTGCACATGATCTGCCTGGCACGAAGCAACAAAAGTACTGGTCAATAGCTCCTCTGCTGGGCGGCGTGCATAGACCCAGCCAACAAGATTAGCAATAGCGAAGCCACCAAGCACTCGCGCCCACAGTATAGTTGCATCACCAGCGAATGCTTGCTGCGTTGTGATGATCGTCACTGGGTTGAGGATTGGTGCAGCAAGCAAAAACACGAGAGATTCACTGGGTGTAAGCCCTTTTGCTAACAGGCTGCGCGCTAGGGGGACATTGCCACACTCACAGACTGGCAATGTAATACCAAGGAGCGACAAACAAGCCCGGCGCAGCAACGGCTGCTGCGGCAGATAGGCAAGTAAGCGCTCGGCCGGCAGCCATACTTGCACTACAATCGCGATGCAGATCCCCAGCATAACGAATGGCAACGCCTCGATCATCACGCTCAAACTCAGCGTTATCCAGTCTTGTAATCGATCAGGCAGCGACCACTGCCCTGTTTGTGCCGACACAAGGCGGAGTGCAGCCATCCCAACGAGCACCCCAGCCACTACCACAATGCGACGCCACCGCTTCGCCAACCAACGAATCATTTTCATGCTTCTATTATACCGCGAAGGGTGAGGTAGTAATACGGCTATACGACTTTTTCTTGCTCTCGCTGCAAGCGGCGACGAACATCGATAATAGACATCTGCGCCAATGCGTCAATAGGGATGCCCTGCATATAGGTAATGACGCGCGCTGCGTACTCAGGGTGTGGGTAGGCAGCGGCACGCTTTGGGCTGCGCCCCACCTTAAGTCTATCAAGCACACCACGCATCCGCTTCCAAAATGAATAATAATCGAGTTTTGCTTTGACCTGCCAATGCTGAGCATCCTCTATTACAAAGCCCTCGATTGGTACACCGTCATACAAATAGTCAAGCCCCTGCACCTGCTCATACCAGGTCGCAAACTCCTCCCACGTTTGGAGCGTCGCCGCAAGCCGCTTGGTTTCCATACCAAGCATAGCCGCAAATCGCTCACGCTCAACTTGGTCAACAGCAGCAAATTTTGCCTGGCGATACACTATGTCGAGCAAAACAATCCGGTCTTGTACATACTCAATGATGTGTGGATCCTCTGTCGGGAGTATTACTTCACAGACCAAACATACATTATGCTCGGCAAGATACTGACGAATCACATCAACATGCTTGCCATAGCTCTGCAAAAACAGATGGCGAAACCACTCGGCAAATTCACTCTCCGTCGTTGTTTTCGACGCAAAGACGAGGTCACCCAGTGTTGCATCATAGCCTACCAAGCCAAGATAACCATTCTCCTTCACCCACGCGCGCACTGGAAAAATAAGTTGATCTTTGAGTGCAGCAAATTCAGTTTCTCGTCGCTCACCAATATTGAAGAATTTGTCATAGGCACGAATCACAATCTCATTCGTCAGTGTATTCATGAACAGCCCGCGAGCTCGTACCGTTTGCGCTGTCCATTTTTTGTCATAAAACACCTTTGGCTTAAAGTGGAACGAGCTGATATTGCCCGGCAGTGACCGCTCGCTAATCAGTTTATTAGTACGCAGGCTATGGATGAGCGGTGCGTTCTCTGGGTGGAGGAGACCCTCGGCCGATTGGTTGCTTATCTCAACGACCGACCAGCCCTCCTCTGCAAGCTGAGCAACCCGTAGCGTGCCACCAAACTCCACTTTGCCTTCAAGATTAAAGCATCGCTGATTATACTGCGCTGGATAATTCTGAGCGTTGCGATGACCATGCACTTGGTAAACATTATCAGAGGTATGAGCAACAAAAGCATCGTCAATAGCACCAACCTGATCATAGCGCCCCACACCACGAATATACTGCTGGCTGGCAAGCAGCAGAGGATTCTCTGGTAGATTGCTCACCCCTGCGTGGCTTACAAATACACGCTTGTTATGCCATGTGTAATAGAGGCAGTCCTGCATGGAGTTCATCAAGCGACTAACGGCATGCTTATCTATATTGGCACGCTCTAGCTGCGCTCGAGTCCGGCCATTAAACTCTCGCGCTTTTATCGGCTGGTGAGTTAGCCACTGCCAAATATACCCATCATGATTACCCTCGACAAATGCCACATTTGGCCTGCCAACAAAATTATCACACACATACTGCAACACTTCTGCATTCTCTGTACCGCGATCAAGTAGATCACCTGTAAAGATATAATAATCGTGCTCGGTATAAGGGTGCTGCTCGAAATATTCACGCAGTGGTGTATAGCACCCTTGGATATCGCCAATGTGATGAATATGTTCATACTGACTCAAATTAATCGGTTGCTGGTACGATGCGATAAGCTCTTTTACTGCCGCTGGCTGTATGACAGTGTATTGTTTTGGTATGGCACATGTGGAGAGACGAGCGTGCATTTTCTCGAGAACTGCATCATCGACTATCTTGTGCGGTACACGCTGGCGGTTGCGCTCTAGGCAGACCCTAAGAGGCACATCGGCAAAGTCTATAATGTACAGCTTGTAGCGATACTTCTGTGCAAGCTGTACATACTGCTGAAAGTACGAGCTCGTTGTATGTGTTGCATCAACCACAATGAGCTCACCACGAGTCATCCGCATATCAAGCAATTCGTGCAGCTGCTGCCACACCCGTCGATCATCCTGATATGGCATAACGATGCGCCCTGCATCATTCATCACTGGGCTACTATACGCTAAACGTAGAGTATCGGGAGATAGTGTATATGGGCCAAGTCCAGCAGATTGCAAAAAGGTGCTTTTACCAGATCCAGGAATTCCACGTGTAATAAAAAGCTGTCGCATATTTTCTCCTTTCTGTAGCGTTGTTTCAAAATTTCGCTTAACTATATCTAACTCAAGTAATTTACTCTTGTTTTTATATTATATCATCATCTGTTAGAAACAGGCTTCTACCCCATTAGGGTATGTAGCAATTTATCTTATTTTATGAATTATGTTTATTAATAGTTCATTGCAAAATACCCCAATAGGGTATTTTGCAATGAATATAGAGTAGTACATATTCTATTTTAGAATGTCTTTTGTATCAGACTCCGCTTATCCCATTTTGTTCTTACCTCGGTTCGCGCTACAATATAGCTATGTTCTATAAGGTGGAAGAGACAGATGCTCAAGTTTATTCAGGTGTTGAAAGTAGTACAACACCTATAAAACTTTGCGACTTTCTTTATATATGGCTCTGCCTTATTATTACTAGTCTACTAATCTGCTCACTTTGGTATGGCCAACAATCACAAAAATCATCACACATCACACATATACCACCATCAACAACACACACCTATACGCTATCCTCCCATGATGCTATTCGCTCGCGCATCATCAGGAACCAATCAGCATCACACCAAACGATCCTCACCTATCCACAAACAGGTATTGCCAATATAGACAAAACGGTCGCCGCAATCATCGACAATGCTATTCCATCTCAACAAACACTTCCAACTACTATAGCAGCTCGCAGCAACACTATTACCTATCGTATTATTCACCGAGATGACACGACGATTTCTCTCGCTGTGTTTATCCGTACTACTATACCTCACGCTCTACCAACCAACACAGTCCACTACTGGACATTCGATAAAATGAGTGGCCAGCCAATTACATCGTCTGCCCTCGTTGATACATCTATCGCAGGGATAAATGAGATTGTTATTGCTCTACGTAAACAGGTGCAGCAGCGCTACCCGCATGCAGAGCCAGCAAAAGTAGCGGGAGTCATTACTCCAGAATCTATCACGAACTTTTTAGTACACGACCGAAAAACAATTGGCTTTCTCTTTGATAAGTACTCTCTTGGCGTTGGCGTAGATGGAATCATTAGCCTGAAATTGCCAATCAAGCAGCTCAGCCATTTTGTCCAAAACCCAACCACCAAGAAGCTTTTTGATATTCCACCGTCAGCATTATCATCAACAACCGACTGTGTGCGCCATCGTTGTATTGCACTCACCTTTGACGATGGGCCTGGGTTATACACGCAAACACTACTCGAGCATCTTGATCGCTATCATGCTAAGGCAACCTTCTTTGTGGTGGGGCGAAATGTTGCACCATATAGCATCGCGCTCCAGCAAGCAGTTCAACGCAAACACCAAATAGGCAACCACACGTGGAATCATCCACTCCTTCCTAAGCGCGACGAAGCTGTCATCCGCCAAGAGATTAAGAGTACAAACAGTGCCGTTGCTGCAGCTACTGGCGTGACACCAACAATGGTCCGTCCACCATATGGTGGCATGAATGACAAGGTGCGTGCGCAGCTCCAGCAGCTTACTATGCCAGCCATTATGTGGTCAATCGATACACGTGATTGGGCCGATCACGATGCAGCAATTGTCTGCAGCCGTGCCGTTGCCAATGCCACACCTGGTGCTATTATTCTCATGCACGATATCCACAAAACCAGCGTCGATGCCGTGCCGTGCATCCTCGATGCATTGCAAAAGCAAGGGTACAGATTTGTCACGGTCAAGAACCTATTTGGCCATCCCCTCAGCGCTGGCGAGTCATACTCTCAATATAAGCAGTAGGGTCTTTATAAACCGCTCATGCTACCATTCCGCTGTGTAATCCTCTACACTAATGCTATGCAACAACCATTTCTTCCTAACAACACCTCTCTCTCTTCAAGTCCACTCAATCTAGAGCAGCGGCTTGACGTCCTGCAGCTTCCTGAGGCGAAGCTGCTGATCGGCGACGATATCAAAGCCTCACCAGAGTCACAAGGAGCAGACGAAGCAGCCAATCAGCGCGCAGAATATCAACGAACTGTCTGCTCGCTCAATGTTATGGACTATCTGTATTGTGGCGGCGATGAAAATTATCACAAACTGACCGCCGCCCAGAGCGACACCAATCGTCTTACGCGCGAAGAATTTGAAGAATTTCATCAGTGGGTTGCAAGCAACTTGCCTGGCGAGCATAGTGCTAATGTGATGCGCTATATTATGCTTATTCACGATTTGGGCAAAAACCAAACGCTTGCGAGTGCCGTGATGGGCGATGATGCCGCTGATTCGGTTGATCACGACGAAGTGTTGCGCCGCTTGCTCAAGCCAGATTACGCTGCAAAGCGCGCAGAGCTATTACCGACATTCAGCCAATTAAGCGAAGCAGACCAAACGATCATTCGCGATGTCATCAACACAGAGCTCAATCTTGGCCAGTTTATCCAAGCCGAAGCACCACCGGCAGCGCTGGCAAGCTTTGCGGAGAGCACCGAGCCAGTGCGTTCGCTCTATATCATGCACACGCTGTTTGATATTGCTGGTGCGCTGGGCCACGTTAATGCTGAGAGTTCTCTACTCCTCACTTCTCCTATGTACAACCAAATGGCAGCAGCCTGCGACGTCTTGACCGATAACACCCTCTCGACCGACGAAACACGCTATAGCCATTACCTCGCCAAGCGAGCACAGCGCTTTGGCCTCGATAACGATGCTATTGAGCAGCTCATCAACAGCCAAGCACATACCCACACTGTGCGCCTTGCCTGTATGCTGCGCTACGATTCGCCAGAGGAGTATCAGCAACTGACCAATGCGCTAGATACGCTACCTGGCCCTGTACAAGCTATCCTCGCTCAAGAGCTTGGCAATGATGGCATTCATCAGCGCGCGACTCTGCCTTACTACGGCCCAGCCTTGCTGAAGGGGCTTGAGAAACATCATAGCCTCGGCACGGCACTCACTTACTTTGCGCATGTTTTGCAAGAGGCACACATTGCCGACAAAGCAGCGCGCAAAGCAGGCGAGACAGGTGTCGTCACGGCAGACCTCAGCACCATCGCCCAAGCTGCCAACCAAGGCACACTTGATCCACACCAGGCTGAGCTGCGCTTTCGCCACAGCGGTGAAATGCTTGTGCCAGAATATCAGGACACACCCGAGCTTGCTATTGATTCACTCCCAGCGTTTGACTCTGAGCAGTTACATGGCAAGCGGATCATCTACCTTGGGATGGGTGGTGGCTCGGATGGTATCCAGGCTGCTATGCTGAGCAAGCTTCATCAGCAGCACCATGCCGTGCAGCCTACAGCTATTGTGTCGGTGCGCAACTTCGCTGCCGATAGCAACAAACAGCTTGCTCATACTGGCCGACAGATTGGTGACGCACTCGCAGAGATTACGAAGGAAACAACCAAAGTTGGTGACTGGCGCTTCCTCGAGGATATTATTGCTAAGGACGAGACAATCGCACCAGTTTATCTGCTTAATTCAATCGAGCCGGAGCAGATTACTCACGACCTGCAGATTCTCATCCGCGAGACGGGAGCTGATGCAATTTGTGGCATCGACACCGGTGGTGATGTACTCTACCATGCCAATACCGCCATCGACCCAACAACCTCATCACCAGATCAAGATTATGCTGTACTCACTGCTCTCCATATGATCAAGGCTGCAACAGAGGCTGATGGCACACCACTCGATGTCTTTACGGCTATCGTTGCGCCTGGTGTGGATACACCGCCATATGCCAATGATATGCTTGCCCGTAGCAACGCCCAGCGCTATATTCTCCAGCCAGACGATACTACCACGATTACTCAAACCTACGCTGCATGGCGCATGGACGGCTCTGCGAGCGAAGAAGGGCTTTATGGCAAGACACCACTGGCGTGGATTGCCGCACTAACGGGCAAGCACGGCTTGCAGCCACTCGCTCTCCCACGAGCTAACGCAACATCAGCCCATAATCCATGGCGTATCTTTATGAGTATCCGCCCTTCAACCGCTCGCGTGGTAATGATGCAGGCCGAGCAGTTATACCAAGCTGTAAATCATTGATTAAATTAATCAGTAGAGGAAGTTCCCTATATGAAATTAACATTCATGATATACAACATCTACAATGGTGCCGAGACAACGATCGATGACGTTATTGCAGTTATCAACGAAGTAAAGCCAGATATCCTGACGCTTAACGAAGCAAATGGCTTCGAGAACGACACAAGAAAACGCCTTGCATACGTCTCAGAACAAACCGCTATGCCCTATACTCACCTTGCGCTCTGCGGCGATGGGTCGTGGTACCATACAGCGTTGCTATCCAGGTATCCTATCCTGGATGCAACATTGCTCTACCCGTGTAGCCGATCACTCTTAGTAAGCCGCGTTCAAGTCGATAATCGTGTTTTCTCCATTGGTAGCCTTCATCTCTCACCACGATGCGAAGCTGACCGGCTGCAAGAGGTGCACCGGCTTATCAACCATATTGGTGAGAATAGTACTCATACTGTTGTTATGGGTGATTGCAATTCACTCTCGTTTTATGATACATATCCGCCTGATATGGTAGATTCTTTTGATGCAAACCTGACGCGCAAATTTACTCGTGATGGCACAATTGTTCATGATGTCACTCGTTTTATGGCACAGGCGAGCCTTGTCGATACAGCAGCTGCTTTACAACAACACGCAACCCCGACGGCTCCAACACCACTGCCGCCACACCCCGATCACCCAACCAGCCGGCTTGACTATATCTTTGTCTCGAAGGATCTACAGCCTGCATTAACCTCATACAATGTTGTCAAAACACCACTATCAGACCGGGCGTCGGACCACTACCCAGTCGTCGTTGAGCTTACACTATAGTGTAAGCTCGCTTGTCTACTAGGGTTAGTCTCTCGGTATTTGAATTTTGCGACCCAAGGGCAATATAAGCTTTAATAAAATAAGACCGATTTTCATCGGTCTTTATTATGCATTGTGGCTCCGGAGACTGGGCTCGAACCAGCGACCTAATCGTTAACAGCGACCCGCTCTACCACTGAGCTACTCCGGATTACTCTGTAAGTATACCGGTTGGAGGGGTGGTTCGTCAAGAGTCACACCGCAAAATAGGCATTTTATGCTATGGCTGGCTACGGAATTGTTCGATCCGCTTAGTTAGCTCAGCAATATTGTTCCAACTACTGCCATCTGTCATGATAGCGAGGACATATTTGCCGTTTGAGTCATAGACGATCGCTGCGTCGTGCAGGAGACCATTCAAGAACCCAACCTTATTTGCCACCGTGCCATTCGTGCCAGCAGGAATGCCCTTGCGATATACATTAGCCTTGAGCGCAGAGAGAAATCGGTCGCGGTTGGCACTACTAAAGTTCTGCCCCGCATCAAGCATCACCATAAAGCGTGCAAGGTCATTTGCTGTGGTGTATGGCCCGCCAGACTTGGCGAAGGTGGTGTCTTTGAATCCAATGTCATTTGCATCCTTTGTCACAACATCATAACCAATGACCTTAAGGTAGTTCTCTGCGCATGGGTTGTCGCTCTGGCTAATCATCTTATTGAAGCAAACTTGGTTGTCCTCCCAGCGCCAGCCTGCCAGCTGCTCGCGCCGAAGCACGCTATAGCCAACAAATAGTTTGTATGTACTGGCAGTCACAAATTGCTTGTTGCCATTGTAGCTTGCATTGCGTTTCTTGCCATCAATCTCTAAGAATGAGATACCATACGTCCCGGGGTAATCCTCAGCATAGTGCTTGAGAAGAGCGTTGAGCCCGTCTTCGGTCGAGCTATAATTGCGGTCGTATTCTACCTTGGCTGGCACCGTCTTCGTCACTGCGGCTGGCTGTGGGCGCGTTTGATTAATAAACTCCGAGAGCTGCTGGGCAGTCGCGTCAATATCGAGCGTGCGCCCTGGCTTGCCGTCTGTACGTGACGTCTCAGCAAGGTCATATGTGGCAACCTTTGTGGTACCTGGGTCAATATTGACCTTTGGCGTGACATGCTTTGTGAGGTAGCCAGCGGCCTGTGATGCACTAATGCTTGCTACTAATGTCTTATCCTTTGGCTGAGCAACAACCCACTGAATAACTTCATTCGCTGGCAATGTTACCGTCTCGTCATTTACCTTCAGCGCAACACCTTTGCCGATGACCTTTGTGATTTTTTGCTCGAGTGCCTTCGCTGCATCGGTTGTAATGGCTGGGGCAATGCCACGCATTGGAATCTCGACGGTTGTGCCCTGCATAAGGCGCGGGCTAATTGCACCAATACTGTGCGACACCGCACCACGCTCGCACTCACCGCCACGCCGCGCTTGATTCACTACCAGTTTACCGTGCTCTACCTTGAGACTAGCATCGACCGGCGCACGTTTGCAGACTGGCATGATCGTCTGAGTAATATATTGCTCGGTACGCGTCGTAGTTGTTAATTTTGGCGAGCTTGGCACATCTGGCTGCCACCAGAACGACGACAACGGCATAATTCGCCACAGCAAGGGATACTGCGCCTGCGTAAGCCGGTCGATGTTGTCTACTGTAATAGCAAGCTGCTCAATCGTCGGCGAGGCAATGGTTGTGCCATCACCCACTAGCTTTACGGAGTGTCCTTGGTAGGCTTGGTTAAGGGTCTCTGTGGCTTCTGGCAGTGTTTGCCAGCCAAGCGATACACCATCGATTCGCGCATTTGGTAGCAATCGATCACTCGGATACACCAGCTGGAACAGCACATTGAGCCCAAGAATAATACCAATGGTGATATAGGTTTTGCGCCGTGTCCAGCGAATACGCAGCACTGGCACACGCCAATCGGCAAAACGAAGTTTCTCGGCAATAGTTGCCTTGCGGCGTCGGGGGTACGGACGCTGCGCGCGCGGAGGAGTATACATCATGTAGATATTATATCATCTATGATGATTGGTCGCTCTGCAAAATTTCTAGTGCGCGCTGCAAAACCGCAATATCGTCAGCAGCATTATTCTGCTGTTCTAGTGCGGTTATTTTTGCACGAATCACCTGCTCAACTGGTGCCACCACAACATCCGCAGCATTCTGGGTGGGCGGTACCACTTGCAGGCTACGTGCTGAGTTATCCTTTTTGACCAAAAAGCCACGGACAATCAGACCGTTCACATGCGCTGCCACCGTACTGACCGACTTATAGTCGAAGGCACGCATAATCTCGCGGTAGCTTGGGCCATAGCCATTACTCTTGATAAATGTGTCTATAAATGTCAATAATTCACGTTGTTTTCGCGTTGGGCTTGTCATAATCCATCCTCCGTTATCGCTAGTGCTGCCAGCCCCCACCAGAGCATCGACACAGTGTCGTCAACAAAAACTGGTAAGAACAATCCTATCACAGTTAAGCCGATTCCGCCAGCAAAACTACCGAAAGCCAGCCAATACGACCGGCGATGCCATAATTTTACCAGCACACCAGTGGTTAATGCAACTAATAATAGTAATCCAATCCAGCCAATTTCGTGAGCGACGAATAAATAGTGGTTTTCAATGATTAAGCTCTGCCCATTGCCAAGAAGTGATGCCGAGCCAGTGCTCCCCACGCCAGTGCCAAGTGGTTGCTGTAGAGCGCGCGCTAGGCCAGCTTGCAATGAAGTGATTCGGTCGCTGTCGGATGTTTGGGCGGGGCCATGCGTTGGGTCGTTATGCAAGATAACATTATCGATAAAGTGCGGGTCCATAGCGTAGCCAATACTACCAACAATCACCCCACAGCCAAGTACTACACCAGCACCCCACAGCACAATACGCCGAGATGCCTGTGACCGCCATGCGCTGACAATCGCAACAATACCAACACCAACCGCCACCGCGAGCAGCGCACTCCGCGAATAGCTCTGCCACACTGCAAGCGCCGCTAGCAGCGCCATACCACCAAGCACCCAACGCCGCATATGCGAGATACGCCGCCATTGCAATGCGCCATACGCCACGATAAGTGTCAGGACAGTACTTGCATACGCCCCAAGTGGGTTTGGCCCACGCAGTGTGCTATTAATGCGGACA
Source organism: uncultured Candidatus Saccharibacteria bacterium (assembly GCA_937990725.1). Taxonomy (GTDB): domain Bacteria; phylum Patescibacteriota; class Saccharimonadia; order Saccharimonadales; family Saccharimonadaceae; genus Saccharimonas. Next base: position 69,993 of record CALKQS010000008.1, on the reverse strand, counting down.
TAGGCACTGTTGGAGTCGACTGTTTGGTAAGGCTCGATCGTCGTCGGCCCGTAGCCAAGCGGCACAAGCACATCACGCGGCAAGGCAAGCTGCGCTGCCGCAAAACCAATCACAACAACCGCACCCGCACCGAGCATACGCAGCAACCAGCGCCGATACTGCGGATAATTACTCACAAACACATAAACCGCCACACCAAGTGCCACAAAACGTAGGTCGATCAACAAACCTGATAGCAGTGCCAAACCAGACGTTGGCACAAGCAGCGCCACCACGCCGTGCCACAACGCAAAGGCAAGTGCCAGCTGGATGATGTGATCGCTCAGCCAACGCCGCCACTGTCGACGCAGCGTCACATCAACAATAACAAGAAGTAAGACGACGAGGAGTAAAACTTCTTTCCACGCCTTGACAAAGAGCGCATAATCTGGCCAATGTGCGCCTACCCATACGGTCAGCGGTGCATGGATAGCCAGCCCGAAAAATATCGTACACAAAAACCAAGCCGGTATCTTTTCTCGCAATAACCGCTTCATCTCTTTCTAGTGTAGCAAACTTTGGGTAAAAAGTGTTATAGTAACAGTTGTTATGCCGTCAAAAAATACGAAATTTTATAGTCTCATTCTCATCGGCCTCGATTTTGTTGTGCTGATGGCGGTGTTTTTCATCGCATACTACGTCCGCACGCAAATCGATCACCGTGATTTGCTCCATACCGTCTATGCCAGCGACTACTTGCTCGGTTTCGTCGTCATTGCGCCAGTGTGGATTATTCTCTATGCCTCGCTTGGGCTCTATAGCGCGAGCGTCTATAGCCGGCGACTCGTCGAATGGGGACGACTGCTGCTTGGGACATTCATGGGTATTCTGCTCGTGATTGGCTGGGAGTACGGCACACGAATGTATATCTTTCCAGCCCGCTTGGTAGCAATGTATGTCTTTCTTGGTTCGTTTTTGGCAATTGGCACGGTGCGCGAGTTGTTTCGCCTGACGCGGAGTTGGCTCTTCCAGTACAACCATGGTGTGAACCGTGTGATGGTAATCGGGACATCGCTGGCAACGCGGGACATCGCTGAGTCAATCTCGACCACCTACAAGTCAGGTTTTCGTGTTGTGGCAATGGCTGGCCCCAAGCGCTTTGTGCCACCTGGGCTCGATGTTGTTCATTTTGCATCACTCGACCCCGCCCTGGCGCAGATCAAAGAGCTCAAGATCGACACCATCATCCAAACCAATCTCTATGAAAGTGAGGAAAAGAATCAAAAAGTGCTCGGCGCTGCCCAAGTTAATCACATCCAATACAACTTCATTCCTGGCGAGCCAGAATTTTATACCGGCAAGAACACCATTGATGTTTTTCTTGGTTACCCAATGATTACCGTCAGTCAAACACCGCTCATTGGCTGGGGGGAAATCGCGAAGCGGATTTTCGACACAATTATTTCTGGCATATTGCTCATTGTCCTTGCGCCGCTCTTTATTTTGCTCATCATCCTACAAAAGATCTTTAACCCCGGGCCAGCATTTTATATCTCAAAGCGCCTCAGTCGCTACTCCGAGCCAATCCAGCTCATCAAGTTCCGTAGTATGGGTGCACAATATGGCAAGCAAGACGCGGCTGATGAATTCCGTGCAATGGGCCGCGACGACCTGGCTGAAGAGTATGAAAAAAACCGCAAGGTCGAACACGACCCACGCATCACTCGCTTTGGCAATTTTTTGCGGGCAACATCGCTTGACGAATTACCTCAGATTTTCAACGTCTTTCGTGGTGATTTGAGCTTAGTTGGGCCACGGCCAATTCTACCCCAAGAAGTAAAGTTTAGTTCAGCCCGCACGGCACTCTTACACAGCGTGAAGTCAGGGGTGACGGGCTTATGGCAGGTGTCTGGGCGCTCAAACCTGAGCTTCGATGAGCGGATCGAGCTTGAGCTATTTTATGCCCAAAACTGGAGCTTCTGGCTGGATATCAAGATTCTGTTCAAGACGATCGGCGTGGTGCTACGCAAGACGGGCGCAAAATAGACGACATATCGTTATAGAGCTTAAGCAAGAGAGCAATCTCTATAGGCTATTTCTTATTTAGATTCCAAACCATACTATCTTTTAATAGCTTTACCCTGCTCCATCTACTGGAATACTTGGTTTATTAGTTTTCATAACAAAACGTCATCTTTAATATAAAAGATTAATAGTGGAAGGTGCCGATGTTTTATAATGTCTCTAAGAAAGCAGTAGAAGTGTGGGACGGAAAATCGCAATAATAAACCATCGGACTTGGGCACTGCTCACAAAAAAGTGTGTAACCCTCAGTTATTTTATCGTCTGATCGCGCACTACCTTGCGTATCTTGGTCAGAAATAGTGTCTTGTCAAAACGCTGCGCGGTGCGGCGCAAGACTGCAGGGTCAAAGGTTTGTTTCTCGGCCTGCTCAATTGCCTTAGCAACGCTGATGCTCGTCTGCCGGTCAAACAGCACACCCACTTCGGGCGACGTGACGATATCCGTCGTGCCGCCACGAGCCAAACCAATCACTGGCGCACCAGCTGCTAGCGCTTCGACACTGACAATTCCAAAATCTTCCTCTGCTGGGTAGATAAAGCCACGCGCTGTTGTAATAGCCTTCTCATACTCGGCATCGCTCGCATCACCAAAGCGATCGGTGCGGAACTCAACTGTTGGACCAGCCAGATCAACAAGCCTATTGTGTGCGGGGCCATTGCCAAAGACGATCAGCTTCTTGCCAAGCTTCGTCGCTGCCGTAACAGCCAAGTCGTACCGCTTATATGGCAACTGCCGGCCAATTGTCACATAATGGTCACCCCGCTCTGTGGCAGGCGTAAACCGGCTTATATCTACCGGTGGATGAATAACTATACTATTTCGATTGTAATATTTTTTAATGCGCTGTTGCGTCTCGGTAGAGTTTGCCAAGAAAACATCGACTTGCCGGGCCGCTTGAAGATCTAGCTTGCGCTGGTGCGGCACCATGAGCGGCATGAGTGTGCGGATGAGCGGATTGAGATTACCATAGCCTGGGTCGCGTCGATATTCATTGTAGTGGCTCCAGTAATATCGTGGTGGTGTGTGGCAGTAGTTGATGATGACTTGGCCAGGCCGCGTCTTCCTCACTTGATGGCCATGCATGTATGAGCTGGTGAGGATGATATCAAACTCACGCAGATCAAGTCGCCGCATCGCTTTGACAGCCAGTGTTGGAAACAGCTTATAATACGTGCGCACCTTGCGTGGGATTTTTTGCAAAAACGACGGCCGAACATCAAGCTCAGCAAAGGCTGGCATTTTGTCTTCATTGTACATTGCGGTATAGATCGGCGCATCTGGAAAAGCTTCGTGCATAGCCAACACGACATTCTCAGCACCACCCATTGTTGTCAAGAAGTCGCAGACAATGGCAATTTTGGGTTGTTTACTCATAGTATCAGTGTAGCGCAAAGGAGAGATTTTACCTATACCTTACTCCACCGTCACACTCTTGGCAAGATTGCGCGGCTGGTCAACATCGTGCCCCCGCTCCACTGCCATATAGTAGGCAAAAAGCTGTGATATAACATTAAACAAAATTGGCGTGAGATGCTGCAGCTTGGTCGCGACGCGCACCACCGTCTCGGCAGGGACGCGTTTATCCGTATCGGTAATAACAATCGCATGGGCACCACGCGCATTCATCTCGATCAAATTACTCTGCGATTTTTCGTACAGCCAGTTGTCCTGCAGATAGCATACTTCGAAGAAATGATTGTCGATCAGGGCAATTGGCCCATGCTTGAGCTCACCTGCTGCATAGGCTTCAGCATGAATATAGCTTACCTCTTTAAGCTTAAGTGCACCCTCGAGCGCAGCTGGGTAGAGTGTATCGCGGCCAATGTAGAGCGCATGATTATAGTGAGCATAATTATGTGCGATGTTTTTGACGCTATCAGCCTGCTTAGCCAGCGTCTTTTCGATCTCGGCTGGCAGCATCTCAAGCTCATTAATAAACTCACCCATCAGCTGTGGGTTTGTCCCCTTGGCTGCTGCGAGCATGAGGCCAAAGATCGTCATCGCTGCCACCTGCGAGGTAAAGGCTTTAGTGCTGGCCACACTGATCTCTGCCCCCACGTGTACATATACTCCACCGTCAACTTCGCGGGCGATCGTACTCCCCACTGCATTGACGACGCCAAGGCACGTCACACCACGCCGCTTGAGCTCCGTCAGGCAGGCCAATGTGTCGGCCGTCTCACCACTCTGGCTCACAATCAGTGCAACGGTGTGCTCGGGGATGTTATATGCTCGGTAGCGTAGCTCGCTAGCAATCTCCACGCTCACCGTCACATCATCAGTCAGTTGCTCAATAAAATAACTAGCCTGCATACCCGCAAAATACGCCGTGCCACAGCCGACAATCATCACATGCTTAATCTGCCGCAATTCAGCATCACTTAAGCCTATGCCGCCTAGCCGGGCATAACGCTGCGCGGCAATCACTCGACCAGCCAGCGTTGCCGTAAGGCTGGTCGGCTGCTCAAATATTTCTTTGAGGAGAAAGTGGTCGTACCCCTGTTTTTGAATAGCTTGCAAATCCATCTCCAGCGTCTCTACTTGCACATCGACTACTTGCGAATCCGTCGTTTGGAGCTCAAGGCCAGTGCGGGTGCAGCGCCCTACTTCACCATCATGCAGATAGACCACTTGGTTGGTATATCCCACCAAGGCCGATGCATCACTGGCAATGTACGTTTCGCCGTCGCCCAGCCCAACAATGAGTGGACTACCCTTGCGTGCCACAATGATTTCGTCAGGGTTATCGGCTTGGACGACCGCCAAGCCGTACGTACCCACCACCATTTTGAGCGCACCTCGCACTGCTGCCAAGAGGTCTGGTGCTTGCTTGTGTAGGTAGTCGATGAGCGCCGTCAACACCTCAGTATCAGTATCACTCTTAAATTCATACTCGTGCGCTGCAAGCATCGTCTTGAGCGCCTGATAGTTCTCGATAATGCCATTATGTACAACATAGATCTGCCCCACCTGATGTGGATGGGCATTACGTTTACTCGGTGCACCATGGGTTGCCCAGCGAGTGTGCCCAATACCCACCGTATCAGTCGTCTTGTGGCGAGCTGTGAGCTCATTCAGCGCAGCCACCTTACCTTTTGTTCTGAGTAACGTTGGCGCAGCATCCTCATCGAGTGTAATAATACCAGCACTATCATATCCGCGATATTCAAGCCTCTTGAGCTCCGTCAGTAGCACACCCTGCGCTGGCCGCGTTCCGATATATCCAACTATTCCACACATAGATTTTTCCTTTCCTCTTGTATTATGGCGCTTTGGTCTTTGCCTTCTAGTGTACTCTTATTTTTGAATAATTTTGCAAAAATGTAAAAATTACAATGATTTTTCTCTGTTACTATATGATGCTATTTTTACATCAGTAGCGCTTTGAATATAAAAGGCTAGAGAAAAAGTGGCAAAATGTAAGACCGAATGCAGCGCCCACCTTCAGCTATAATTAAGCCAATATACGCATACTTATAGATGAAGATAACACGATATGTTCGACATTTTTTCGACGAAGGGGTATACTAAGTGGTATGAGTAGAGAAACGATTTTAGTCACTGGTGGCGCTGGATATATTGGCAGCCACACCATTATCGAGCTTATTGCGGCAGGATTTGGCGTCGTCGTTATTGACAACCTTGCCAATGCAAGCCACGAAAGCCTGCGACGTGTCGAAACAATTACCGGTACAACCATTCCATTTGTCGAGGCAGATGTGCGCGACCGATCAGCACTCGATGCGATTTTTACTAAGCATGATATCAGTGCTGTGATTCACTTTGCAGGGCTCAAGGCAGTTGGTGAGTCGGTTGAGAAACCGCTCGAATACTATGACTGCAATCTTAGCTCAACCCTCACCCTCTTAGCTGCAATGCGACAACATGGGGTGCATCGACTTGTTTTCTCAAGCTCTGCGACGGTCTATGGCACACCAGAGTCATTGCCACTCACTGAATCATCACGCACTGGCACCGGTATTACCAATCCATACGGCTGGACGAAATATATGATCGAGCAAATCATTCGTGACTATTGCACGGCACACCCCAACTTCCAAGCGACCATCTTGCGCTACTTCAACCCGATTGGTGCGCATATATCAGGTATGATTGGCGAAGATCCAAATGGCATCCCTAATAATCTCTTGCCCTATGTTGCACAAGTTGCGGTTGGAAAATTGCAAAGTGTTGGTGTATTTGGTGATGACTACGACACGCCTGATGGTACCGGTGTGCGCGACTACATTCACGTTGTTGACCTCGCTAAAGGGCATGTGGCTGCTTTATCTCACATGCAGCATGGCGAGCACTCCTATAACCTTGGTACTGGCCATGGCACTTCCGTCCTGGAAATCATTAGAGCCTTTGGCAAAGCGTGCAAGCGTGGCATTCCATACGAGATAAAACCACGCCGCGCTGGTGATATTGCAGCCTGCTATGCCGACTGCAGCAAGGCACAGCAAGAGCTTGGTTGGCAGGCAGAGCTGTCGATTGAGCAAGCCTGTGAAGACTCTTGGCGCTGGCAATCTCATAACCCAAATGGGTATAAGAGTTAAGTTTAGATAATACCCCTAGGGGGTATTTTGCAATGAACATAATATGTGCTGTGTTCAAATTGAGTATGATATTTGTTCATTCAATAATTTTATTGTTCAAAGCATAGGCCTCTTGCTATGTGTTTTTTCAACTCTGAGTAATAAATGTATACAAACTATTGTTGCCTGTAGAGTTAATCTATTAGAAATAATAAACAGCCCATAGATATTGGGCTGTTTTGTTACTGCAAAAAATAGCAATGTCCGGTTTAGACACCTCCTATTCTTGACCAGTTGCCTGGTTGATCCGAGTTGAGGAATCTGGCTTGCCTTCGCCGGCGTCAAAACGCATTTCGATGTTGTACTTTTTACACACTTCTGCTTCAGGAATAGCCTTTTCGGTGTCACGATCACCACCGTTTGCAAAAATAAGTTGGTCGCCTGGGTACTGACCAGCTACCATCTCGAGTGACTTGATCTGCGTTGGATCTTCGTCGATCGATAGAATCACTTGGTCGACACCTTTGAGAGCGCGCATGAGACGCAGACGATTGCTTTCGTTGAGGATAATTTTGCCTTTTTTCAGCAACTGCTGCTTGTCGTTGTTGACAATAACAATCAGTTTGTCACCCATCGCGGCAGCTGCTTCGATCATATCGATATGTCCGCCATGGAGCGGGTTAAAATAACCACTGACAATTACTACTCGCATTATTATATCTCCTTGTTGTTTATCGTTAGAAAGCTTCTGTTGCTATATTATACCATTACTCTTGTATATCTCGACACCATCCCCTATTTCACGCTATAATACAGCTATGACAAAATTGCTTATCACCGGTGGTGCGGGGTTCATTGGCTCGAACTTCGTGCATTATACCGTTCATCACAAGCCGGAATATGAAATCACTGTCGTCGATAAGATGACGTATGCTGCGAACCCGCACAACCTCGACGGGGTGCGCGAGCAGATCAACTTCGTGCAGGGTGATATTTGCGATGCTGAGCTGATGGATCGCTTGATTGCCGAGACGGATATTGTCGTCCACTTTGCGGCAGAGAGCCACAACGACAACTCGCTGCGTGACCCAAAGCCCTTCCTCGACACCAACGTGTATGGCACGTACACTATTTTGCAAGCAGTGCGCAACCATGACAAGCGTCTCCACCACATTAGCACCGATGAAGTGTTTGGCGATCTAGCACTGGACGATCCAAACCGCTTTACTGAGGAGACGCCATACAACCCATCTAGCCCCTACTCGAGCACCAAGGCGTCGAGCGATATGCTGGTGCGCGCCTGGATTCGCAGCTTTGGCGTGAAGGCGACGATTAGCAACTGCTCTAATAACTACGGCCCTCGCCAGCACATCGAGAAATTTATCCCGCGGCAAATCACTAACATTCTGAGCGACATCAAACCAAAGCTCTATGGCACTGGCGAGCAGGTACGTGATTGGATTCACGTTGACGACCATAACTCAGCAGTGCACTTGATTCTCGAAAAAGGCACGCTGGGCGACACCTACATTATTGGTGCAGACAACGACCACGTCAATAACAAAATGGTGATTGAGCTAATTTGTGAGCTAATGGGCAAAGGTAAGGATTGGTATGAGCACGTCAATGATCGCCCCGGCCATGACATGCGCTACGCAATGGACTCAAGCAAACTGCGCCGCGAGCTCGGCTGGCAGCCACAATATACCGACCAAGATGGCATGGCTAACGGCCTACGCCAAACCATTGAGTGGTACACTACCAACCGCGACTGGTGGCAAGCCCAAAAAGCCGCTGTAGAAGCAACCTACGCGAAGCAAGGACAATAAGCCAATGCCCGATATCCCCAGCAAAACTCGCGTGAGCAGCAAGATCGCCTACCAAAACCCGTGGATCACCATCCACGAAGACCAAACACGCGACCGTGCAGGCAACCTGGGGGTATATGGCTATATGGAGTCGCGAAACTCGTGCATGATCGTCGCTGTCGACGAGCATGAGCGAATCTACCTGGTGCGCGGCTTCCGTTATCCATCACAGAGTTTTGGCTGGGAATTGCCTGGTGGCGGTGGTGATGGTGAAGATCTGCTCACCGCCTCCAAGCGTGAGCTAGAGGAAGAGACTGGCATCGTTGCCCAGTCGTGGGAGAAGCTCGGTGAAGCATATGTATGCAACGGCCTAATGACAGAGAAAATGGCGGTGTGTTTGGCACAAGACCTATCTTTTGGCGGCAACAAAGAACAGTCGGATGAAGTATTTAGCGATATGCGATTCTTCACCCATGAGGAAATTGACCGGCTTATTACCCAAGGCGATATCAACGACTGCCAGACACTAGCTGGCCTCCATTATTATCATATATGGCGAAAGGAGAACGCATGAATTTCGACCCATCAAGCTACAACGACCTTACCGTGACTGAATCGCCAATTCCAGGGCTATTCGTCATCAAGCTGCCTGTCCATGGTGACAACCGTGGGTGGTTTAAAGAAAATTATCAAAAGGAGAAGATGGAAGCGCTGGGGCTACCTGCCTTTACCATTGTACAAAACAATATTAGCTTTAATGACAAAGCTGGTGCAACACGTGGGCTACACGCCGAGCCCTGGAATAAGTTCATTAGTACCGCGAATGGCCGCGTGTTTGGTGCGTGGTGCGACGTGCGCCAAGGCCCAACCTTTGGCCAGACATTCTCTGTAGAAATTAATCCTGGCACAGCGGTATTTGTACCCAAGGGTGTAGCAAATGGCTACCAAACGCTAGATGATAATGTGGCATATACCTACCTAGTTGATGCCCATTGGTCACCAGATGCGCAGTATACCTTTGTTAATCTCTTTGACCCAGCGCTGGATATTGCGTGGCCGCTCAGCAAAGACCAAGCGATTATCTCTGACAAAGATGCTGCGCACCCTCTCCTGCGCGACGTACAGCCAATGGAATTATAAGACGAAAGGAATCTTGCAATGACAGATCACACCTCTACCCTCATCATTGGTGCCAACGGGCAATTGGCCAAGGCAATGCAACAGCAATACCCCGATGCTCGGGCGGTCGGGCATAATGAGCTTGACCTCTGTAGCGCAGCAGCTATTGCACACTTCGACTGGTCTGGCGTTAAGACGATCATCAACACTGCCGCTTACACCAATGTTGACGGCGCAGAAACATCGGAGGGCCGCGCAGCAGCCTGGCGCATTAATGCCCAAGCGGTGGGACAGCTTGCTCGTATCTGCTCTGAGCGAGACATCACCTTAGTTCATGTGTCGAGCGATTATGTCTTTGACGGCGAGACAGCGCCGCACACCGAGGATGAACCATTTAGCCCCCTAAGTGTCTATGGTGCATCCAAGGCAGCGGGCGATATTGCTGCCAGCACCACACCACGGCACTATATTATCCGCACTAGCTGGGTGATTGGCGATGGTAAAAACTTTGTGACAACAATGCTTGGTCTAGCCGCAAAAAATATCGCACCAACAGTGGTGGCAGACCAAATTGGCCGTCTGAGCTTCACACCAGAGATTGCTCGGGCGATTGACCACCTAGTAGAGAACAAGGCACCATACAGCACCTACAATGTGACAAATAGCGGCTCACTGGCAAGCTGGGCAGATATCACGCGGCAGATCTTTGCCTTGGCGGGGCGTGATGACTTACCAGTGACAGACACGACTACCGCCGACTATTTTGCTAATAAACCTGGCGTCGCACCACGACCACTCAATAGCGACCTCAGCCTTGATAAACTCCATGCGACCGGCTTCATCAGCCAAGACTGGCGTGAGGCACTACGCGAATATGTTACTCTAAATACTCATTAAAGTAGTCCTTGGCTATTTGTCATAGCTTTTAGGTTATCATCTCACGACGTGAATAATTTTGTTTGACTTCGCGTATTATCTAGAGTGACTAACTCTTTGCACACTGTTATATATTCCCATTATCTTCGGTATTATGGTACTATTACTTTATCTGGTATGATAAGTATATAGTTAGAACATAAGGAGTTTTACGTATGAAAGGTATTATTTTGGCAGGTGGTTCGGGTTCACGCCTGTGGCCAATCACTAAGGCAATTAGCAAACAGCTGATGCCCATCTATGACAAGCCAATGATCTATTACCCTCTCACCACGCTGATGCAAGCAGGGATTCGCGACATCCTCATCATCACGACGCCAGACGACCAAGCAGGCTTCCAGCGTTTACTTGGTGATGGTGTGCAGTGGGGTATTAATCTGCAATATGCCATTCAGCCCAGCCCCGATGGCTTGGCGCAAGCGTTTATCATTGGTGAGGAATTTATTGGTAACGACAAGGTGGCACTCGTCTTGGGTGACAACATATTCTACGGCGCAGCGCTCGATGACTCACTGCGTGCCTGCACCGACCCAGACGGTGGTGTGGTCTTTGCTTACAAAGTATCTGACCCAGAGCGGTATGGCGTCGTAGCCTTTGATGATGACAACCACGCGGTATCGATCGAAGAAAAGCCCGCCCAACCTAAGTCGAACTTTGCGGTAGTGGGGCTCTATTTCTACGACAATGATGTGGTAGAAATTGCGAAGAATGTCCAGCCAAGCGACCGTGGCGAGTTAGAAATTACCTCTGTAAATGCTGAGTATTTGCGCCGTGGCAAACTAAAGGTCCAGACACTGGACAATGGCGATGTGTGGCTTGATACTGGGACAATTAGCAGCCTGACCGACGCCGAGGATTTTGTACGTGTTGTGCAAAACCGTACTGGCCAAGTCGTTGGCAGCCCTGAAAAGATTGCGCATACCAACGGTTGGATCACCGACGAGCAGCTTGCCAAGCTTGCTGCACCACTAAAAAAATCAGGCTACGGAAATTACCTCTCGGCGTAGTATAATAATACCAATATGAAAACGAATACCAAGACAGTCTGTGTGATCGTCCCAGCCTATAACGAAGCGACGGTCATCAAGGACGTGATCAAACAATCCAAGCGAGTCTTCGCCAAAGCTAAGGCAGCTGGCTATATGATCGACGTTGTGCTGATAAATGATGGATCGAAGGATGACACGCTCACCCAAGCCAAAAAAGGTGGTGCCATTACGATCGATCATATCCTTAACTCTGGTGCAGGCGGCGCAACTTTAACTGGCCTATCGTACGCTCGGCAGCATGGCTATGACATCGCTGCGACGATGGACGCCGATGGTCAGCATGCGCCGGAGGATGTGTTGGCGGGTATCACGCAGATCGATGAGCGCCAGGCAGATTTACTCATTGGCAGTCGTCTCATTGATAGCACCGGCATGTCTAAGACGAAGGTTCTCGGTAACAAAGGCTTGAGTTTGATCACTAAGCTCTTATTTGGCATTAATGTGACAGATTCACAATCTGGCCTGCGTATTTATTCGCGCCAGGCCATTGATAATTTAGACTGGAAGTCGACTGGTTATGAATTTTGCTCGGAGATGATCTGGCGTGCCAAGCAAGCGGGGATGACAATTGGTGAATACCCCATCAAGGCAATATACACCGACTATTCCCGTGCCAAAGGCCAAAACAACTGGAATGCTATCAATATCGTCAAACGCTTATTCAAACAACGCTTAACGGAGCTCTTCGAATGAGATATTTTGCCCTTGTCTTGCTCAATGTGCCAATTATTCTCCTGGCGCTCGTCAACATCATCACCCAATACAAACTAAACAAAATCACCGTCACTCGCTTACGCCACCAGGTGGTGATGTGGCTGGTGGTGATGGCAGTGCTGCTGAGCTGCTTCCCGCTGTATAATATTTCGATTGGCCACCCACCGTTTGATTCGTCAGAGTTGAGCTTGTTTGACATTGTCCAGACGACAGCGATCGTGTTACTCTTCTACATCGTCAACACGCAGCGCCAGCGGATCGACCAAAACGAACGCCGCGTGCGCGACCTCCATCAAGAATTGTCAATTAAACTCTCGACTCATGACAAAAAATAAATCACTCGATATCGTCATCCCCTACTGGGGCGAATTCGCCTTACTCAAAGAAGCGGTTGACTCTGTCTTGACTCAGACAAGCGACGATTGGCACCTGACCATTCTTGATGACCACTACCCATCGACCGAAGCACGCGATTATTACACAAAACTCGCCGACCCACGCATCACCTATATCCGACACAAGAAAAACCTCGGCATTACCAACAACTTCAACTTTGCCGTCCAGTATGTAACGGCACCGCACTGTATGATTGTGGGGTGTGATGATCGGCTTTTGCCAGAGTGCGTAGCAGTGGCATTGCAGACAATTGGCGAGGCGGATTTTTATCAGCCAGGGGTGCAAGTGATTAATGACAAGGGTCAGCTATATCTCCCACTGGTTGACCGTGTTAAGCGATTTTTGCAGCCTCGTAAATCAGGGCTTTGCTCAGGCGAAAAACTTGCAACGTCTCTGAGTCATGGCGACTGGCTCTACTTCCCATCGATCGTCTGGAAGACAGCGACGCTCAAGCGGTATTCCTTTGATGCAACATATACTATTTTAGAGGATCTTGTTTTGGTGTTTGATTTCATTCTTGATGGCGCAGTGCTTGCTTTTGATCAGACTGAGACATTCCAATACCGGCGCTTTGCCCAGTCGCTCTCAAGCAAAGAAAAGTCAAAGGATGGCGTGCGCTTTGCAGAAGAAAATGCAGTATATACTAGCTATGCTCAGCGCTTCGCATCGGTTGGCTGGCATAAAGCTGCTCGGGCAGCGCGACTCCATATTACATCGCGCATCCATCAGTTGTTGTCGTAGTTAATGGAATTTGAACAGCTATAAGTCCTATAAAATTAGGAGCTTTTTTGTGAGTAAATCATTAACTCTTTACTCTTGCACTACTATTATAGTAAAACTTGAAGATGATATTCATGAGCAGTAATTCGTTTATTTTCTCTGTTAACTAATCCTGTCCCATTATAGATGAGATTATGGATGTAAACTATTTTTCATTTTTATAAAACACTCCGACTAAACGTTGCAAGGGTTTAAAAAGAGCGTGCGTCTTGAATAAGATAAAGATGCGACAAGAGCGTGAGAAATTTGAGTTCTTCTATATCAAGAAATATTACTCCTTTGTGCTGCACGAAAAACCGGCTCAGTTTCCTCGAGCCGGTTTGTTTCATTATATACTCTACCTCACGTTTGCTTCGGTCGTTTCGGTCTTCTCTTTATCGACCTCGGCAAATTTACGCTCCACCGCCATGATGTATAGCTGCATAAAGATTGGGCGAGGTAAGACATCATACAGATACCACACCAGTGTTTTCTTAGCATGCGGAAGCTCGGTGTTTTTCCACGGAGTGAGTGCAAAGTACTTTTGCCACAGCAGCCGGTTCGGGTGCTTGTTGCCAACCTCCCATGGCTTACCTTGAATACCGTAGAGCGAATGAATAATCTTGGGACTATAGTAGTTGGTCATGATCTCATCGTAGCTGTAGAAGTACGGCTGCTTAAGATTATTAATGCGCAGCAGATCTTGCGGCCGATAGGCATAAAACGCACTGGAGAAATTATAGGCGATATCGAGCGTCTTGATCTGCCCGCGGAACATAACATTACAGAGGTCTTGATCGGCAATGACGTAGTCGCTTTTCTTCGACAGGTGCTCGACGACTTGGCTCGACACATCATCTTTGAGCCATTTTTTGTGATTGATGAGCATGATACCACAGTTGTAGTAGCCATCGGTGGGCTGGAGGCCAATCGTTGCTTTGTGCTGATTAGTGAGGGTATCGTAGGCCAGTGCCATGATATTTTTCTCAAAATCAAGCTCCAGTAAACCATCGAGTGCGCTGGTAATAATCGTGTGTGGGTTGAGGTAGAGCACACGATCAGTCTTAATCTCAAGATCGGCCAGTGCCAGCATCTTGAGCCACGTCACATATACGCCATGCCACGGCTTGACGCCGAGCTTCTGTAATTTCTTGTGATATGCGTTGGGATTGATGAATGTCAAATAGGCATTGGGGTATTTTTCAACCAACTTCTTAAGGCGATCTTTGCTTTGCTTGCTTAGCTTATACCCACAATAAAAAATATGAATCTCGTCGAGCGTCTTGTTGTTTTCAAGCAATGATGCGATCGAGATCGCACTCACAACTGCGTAGTTATCGTCACTTTGATACAAGACGTTTAAGATTTTCTTTTTTACTCTGGGCATGGCCTGCCTCTCTCCTTTATTCCACCGCTGCTATATTTTTTACGTAGTTTTCCAGTAATGGCTGATAGCTCTCACTGATGAATCCTGTGTTGTGCAGCTTCGACAAATTCATATCGCTATACATTGGTCGAGGCGCAAACGGAATCTTGTCTTTACTATACTCTTGTGTTGACACTTTTACAACCCTATCGCGATCGTGCCCTGCATATTCGAAGACATCCTCAGCAAGTTCTGCCCACGATTTGATCGGCCCGGAGTTTGACACATGATACAAACCATACTCGGCCTTGGTGTCTAGCAAGTGCTTGGTGGCACGCGCAATCTCCGACGCAAAGGTTGGCCGACCATATTGATCATCCACAACCTTGGGATTAATGCGCATGTCAGCCAAGCGCTTCATCGTCCGCGGGAAGTTGTGCCCATCGCCAATCACCCACGAAACACGCAGCACATAATGGCGCGGCGCAAGGCTAACCAATAGATCCCCTGCTGCCTTGACATCACCATAGACCGACAGTGGTGAGAGCGACTCATCCTCACCATGGTTTTTGTTCGTCCCATCAAAGACATAGTCGGATGAATAGTGAACCAATGTAATATCATGCTCCAGCGCTACCTTGACGAGATTGCGCGGGCCAACGGCATTAACCTGCCAGGCTTTGGTGCGGCCCTCAAGCGTTTCTGATCCATCGGCATTGACGAACGCTGCTGCGTTGATAATGACATCCACACCCGACCAATCATACCCAAGGACCTGCTCTTCGTCCGAAATGTCGAGCTGCTGGTGGCCCAGCGCCGTTGCCTTTGGATATATCTCCTGGAGCGCCCGCCCCACTTGGCCATTACAACCCAATATTACAATCCCCTTGCTCATATACCCTCCTTTGTTTCCGCTATTATAGCACAGTTAGCGTAAGCTTTTTGAAATATATGAAATCGCATGGTCGATGTAGGATAAAAAACATGCTGATGAGCTATTTTACTACTGTTAAGCGCTCATATAGTCTCACTCAATCCCCACCCCCTTGGGATATCATTGCAATCAATTTTGCCACGTAGTAAGCTAAGAGAATCTGAATCTCACAGCCTCTCTTGGTGCTGGAGTTTCCTCCAAACTTTACCTTGATGAGCTGTGAAATCAATCGTTACGATCAGTTGTTGGCTCTGACACAAGGGGGGCCGGTGTCTCGTAGACATCGACCCTTTAGTGATCTATCGGAGGTGGTGTAGAAAGACAGATCGTGAAGATTTTTGCAATTTAGATAGAGGCGATGAAGGCCTGATAATCTCTTGCAAAAAGCCAATAAGCTTTACCCTGCAGCGGCAAACAATACTACGCGACCATACAGCGCAGCTGCCGGCGGTAGACCACTGAGAGCAGCACCGCTTGAATAATGCCCGCTACCATAAAGCACAGCACACTGCCCAGCATCGCATGGTGCTGCACCACGCCGTACGATACTATGGTGAGCGCGATATTACTCAGCAGAAGTATATAGAACTGTCCCTTAAATTCGCGCAGCACGGTGAGGATATTAATATAAATCGACACCAGCGCATTAGCCACCGCTCCCACCACCATGATGAGCAGCTCAGTGCGATAATCGGTGATGCGCGCATTAAAAATGAGCGTAAGAAGCGGCGCTCCAGCCAGCCACGTTGCAATCAGTGTCAGTGCACTAATCCCCAAGACGATAAGGATAATTTTGCTCACCAGAGCGTGAAACTCAAGGCGCTTTTGCTGATGATAGAGCTCCGACAGCTGCACAATATTGGGCTGAATAATGAAGGTAATAAACAGCGAGAGTAATGTAATGGGCATGGCCATAATACCAAAATACGCGATCTCGTGCGTGTGAAATGTATCAAGAAAATAGCGCGGGATATTAAGCGAAAACATCGTCAAAAATGTGGTAAGGAACACTGGTGTGCAGCGCCGCATGATCATACCAACATGACGCAGCTTGGGCACGAGATGATCGAAGTGAAGCTGAATGGGTTCATATCGCTGCACCTGTTGCCAATCATACAACACAAGCATGAGAGCATTAACCACCACAATTGCCACCACCCCCCACAGCACACTATGCATAAGCATATCGACGAGCAAAAATGCCACAAAGCCCCCTACCGCCTTGATCGTAAGCGAATAGCCAACGATGTAGAGCCTGTGGTGAATCTGCAGCACGCCATAGAGTGCATCGGCCACTGCCTCCAGCGCTTTGAAGAGCACGAGTGCGATGATGATACTCGACTTAACGACATCATAGTGATTCGCCGCGCAAAACAGCACCGCACCTACCATCATCACGATCGACGTCACGAGCTTAACGGCAAGATAGCTGCTACTACTAAACTCTTTGCGCACATCCGACACCTGATAAGTGCGCCCACCCCACAAGCCAATCGCCCAAAACACTACCGAGAGCGACAGCGCAAAGGAAAAAACCCCCGAGTCGGTGATACCATTAAGCCGCGTAATGAGCAGTAGAAGTGCTGGCGAAATGGCACTTTGCAAAAAGGAGCCGATGGAGTTCCAGATATAATTTTTAGATTGCATAATCTTATTTAGTATACCATTGGTTGGTTATTTCCTGCGATTTAGACCATAATTTGCTCTGTTGTGATTTGTGCTCTATAATCAGGCGTGTTATGAAGAAATATTGGGCATCATTCGAATCATTTATTGCACGGCCAGAGCGGGTTTTTCTTTCGCTGTGTTTGCTATTTGGCGTGTTGTCGGCGTTTTTTGTGCCGCAGCTGTCGGTGAGTGATGAGAATATGCACTACTTGCGGGCGTATGCGCTGGCAGATGGTCGCTTAGAATCCAAGCGCTGCACCTACCCAGCGGACGTTAATGGCCGAGCATCATCGGTGTATCATGGCAATATTAGCGCTGATTATTCGCACCCCATCAATCGTTCAGATCTCAAGACAACAAGCAAGTGCAACAGTGCTGTGGGCTATGCCCCTATTATGCATGCACCGCAAACGCTTGGTATTTTCATCGCTAATCTCTTCAATGGGTCGACAGGCCTAACGATTCTCTTTGGGCGAATTGCCAACTTGCTGTTCTACGCGCTCAGTGTGTTTTTCATTATCAAGTGGGTGCGGATTGGTAAGTGGGTCTTTGCAGTAGTAGGGCTGTTACCACTAATGGTTCATCTCGCCGCCTCACTCTCGAGCGACGTCATGACGAATGTGGCGATATTCCTCATTACCGCCATGACACTCAATCTCTACACCCAAGAAACGCCAATCCGCCGCCGGCAAGTCGCTGGTCTCTTAGCTATAGCGGCGCTGCTGGCACTGACCAAGGCAGTTAATGGCCTACTGCTCTTCCCGCTACTCTTTTTGCCAGGGCGGCTCTTTGTTTCAAACAGCGAGCTTACAAAATTGCCATCACTACTCAAGAAGCTCCCCTTCAACCTGCACAAGTGGGCACTGATCGCGGGCGCTGGCATTGTGTCGCTGGCGGCACTACTCGTCTGGCAAAAGATCTATGATGGTGCGCTCCTTTCATCTGGTGCAGCCGATAATCCACTGCATCATAATCCACTCGGGTTTATCCGTATCCTCTTTAATACCTACATCAATCCAAACATTGGCTACACCGACATTGTGGTACGTGGTAGTGTGGGCGACTTCTCAAGCTTCAAATATCACCTGCCGCTCTTTGTTTTGATTCCACTCTTTCTACTGGTCTTTCTTGCACTCATCAAGCGTGATAAGGCTGAAGAACAAGCACTAGCACCAGCTGCTGGTCGATTAGCCGCGGCCAACCTCACCACTGTTGCAGTCTTCATTGCGGCGGTTTCATACGCGATGTACACCGCCTGGGCACTGCTACCAATTCGCTTTGGTGCTGGTGCATACTACGCCGATGGAGTGCAAGGGCGTTACTTTACGGCGCTACTCGTGCTCCTCATCCCCTGTGGGGTGTGGCTACGCAAGTATATTTGGTTCCATACTGCCTCGGCTAAGGTGTTTCACGCCCTTATATTCTTTGGCTGCGGGGCAATTTTGCTGTACTATACCTTTGGCACCTATTGGGCTTACCACGCGCCAATACCGGTACCACCAGTGGCATAAAAAGATCTACCTCGACATATCTTCGTTTCTTCCGTTTCTTAGTTTGCACTTCGTCTGTCTCAATCTCAATATTTTTTCTTTAGCATCAACCACTTCGTCTCATGAGTGCGTATAAAGAACTGTTACTATCTTGCTTCCACACCAGAGATTTTGTTCTTGAAAATATCGACCCTGTCACACTACAGAAAATACACAATTATGCAAGGGGCTTTAAAAATTCTTTTTTTTACCTTCCCCTTTCATTACGCTTATGCTATAGTGACATAGAACACTAATAGCACAAGCATTATGAAATTATTACGTCCTCTATCCAAAAAACGTCTCACAGTCATCATAAGTATTGGCATTGCACTCGTCGCCGCTGGTGGTTATGGTGCCTATATCGCAACGCGCCCCGCCTCGCTGCCACCCTTGTCGGATGAGCCAACGCCAGCCCAAAAACAAACACAGCACAAGACCGATGCCGCCACGAAAGAATCATTTCTAGACAATAACACAGACCATAATACGACCAATACCAAAGACACCTCGCAGCAGCGCACCACCCAGGCTCAGCCCGCGCCAGTCCCAGCCTCGGCCAAGCACATTGAGCTCTCTGCCGAGCAGTCAGGCGAGACGGTCGTCGTGACTACCAAGCTGAGAGAACACGGCTTTTCCTCTGGTCAGTGCGTGCTGACGATCACTAGTAGCGAGCAGCGCTCCGAGCAGCACGCTGCCATCATCTACCAACCAGAATATTCCACCTGTGCTGGCTTCTCTGTGCCCGCCCGATCATTACCCAAAGGTATGTGGCATATTTCTCTCGCTGTCACGCCGCTTGGTGGCAAGGCACTCACGAAGACACTTGATAAGGAGATTCGCTAGATGATGGCTCAATCATATTCCACCGCCCGCCCCTTCTCGACATATTGGCGATATATCCTCGCTGGTGTTTTGTGTGTAAGTTTATTTGCTGCAACCATCCTCTCCCGCCCAGCCCAAGCAGTGACGGCGGCTGATTGGCGGGCGGGTAATATCGTTGATGATTTGCTCTTTACTAATAGCGACGATATGTCGGTGGCTGATATTCAGGCGTTTCTCAATAGCCTCAACCCGCAATGCGACACCTACGGCCGACAACCCGCTACCGAACACGGCCGGCGCGATATTAGCCGGGCGCAGTATGCCGCTGCTCGCGGTTGGCACGGGCCACCATATGTCTGCCTCAAGGATTATTACGAAGTGCCCAAATACACACCGGGCAATTACATCCCTGCCAATAACTTTGGTGGAGCGATCCCGGCTGGAGCAGTTAGTGCTGCGCAGATTATCTATGATGCTGCCAAGCAGAATAATCTTAATCCCAAAGTCCTGCTGGTGAAGATCGCCACCGAGTCGGCTGGCCCGCTCACCTCCGACACCTGGCCACTCCAAAACCAATACACCTATGCGATGGGCTCGCACTGCCCCGATAGTGGCCCGGGCGGCAGCGCCAATTGCGATCGCAACTACGCTGGCTTCTCGATGCAAGTTGCCTCAGGAGCACAGCTCATCCGCTGGTATCTGGATAGTATGCAGCAGCCTTGGTGGTCGTACAAAAAGCCGTTTACGACCAATCGTATCCTGTGGAATGTGGTGCAACGAGGCTGTGGTGCTGGCGATGTGTATATCGAGAGCAAGGCCACGGCAGCACTCTACACCTACACACCGTACCAGCCTAATCAAGCAGCACTGGCCAATATGTATGGCCTGGGTGATCATTGCAGCGCCTATGGCAACCGCAACTTCTGGCGCGTGTGGAACGACTGGTTTGGCTCGACCCAGCATAGCCGGCCACTGATTAGCTTCCGCTCGCACAGCAGCTACATCGGCTGGACAGGGGTGATTCATAACCGTGGCATCACAGGTGTTACTGGCCAAAGCAAGGCAATGCAAGCTCTCACGATCGATGGTGAGGTAAGTTATACCTCATACAGCAACGAGCGCGGTTGGCAGCCCACTGTGCAGGGTAGTATGCAATCGGGCACAACAGGGCTTGGCCGGCCAATTACCGCCGTCAAGATCCAGCCAACTGGTACTCTCGCCCAGGCGTACGACATCTACTATCGCGCCCACGTGAGCTACATTGGCTGGATGGACTGGGCTAAGAATGGTGAAGTGGCTGGTGTAACTGGCGGGGCTAACAATGCTATCGAAGCGATCGAAATAAAGCTTGTGCGCAAAGGAACGCCTGCACCTGAGTCATCTGGAGTAGCATATAAAAATATTGCAACACATGGCGACCCATCACCCCTCAAGCTCTCACTCAGCTCACACGTGGGCATGGTGGGCTGGCAGCCAGAAGTGCGCGATGAGATGATGAGCGGCACCACTGGCCAAAGCCGCCGTATCGAAGCCATCAAAGCATCGCTCCACAACACAACGGGCCTGCCAGGCAACATCCAATATTCCTCACACGTTAGCTACGTCGGCTGGCAAGATTGGAAACAAGCAGGCGACGTATCTGGCACCACAGGGCAATTCCGCTCCATCGAGGCAGTCCGCTTCTTACTTACCGGCAAACTTGCCACTACATACGACATCTGGTACCGAGGTTACTCGCAATACGTCGGTTGGATGGGCTGGGCTAAGAATGGCCAACCAGCTGGTTCGACTGGTGCCTACCGGCAGCTCGAAGCACTAGAGGTGCGCCTTGTGCCAAAGCATACGCTCAGCTTGCCTGGCGGTGCCTTTTATAACCCAACCAATACTGCCGTGCCCGATCTCTACCAACTGAGCTACGCTGCCCACGTAGGATACATCGGCTGGATGCCCGATGTGTCACACCCTATCATGGCTGGCACCACTGGCAAATCACGCTACCTCGAGGCAATCCGCCTTGGCAAAGCCGTATCGTTGCGCGATGGTTCACCCATTACCATCCAGTGCGACGCAAAAACTGCTGGCCAGTGGCTCCCATCAGTCACTCTCTCACCATCGCAGCCTTGTGGTACGACTGGCCAGCGCAAAGCGCTCGAAGCCCTCAAGCTTAGCCTCAGCCCTGCCGACGCCACTCGCTACGATATTTATTACAACACTCACCTCTCCTGGGTAGGTTGGCAGGGCTGGAAAAAGAACGGCGAGGTTGCCGGCGACCGACCCGGTTCGCATATCGAAGCAGTGATGATGAAACTGGTGGAGAAGAGTAACTAGTAACTACTAGATGTACAAAATAATCCTCCCACATCTGTGAGAGGATTATTTTTATATATCACAGTAAGGCAACAGCTTTACTCGTAAATCGCTGCTACCTTCTCCTCAATATTCTTCCATTGATAGTCGTTGGCAGTTTGGCGGCCACCAGCGATGAGCTTGTCACGCAGCGCTTTGTCTGCCACTAGGCGTTCTACAGCTGCGACACCAGCCGCGATATCACCCTGTTGGTAGAGGAGACAGTTCTCACCATCCTTAAGGTACTCGACATTACCGCCATTGGGCACCACTACTGCAAGACCACCGGTTGCCATCATCTCAAGTGGTGGGTAGGAGAAGCTCTCAAGGATGCTTGTTTTGATGAGAATGTCACAGCTAGCGTATACTTCGCCGACCTTCTCAGGCGCAATGCGGTTGTAGAATGTATCGACGCGGTACCAGTCCTTGGGCTCTTTGCGGTACGATAGGTATGAAATCTCATACTTCGCAGGGTCGAGTTGGTTGATGATGCGGAAGGCTTCGTCGGTGTTTTTATACTCGCTCTTGCTATCGCCCTCGACGAGGATTTTTATCTTGCGACCACTGTCAAAATCGCGCTCGCGGTATGGATAATACTCGATATCGATACCGTTCGAGACATACTTCGCATCCTTGCCAAACATATCTTTGAGCCACTTCTGGCACCAGAGCGACATTGTTACATAGCGCACGCCCGACTGGTCGCAGTACGATGCGTTAGCCGCGAAGCGTGGCCCACCCGTGCCGGGGATATAAAAATCAGTCTCGAAGTTCTGGACAAAATAGAGCCGATTGCGTACATTGGGGTGCTTTTTGATGATCTCCACCGTCGACCACAGCGTCGCCACTTGCGTATCAAAGAAGGCCTCTATCTTCGTCTTGTGCGCTGTAATGACATTAAAACCTGGCAATTCAGAGCGGTATTGGTAGGTCTTTTTGGCTTGCTTGAGGGCATGTTTGCTCACTGAATCGATCAGTGTTACATCCCAGCCCGCCTTGCGGAGAATGTCAGCGTGTTTGACGGCAACAATCACCCCACCCGAGATATCAGTCGAAGGCAAGACAAAGCCAATATTGCGCGCCAAGCGCTCCCGCACAAATGATGCAAGCGTATAGCCAGTATAAACCGTCGAATAATCATTGGTAGCAATCTTGTGCGCATTCTCGCCCAGCTGAGTGCGCAGTGCTTTGTCGGTAATGAGGCGATCGAGCGCTGCATACCAATCGTTATCCGCGCCAACCAAGAGACCCGTCTCGCCGTCCTTCACTTGCTCGGCAAAAGCCCCCACCTGACTCGCCACCGTCGGCACCTTGACGAGACCAGCCTCGAGCCATTTGTTCTCAGACTTCGCACGGTTAAAGATCGTATCGACCAGTGGTGCAAGAATAATATCACAGTCCACCATCACCTTAGGTAGCTCCCGCCAATCGACAAAGCCTGACGTCATCACCCGCTCTTTATACGGCTCAAGCGCGGCCGGTACATCGAGAATACCAGCAATCTTGAGGTGGAGCTGCGGATACGCATCGAACAGCCGAATCAAATCTGGAATCACCAGCTCAAAGTCCTCATTGTGCGTAATGCTCCCACTAAAGTACCCGATGATAATTTTGTCTGCATCCTTGGCAATCTTCCCTTCAGCCAAATCTTCCAGCGCCATATTGGACGTCTTGATCATCTCATCAGAGGCAGCATTGCGGTTAATCAGTACATCACCGGTGGTGTACTTTTGTAGCTCATCGCGCAGTTGCGTTGTAGTCGTCACAACGTGGTCGCAGAGCTTAAGTGTCTCACGCATACGGTTCACTCCATCGTCGTAGAGCTGCTTATCGGCTTGGTTCATCTGCTGGACGTACTTAATACCGTCGGTGTACGTTTGATCAATGACAAGATCGTCGATATCAAAGAAGCAGGTCTTGTTAAAGAACTTTGCTTGCTTGATAAATTCCCGCACCGTCTCTGTCACTGGGCAACGAAAGAAGACGAAGCCACGATAATACTTGAGGTCATCCAGCGAGAGTCGATCATAAAACACACTCTCCACCGTTAGCCCCTGCGACATCAACTGCTCCATTTGGTGTGCCACGCGGTAGCGCTCGGGATGCGGCAAGGTGCAACCGTTGATAAAGAGGATATCTTTGTAATACTTCTGTTTGCGCTCGGGAAATTTACGATAATAGGCATACTTCGTGGCGCGCTTACCAAAGCCAATCATTCCATCGTCTTTGATAATCTTCATGCTTTTCTTGGCGGCTTTGTGTACTTTACCGATCATACGTCCTCCTCTGGCGTTACGTGCGGGTTATATAGTGTGTTGTATCCTTTACCACAGAGTGCAGCAGTTATCTGAGCACTGGTAAGCGGTGTATCTGGCGCAAGAGCGGCAAGTTTGGTGCGCGCCACCACCACTGTTGGTGCGTCGATAGTACCAAGATTATAGCGGGCTGTCAAGTAGATGTGTTTGGTAAATGAGCGCCGACTGAGCTGCTGAAGCAGATCCACCACCGATGGTTGTAAAATCGACGACAAATTTGCAATCACCTGCTGCTCATCGGCAATCCGTGGCACCACCGCACCAATCATTGGGCGAGCGGCATCGGCAGCGAGGTACTGCAGCGTGGCAGCAGGCAGCGCATTATGCTGCGTCAGGCATATCATGTCGGCGGTGGTTGTCTCAAGCAGCTGACCAACAGTGGTCGCCTCATCAAACGGCGCGGTGTGAATGCTGTATGATTGACCCAAGACATAGCTCATCTGCCACTGAGCGCCATACTGCGGGTCGCGCTCTACCTGGGTCTGCACCTGGCGAGCAGCGCTGTCTGCCTCGAGGGCGCGACGCTGCGCATCGATAACGTAAGGTTTGGCATCAAGGTCTTTCGCTGTAGAGGCTTGGTGAACACGCCAATAGTAGAGGATCTGCGGCACATGAGCAATCTGCTCGGGCTGCAAAGCCCGCGTCAGGCGCAAGAACAGCTCCCAGTCCTGCGTGCCATTATACGACCCATCTTCACCGCCAACCTCTGTGAGTAACTGGCGTGACATAACGGCAAAGTGCGTAATGTAATTCACTGCGCGCAAAAAATCTTCGTTCCAATCGGGCTTGAAAAATGGCTGATATGGCCGCCCGTGCTCGTCCATCTTCGTCTCATCGGTGTAGACAAACTGCGCGCCAGTACGGTCGATCGCAGCCGCAACCCACAGAAGCGCGTCGGGGTGGAGAGTATCATCATGGTCGAGCAGCGCAATGTACTCGCCCGTAGCCTGCGCGATGCCGTAGTTGGTTGCACCGGCAATGTGGCGGTTTTTGTCCAAAAAGAATGGTTTGAGCTGTGGTGTGTCCTCGGCTAGGTCGCGAATCGCCTGGCGGGTAGTCTCATTAGTCGAGGCATCGTCAACGAGGACGAGCTCCCAGTGCGGGTACGACTGCGCCACCACCGATTGCACCATCTCTCGCAAGAACGGAATCGGCGTATTATACGTTGGTACGACGATGGAGATAAGCGGCTTCTCAGTAAGCGAACTAAGCGCTGGGGGCTGCTCGGTGTGCTGACGCTGCCATGCATCGTAGATACGGCGCTGGCGATTATCGAGATGAGCCCGATACGGCGCCAGAAGGCAACGTACCGCGCGGTGGAGATGGCGATTGGCTTTGATAAGGTGCGTCAAACGATGTAATATATACGACATTTCTCCCTATTTCCAGGTATGCTTGAGCTTGGTAACACCACCCCACCGGCCATGATCATAATCACGTTGCACCGAGAAGTGCGGCCCCTCCTCAGTAAAGGCGATCGTCTTCGTGTCGTCCGCCCCCATCAAGCCAGCCTTGATAAAGTAACTCCCCTCGTTGAGGTTGAGCTGCACGGTGTAGGTCGCGCGGTTCTTGCCAGCAATCTTCACCTTTTCTTGATAGGTGTTGGGGCCATAGACATACTCACCATTCTCGCGGAAGATTGCCACGCCAACATGTTTGACCCCTGTTTGCTGCCATTCTAACTCCACCGTCATAGTTTCGTTATACTCATACACCGTCTGCTCGTTGCCATCGCTGCCGCGCAGGGTGATGTCGAAGTCGTCTGAGATTTGCTCGTCTAGCCCTTCCGACTCGTTGTAGCTCTTGATGTTGCTCCGGCTATAGGCGGCGGCGATGCGGTATGGCTTGCCGATCATCTTCACCTTCCCATCCTCGATGAATACCGCCTTGTTACAAAAGCGCTCTACCGCCGACATATCGTGCGTGACGAGGATAACGGTGCGCTTTTCGCGCTTAAGCTTATCAAAGTAAGCGTAGCATTTCTTTTGGAAGGCTTCGTCCCCTACTGCCAAGACTTCGTCTAGCAGCAAGATATCGGCATGAGCCCGGATGGCAATAGAGAAAGCCAGGCGCACCTGCATCCCACTAGAATAATTCTTGAGCCGCTCCTCCATAAAGTCGCCCAGCTCGGCAAAATCAACGATTTTATCATACATTGCCTCCATCTCGTCGTGGCTAAAGCCAAGCAGCGCACCATTGAGAAAGACATTCTCGCGGCCAGTGAGCTCTGGGTTAAAGCCAACACCCAGCTCGATAAACGGCACCAGCGAGCCACCCACCTCCACACTCCCGCTATTGGGGGTGTAGATACCAGCGATCGTCTTAAGCAGCGTACTCTTACCCGAGCCATTGCGCCCAACAATACCAAAGAAATCACCCTCGTTGATGGTAAAATCGATATCCTTAAGTGGCGTAAAAACCCGATACCCTTTGCGCCCCTTAAGAATATTAATGAGCTTTTGCTTGATGCCCGAACTCGCCTCCAGTGGGATCTTGAAGGACTTGGTGAGGTTATTGATAACAACGATTGGTTGCGCCATCTAGATACTCTCCGCAAAATACTGCTGGTTGCGCCGGAAATAAAACACCGCCAGCAGGATGATAATGATAATCGAAACAAATGGTATGAGCACCACAGGGTACGCCACGAGGTCGTAGAGCTGGATGGTCTGATGCGTTACTAGCACCTGGCGGACATCTTGGATGATCTGGGCGGCTGGATTGAGCATGAGGTATGGCGCAGCAGCCGGCATACGATCCACTACCATCTGCAGGGGATAAATAACCGGTGTGGCGTAGAAGGCCGCCTGCATGAAGATCTCCCATAGATAGCCAATATCGCGGTACTTCACGTTGATCGTCGCAAGAAAAAATGCCACTGCTAGGGAGAGCACATAAAGCTCGAGGATCAGTGGCACCACAAGCAGCGCCTCCCACGACCAATGCACACCATTAAACAAACAAAAGCCCAGAATCACTACCATATTGATAGCGAGGTTGATAAAGGCCGAGATAGTACCAGAGATAACAATGATATACTTAGGAAAATTGATCTTGCGGATCAGGTCGCCCCGCGAAACGATAGACTGCAACCCCTGCACTGTTGCCTCGCTAAAGAAGTTCCACAGCACAATCCCCACCAGCAGATAGACAGGATAGTGCTCGATGTTGCGACCAAGGCCGAGGAATTTGTCGAACACGACAAACAAAATAATAAACAAAAATATCGGCTTGAGGATTGACCACAAATAGCCCAGCACTGATCCCTGGTAGCGTAGCTTGAAGTCCGTTACGACCAACTCGCGCAGCAAGATGCGGTTTTTTCGTTGCAAAAGATTTGTTACTTTCATAGTTTCTCTGGCCATTATATAATATGACCGTGGTAAAAAACAATCTTGCAATCATAGTTCTTAACTGGAACGGCGCCGATGATGCCCTAGAATGCATCGATTCGTTGGCGCAGCAGACGCTGGTGCCGACCATCATCGTGGTCGATAACGACTCGCATGATGACTCGGTGGCACGCTTCCGCTCATATCAAGCTAAGCACCCTGGGCTTAGCCTTGTCATCATTGAGAATCAGCGCAATCTCGGCTTCGCCGGTGGTATTAACACAGGCCTACGCTATGCTAAAGAACAGCAATTTCGCTTTGTTGGCGTGCTCAACCCCGACGCAGTGGCCAACACACACTGGTGCCAAGCCCTAGTGGACGAGCTGCGGGCGCATCCGCGCTGTGGTATTGCCACTGGGCTACTGGCGCGCCGCGATGGGACGACCATCGATAGCTCAGGCGACTTCTACACCACCTGGGGGTTGCCTGGCCCACGCCACCGTGATGAGCCAATGAGCCATGCGCCAACAGAGCCTGGAGCAGTGTTTGGTGCAACGGGTGGCGGAGCAGTGTACCGCACGGCACTGTTCGACACTGTTGATCTTTTCGATGAAGCATTCTTCATGTACTACGAAGACGTCGACCTCAGTTTTCGCACGCAGCTGGCGGGCTGGACGGTGCGCTTCACACCGCACGCCGTTGCATACCACAAGGTTGGTGCCAGCAGCAGCAAAGTTCCAGGGCTCGCGGTATACAATACCTTCAAGAACTTGCCGCTTATTTTTATCAAGAATGTGCCAGGGCGGCTGTTTTGGTCGATTGGTGCGCGCTTTTGTCTTACCTATTGGCTGATATTCTTGAGTGCCCTGCGCCATGGCAACGGCTGGCCAGCGCTGCGTGGTATACTCGCCTCTGTTATCCGCCAGCCAGCGGCCTATCGGCAGCGCTTTGCTATCCAGCGGCAGCGCAACGTATCGGTCGATTATATACGTAGTATTATCCACAACGGTCCACTACCTAACCAGACAGGTCTACTCAAATTCCGGAAGTTTTTTACTGGTAAATAGCTCGGCTTGAGACGACGGGCCAGCGCCAAAGAAGCGAATTGTAAAGACCGGCTTTTGCATGGTAATTGTACCGAAAATGTTCCGACCAGATCCTATATTAGTGTTTCCCTGTCTGCTGAGTGGCCAGCCTCCAGATATTTTCTTGTACAAGTTATCATGCGAAAGTAGCATACCATACTCTACTAGTGCACAATTAACCTGCGTCGTCTTACCTCTGTTACGCACGCAATCATTTTGCATATTCGCCATCTATGCGTACAATAATACCTATGCGTCTTCTTGAATACCAAGCCAAGCAGTGCTTGGCTGAGACTGGAGTGGCAGTACCGCAAAGTAATGTTGTAGAATCTGCAACAGTAGTACCCACCGTCCCTATTGTCCTCAAATCACAAGTTCCGATCGGTGGCCGCGGCAAGGCAGGTGGTGTGGTGATTGTCCGCGAGCAATCCGCTGTTACACCAACCATTCAGCGTCTCTTTACTCTCGATATCGGTGGCTATACCCCCACGAAGCTTCTTGCCGAGGAAGTTCTCTCCATCGCCCGCGAATGTTACATTTCGCTTACTATTAACCGTGAGCAATCATCCATCGAGCTACTCGCCCACACGAGTGGTGGCATTGATGTGGAAGAACACGATCGTGCAGCGTTCTTTCGCCAGGCCATTACGCCGCAAACAGTTCATACTGTAGCTGAAGCACTAGCGGAGTATTTGTCGCTGCCAGAGCAAGCCTTTGCGCTTGAGGATATGGTGGCGAATTGTTTGCGTTGCTTTATTGACAACGATTGTACACTACTCGAGATCAACCCACTCGTCGTGACGACGGATGGCCAGCTCGTTGCTGGTGATGCCAAGATGACGATTGACGATGCGGCGCTGTTTCGCCACCCGCAGTGGCACGAAGCAGCCCTAGAAGATCATAATTTCGTCACGCTCGACCACAACGGGACGGTTGCGACGATTGCCAACGGTGCAGGTCTGGCAATGGCAACCGTCGATGCGGTGACTGCCCGCGGCGTGCAGCCAGCTAACTTTCTTGACATTGGCGGCACGGCCACTCCAGAGAAGATCCTGGCTAGCTTTGAGCAGATTGCCCGCTTCCCTGCCGTGGCACTCATCATTATTAATATCTTTGGTGGTATTGTGCGCTGCGACGACGTAGCGGCGGCCATCATTAGCGCCAAGCAACAGTTGCCAGACCTCCCACCACTAGCCGTCCGCCTGACAGGTAACCGTGAGGCTGAGGCCAAGGCGCTCCTTGCCCGCGAACACATTCCACTCTACGATAATCTCTCTCACATCCTGGAGGAGGCTGTATGATGACCCCTGATATCTTTCGTGGTAAGCGTGTTATTGTCCAGGGTATAACTGGCAAACATGGCTCATTTCATACCGAGCGTATGTTGGCAAGTGGTACACATATCGTTGGCGGCACGTCACCCAACCAATCGATTACAGAGGTACACGGCGTGCCTGTCTTCCGGACAATTCGCGAAATTCAAGCGCAGCAGCCTGTCGATATTTCCGTCATTTTTGTACCAGCAGCTCATGCCAAGGCAGCGATTATGGAGGCAATTGACGCAGAGGTGCCACTCATTATTTGCATCACCGAGGGCGTGCCTGTCCACGATATGTTGCGTATAAAACAACGCCTGGCAACCAGTTCTTCGGTTTTGATTGGCCCCAACTGCCCTGGCGTTCTCATCCCCGGCGTGCATAACCTTGGCATCATCCCTGCCACGCTCGCCACACCAGGTCACACTGCCATCGTCAGCCGCAGTGGCACGCTCACCTACGAAGCAATGAGCCTCCTCACTCAGGCAGGTATTGGCCAGCGTTATGTGATTGGGATTGGCGGCGATATGATTGGTGGCAGCAGCTTTATTGATTGCTTGCAGTTGTTTGAGCAGGATGCGGAGGTGGAGCAGATTGTGCTGATCGGTGAAATTGGTGGCACGAGCGAGGTTGGCGCGGCGGATTATATTAAGCGTCATATAAGCAAGCCGGTCTATGCTTACATTGCGGGCCACAGTGCGCCATCTGGGGTACAGATGGGCCATGCTGGGGCAATCCTTGGCACAAATGAGCTGGAGTCAGCCCAGGCCAAGACGGCACGGCTCGAGGCCAGTGGTGCAGTGGTGGCATCGTCCATCCAGTCGCTCATCGCGCTCATACCAACCAATAAGTGATACAATAAGGCTACGATGAAAACAATCACCATTCTTATCCCTGCCTACAACGAAGCAGCTGTTTTGCCACAGCTGTTTGCCCGGCTCGAGGCGCTGCAGCGCAGTGTCGATCGCCGGCGCTACCAGTTCGAATTCTTATTTATTAATGATGGCAGCCAGGATCACACACTCGAGCTCATTCAGATCGAGCAGCAACACAATCCCGCCATTGCCTACCTTAATCTCTCGCGCAACTTTGGCAAAGAAGCTGCTATGCTGGCTGGCTTCGACCACGCGGCGGGTGATGCTGTGGTGGTAATTGATGCCGACCTGCAAGACCCACCAGAGCTGATCCCGCAGATGATCGAGCTGTGGGAGCAGGGGTACGATGACGTATATGCGCGGCGCCGAAGCCGCTCCGGCGAGACTTGGCTCAAGAAAAAAACCGCCGCGTGGTATTACCGTCTCCTCCAGAGTACGACGCATATTCCTGTTCAGATCGACACGGGCGACTTCCGCTTACTTAGCAAACGCTGCGTCACTGCCATCACCCAGCTGCGCGAATCTCAGCGCAATACCAAAGCGATCTTTAGCTGGGTGGGCTACAAAAAAAAGGAGATTCTTTACGACCGCGACCCACGAGCTGCTGGCACCATCAAGCAAAGTCCGCGCACGCTCATTAACCTGGCTATTGACGGCATCACGAGCTTTACGACCGCGCCACTGCGCATCTCGGCCGTGCTGGGCTTCCTGATCGCCTTCTTGGCCTCTATTTATATTCTCTATCTGCTCATTCGACCACTGTTCGGTGTGCCAACCGGTGCAGGCTATTCGTCGCTCATGGCGGTGATTCTCTTCCTTGGTGGGGTGCAGCTGCTGAGTCTGGGAGTGATTGGCGAATATATCGCTCGAATTTTTAGCGAGACGAAGCAGCGTCCACCCTATCTCGTTGAGGAACATCGTGAGGCTCGCCATCGCAAATAACAGAGGCAAGTTGCTGCGGTTTGCGCTGGTTGGCGGGATTAATACAGCGATCGATATTGGCTTGCTGTTTGGGCTCACCGCGCTTGGCCTGCCAAAGCTCGCGGCTAATACGGTGTCAACGGGCCTGGCCTTTATTTTTAGTTTTTTTGCTAATAAGTCGTATACTTTTCGTGCCCAGGGTAATGTGCGCCGGCAGCTGGTCTTGTTTGTCATCATCACCCTGGCAGGCTTGTGGGGGCTGCAAAATGCGGTTATTTTCTGCATCTCGCCCATCCTGGCCTCTGTTATCCATGCTGAGTCGCTTGTGCTGCTGCTTGCAAAAATCATTGCTACTGGTGCATCGCTGGTGTGGAATTATTGTTTGTATGATCGTGTTGTTTTTCGGACAACAGAGAGATAAGACTTTTATTTTAAAAATTTTAGCAACACAGCATAGCTACACTAGGTTGTATTCGATCCTCAAGAATATCAATATCACGTACGCTTTAATCTATGACATCAATAATACCCAATCAGACAAAGTGTAACTGTTGTTTGTTTAAAACCGGCCCATCCAGCAGTCGCAAACTCACTATATGGTTATTAAGCAACTATTGACGTTGGTAGTCATCTGCCACTCGCACAATATCATCCTCTGTAGATGGGTGCGCTGGGTCGGTGTGTTGCCAGAGCTCAGCAATGATCGTTGGGTGCTGAGCATCACCGCAAGCACGGTGGCGCTCCCCTGCTGCCAACCTCACAACACCGCCCGTCTGGGCTAGTGTTGGCCGAGCTGGTAGTTCGTCGCTCATGTTGCAATAGTATGCGCCAGTGGTGAGAAACCGCCACAGCTCCGCCCGCCGATGATGATATTGCCAACTGAGGCGCGCCCCTGGCTGGACAAAGAGAATCTTAGGACTGAGCGGCACATGAGCACTATCCTTAGTTATTACTTCCGATGCTGCAAAGAAATCCGCCGCAAACTGCCCTGCCTGCGCCGGATCAATACAAACAAACCCACCCCATGGCCGCTGGCTATCTGTCCCAGTGATGTGGTAGCCGGCCTGGCGAAGAATGTGCTCGATTTGCGCCACGCTTGTCTGAGTTGCTATGTGTTGCGGTAATTCCATCATATTACGATAATATGGGTATTATAGCACTTTTATGCAGAGTTTGGGCTACCATTATCCTCCCTTGACACACCCTCGCTCATCTGGCGCTTTTGGTGCGGGGGCTGTATACTAGAGGGTATGAGTTTTCATATTGCAATCGACGCCCGCGTGATCAATTCTGGCACGGGCACATATGTCGTGAAGCTGCTCGAGCAGCTGGAGCGGCTTGATACAACCAACCGCTATAGCGTCCTCGTCCCCACCAAGGATCGCGACTACTGGCAACCACACAACCCTAACTTCACCATCCGCACGGTCGACTTTGCCAATTATTCGCTAGCAGAGCAACTTGGCTTCCGGCGCTACCTAGATGAGCTAGGGCCCGACTTAGTACATTTTTGTATGCCGCAGCAGCCGGTCTTTTACAGAGGTAAGCACGTCACCACGGTACACGATATGACCCTCCTCAAGACGTATAATTCCGACAAAAATTGGCTGGTGTTTCATCTCAAGCAATTGGTGGGGCGCTGGGTATTTCGGCGAATCGCCCGCACCAGCGAGCATATCATCGCTATTTCTCAGACGACCAAGCAGGAATACCAGGACTTTACCAAAATCCCCGATAGCAAAATTTCGGTCATCTACGAGGCAGGCGAGGTGCACCCTGGGCAGCTCACGCCATATATCGACCTCCCCTTCAAGCGGTTCATTATCTACGTTGGGCAGCAGCCTGATTATAAAAATCTGCGGCGCCTCGCAGCCGCACACCAGCAGCTGCTGAGCCGCTGGCCCGACCTTGGCCTGGTATTTGTGGGGCGGATGAATGAAGACACCAAGCGCAACCAAGCCTACTACCAGCAGCGGGGCTACCACAATATCCACTTCACTGGGTTCATCCCCGATGGGCAGCGCGATTGGCTACTTAACAAAGCTGAGGCATACGTCTTTCCATCACTGATGGAGGGGTTTGGCCTACCGCCACTCGAGACGATGGCGTATGGCACGACCCCTGTTATATCCAGCAATACCTCGTGCATGCCCGAGATTTTGGGCGATGCTGCCGAGTACTTCGACCCACTCGATGTTGATGCCATCGCGAGCGCAATCGACCGTGTCCTCAGCCAACCAGCTCGCCGTCGCGAGCTTATCGTCAAAGGCAAAGCCCAAGCTGCTCGCTACTCGTGGGAGCGCTGCGGTGAGGAAACATTGGCGGTGTATGAGCAAGCGCTGCGGCAGGTGTAATAAATGTAATGGGAGAAAATAATATGCAATGGCGCTACTGCGGACTATACGATTACAAAGATGACGAACCAGCCATTGGTCGTTGGTTAAGCGAAAAGACGGCACAACGCCGCTATCATGATCCGACAAAAGATCTGACAATCGTACCCCCAGCTGACCCCTCGACTGGTTTTGTTCCATACTATATTAGTGTTACTACAGCAGAGTATCCTTCTTTTAAGGCGACGATTCTTACACTGCCAGGACTCACAACCGAATCAGGCAAAGAAATCAAAGTTGGAGCTCCACATCAAGAAATTTTATGGAAGAATTGTCAAGATGGACGCTTGTTCTGTTTTCGAGCAGTCATCTACGAGTATCCTCCGGTTAACATGATGCCAACACCAGACACTATGTGGGCGATCGCGAGAACACAAATCGATAAAAATGAAGACGGCACCGGCCATCTCCAAGCGTGGTCTCAGACTGATCCAGATAATTTACTTACGGCCGATATGGGAGACTTTGATGTAAACGAGTTGTATGATCCGTTTCCTGAGTGGGGACATTGGGATGAATTGTTGAGAGACTAGTAACAGTAGTTGAACTACCGAACTACCCCTACACTATAAGTAGATATTTTTAGTATTATTGCAAAAATAACCGGCCATCACTGGCCGGTTATAAGATATATCATAGCGCGTAGCTTTTACTTAGCCTCTTCCAGCTGGATAATCACATGGCGCTCGCGGCCTTCGCCTTCGGAGACAGTCGTGATGCCAGCTGCGTCGGCAGCAACTTGGTGGACGATACGTCGATCGGCTGGGTTGAGGTGAGCGGTGTAGGGCTCACCAGTTGCACGCACGCGCTCGATCCAGCCCCGGGCTTTGTCGGCAATCTTTTCCTCGTGCTGCTTTTTATAATCAGCGATATCAACACTCACGCGCACTATGGCTGCATGCTGTGCCCGCAGTGCCGACGAGACAATATATTGCAGCGCCCGCAACGTCTCTGCCCCGCGGCCAATCAAGATACTATTGATATCCGACGACTCTACCCGAAGTGTCATTACCTCGCCATCGTCATCACCCGATACCGCAATATTTTCGCCAAAAAACGAGATGATGTTCTGGAGATATTCTCGGGCAAATGTTACTGATTGGTATCGATCCATCGGGTTCTCCTCCTCTGTTATTCTTTGGCTTTGATGCGTGTGATGTTGGCTTCTGTAGCTGCTTTGGCGCGCTTTTTCGTCGACTTTTTCTTGGCAGGCGTTGTAATATCTACTTCATCAGCAATTGCTTCAAGCTCTTGCTTATCTTTACGGAGGAGATATGACTGCTGTGCTACCGCTACTAGGTTAGATGCCGTGTAGTAGAGCGCCAATGCCCCTGGCAAGCCCATCATGATCATAAACATCATCACTGGCATAAACTTCGCCATATTGCGCATCATTGCGGCGTTCATCTCGGCGGGGTCGGCCTCTTTGCCAGCGGCCGTCTCTTTCATGATGTCGCGGAAACGCTTAGTGCTCTTACCAGTTGGCATAGTTTGCTTGGTCATTACATACTGGGTGAGAGCTGAGATAATTGCGAGAGCGAGGAGCGGCCAGACAATGCCATCCTTACCAAGCGCTACCTTAGTGAGGTCGATAAAACCGAGCATGGTGTGGTTGAACTGATCGGGGTGGTTGATGATAGTCTTGATGGCATCGATATTCTTGAGTGGCTCGTAGATGTAGCGCGCCACTTGGTCGCGGTGAAGCGAGATGATCATGATCACCTGGTAGAGGCCGATAAAGATCGGAATCTGAATAAAGAGCAGGAGGATCGAGCGAAATGGCTTGATACCGTACTTCTTATACAGCTCCATCTGCTGCATCGCTTCTACTTGACGGTTGCCATTAGCCGCTTTCTTGATCTTGGCGAGCTCAGGCTGCATCTTGCGCATCTGTTTGCTCTGGTGGAGCTGCCGCTTAAGTAGTGGGTAGAGTAAGAAGCGGATGATAACCGTGAAGAGAATCACCGCCACGCCAAAGTCACCACCAGGGATGATACTATAGATGAGTAAAAGTGCGTTAAAAATGGGCTGTAAAATTATTGTCTCAAACATATTGACTCCGATTACTGCATTTATTGTATCATAGGTGGCCACGGAAGATGAATTGTGGCAAAGTATTTTTTGGAAATCAATCGTTGATATATGCGATACACCACTGCTAATGTTGTATGTGAGAGTATTTATGGCTCTAGGAAAGAACACTCACCTAGCTTGCCTTTCATTGGTATAGAATGACAAGAAAAGAATTTTTTATAAATGTTTTGAGTTCTATTTACCACTGTTTATACAGAACTATTTGGCATTGATTTGACTCAAAGTACTATGAAGTAGGTCGCGCAAAGAAGACTGAGAGGATATAAGATTCTATTCTGCCTTATCTCTTTCATCACTTGGCGTTGCGTCGCCAGGGCAAATACCAGCTCGCACAAGCAGATTTGTCACTACCAGCGCAAGCTCATCGTGCGACGTGGTAAGTACTTCGCTTGAGGTGATGATCAGCGCAACATCGTACACCCCTGTAAAGTGCGGTACTTGCTGGCGCAGAATCTCGTAGACACGGCGGCGAATGCGGTTGCGCCCCACCGCAGATTTGTGCACCTTTTTGCTCACCACCACGGCAATGCGTGGCATGCGCCGACGGCGATTAGCCACGTACTTGACGGTTAGCAAACGCGAACGCTCAGCACTGGCATGGCGATACAAATAGCGCAGCCCGCCATAGCCATGAAACCGATATCGTTGCTGTAACATAGCTGTATTATAGCAAATCTGCCCGCGAACAGAGATAAAATAACCCACCAAGCAGTGGGTTATTTTCGTCATTTTGCTATCTTCACACTACGAGAGTGCGAGGCGAGCGCGGCCCTTGGCGCGGCGGCGCTTGAGCACATTGCGGCCTGCCTTAGTGGCAATCCGTGCCCGAAACCCGTGCGTCCGAGCACGATGACGAGTGTGTGGTTGGTGAGTTCGTTTTGGCATATCATTGCTATTATACGCGATTGCTCCAGATCTTTCAACTTTTCACTCGCTTGGTGGATTTTGTGCTCCGAGCAACCTCCGTCATAAGCATAGCCAAATTGTTTATCCACATTTGTTCGCGAGTTATCCACACTTTAACAGAGGTAATACATTTTTGTGGAAAAACTTCACCCCTGTTGCTCTTTTCGGGTTTACCCCGTTGTTGTATTTCTCACGGTTGTGGAAAAGTCGGTTTTTTCTTATACTAAAAAGAGTCATTGTATAACAAACAAGGAGCAGCAAAAGCCAGTGTACCACAGCCTGTGGAAGAGTGTTTTGGGTGAGATTGAAGTGTCGATACCAAGCGGTGTTTTTTCGACGTGGTTTGCCAATACCGAGATGCTCAGCAACAAAGACGGGGTGATCACCATTGGTGTAGCGAATATCTTTGCGATTCGCCAGTTTGAGGTGCGCTATGATAGCATCGTCAAAGAAGCGCTCCAGCACAGTGGTGTGGAGGTGTCGCGCATCGCCTACGTGGTAAACAAACAGGGTAAAAAACGCACTGTGATTAGCCGCGAAACCACTGGCCAGCCAGCCGACCGCGTCGAAGAGCGAGCGGCAGCGCTCATCAGCAAGCCAACTACCTCATCACACTCTAGCTCTACCACACCAGCAACCAGCCTGAACGCGCGCTATACCTTCCAGAATTTCATCGTTGGCTCGAGCAACGACCTCGCCTACACCGCCTGCCAAGCAGTCGCACATAGCCCTGGTACAAAGTATAATCCCCTCTTTATTTATGGTGGCGTTGGTCTCGGTAAGACACACCTCATCCAAGCGGTAGGCAACGAAATTCTCGCGCGCGACCCAGGCAAGAAGGTCGCCTATCTGAGCTCGGAGACGTTTGTCAAAGAATTTATCGAGTCAATCCGCTTCAAAAAGGCTGGCTTTTCTGACCGGTATCGCAATGTCGATGTGCTCATCGTCGACGACATGCAATTTATTGCTGGGCGCGAAAAGACTCAGGAGGAGTTCTTCCATACCTTCAATGCCCTCCATCAAGCCAACAAGCAAATCATCATCGGTAGCGACAAGCCACCGCACAGCATCCCTACCCTGACGGAGCGCTTGCGCAGCCGCTTTGAGTGGGGGATGGCGATCGATATCCAGATGCCAGACTTCGAGACGCGCTGTGCGATCGTCGAGACCAAAGCGAGCTTCGCTGGCGTGACACTTGAGCGCGACACCGTGGAATATTTGGCTAAGAACGTCAAGACAAACATCCGCGAGCTCGAGGGTGCGCTCAACCAGCTCCTTGCCTATGCCGAAATGCGCGGCGTCGCCCCTGATGTGATGACAGCAGAGGGTCTGCTTGGCAATGTCCGGCGCAGTCGCCCTCAGCATCTCACCGCCAAGCAGATTATCGACAAGACTGCTCGCCATTTCCAGATCGATAGCAAAGAAATCTGCGGCGCCAAGCGGGCTAAGCACATCGTTGTGCCACGGCAAATTGCCATGTACTTGCTGCGCAGCGAGCTCCACATGAGCTTTCCACAAATTGCTAATGAGCTAGGCCGCAAAGACCACACGACCGCCATCCACTCAGTCGAAAAGATCGAAAAATCCATCAAGCTCGACTACCTCATCCGTGAGCAAGTCGCTGACATCCGGGACAAGCTCTATGCCTAGGCCGTGTGTTTTTTTCGCGACGCCTGTGGAAAAGCCGTGTATAGTGAGCCGTATAACCAGCGGACAGCTCGTGGGCAGCCATCCACAGCACCAAGAGCGCACCACCCTCCAGTCTCATTGGCTGGTGGATAACCACCGCTTCTCCCCGATTTATCCACGCCAGCGATCGCAGCGTTTTACACAAATAGTGAGCAGGTCGTACCTCTGTTATTCATCATGGTTTCCACAGTATCCACAGCACCTATTACTATACCAACCAGATAAAAAGAAAGGATTGTTGATATGAAACTGTCTGTCACACAAGAAAATCTCGCACGAGCGCTCGGGGTTGTCGGCCGAGTTGCGAGTAACCGAGCTGGCCTGCCGATCTTAAATAATATACTATTCCGCACCGAAGGTAATCGCCTTCTTCTCGCTGCGACGAACCTAGAGATTGCTGCCACCTACTATATTGGCGCAAAGGTAGAAACGCCGGGGGTGATTACCCTGCCGGCCAAGCTGGTGAGCGAATTTGTGGCGAATTTGCCGAAGGGGCCGATCGAGCTGGAGACCGACGGCACGCGTATGACATTGACGTCTGGCGGGTACACCTCGACGATTAATGGCGTAGTAGCAGATGACTTTCCGGAGCTACCGACGATTGATGAAGAACAATCGGTACGCTATAGTATCGCCGCTGCAGACTTTAAGCAGGCAGCGGCCCAGACCTTGGTGACGTGTAGTAATGACACGACGCGGCCTGTCCTGACCGGTGTGTACTGGCACACAGTGGATGGTGCGCTGTATATGGCAGCGACGGACGGCTATCGCTTGGCCGAGCGGCGTTTGATGGCGAGCCAGAGCCAGATTGCGGCCATTGTGCCAGCGAGCAGCTTGCAAGAAGCACTACGCTCGCTCAGTGACGGTACAGAAGAAGTGGAGGTGCTCTTTGATGAGACGCAGGTGCGCTTCCGGCTGGAGGAGGTAGAGATTACCAGCCGCCTAATCGATGGCACCTACCCAAATTATCGGCAGCTCATCCCTGCTCAGTCCGAGACAAATGTCACGCTGGCAGCAGGTGATTTTTCGCGCGTAGTAAAGGTGGCAGGGCTCTTTGCGCGTGAGTCTGGTGGCAGTGTCACGCTTACCGCCGACCATGATGCGCAGAAATTGCGGATCCACTCTGTTGCGTCCGAGCTGGGCGAAAATACCTCCGAGGCAGCGGCGGAGGTGTCGAGTGATGGGCAGATTACGCTCAATTCGCGGTACATTAGTGATGCACTGGGTGTTCTTGATGGTGAGACGATCACCTTCCGCTTTAGCGGTAAGCTCTCGCCCTGCGTCTTGACAGTCGCTCAGCCCGATCCAAATTATATTCATATTATTATGCCACTGAAGAGCTAGCGATGAAGATAACACGGCTAGCAGTGCAGCATGTGCGAATCCATACGCTCAAGACGCTCGACCTTGAGCCAGGCACGACGCTGATCTCTGGCCCAAATGGCTCTGGCAAGACATCGCTCATCGAGGCGATTCATATTGCGCTGCGTGGTACTTCCTTTCGCGGTAGCGATGAAGCAGTCTGCCAACATGAACAAAAAAGTTATACAATTGATCTTGCGACGGATGAGCAACATTACCGCGTCCAGTACGATCGTCGACATGAAACGAAGCGCAAGCGTTTTATAGTCGATGGCACGACCTATGGTCGCCTTCCCTATGGCAAAAAATATCCGATCGTCCTCTTCGAGCCAGATACACTGCGAATTATCACTGGCGCGCCGCAGCGCCGACGTGATTTTCTTGATACACTCATCCAGCAATATGATGCGCACTATAGTCACGAACTAAGTCGCTACCATCGAGCATTACAGCAGCGTAATAAACTGCTCAAAGACCCTACCCTCAGCGAGGCGGCACTTTTCTCGTGGAATCTTATCTTGAGCCAGTATGGTGCGTCGATCATTGCCA
Source organism: uncultured Candidatus Saccharibacteria bacterium (assembly GCA_937990725.1). Classification (GTDB taxonomy): domain Bacteria; phylum Patescibacteriota; class Saccharimonadia; order Saccharimonadales; family Saccharimonadaceae; genus Saccharimonas. Next base: position 29,105 of record CALKQS010000008.1, on the reverse strand, counting down.
AGCGCCAGCGGGTACTGCGCTATCTCACTGAGAAAAGCAGTGCTATGTACCAAAGTATTGCGGGCGTGGCGGATAGCGTTGCGCTGCACTACTCAGAGGAGCGTAGTATGACCGCGCAGCAACTTCTCGCCGAGTATGAGCAAAAAACAGCGTACGACAAAGCAATTGGCGCGACGAGTGTTGGCCCACACCGGCATGATATCACCGTGCTGTTTCGAGGCAATCCGGCCGCCAAGATTGCATCGCGGGGTGAAATCCGCACCATTGTGCTTGCCCTCAAATTTCTCGAAGCAGCCTACATCCAGCAGCAAACAGGCCAAGCGCCACTCATTCTGCTCGACGATGTCTTTGGCGAGCTCGACCAGCAGCGCCAACAGTGCCTCCTTAGCGAGTTCGTCGATAACCAGATCGTGATGACGAGTGCGGTGGGGTAGGCTTCTAGGCTTCGCCTTATATATCAGTGTACATATAACACCATGGTGGGTTATTGCCGCCGCACGGAACAACACGCTTCTTTTCTAGCTCTTCGGCGGTGGGATATATTTTGCCATTGATTTTTATGTCGTATTTATCAATATCTTTGTCGTGTTTTTTAAGATAACTGAGCGCTTGGTCGACCTGTGATTGACTCGTTTTGTCTGTTGTGACGATGCACACACCAAGCCGATTTGACCGGTCGGTCGTGCGGTATGGGTTGCAGGTAACAATATAAAACCAACGCGAGTAGTAAGGTAGTTTATTAATAAGAGGGCTCTCTTGAGATATCTTTGCTCCTCCTTGCGTTGCTTCGTGACCGCCGATTGCTTCGCGGATATCATTATATTTTTCTTTCTTCGCTTCTCTCTTTGCTTCCTCAGTTAGTGGCTTCATGGCAAAGAATAGCTTCTTTTCTTCGCCTGGCTTGAGGTCTAGCTTGACCTGGTGGTCGGCAAAGCCCTTAGCTCGGAATGTGTAGGTGTACGACCCGCTCTTTACGGCGTGCTTTGTCCGCGTTGTTACCTTTTGGTCTTTGATCGTATCATACGAGACAGTGAGGCTATCGGGGATAGCATAGACGAGGATAGTGCTATCGTATTTGAGATTATCAACAAAGCGATATATCGTAAAGGCAATCATGCCAACGGCAAGCAGGGCAAATAATGCGATAATTTGGTTACGTTTTTGATTGAGTATTTCCATTGACTGTCCTCGCTAATACAACACCCGGGTTTCCAAGCATCCACTCGACTGTTCCTTGTTTAATGTAGGTTGGTGAGTAATCAAATTGCGATGCCTGTGCACCAACAAATCCATTACCAAGGTCACCAGTATAGATAAGAGTATGACCTTGCCCATTATTATAAATTAGAATATCACCAGGTTGTAAGTCGGACATTCCAGGAGACTCTTTAGTATAGAATTTCTCTGGGTGGCTTAAGACATATGGGCGCTGAACTGCCGTTCCGGCTGGTGGATAATTCGGATCCGCCCCACTCATGCGCATCACTGTTGCAACGTATTTGCCGCAGTCGGTGTAGTCACCACCCGCTTCTGGGTTATACTGCTGGCGGGCTTGTTTATACTCTGGTTTTGCACCATCACTGTCGACATGTCGTCCATCCTCCCAGGCAAGACTCTTGGCCGTCTCGACGATTGATCCACCGGCGGCACTCTTACTGCCGTTTGCGGTGCAGCCTGTGGCTGATGCATTTTGGGTGTTGGCGCCATTATTATTACCACCTTCGACTTGGATTTGGGATGAAGGCGGAGACAAGTTCTCTTCCTTGACAATTTGCTCAATCTTATCAATATATTCGGTGACAGTCGAGACATATTGGCTGTCGGTCGCATAGCCAGCATTTTTAATCTCCTGGAGGTATTTGCGCGGGTCACCAGGATATTTAAGGGCTTCGCTATAGCGTGAGTTGCTGGTGATAAATTCGCCATAGCCAAGCCAGCCAGCCTCGACGGTAGGATATTTGCGAAAGCCATCGACGATTGTTGTTCGGCCAGAGGCGTATTCCTCCTCGGTCTCCATATCGATCACCTCACCCGACCAGTTCCCGCCAGCCTTGATACCATGGAAATTATTTGCCTTGACGGTAAGCCCAGACTTGCCATAACCAGATTCAATAACCCCCTGGGCAAGGACTGTTTCGTATGGTGTGCCATACTTTTTGTTCGTTTCGACAGCCATCTTGACGTATTTGCGGACAAAGTCTTTGAGATCTTCTGCTGCAGTCCCGCTACTGCCATCACTGCTGCTGGTGGAGCTGGTAGAGCAGGTGGCTGCGTCGGGGTCGAAATGCTCGATATAGTTACCAGAAAAGAACCTTGCGTCTAAAGCTGAAGCGGGAGTTGACACGAGAGAGAATACTATCGCAAAAACAAGAGAGCTTATTCGATAGATAGTTGTGCAGTGAGAAAAGAGTTGTGTTGATGGAGAAAAAAGAGACGAAAAGCGAAGCAGTCGCTGCCGAATATATATCCAGCAATGAGCAATAAAGATATGAAGAAAGGATAAGCACTGATGGATCCATTGCATGATCATGATGATCCTCCAATGCGTCGAGCATACTCCCAGTGCCATGCTTCTGGCTTACTACCATTAGGTTCTGCCCATTCGGGGTGAACATAGCCGTACTTATGTGCATTAGCTTTGAGCCAATTGTAAGTAGAAGAGCCAAAGTCCCCCACACTGATATCTGCTGCGAGCCCCCAGCCATGGTTCGAGCTACAAGGTGGCGCTGGCTTGGCGAGACCACCTTGGTATAATGGGTTACCTGGTGTTGCGTATGCAATTTGCCGTTGGCAGTCTCGGTATGCTTCGTTGATACCAAAATCAGCACCAGTCTCCGCTTTGTAAGCTTTGTTCATTTCTTCCATAGCAGCAGCGGCTTGTTTGTGCATCCTCTCACCGGATGAAAATGACAGAGCTACCAAGTCGCCTTCTGCTAATTCGCCGTTTTTAAGGCCGTTCCATGTTGATATAGAATCGCCACCTTCTGCAGCAGGCTGGGCTTGGTCAAATTCTGGCTCACCGACTGCCGGGCCGCTGGGGGTACTACTGCTAGATTGGCTTGCACCACCTCCACCAGAGATTGGTTCATTGTCCATGGTGTCGACGACGCGTTGGTCAATTGTGAAGAGTGCAGCATTGACTTTTTCCTCAGAGTCAAACTTGCAATAAGCGGTGTCGACGCCATTCTCGCCATCAGTACCTTTGCCGCACTTCTCTTGCCATTCTTTCAGCGTACCACCAGTTGCTTGGCCTGTTTCTTCGTTGTATTGCCCAGCGAGAGATTGGGCAACTTCGTCGGGATCTTTATCGAGATTGAGCGCACCATACGATATATTACAAAATGGCCCAGCAGCGACGTCTTTGGGGATATTTGGGTCATCGCATGCTTGCCAAATTTTTTTCATGCGATCTGTCTCGGTATTGGCGCTCACTTTGTTGCCAAAGAAGGCCGGTACGATATTCTTAGGGAGCGACACAAGATTATGAACAAAACTACTAAGATTAGAGAAACTACCCATATATGGAATAAACGAACTATAGAGACTTCCCATAAAGGTATATGGCGACGTTGCGTCAAATGGGCTCCGCTCAACGCGTTGCTCAGCAGCATAGGCAAGGTTGAGACGAGCCGTCTCTCGTTCGTAGGCGATTGTTTGGTCGACATTGAGCATACCATTACCGCCTGCTGCTGCTGCTTCGGAGAACATATTTACCGCACCGCTCGTGAGGGCATCTCCAGCATCTTCACCAACAGTAGCACTACTCACAAGAGTGCCCGCCATAGAATTTATGAGCTTACTGAGAATTGGAGCAAACACAGCAGAAATAACAGGAGCAGCTAAGTTTGAAACCAACTCACCAACGACGCTTGTCCATCCACCAACGACACTCATGAGAAGCTGACCACCAGTGCTGTTGATGGCTGTGCAGGATGTCTTCAGTGCGCTAATGTTAGCACCAAGAGCATTGGCAACGCCACTCATCTTCCGAGCCCAGCCACCGCCAGGGACGTATTCTGTCCAGTTGGAGGTGTCAGTTGGGGCTATTTCTTTCATGAGTCCATATTTAAGACCCATTCCGTCGGTTGCGGCTTTTTTGGTTACGTTGCCAGATTTGTTGACGAGTACGGTGGTTAGAATCGTCCCAAGCACAGCAACAGCCATATAATCTGTCGAGCCAGCCTTAATATTATCGGCCATCGTAAAGAACATCATGGCATAGCTAATGACCTGCGTCATTTGGATGAGGCGAATTGTCTTACTGATGGACTTAGCACCATCTTGCACCATACAGAGGCCGCCAGCAATCATGGCAACAATATTACCAGTTTTGCCGACACCGTTTTTGATAATATTGGCTGCTGCTTCCTTACTAACAGATTTTGTTGCCCCTTCGGCTCCTTCGCTCACCGCTTCTTTAGCGGCTTTGCCAACATCAGTATCTTCAGTAACCTTTTCTTTGCCTTCATCGTCATTTTCCTTGGCTTCGTATTTGCCTTTCATCTCTTGGCCTTTGGTATTTTTGTCGATGCTTTCGCGGACTTCTTTCTCGCTTTTGGCACCAGCGAGCTTGTTTTTCTTGGTAAGAGAGAATTTTTTTATAACGCCATTGTTAAACACTTTATCGAAGAAAGCCACCCAACGTGGTGCATATGCGCGGTGCATAATTGCTCTGAACTCTGGATTCTCGTAGTATAATTTTTTGAATTCTGGGGGACTAACCGTTTGTTTTGTACCATTGTCGTAAGTCACCCGAAGGTTTGCAAACTTTTCACCAAGAGTAGATTTCTTTAAGTCAAATTCTTCGGAGGGTTTAATGACATTCCCTTCTTTATCGAGAGCTTCAACTTGATTTTTTTCAAACTGCTTTAGTAACCGGTTCGAGACACGATTATATTTACATCGCACGTTCACTACTGAGCAAATACCACTAGTTGCGGTGTTTTGAATACGCTTAAATAGCACCTTGTTAGCACGCCGCTCGAAGCTGGTATTTTGTGAATTCCAGTGGTTGGTGAGGTTTTCTTTGATATGAAGCAAAAGTAGACTTGGCCCACTAAAAAATGAGAGCATTGAGCCACCACCAAGCAAAATAGCGCCAAGGATACCCATTGGCCCACCCTTTTTAGAGAAGATAGCACTCCGCGCCTTAGCAAAGCGAGATTTGGGCTCAGAGAGTTTGCTGTCTGGTGGAACTACCTTGTTGAACCAGTTATTATCGCTCCAGTTGCTTCCTGGCGCGCCTTCCTGGCCTCGGACGGAGTTGGCGTAGTCGCTGCCAGTTGCGCCAGTGCCGCTGGCATTGCTGCGTGACGATGAGCCACTCCCGCTATTCTCGCGTGACTGGAGATCTTGGGCGGTGCTGGACTGGCTATGATCACCACTGCCAGCGTAATTATTCCGGCCAGCGAAGGTGTCGTTGCTCCAATGCGTATTCCCCGGATTATGCCGGTCGAGATCGGGTTTTTGCTGGGAGGGGATGGGGGTAGGCATGACGGGCTACGACCTCACTGGCTGCTGGTATAAGCTGTTATTGGCCACTGGGTTGGTGGTGATGAATTGCGTCTCGGTCTCGCTGGCAAAGATGCGGATATGGACGTGGTTTTGCCCAGCAAAGAAGAGGCCATCGCCCACCGGGAAGTTGGACAGACGCTTACGCTCCTCCTCGGTGAGCTTGAAGACCTCTGCCAACACATCCACTGCACTGGTCGATTGCTTTAGCAAGAGCTGGAGCGAGCTGTTTGCTACAATAGCCCGGCCTTTCTCACTCCCCATAAAGTCCTCTACGTCCTGCGTGATGGTCGTCAGGCCTAGAGAGTACTTACGGGCTCGCTTAGCCAGACTATGGAGAAACTCCGCCGAGTCTTCGTACTTCATGAGCTGCCAGGCCTCATCAACGATCAGCATCCGCCGGCGTTGCACGGTGCGAGCAATGTTCCAGATGTGGCTCAGCACAATATACATTGCCACTGGCCGCAGGTCATCCTCCAGGTCGCGGATGTTAAACACCACCATGCTATTATTAATATCAACATTGCTCTGCTGGCTAAAGATACCAGCAAAGGTACCTGTGGTGTATTTACGCAGGCGTTGAGCCAGTGACGGCCCTGCTCCACCCATGTGGAGGAGGGTGTCGTAGAGGTCGATGATTGTCGGTGGCTGAGAATTATGTGTTAGTGGATCGCTGGTAATACCAGCTCGGGCGTAGGTATCGATGAGTGCTTGGTCAAGGTCGGCCTCCTCAGCTGGGCTGAGCAAGGCAATCTGTTGTCCGCCTACCAACGTGCCGCCCAACATGAGCTTGAAGAGCCGCTGCAGGGTGATGAGATTAGCGCGCAGGGCATCGGTTGCTTCGTCGCTGTCGATTACTCGGGGGAGGTCGAAGGGGTTAATTCGCGTATCGCTACTGAGGCTGAGGCGAATGTAACTGCCGCCGACTGCATCAGCTAGTTTCTGGTACTCGTTCTCAGGGTCGATGACGAGGATGTCGGTGCCAAGCATCATACTGCGCAGCGCCTCAAGCTTAACGGTGAAGGATTTACCAGCACCGGACTTTGCAAAGACGACCATATTTGCATTCTCAAGGCTAAAGCGGTCGAAAATGACCAGCCCTTGGTTGTGCTGGTTAACGCCATAGAGAATACCTTCGCCGTCACTAAGGTCGGCACTGGTAAAGGGAAAGCTCGTGCTCACCGCGCCAGTGTTCATGTTGCGGCGGACTTGCAACTGGTCGGTCATTTGGGGGATGGTACTGTTGAGGCCTTGCTCCTGCTGGTTGCTGGCGGTTTTACTGTAGACCATATTTTGGCCAAAGATTGTCTCGATGACGTGCTGGACGAAGCTCAATTCCTCGAGGCTATCGGCATAAAGCGTGACGTAAAGCCCAAAGCGGAAGAAACGCTCGGCTCCAAGCTGTAGCTGGTCACGCAATTCCTCGGCATCAGCCAGGGCGGCCTCGCGGGCTGGGTCACGCACCTTGCCTTTTTCGGAGTTAAGTGCCATATCAGCCTCAAGCTGCGTCACCTTCTTGCGGAGGTTGTTGAGGACGATCTCTGTCTCCACGGGGTAAATAAACATGCTAATATCAAGCACTTGGTCGATGTTAATAAGCCCTGACAGCCAGCCTGTGTAGAGTTCACGCGGGTAGCCGTAGATGTAAAGTGTGCGGCCATACTTGGTGCCAATGCGGAAGTATGTGCTGTGGATCTCGAGACTGCTGGGCGCGATTAGGTCGCGCAGCGTCGTCATCCCCTTGATAAAGGCTTCCTCTACCTCTGCTTGCTCGCGCTCGCGCTGCTGGGCAGCAATGTCGATTGGATCAGGTCGTCGTGCCATTAAAAATCTCCTTTGTGATATGCTGTCGAGGTTGGGACGGCTCCCTCGCCTTTGCGGACGAAGGTGGAAGTCACGTTATTAAAGTCGCCCAGCGGCTCGCGCACTGCCGTGTCGGGGTTGTACATGTTGTAATAGAGGGTGCCGAGCTCCTTAGTCTTGAGTTGCACTGCCCGCACACCAATCTGCATCAAGCCATTGAGGATGGTGTCGGCGCGGTTGCGGATCTCCTCGCGGGCTCGCTCGTAGGTTTCTTTGCTAATCTTCGTCACGGTGTTGGTGTTCTTAGGAGCGAAGAGCTTGGTGAAGAACCCTTTACTCTGGTCGAGAATTGTCCCCTCCCCTGCTGGGTAATACGGGATGACGACGTAGAAACTCTTGTCCATGATGTTGGCGTTTTGCGAGAGGTCGTCGATGAAGTTGATATAGTCTTCCATCAGTACGCTGAGCAGCATGTTGTCTTGGGTGCGCTGGATGGCGACCAGCTTATCCAAGTAAGGGCCAATATCCACCCGCTGCGAGCGGATGCAGATCTGCACTGGGAAGTATAGCGCATTGAGGAAGTTCTGGTAGCTATACTCCACCCCCTCGCGCTCACGAGCGCTCATCAGGTCGAAGTTAATCGACTCACAGGCGATGACGGCGCGAAAGCTGCCATCACCCATGATGATCATATCATCGCGCAATTCCGAGAGGAGGAGGCTATTTTGTGTGGTAGCGGGCTTGGGTGGAGCCTTTTTCTTGGTGTCTTGAGTAGGCTGATCATTCGTATTGCCCTGCACAGCTGGTGGCTGAGCCGGTGCTTGCACGGCGGGGTAATTGCCCTGTGGCGGAGCGGGGTACTGCGGATAATTAGCTGGTGCCTGGCCCGCTGGCGCAGCGCCCTGGCCTTGGTTATAGCCAAACTGGCTGGGTGGCCCAGCTGGTGGCTGTTGATTGTTGGGTGAATTTGGCGACACCACTCTCCTTCTTATTTCTTAGCGCAAAGGGATGACAATCTCATCATCGTCATCATCCTGACTAGCCTGCTCTTGATGTTGAATCCGGTTGGCTTCATTGGCAATGGCAGCAACGGACAAATCAGAGTTGCTGGCTAGTCTAATTATATCAGGCGAGACGGTGTTTGTGCTAGTGTTTGGCGGCAGATTGTTGCGTTGCTGGGCGAGCTGCTCCTCACGCAGGCGTTCCTCGCGCGTGGGGGTTGTCTTGGCGTAATAACTGGGGTCGAGCGGCTGAATGACCGACTGGTGAATGCTCGGGTATGGGTTGTAGCGCACGGACATGTCGATGACATTTTTATCATCAGCCAGTGCTGAGCGATCTCGGTAGGATACTGCGGCTGGGGTGGGTGCAAGAGCTGGTGCGGCTTGAACTGGTGCAACGGGTGGCTGCTGAGGTGGTGCTGGCTGGTAGGTAGGCTGCTGGGGAGGATACGACACAGGGGTTTGCGGATAATTGGAGGCTGCTGGCGGGGTTGGTTGCTCTGCAGGTACTGGGGTGGATGATGGCTGAACATCGGTAGAAGGTGCTGTAGCTGGTTGATAATCAGGTGTAGTAGCAGTGCGCGCGGCTGGCTTTTGGGGTGGTACAAGCGGTACGGCATCGGTGCTGGGAGTAGCGTGCTGGCGCAAGTTGGCATAGATCGCTTCAAAGGATGGTGCTTCTTCTGGTTTGGGCTCTGGCGCAGTTTCTACTGCGGGTTTAGCCGGCGTGTAGGGCTTGCTCAGGGCGTCTGGCAAGACCGAATCATGCGGAATAACGGCGGGCAGTGCCATTGGCAAAGACTGGAGTGAGTCATGCTCTCGCGGCATGGGCTGTGGCTCGGCAACAGGTGTTTCATCATGCGCCGCATCATCCACTGGCGAAATCTCGTATACCTCGGTAGATTGCTGAGGTGGGTATGGGTTTGGTTGATTTTGGTAAGCACTAGCATCGAGTGAAGGAACTTGCTGATGCGACGACGCCGTGCGATTCTCCGGGAAGCTCGTGGATGAATACGACACTGCTGGGCGCTGAGGCTCTGGTGCTGGGTATGGCGGCTCTGGCATACGAGGCTGAGGCGGCGACACTGGCGCAAAGCCAGCGGCATCAACGGGTGGCTGGTACGGAGGTGTAGCCTGTGGTGGGATAGTTGGAGCTGGCTGCGGTGCTGCCTGGTATGGTTGCGGCTGGGCCTGTGGCCAGGCTGGCTGATACGGCACCGGGACTTGCTGGAGTGGCTGCCCATCAGCTACGGCAGGCAGCGCAGCCGCTGGGGCTTGCATGCGCTCAATGGCGGCTCGGCGCCGGGCTTGGTTTGATTGCTCGATGCGCCGCGTCATCGCCCGTGCTTCGCTACTGTTATCATCAAACATATCCGAGGTCTGCTGCGCCTCGAAGTAGACATCGCTAATCATCGACCCCTGTGCATCGGGCACGCGGGTGTGGCGAATGGACCATCCATGAGTATCAGCTAGCTGCGACAGATACGCCAAGCGGCGCTCGGCCTCGTCTTGGCTGAGGTTCTTCGTTCGCTCGATCTCCACCTTCTCGGGTACCGTAATCTCGATTAACGAGTTGATACCATCAGGCTGCCACATGCGCCGGCGTGGCTTGGTGTAGAATGATATCACCGCCGCGAGGTAAACCTCCATTGGCTGGTCCTTGCGCAGTGGCAGAGCTAGCGCACCAAATAGTAGGATAATTGGCACTGGAATAACCGCCAGCGGCAAAAACACTTGCGACAATCCCCACGCCAACGCAATTCCTGCCGCCGCAACCAGCAGATAAATAAACTGGCGAAAGCTAAACGGCCCAAGAATCTTATCCTCTGCCTCTACATCCTGCGCAACCTTATATCTCGACATAGTTTATGTATTTATTATAGCATGAGGGGGATGGGGAGAAGACTCACTAGTCTTGCTTTGTATTATTCCCCAAAGTACGATATTGCTTAGTTGGGTCGTGGCTCCATTCTCTAGCCTTGGATGCACGCTTATAGATTGCGTCGTTACTCTGCATCTTTGCGTTGTAGAGTTGAGACCGTAGTGCTGCGTCAATTGCTAGACCAGTAGCTTGCCTTGCCTCCATAAGCTGATCTTCGCTGATGCCACTAATATTGTCTCTACTAAGAACCTCCATCATATCCTTGAAGGCCGGCTCATCCATATCGGCCATCTTAGGTGCGTTGTATTTCCCGCCAAGAGCGCCTTCCACAACAGCTTGTTCATAATTAAACTCGCCCGCGCGTAACTGGTCTGCAGCTTTCCCAGTCCACCACGGGTTCTTGGCAGCGGCCGGAGATTGCGAGAGTGCGTCAGCAATAGCTGCACGATCACCAGAACCTAGATCGTCATTAGCATGTTTTGCTAGTGCACGTAGCTGGTTTGAGTTAGCATGCTTAGCAGCATCTGTAACAATGTATCGCTTGTCGAAGGCAGAGAAATTATCAGCGTCTAACACATCACCTTTCTCTATACTGCCGTCTTTATTCTTTTTGTAACCTTGAATTTTTCCACCCTTTGCAAGTTCAAAGATATCACTACGAGAAAGAGCTTGTTCCTTCCCGTCTTTGTCTAGATATCGATAATTTTCAAAGAATGACTCTGAGAGTTTCATCTCCTCCTCGGCTTGTTGGTCGATAAGGCGCGATGCATAGCTTTGGGCACGACGCACCGATCTACCAGCTGACCCTGGAAGGTTGCGAGCGCGCTTATTAATTCCTCGCATAGCCCCACTTCGTAACCTCCTAACAGGATTCCAGCCCTTATAGGTGCCAGCTTGAGTTTGCGCATGCGCCAGTTCTTTTGAGCGTTCTCGCTCTGCCATAAATCGTCCGTACATAGACTTATCCAGGCCAGACTGTAACTTCTTCTCAGTAGCTTTACCAGCCAAGTTGCCCCACTTATCAGCAATATTTGCTAGCCCCATCATTGAGGTCATGAGGCTTGTTAGGCGAGAAACTAATAGGAGTGGTGTGAAGGTAAGAGCGGCAGCAATGATCTGTAGTAATACAGGTGATTCACCCTTCATACCATTAATGACCGTTGCCCCCAGGTTACATGCACCATAGAGTAAACCAATTGCTGGATAGAGAAAGAGGAGTGTCTTGAAGAAGCCCCACCACTTCTTAAATAACCCTTCTGTACTTGGTAATAGCAGTGCTACAAAAGCAAGCGGCGACAAGATAATAGTAAAGATAATCAATGCCTGTCGTGCGCCAAGAAGAAATGCGGTAATAGTTGCAGTAACAACAATAAAGACAAGGCCAGAAATGAGAGTACCCAAGACAAAGAATCCAACGGTACCAGCAAGAACAGCAGCGGCAATTCCTCCTAGCGCATTACCTTTTGTCGCCCAGCCACCTTCTGGGCCGCTCCCACCACCACCAAGTGAGGTAATGAAGTTGAACGATGATGACCCAACAATATTAGAGATATCGACAAGAATGCTACATACATAGAAAGATATATTGACAAGGACGATAGTCATAAGAAGCTTAGGAAGAAGCTTCTTAATACCATAATTGCTAATACCAAGACCGCTAACCTGTGAGTAGATGATGATCAAGAAAACGATGATAAAGACGATATTGGCAATATCCCGAATACGCGACCAATAGTGGAAGGCAGAATCAGGACCACGATTAGTTAAGATAAATGAGTTGACTTCAAGTAGCTTGGCCAAAATACCTGCAGAGTCGTCTGAGATATCGGCAAGGAAGTTAACGACAGGGCAAACAACCCAGCCAACACCATCGATGGCACAGCGGGATTTGGATTCTTCTTCACCAGCCTCAGGCGTGTCGTGAGCACCCTCACCACCCCCTATGTCAATGTCTCCTGCTTTTGCTGCGTCTGCCGCCTTCTTTGTATCAACACCGTTAAGAATATCTTTGATCTCTTTTTCTGTCAGATTTGGCCATTTTTCATGCATACATTTGCTAATGTATTCTTTTTTGTATGTGTTGATATCTTTTTCTTTACTAGATTTCCCGCGCGTTACTACAGCCTCTGTAACATAGGATTTCGTAGCATTTGCAATACAAACCGCAACAGATTTTTCCCAACCATTATCATTACATTTCGATTGGTCTGCCGCACATGCCTTATTTTTTAGAGAAGACAACGCTGATGCAAGGCTGTCGTCAACTGCCTTTGCTGAGGCGTTTTTCTTGGCGTTATCTATTGCCTTGCTTGCTTGTGCTGTAACTTTTTTTGATTTATCGATACAGAATTTTTTGTCTTCTTCTGTCTTAGAATGATTACCCGCTGTTACAGTTATGTCTGGAGCTTTGTACTTTGCTATAACTTGCTGTACTATATCACTGTTGCCGTCTTTTCCAATCCTGCTATAGGATATATAGCCATCTTCTGCTTTGTCTGCAAGAGTGATTTGAGAACTATTAAGCTCTGATCGATTTTTCTCATCCTTGACGGAACACGTGCTGACAAAATCCTTATAATAATACGTGTATATCTCACCAGGTTTTAAATACTCCTCTATATTATTATCATTAATTTTTAACTTACTACGAATTGCTGCGTTGACAGGGCCTTGCCGACCTTTTGTTGCTTCCCATGTTCTATTGCCATTGTTCTTCTTATAACCAGCTGCGGTCAAAAAATCTTCAGCGCCCGAAAACCCCCATTTTAAGATACCTTCTTCATAAATGGCAGCACATGACATTTTTTTGCCTAGGACAAAGCGCTCTTCGCTAAAACCATCTCCGCCAAGACCATTAGTTTTGACATCTCTAAAGCTAATACTGTAAATCCCGTCAAAACACCCAGCATGAGATGTGCCACTCTCCCCGTCTTGCGCCTCAAAGAGAGCCCATTTTCGAATCTTCTCATCATGATCATCAGCATAAGCCTTTTGGTCTATAAACACGCTGGAACTAAGTACAAGAATAATAGCTAATGGAAAGAGTGAAAAGCGCTTTAGCTTAGATACAAGAGAGTTTGTCATACACTACATATAATACACAAAACAACGCTATAAAACTAGCTATATGGAGCTAAAATTGAAAATTGTGAAGGATATAAGCGCTACACTTTCTAACGCGCTTCATTCAGTGGGGGGATATTAGTAGGCTTATACTTATTAGATTCATCCGTACGACAGAAATAAGCAACGCGTGGAAATGGGTCGACATCGTATCTCCCTGTCTTTGGGTCTTGTACCTGAGTTCGGATGGCAAAATCATATATCTTACCATCTCTATCATTTAGTACCTCGCAGTAGACTGCGCTAAAGATTTGCTCGCCCTTAACGGTCTTGCTCGTATCTATCGGATATCTGTCGCCTAATTCAGACATGGTAGCGAATCTTTGAATTGTGAATATAGTCGGTTTGTAGTTTGGAAGGTCCTGGCCACGAGATTGGTAAGCTTCGTCAACAAACTTACCATAATATCCCTTGGATTGGCCTATGTGCGGAACATCAAGATAGCTCGCTAAATTGTTTAGTAGTGACCATGGATAAATTTCTGCGCCATTATCGTCGGTAAGTTTTGCATGATATTTGGCATCGTGTGTCAGTTTGCGTATAAGCGGGTCGACATCGCTGAACCAAATATCCGCTAGCTCTTGTGATTTACCCGCATTCCAGTTGACGAGCTTATCGATAACGTCTGGGCTAAGATTGTTTTTGAAAAAATCGAGAACAACTTGACCTTTGGTACGGTCATCGTACTGTTCCCATAACTTGTCATTGAATTCATTCAAATTCGAAAAATTATATTTGCCAACGGGCTCAGGGCGCAATTCATTAGTATGAGTTGACTCTGGTTCTTGAGACGGTGCCGATGACTCAGTGAACTCTGTTGCAGTGGCAGATGGAGTTGCTTCTGGGCTCGAGCTTGGAGATTCTGATGCAGAGGGCGTTGTTTCTGAAGAGGCTGAGCTAGATCGGTTGTGACCAAAAAGAGCTGCTGATAGACCTGCTCCAACAGCCAAGGCTGCACCACCGAGACTCAAACCGAGAAGGAAATCTCGTCTACGGGGGTTTTTTTGTTCATGTGAGGCTGCATTATCTGGTTTTTCAGATCCGCTAACGCCTACCGGATAACTATTGCGTATTTCTGTCATAAGCTTCAATCCTCCCCAATACAGGATTAGTGGTTATGTGTGCTTATTATATGCGCACTTGCGTTTCATGCTACCATTGTTTGCGCGGCAGGTCAAATATTTTTTGGCCTCTGTTGAGAAAAATGAATGGCGCATGCACACAGAGGTTAGTATAGAAATATACTCGAACATTATTTTTTGGCAAAAATGGGAGATATTTTATACATACCACATGATAAAGAAAGTATGATAGTTTGCAACCCTCCAATCGTACAAGAATAGTTATTGATCCTTCCCTATACATTTATATTTAAAATAATTAACGATACAGACTGACAAATATAACACCAATACACACTCTCATAGGTAAAATACTTGCATGAGCAAATTGCAATATATCCGAGCAACTCATACATATTGCCACCCCACCCCACATCCGCTATAATACAGAGGTACGGAGAGGTGCAAGAGTGGTTGAATTGGCACGCCTGGAACGCGTGTGTGGCGGCAACGTCACCCAGGGTTCGAATCCCTGTCTCTCCGCCATACCAGCGCCAGGCGGCACGCTGCCATAGGAGTGCGCTGCTGATTCGTCTTTTGGCATGATGCGTGGCCATAGATATGCACTTTTGGGCAGATTGGGCTTGCAGAAATGTTTTTTGACAGTTTATACTAAAGGATAATTATGGTACGATCTTCTACACCAGTTATAGAACTCCGAGGCCTCACCAAGCAGTATGGTCTGGGCGATGCTGCCCAAAACGCCTTGGACAACGTCGACCTGCGAGTCGAAAAAGGCGAATTCATCGTCATCATGGGCCCTAGTGGTTGCGGCAAGACGACATTGCTTAATATTATGGGCTTGCTCGACCGCGCCGACAGCGGCGAGTATTTTCTTGATGGAACATCGGTCGCGACGCTGAGCAAGCGCCAACACGCTCGGATTCGCTCACGGCAGATTGGCATCGTCTTCCAGAGTTTTAACCTGATTAATCGCCTAACGGTGCTCGAGAACGTTGCCCTTCCCCTGAGCTATCGTGGGGGGATGCGCCGCGTCAAGCGCCTAGAGCAGGCCAGTGCTGTGCTGAAG
This sequence comes from uncultured Candidatus Saccharibacteria bacterium, assembly GCA_937990725.1. Classification (GTDB taxonomy): domain Bacteria; phylum Patescibacteriota; class Saccharimonadia; order Saccharimonadales; family Saccharimonadaceae; genus Saccharimonas. The sequence goes on along the minus strand of CALKQS010000008.1, from coordinate 13,634 downwards.
AATTTCCACCTCCAAGAGCGCGAATATTACATGCCGTGGCAGCTCAGTGGTGGGCAGGTACAGCGCGTGGCGATTGCCCGCGCATTGGTGAACCACCCGTCTATTATCCTGGCTGACGAGCCAACTGGTAACCTCGATAGCCGTTCGAGCCATATTATTATGGAAGAGTTGGCTCAGCTGCACCGCCGGGGCAATACCATCATTATGGTGACGCACAACCCAAACCTCACGAGCTACGCTAGCCGCGTGATTAAGATGCTTGATGGGCAGATTGCTAGTGATGAACAGATGCGCACCACTGCCGCTACGCCAACGCCAGTGGCCCGCAAGCCACGGGTGCGTCGGGCGGCGCCTGCTAGCAAGACTGCGCCGACGATTGCGCAGGGCACAGCATCGGCTGCTCAGCCAGCTGCACCCGTCAAGGCAATTGCCCGCGGTCGTCCCGCGAAGGCCGCCCCTGCACCAGCAACGACAGCACCAGCAGTAGTCGACTATGAAGATCCGCATACTCAAGATGGCCCAACCATCGAGCCTATGCCAGTTGCTCCGCCAGAGGTGCCGCCAGCCTTGCCTGCTGCACAGCACGCTCCGTCGGCGGCGCAGCCTGCTCTGGCACACTCTGCTGCGCCGGCTCAAGCAGCATCGGCTACTGCAGCTCAGCCAGCAGCGCCTGCGTCAACACAGTCTGTAGCCGCACCACCCAAGCCGGTTGCACCACAGCCCGCAGCACCAGCAGCCCATATTGCGGTGCAACCACCATCTGCAGCATCTGCTCAGCCAGCCAAGGTTGCACCGGCCCAGCAGCCCGCTGCACCATCGTCTGCTCACCAATCTAGCACAAAGGAGCCCCAGGCATGATAATCATCGACCATTTCGAAAATGCAAGCAGTAGCTTCCGGCGCAATCGCGGCCGTAATTTGCTGGCGACGCTGGGTGTGGCAATTGGTGTGGGTAGTATCGTGGCGATCTTGGCACTGAGCGGCGGCCTGCACAATATCATCTCCCAACAGGTGTCCGACCTCAACAATAACCTCATTGTGGTGCGCCCGGGCGTGCAAGACAAGAGCTTCTCGTCGCTAGCGAGCTCGGTGGCGCAATATAATTACAACACCAGCACCATCACCGAGTCCGACGTTGAGGCGGTGCGCAAGATGCCACATATCCGCGCTGTAGCGCCAATGATGACCTCTGAGAACAAGCTCAAGAGCAACGACCGAGAAGCCACCACTACTGTTGTGGCAACTTCGCCAGACCTTGCTATCACGAGTCAGCTCGAGCTGCGCGAGGGTGACTTCCTCGAGGGTGGTACACACGATGCCAAGCCAGCGGTGCTTGGCCCAAAGCTGTCGGTGCAGCTGTTTGGCACCGAGCAGTCGATTGGCCAGACATTTAAGATCCGCGGCAAGGAATTCATTGTGGTGGGGGTGATGCGTGCTACAGAAAATCCGCTGAATTATAACAACGTTGATTTCGACAACGCAGCTATCATCACCACTGAGGCAGGTAAGAAGATCCACAGTGGTCACACGCAGATTCAGCAGATCAACATCCAGGCTGATGCGTCGCAGCAGGTCGGGCAAATTGCTCAGCAAGTTAAGGATAAGATTAAGCAAAATCACCAAGGCGAAGAAGACTTTACCGTGGCAACGGGTGATGCGATTAGCCAGCCGACCAACCGGCTCTTCACCGCGCTGACCCAGGTGTTGACGCTGATTGCGGCGATCTCGCTGGTGGTCGGTGGTATTGGCATCATGAACATCATGCTGGTGAGTGTGGTGGAGCGCACGCGCGAGGTGGGCATCCGCAAAGCGGTTGGTGCAACCGATGGTAATATCATTACGCAGTTTGTTATCGAGGCGCTGGCGATTAGCTTGCTCGGTGGTATCTTGGGTTATATCCTGGGCTACATAGTGGCGTTGAGCTTTAGCATCTGGCTGTCCTTCCCACCATCGCTGGAGTGGCAGACGGCAGTGATGGCAATTGGCCTCGCACTGGCGGTTGGCCTCACCTTTGGCCTCTACCCAGCCATCCGGGCCGCACGCAAGAACACGATCGAGTCGCTACGGCAGTACCACTAAACAAGATAAGTTATTTTGGTATAGAACCCGCCCGCATATGGCGGGTTTTTGCTTGGCTTTTATCCTACTCTACTCAAATATAGAGTTTTGCGAGTATGAACCTTGAAATTTCAAGACATACCGCCCTTCCCCTGCCTCACGCCATTCAACACACCAAGGTAGCAGCTGGCGAATTCCGCTAGCAGCATGCCGTGTAGCACTTGCTCTACCTCCGTCTCGCCGGCAAGCAAGATAGACTTCGCGTGGGGGCGGCGGCCACTGAGGCGGCGATCGAGCGCTGCCATGCGTTGCTGGGTAGTGGCGTCATTCTCCCCTGCGAGGTCGAAAAGCGCAAATGGTTTGTCTACAGGATGGCTTAGCCAGCCATGAGCGCCAGCCTGCTCGGCTTCGGCAAGAGTGGTAGCGAATGCCACATTGTGCGCCCGCTTCTGCCAACACCACTGCCACCACTGGGCCACTGGCGCGAGCGCCCCACTGCCACAAAACACCGCCGTCTTGCCCGCTGCCTGGCGTGCAAGCTGCCTGGCGAGATTGTGAGTGGTTGGCACGGTAACACCCCACTGCTGCGCCGCGTTCGCTGAGCACGCTGCGCCATTTGCTATCGCTTCCACAAGATCATCATCCAGCAACTGATAGGCCGTCAGTAGCGCACTTAGTGTGCTGAGCATGTGTAGTGGTTCCACCTGCCCTTCCCTCCTGGCGACTGGCACGACGGTAGCTGCAGGGTATGCTGTGGTGCACTCAGCCACGGCAGCATCATGAGTGAGCAAAACGGCCGGAGCGGCATGCTGCTGTGTATAGCGCAGTATATTCTTCACCTGGTCAGGCAAGATGCCAGCCTCGATAATAATCACCAGGCTATGTGTATCCACAAATGCGGGCACTGCCGCTGCCTCGCAGCACAGCACAGGCACGGCCAAGTGAGGCTGGACGAGCTGCTGAGCGACGTGAGCCAGTACCGCACCACCATCCATTGCTATAATCACAACATTACGAATATCATGCTTGGCTGCCATATGCGAGAGTTGGCTAGTTACCTCTGTTGGCAGCATCGTTTGTTTCCATAATGTTGTAATGTGATGCAGGGCGGCTCCAGCGCCGCGTTGGCGCAATATGGTCTGGTCATCAAGCATAATCGTCTCCTTCTGCTTGCAAGAGTATACCCTCCCATGATACATTAATTAGCAGAGAATCATAAGCATATTTGGAGACAGGTGGGAACCATGAATATTAGCACTACATCACAATCAATTACCGACGATCAAGAGCTTGCCAAAGTGCTCGCTGGGATCGGCCCGCAGGTAGGCACAGCAGCGTCGCAGCGGTCGCAGGCGATGATGTCGGGGCAAGGTGCTGGCCGTTCGTCACTCTCGGGTATGTCGGGCAATATGGGCTCGTCTGTGCCAGTGATGTCCTCGCAGCAGCAGCCGTCGCAGCCTGCCCCCAGTGGTGAGGCGCTCAATGGCGTGAAGCAATCGGCCATCAAAGAGCTGCGCCCACTGGTGGATAAGCTCAACGTTAGCCCAGATGAGAAGTTCGATACCTATCTGCTTTTGATCCGTTCGACAGACGACAAGAGCCTGATCGACCCAGCGTACCAAATTGCCAAGTCCATCCGCGACGAAACCCGCCGCGCCCAAGCGCTACTCGACATCATCAAAGAGATTGACTATTTGTCGCAGCGGTAACAGCTCATACAGTAAGAATAGGCATTATCACCACTGATGTGGTGATTTTGTGATGGTACTAAAAATGATATATAATACAAACACAACCATGACAAAAACACGTCACTATAAGTCACACTATACACGCAAACACAAGCGCTATGACGTCGATACAATGCCGGTATCGCCCATATCGCCGAGCCAGTGGTCGACGTCTTCTTCGAACATCAAAAAGCAGCTTGTTACTGTTGATGCAGCGCTGAAGAGCCAAAAGCCACATCTCACCTACCTCGTCGAGCAAGCAGGTCGTAACTGGAGTGAGAAAAAACGCCGCCAGCGACGCTCGGTTGCCCTGGGAGAGAGTGCTGTGACGCTTGTGCAGCACTATGCGAGCAAAGAACAGTGGTCGCATGTCGATATGGCGCGGCTGCTTGCAGCGTATCCTGGCTGGGTGGAGGCGACCGAACAAGATGATATGGCGCTGACTCGGCAAGAAAATAAGCAGCGAATCAAGAAACTCACGCACTTTAATCACGCCCTGCGCGATGTGATAGACAACGCCACACACGCCTGCGAGACATGGAAGTCGATACCGTCTGTGTCGGATATAGTTAACGGCTTAGAAGCCGTGTGTCCAGGCAAGAAGCATGCTCAAAACAAGCAAGATCGAATAGGTATGTTGTATGCGACAGTAGCGGGCATTCGCAACGAAGTGCTCTTCATGCGGGTGCTGGATGAAGCGGGCATTGCCTATGAGCCAGGTACGGCCAACCAGGATATGCGCGGGATAGATATGATAGTGAATGGTAAGCTTATCGATCTCAAGTCATCTGAACACTATGTGCATGAGGCCCAGGAGGATGCTGCTGAGCATGGCGATGACAGACGGATCTTTTTCTTCCCTGGTGTGGAACGGTATGAATATCGCAATAAACTAATGCTGCCGAAGGAAAAAATTATCCGGGTTATGCCACGGGTGGTAGCCCGCATGTATAGCCATGGTATCCTAGATAAGCCAACGCAACAGAGGTAGATCTCACCACAGACATGCGACTATAACAGAGGTAAAGGAGGTGTATGCCATATGCCGCACGAAATACCACAGCAGCCGTCAAATGAAGAGCATGAGAGACATGCAGTACTCAAAGAGTCAATTGCTCGATCGATCCTCAAGAAAAGACCATGGCCCTATGGTGGGTCTGAAGACGAGCCAGGGCCGCTCTCTATCCAGTGGATGTCGTTGCAGTATGCCGAGGATGGCTGGTCAGCAACTGGCTTAACCACTGATAGGCGCTATGTAAGAGTAGACATCAGCAACGATGCAGACGATGTGATACTCGAAGTGGAGGCTATGCAATCCGACGGAGAAACAGATACCCCGCAGAGCATTTAGCCGCGTGCACACACTAACTCGCTGATGCCCGCTTGCTGTGGCGCGAAGCTAGCTTTTTCTTGCGCTTGGCTTTGTCTTTGGCTTTGGGCCGAGGTTTGCTGGCGTCTTTTGTGCGCTTGCTCTTGCCTTTCGCTGGCTTTTTCTTTGATGCTTGCCGCTCGCGGATAGCATTTCGCACCTCTGTTATTTCGTCCCAGGGGTGGCTGCCGTCGGCGCGCTCGATGGTTTTTTCGTGGCCTTTGCCCAGGAAGACGACGGTGTCGCGGGCGGTGCGGGCACGGCGGATGGCAAAGCGGATGGCCTCAGCGCGATCGTGGATGAGGAAGAGGTCGGTGTCTTGGGTTTTGCCGGCGGCTTCTGCGCCTTTGGCGATTTGGCTAAGGATGTGCTGCCCGTCTGTATCGCGGTCGTCTTCTTCGGTGAGGATAAGCTCGTCGGCGATTCGCCCTGCGATCTTGCCTTGGATGGCTCGCTTGGACTCATCGCGCTGGCCAGCCGAGCCAAACAGGACGATCAGCTTGCCCTTGGTGCTGGCTCGCACACTGCCCAGCAGCCGCTCGAAGGCGTCGGGCGTGTGGGCAAAATCGACAATGGCAGAGAATGGCTGCCCAGCATCAACTACCGTCATACGGCCCTCCACCCCGGTGAGTGCAGCTAGGCCCTGCTCGATCTGTGCCCGGCTCAGGCCTACCTCGTGCCCTACTGCTACCGCGGCCAGGCTGTTGGCAATGTTGAACTCACCCGGCATGTTGATGGTGATGTGATGCATCTGCCCCATGAGCCATACATCATAGCGGCTACCCGAGGCGGTTTGGATGATGTTCGTGGCGCGAATGTCGCCGCCTGCAATGCCATAGCACAGGCTGCGCGGCACGGCTTGCTCGAAGACCGCCGCCGATGGATCATCCGCATTGATAATGCCAACCCGCCGCGCGAGCTTGAAGAGACGCATTTTGGCGGCGCGGTAGCGCTCGAATGTCTTATGATAATCGAGATGCTCGTGCGTGACGTTGGTCATGACGGCAATATCGATCGGGACGCCAAAGATGCGGTGCTGCGCCAACGCGTGGCTTGTCACCTCTAGCACAACCCACTGCACATTACGCCGCCGAAACTCCGCCAAACGCTGCTGCAACAGGGGTGCAGATACGGTGGTCATGTGCTCGGTTTGCGATGTGATGTCGTCGTTCACTCCATATGCCACCGTCGTCATCAGGCCGACATTGTAGCCTGCCTCGACCAGCATGCGGTGGATCATAAAGCACGTTGTGGTCTTACCGTTCGTCCCCGTCACGCCAATGACGTGCATGCCCTGGGCTGGGAAGCCTTGGTTGGCTGCAGCCGCAGTAGCTTCAAGCAGCCGATAGCTTGGCTCCAGCGCCGCCAGCACGCTGGGCGGAAGGGTATTCTTAAGTGTTTGTTTCAGAGAAAATGCCATGGCACATATTATACCACTTTTGGTAGTATTTAAAACCATGAGAGGCATGATTTTTTGATTAAGCAAATGTGCTACGATTGGGATCGCAAAAGCCTCGCTTATCCTCGCACTCCCCCTTCCCACACTCCCGATGACGGAACACTATAAGGATGAATATCTCTCTCGAATATTCATCTTATGCACCGGAGCACAAAATAGTTATTGCAACGAGCTTTCACATTCCACTGGGCAGAGTGATAGGTTGGTGGAGCTAGCGCTAAGAAAGTGAGATTTGTCGGTATTTTTGCATCGTTATCTTATTTTTTATATAGCCATTTCATAGGTTTTTCTCATTGCATGCCCCTCCTTTGCTATAATAACCCTATGAAGATTCTTGGGATTGAGAGCAGCTGCGATGAGACAGCGGCTGCGGTGGTGGCCGATGGGCGGCGCTTGCTGAGCAGTGTGGTTCACTCGCAGATAGATATTCACGCCCAGTATGGCGGTGTGGTACCAGAGGTAGCGGCGCGGAGCCATATTGAGATGATTACCCCGGTGATTGACCGCGCATTGGCCGAGGCAGCGTGCAGCTGGGATGAGATTGATGGCATTGCTGTGACGTATGCGCCTGGGCTGGTAGGGTCACTATTGGTTGGCACACTGGCGGCGCGGACGCTCGCACTTGTGCACAAGAAGCCGCTCTACGCGATTCATCATGTGGAGGCGCATGTCTATGCTAACTTTGTGGTGGAGGATGGCCGGCCAAAGCCCGAGCCAGCCCTCGCGCTGCCTGCTGCGCAGCCGAACTTCCCTATGCTGGCGCTGATCGTCTCTGGTGGGCATAGCCAGTTAGTGCTGTTTCGGGCGCATGGTGACTATACACTACTTGGTCAAACACAGGATGATGCTGTGGGCGAAGCCTTCGACAAGGTAGCGAAGATCATTGGCCTACCCTACCCTGGTGGCCCCGCCATTGCTGCTGCCGCTACGCAGGGCGACCCGCAGCGCTACACATTGCCCAAAGCGCGGATGCATGGCCAGTACGATTTCTCCTTCTCAGGCCTCAAGACGGCCGTGCTGCGCCGAATGCAGGCCGAGGTGGGCAAAGATACCTCTTTTCCTTCGCACGAGCTTCCAGCGCTTGTCACGCCGCAGCAGCGCCATGATATGGCGGCGAGCTTCCAGCGTGTGGCAGTGGAGACGTTGGTGGATAAGACGGTGCTGGCGTATGAGCACTATGCGCCGCGCTCCGTCGTGATTGCTGGTGGTGTGGCGGCCAACCAAGAACTCCGCCGCCAGCTGCGCACCGCCCTGCCCTGCTCTATTAGCTACGCACCCATGGCCTTTTGCACGGACAATGCAGTGATGATCGCCACCCTCGGCTACTACTACGCCCAGGTTGGCCACACAGTCGACCCATACCTGCTCGAAGTGCAGCCGAGTTTGTCGATGCGCGAAGCGGTGTGGGCTGATATTTAGCCTTCTTTTGCGCGAATCTGCCTGGCCAGCGCTGCAGCAGCTACAACAGTTTCGTCGAGTGTGCGATAGATCGGGAGCTCTGGCTGCTCGAGGTGTGCTTGTGTTTCGATGTCAAATGGTCGGTCGAAGCTTTTGTCAATGCCAAGCACAATAGGCGAGCCGCGTCCGAGTTCCTTACCAAGCTCTAGTGGTGTAATGATACCTGGTCCCTTGACAAAGTAAAACATTACCACACGTGCGAGCTGTAGATTTCGGTGCTCCCATGTGATCTGCTCCTTCGCAATATCACCAACGCGCGGTATTCCTTCTGGGCGTCGTGGGTTGGCAATAATGAGCTCTTCGCCGCGCTCAATATTTTCTAATAATTTTTCTGCTTGCTTTTGCCAATCTTCTGCACCAGAAATAGGACCCGCAACGAAGATGTCTGGTCGTAATTCTTGGATAGATAGCTCTGATGTTGGGCGTTTGACGAGCATGACAAAATAGTATCATGGACTATTGCAAAGATCAAATACTATAGATTCGAATCTTAAAACCCAAAAACTTACATAACTATAGCTCACCCTCACTGCGAACACCACACCAAACATATTCCAGTCAGAATATACTACAGGGATTATCCATGTGCCTTGCCGCTACCCTCCATATATTTTCTTGAGCGGCGGGTGTACAGCGAAAGCTGGTGCGGCGTTCAATTTAGGTTGATAGGCCCAAAGAATGAGCTGGAAATCTGCAAATAGCAGGTCATTCTTCCGATGACAACGACCCCTACTATTTTTACCTCATAGAGCGTGAAAATTGTTACCAAGGCAACATTCTACCGCGCCACAATTTTTCGCACCGCACGCGCACAGCGAATTACCTGATGTATGAATGGCCGAGCGATATATTCATAGCAGCCAGCACGTTCCTCCAGCTGGCCACCAAAGCCTTTCTTGAAGTGATACACTCCCTCTTGCTCCGGGAAGCCGTTGAAGTTTCCGCTTGTGCCGTAAAAGTTGTAGCGCTGAGCGCCAAGGCTGATGGCACGGCGCATTGCTGCGTATTGCAGGGCGTATGAGCCAGAGAACTTAGCGTGCTTGTCGTCCGAGCCACTGAGGAAATACACCACCTCGTTATCATTCGTGTGCATAAATATGGCAGCAGCAAGTGGCAGCACGTCGCCATTGGCTGCGTGGCGGAGTGCTTCATAATCTGCCAGGCGCTTTGACACCGCAGCGAGCTGGTTATCGAGCTCCTTCACCTGCCCTTGTTTGTCTGGCTCAGTCGCCAGCATATCGCGCTCGGCTTGCAGGCTATCATGCTGAGTGCTGAGGCGAGCTTGGTAGCCAGCAAGGTCGAGCTCGGCAATCAGGAACCACGCCTGCTTGCGGTGAAAGGCACGGAACAATTGCTGATAAAACACTTCGTTGCGTCCTGAGAAGCCACGCCGCGTGCCAGTATCGATTAGCAGCTTCGCAAACGGGACGAGATCGTCCACCGCAGTAATCTCGCGCACCGCCACACCATATTTGGTGGCTGCCTTGACGCAGCTGCGTGTCTTGGCGTCGAAGCTCTTGAGTAGTGCCGTATCGTCGTGGTAGGGCGAGAGATCTTTGGCAAAGAACCAGCGTACATAGCGCGCGTTGTGGTCGGTCTGCTGTGGAGGGGTGGCGCGAAAGCCTGCCTTTTCTAATTGTTGTAGTGCTTTGGCTGTGCCTGCTACTTCGAGAAGCTGAGTAGGGTCATTTCCCTGCCGCAGGATGAGTGGCGGCTGCAGGCGGAGCAAAATACCTTTGTGTGCTTTGACATATTTCTTGATCTCTGTCAATAGTGTGCTAAGTACGGCTGGGTTGTGATAATCCACCAGCGGCCCTTGCAAACATTCAAACTCGCTATAGCCCAAGGTGCGCCACTCGTACAATACAGCGGTAGCCACCAAGCGCCCACCCTCGGTAAACAGCCCCAGATAATGTGGCTGCCAGCCCAGCTGTGCTACCCGCTTGGCATTGGCGGCCGACTGAACGAAGCTCCCTAGCGGGTGCTGCGCGGCAAATTGCTCGAGAGTGGATGGATCGATGGGGTTTAGCTGCATAATAATAGCGCTAGTATAGCATTTTTGAGTGGTAAGAGGAAGAGACGCTCAATAGCGAGACATATCAGCCTTAGACTCTTCACAGCGCGCGTACCTCTGGGCTAGATCAATAATACTTTGTACCAATATTCATTATTTCATCGTGGCGTGCATGGAACTTTCGCAACAATCATCAGTGAAAATCCGCCGTAAAGTTGCTATACTAATGTTATGAAACATTTTTTACAGACTGAGGCATGGGAGGCCTTTCAACAAGCGCAGCAGCGTCATACGGTGCGGCGGGTAGACAAAGGGTGGCAGTATTATGGCATTATTGAGCACGGTCGGCTCAACCATCGGTTGTATGTACCCTATGGGCCCGAAGCAGATAATGATGCAGCCCAGGAAGCTGCACTTAAGGATATTATTGCCACTGGGAGGCAATATGGTGCAGATTTTGTGCGGGTCGATCCCCGAACGACACGACTTGAGCAGTTGCAAAATCTTGGCTTTCGCAAGGCGAAGAGCCTCCAACCAGATCGAACGATTATTAATGATGTAACGATGGATCACGATGCGATCCTGGCTAATGCCAAGCAAGCAGTACGTTACACGTGGCGCAAAAATCAGAAGGCAGGTGTGCGGTTCCATACCAGTTATGAACCAGCAGATATAGAGATCTTTCTTGATATGATTCACGATGTTGCCAAGCGTACTGGCATGCAGCCTCATAGTGATGCCTACTTTCGCCAAATGGCAGAAGTGCTTTTCCCACGTAAGGCAGCTGGCCTGATGTATGCCACGCTAGAAGATAAGCCAGTTGCTAGCCTAATATTCTTTAGTGACGGCACGACGATGGCCTATGCCCACGCTGCGTCGTATACCGCCCAGCGTAACCTCAGCCCAGCTACAGCACTAGTGGTGTCTGCCCTCTTCTATGCGCACGATACCGGGCACAAATTCTTTGATTTTTACGGCATTGCGCCAGACGATGTGCCGAAGGATCATCCTTGGGCGGGCTTCACGCACTTCAAGAAGTCGTTTGGTGGTACGCCGGTGGACTATATCGGCACCTGGGAGAAGCCGCTCCACCCACTGCGCTACCGGCTGTATCATCTCTACCAAGCGCTATATCAGCACGTGCGTAGTCTGCGCCAAGCATCGTATCGTCGTTCGCATAAGTAGCAGCATGGTGTTGCTCAGAGAAAGACGCTCTAGCGGGGCGTCTTTTTTATGTTGCCCTCCCCTGCTCTATAGATGTAGTTTCTAATGTGAGGTAACACGTGACGTGTATATACCGGTGTGAGACTATCAAGCTTGACGAAGTTGTGCGCATTATTCACGTGAAATGAGGATGAATGTGTGAGATATATGGCTTAGACTCCCCTATTGCAGCTCAATTTTGACTATGAATATAAGCTCGCTTACCTCTGACTTGCAGATATTTCACCTTACTTTTTGTTATTAATGAGCTGGAGCTGACGAAGGTAGCATAATGACAAACATGCCACAATATGTAGGGTAAAAACCGCCTCTTTCTCTTTGGTTACTTCCCTTTTTTGTACCCTGTGTAGATAGGATCATAAGATGTTAAGGCTGTAGTATAAGCTTGGCACGCAGCACCTTCCACGTGAAAACCGCAAAAATACCGAATCATCATAACAAACTACTCAGCAATAGCAGCTAATTTGTAAAATAAGACGTCTCTATTACCATCATAATTCGCAATACCTTACCCTACTACCAACCCCTGTCACCCCTGCCATTGAGCCACCAAACGTGCTATACTAGGTAGCTGAAGTTGCACCAAAAAATCGGCCAGGCAGATGCTGCACACATATTTTCACGTGAAGCATCGACCGCGCCGTTTTCGTGTGAAAAGTATCAATAATCTGTAAGGAAGCCACCGCCATGAAACTTGCCAAGACCTACAATCCTAACGAATACGAGCCAAATATCTACGCTATGTGGGAGAGCGCTGGCGTGTTTCGGCCAAAAGGGGAGGGCACACCGTATAGTATCGTGATGCCGCCGCCCAATGCCAATGGCAACCTGCACGTCGGGCATGCGCTAGGCTCGGCCTTGCAAGATATCTTGGTGCGCTACCACCGGATGAAGGGCGACGATGCGGTGTTTATCCCCGGGGCAGACCACGCGGGCTTTGAGACATGGGTGGTGTATGAGCGCGAGCTCGAGAAGCAGGGCAAGACGCGCTTCGACTACTCGCGCGACGAGCTGTATGCACAGGTGTGGGACTTTGTCGATAAAAAGCGGGGCGATATGGAGCTCCAGCTACGTGCCCTCGGCGTCGGGGCCGACTGGGAAGATATGGTCTTTACGCTTGACCCTAAGGTGGTGGAGACGGTCTATGGTACCTTCAACAAGCTGTGGCAGGATGGGCTGATCTACCGAGGTGAACGGATCGTCAATTACTGCACCAAGCACCAGACCAGCTTTGCTGACATCGAGGTAGTGCACAAGACGGAGAAGTCTAAGCTGTGGCGCATTGCGTATCCACTACTCGATCATATTGGTGAAATTATTGTTGCTACGACACGGCCCGAGACGCTACTGGGTGATACCGCCATCGCTGTCAACCCGGCAGATGAACGCTACAAGAAGCTAATTGGAACTAAGGCGTTGCTCCCGCTGGTGGGGCGCGAAATCCCGATTATTGCTGACGAATATGTTGATGCGTCGTACGGCACCGGTGCGGTTAAGATCACACCGGCCCACGACCCAAATGACTTTGAGATGGGGCAGCGGCATGGGCTGCCGGTGAAGCAGGTGATTGGTTTTGATGGGCGAATGACCAATGTACCCGCACCATTTGACGGCCTCACCACAGCGGAGGCACGTCAGCGTGTACTAGAGGCGCTGGAGCGCGAAGAGCTGCGCCGTGGCGAGGAGGAGCTGGAGCACTCGGTGGGGCATTGTTACAAGTGCGATACTGTCATCGAGCCGATGGTCAAGGAACAGTGGTTCATCTCGATGCGGCCATTGGCGGATGCAGCGATTGCTGCTATCGAGCGTGGCGATGTGACTTTCACTCCTGCCAACAAAGGCGAGGTGGTCATCAAATATCTGCGAGAGATCAAAGACTGGAATGTTAGTCGGCAGATCCCGTGGGGGATACCCATTCCGGCCTTCCAGAGTACGACCGACCCAAGCGATTGGATCTTCAATACAAATGTCAACGAAAAAGAAATAGTTGTAAATGGCACAACATACCGCCGGGAAGAAGATACACTTGATACTTGGTTTAGTAGTGGGCAGTGGCCATTCATCACCACCGACTATTTGCAAGATGGGCCGCTGGCGAAATTCTACCCCAATGCAGTAATGGAGACGGCGGGGGATATCCTCTTCTTCTGGGTAGCGCGGATGATGATGCTTGGCCTGTACTGCACGGGGCAGGTGCCATTCCGCCATGTGTATCTGCACGGGCTGGTGCTGGATGAGCATGGGCAGAAGATGAGTAAGAGCAAGGGCAATGTGATCAACCCAATGGAGGCGATCAGCCAGTATGGCTCAGACGCACTGCGCA
>CALKQS010000007.1 GCA_937990725.1 uncultured Candidatus Saccharibacteria bacterium | reverse complement strand
CAGTCACTCCAGCCAGCTCCTGGCTATTCTTATTCAATTGATACTTTTGCCAATTAACCGGCAATTTCTGTGCCCGCGCCATCACCTCGTCCAGCTGCTTGGTGCCTTTGGTGAAGAACGTAGCGTCCTGGTAAATCTCATTGTGCGCTGTATAGGCATTCAACTGGCGAGTTGTCGTGAGGTCAGTCAGGAACAAATTCTCGAACAGCTCCACCTGATACGTCGCCTGCTTTGGGTTTTTGCCATTAAATATACCGACGATCTCTACCTCGACCTCGTCCTTGGATGGATGCTCGTTATCGGTGTCGTATTGGTTAGCCTTCAGTTTAATTTTACTGCCCAACTTCAGGTTGTTAGCCTTGGCAAAATCTTCGTGCACCAAAATTGTGTGTGAATCGTTCTCGGTGATGTGCCGGCCAGCAATGAGCTTGAGCACGCCAGCTCGGAACTTGGTTTCAAGCTCAGATGTATTGACGCCGATGATGGTGGCGGCATTACCAAATTGCTTGTCTTTCTCGGCGTCATAGCCGCTACCGCCGCTTGGCAGTGGCACCAATTTGGTATTGATAAAATCGACCGTGGCGTTCTGGCGCTTGACATAGTCCGTCACGCCCTCCAGGTTCTTCACCGCGTCGATGTCTTTGTTCGACACCGTTCCTGAACCGCGGGCCGTCCCTGGATTGGTGCGCGGATTATTGCCCAGCGTAAAGCCGGCCTTGAGCGTTTTGTCGAGCGACTGCGCTGCCGCGTCGGTCGAATGCTTGATGGCAAATCCACTCAGCATAATCGTCGACATACACAGCAAAATCGCCAACAAAATCAGCGTTTTGAGTTTTTTCCTGGTGATATAGAGCCAGGCACGTTGCACAAATGACATAGATCTCCTTTCTTGGTTCTATGTCAGTGTAGCAAGGGTGTGTGAAGGGAATATGAAATGGGCAGTATTCAGATGAGTTTCCCTAACTTGCTGTCCTGTTTCTCAATCTCGATAACGTGAACACCGAGGCGTTCCTTATGCGGTGGGTAGATCTTGTGAAGGAGGCGAAGCGCCTCTTCTTTGCTTTTCGCTTGCGGCACGATCTGCTGCCATGACTCAGCCGCCAGCATGTCGGCAAATGTATTATAAATTCGAATTGACTTGATTCGCACAACACCAGACGCATATCCGTTTTCGAGCTGCAATAGCTGACCCTCCTTAAGGCGCTTGATGCTGTTGTAGCCGATGCGGACTTCTAAGGTCTTGCGACCCGACATGATTGCGTCGTAGTACGGACGCTTGATGCGCATCTTACGCATAGACACTCCTTTCTTGTTGAGACTGATTCCCCACTATTGAACAACACTGTCGTGGCATGTCCTCCTGGGGACATATCTTCGGGTGTTCAGTCATGGCATATTTCTTTATAAAGTAGCTCATGCCGCCAAGCTGTATCTTCTGGCGCTTTTCATCGTATAGTCGTGATTCGATGGTTTTATTACCAGAGACTATTACATCAAAAGGTTCTGTTGCTAGTTTTAATTGGTGTGTAATCATAATGAATTTATTATATCAGAATAAATAACATGATCTATCGGGGCAGTGGGCGATCTTTGCTATTCTATTATAAAAGTTGCTCAATTTAGTTCACAGCAAGTTCAGGTATCTTAACCAAACCTCACCACAAACCGCATCCCCTGCCCGTGTGGCGCAAGCTCATAGTCCAGGCCCTTAGCGTCGAGCAGCATTTTCACCGTGTAGAGGCCGATGCCGCTACTGCTAGCGTGCTGCTTCGTGCCGCCAGGGCTGCGATAAAACGGGTCGAAGACATGCTGGAGTTGCTGCGTGGTCAGTGGTGTGCAGGCGTTTTTGATGGCCAGCTCATTCTGATCGCAAGTAATTTTTATTACGCTCCCCGCATCGCCGTGGCGCACCGCGTTTGACACCAGGTTTGAGATAACGTGGCGCATCATGTCGCGGTTGGCACGAATGGTCGTCGGCTCTGTATTAACCGTGAAAGTCATGCTGCGCGTTTTTGCCAGCAACACATAATCGTCAACCACTTCAGCAAGTAGCTTATCAATCCTCAGCCGCTTTTCTTGGCGCAAGGCCTGCTCGGCCACACTGCCAGAGCGCAGGACATTGTTCACCATTGCCGCCACGCGGTCAACCTGCGCCACCGATTCCGCCAGGTACTGATCACGATTTTTATATTCGCCGATGTTTAGCTGCATGTTTTCGAGCATAATCCGTAGCGCCGCTAGCGGTGTTTTTAGCTCATGCGAGGCCGCACGGAGGAAGGCGATTTTCTCTTTCTCCAGCTGCGTGATCCGCTTATTTTCATGCTCCAGCGAGCGAATCGTTTGCCACAGATTTTGATACAGCTCATTAATATTTCGCCCCAGCACACCGATTTCATCACGGCTACTCACTGGATAATGTGCACCCTTTTCCAGCCGCTGCATGGTCGTCGTCACCGCCGCCATCTGGCGAATCGGCCGCGTCACGAAACGGCTGTAGATGTAAGAAAATAGCAACGCCACCAGCAGCGAGCCGAGCATGGTGTATGGCAATACCTGCAGCGTGGCGAGTGTGGCTTGGGTAACGGGCGCTACGTCGGCCAGCAACTTGACGGCGATCGTTTGGCCTTGGCTGTCCGCCACACTGCCCTGCCGCAAAATCACCGAGCGTGGATCAACCGTTTGCCCATCAGCGATTTTCACCACGCTGGTATCGACTGATTTACCGCTGTCCGTCACGATAGTGATCGACTCAAAACCCTGAAAATACTTATCACGCCCGTCGATTGTCAGCGTGATATTAACGTTTTTTGCGGTGGCAAACTCCTGGCTGATCCGGCGCATGTCCTCAGTCGATTTACCGCGTAGTTCAGCCACGAGCGCCGTGATATTATCTGCCGCCTCGCGCTCTTTTTGCTGCAGATAGAAGTGCGGCATCAAGGTATAAACCAGCGCATGCACCAGGATGATCAACGCCGCGAATAAGCCGATTGATACCAAAAATGTTTTGGGAAATAATTTAAGATTCTTCATAGCGATAGCCCACTCCCTTCACCGTGATGATACAGTCCAGGTGTAATTTTTTGCGTAGGTTTTTGATGTAGACGTCAATCACTCGGTCAAACGGCACCTCGTCACCGCGCCACAGCCGGTCGATGATAGCCTGCCGACTCCAGACCATGTGTGGGTTATCCACCAGTAGCTTGAGCAGCTGCACTTCCTTAGGCTTGAGGTGCGCGTCACTACCATCATAAAACCCCTGGTAGGCCGCAAAATCCACCGACACCAGGCCACGGCGCCATAAGGTTGTTTTCACAGACTGCTGGCGGCGAAGTAGCGCTTTGATCCGCTTTTCCAAAATCACCAGCGAGAACGGCTTACTCATATAATCATCCGCCAGCTCGTCAAAACTCGCGATCTGCGTCGGCTCATCGTGTAGCGCCGTTAGCATGAGTACCGGCACGTCGCTCGCTTGGCGAATTTGATGCAATACTTCAATGCCGCTCATCCCCGGCAACATAATGTCGAGGATAATCACATCTGCCCCAGCAAATTTCTCCAGCGCTTCCTCACCGCTAGCCACCGCCAGCACCGTAAAGCCACGCTGCACGAGGAACTGCTCAGTACCAGCTCGGAGGGCTGGTTCGTCTTCAACGAGGAGAATATTCACTGCTCGTCCACTCATACGTCTATACTAGGCGCTTCTTTGTTATATTGCTGCACAATTTTATCTCCATCATACCAATGTATACGACTATTGTCGCACATCATAATTTTATATGAAAAGTGCTTGAGTCTCAAAGCTTCACCGCTCTCTCGCACTCCTCGCCCGCACTTCGTCCGATGGAGTATGAGCAATGAGAAACTGGCACTAGAAGAAGAGCTTTTTACGATTTATCTAAAAGTATTGTGAAAAATATGCGCGGTGTGCTATGGTGTTAGTATGACATATCGACACAACATTGTTATCGTTTCTCGTCGTCGCCGCTCTGACTCAGAGGGCTAATTAGTCGTATAGTATTATAAATCAACGAAAGAGCCCTCACCTGAGCGGCTCTTTTTAATTAGTATAGAAAGGAAATATATGAATCACGACACACCTCACTACACCAAGGTTGCCAGCCACGAGGCAACAAATGGCGAATTTGACACGTGCCTCTTACTCTACTCGGGAGGCCTCGACACATCCGTCATGCTCACGTGGCTCCAAGAAAAGTACAACTGCAAGGTCATCACCCTCACGGTTAATATTGGCCAGACGGTTGACGATCTCGACGCCATCGCCGAAAAGGCCAAGATGCTCGGCGCCATAGAAACCATCACGGTTGACGCCCGCGACCGCTTCGCCGATGAGCTGCTGTCGCTGGCCATCAAAGCCAATGCTGATTATCAAGGCGGCTATGCCCTCTGCACGCCACTGGGGCGCATCATCATTTCGCAATTAGCCGTCGAATATGCTGAAAAGTACAACTGCACAGTCATCGCACATGGTGCCACTGGTAAAGGCAACGACCAAGTTCGCTTCGAAACGTACATCACCACGCTCAACCCTAAACTCAAGATCTTAGCACCAGTACGTGAGTGGAGTATGGGCCGAGAGGAAGAGCTTGCCTATGCTAAGAAGCACAACATCCCCGTGCCCCATACTCAGGAGTCGCCTTATTCGACCGATGAAAACATGTGGGGCATCACCAGCGAAGGCGGCGAAATTGAATCACCCTCACTTAAGCCAAACTACCACGCTATCCTCAATTGGTGCTCAACCATCAAATACACACCAGACGAAGCCGAGGATATTACCATTGAATTCATCAAAGGCGTGCCTGTCGCTGTCGATAACCGTCACTTTTCACTTCAAGCACTCATCCAGCACTGCAACCAGATCGGCCGCAAACACGGCGTGGGTGTATCGACCCTCATCGAAGATCGACTGGTCGGACTAAAGGTGCGCGGCGTCTACGAAAACCCTGGCGCTGCCATCTTGATTGCTGCCCATCAAAAGCTTGAGCAATTAGTCTCGACCCGCGTTGAAAATGAACTCAAAGCCGAAATGGACAAAAAATGGGCCTACCTCACTTACGCAGCTCAGTGGTACGAGCCAGCCGTCCATCACATCAACGCCTACATTGATGACCAGAACCAAAAAGTCACCGGCACAGTGACGGTTCGCCTGTACAAAGGTACCATCACCGTCGTCAGTGTGGACTCACCACATTCGTTGTTTGATATCAATCTTGCAACGTTTGATTCCAACACCGCATTTAATCAGAATTCGTCCGCCGGATTCATTGAATTATATTCATTAAGTCAGCGAACAGCTGAAGGAGTATACTCATATGGCAAGTAAACTATGGCAATCAACCGCAACTGGCTCACTCCACCCATTGGTCGAGTCATACACTGTTGGTGACGACCAGGTACTAGACCAGTATCTACTGGGACATGACATTACCGCCACCAAAGCACACGCCCACATGTTAGAAAAAATCGGCGTACTGACCAGCGACGAATATCAGCAATTGGCAGCTGCCTTGGACGAACTACTGAACGAGTGGAAAAATGGCGCTTTCACGCTCACTAGCGAGCACGAAGATGGCCACACTGCCATTGAGCTATATCTAACAGAAAAACTCGGACCGATTGGCAAAAAGGTTCATACTGGCCGAAGCCGCAACGACCAAGCCTTGGTGATGATGCGACTGTTCATCAAAACTGAGCTTGCAGCAGTAGCGGACACATTGGAGACAGTGGCCCAGGCCTATGCTGACAAAATCACCGTCATTGGCCAGACCGAAATGCCTGGCTATACTCACACCCAAAAAGCTATGCCTACTACCGTCGGTATGTGGCTTGGCTCTTACCATGATGCATTCAATGACCTCCGACAATTAGTCACGCACAGCATTGCCGCCATCGACCAAAACCCGCTGGGTAGTGCTGCCGGTTTTGGCGTTACCCTACCACTTGATCGCCAGATGACGACCAGTGAGTTGGGCTTCGCTAAAGTACAGGAAAATCCAATGTACTGCGGCCTGTCGCGCGGCGTGTTTGAGCTGATTGCCGTGCAAGCGCTCAACCCAATTATGGTCTTTGCTGGCAAATTTGCTGAAGACATGTTGCTGTTTACCTCTCAGGAGTTTAATTATTTCAAACTGCCTGTCACCATGACCACCGGCTCGTCTATCATGCCACACAAGCGCAACTACGACGTCTTTGAGATCATGCGCGCCACCGCCCACGCCTATCCAAATTACGCCCTGCAACTCCAAGCTATTTCGACAGGTGCCGGTAGCGGCTACCACCGCGACTTGCAGTTGACCAAAAAAATCACCATGGATGCATTTACGTCAGCACTCGACACACTGGAGGTTCTGGCACTCTGTGTCAGCGAACTGGAAGCCAACACTGAGCGATTAGCCGAGGCGATGACCGATGAGCTCTATACTGTTGCCAAAATCAATGAATTGGTGGAAAAAGGCGTGCCATTCCGTGACGCCTACCAGCAAGTTAAGCAATCGTTCTTGGGCGAATAATCACTAATGTTGAGAGAGGCGAGCAGAGCTTATATATTAACTCTGCGCAAACCTCTCTCTTCTACTCTACTTCGCTAGCTAAGGTAGCGGCGCATCAACTCACCGCCCCACAACACGCTTGCGATACTCTGCCGCCGTCATGTACGTCGTCGTATCTGCCACTCGGTCGAAGAAAAGTATACCCTGACAGTGGTCAGCCTCGTGCTGAAAGACATGAGCAACAAAGCCGTCCAGCACCGCAGTATGATGCTCACCCCACTCATCATCCCACTGAGCGTTGACCTGCTGGTAGCGCTGCGCCTGCACAAAGAGCCGCCCTTCGTCGCCACTAGCGCAGCTCTCCCATATGCCCGTTGTCTGGCCAATGCCGGTGTATGATGGATTGATAATAACTTGCTCAAATGGCTCGCGGTCTGGGCGGTTGGGCGTTGGCTTGATAGCAATGACGCTCAGCGCCACGGCGTGCCCCACTTGCGGCGCAGCGAGGCCAACACCATAGTCTCTCTCCGTCACGGTATGCTTAATATTTGCAATAAGCTGCTGCACCGCTGGCGTGGTGATCTCCTCGCGGCTCAACCGCCTTGCTTCCTGGCGCAGCACCGGATCGCCCGCTTGACAGATTGGTAGGAGGATTTTTTCTTGATGCATTATCTAGTGCATAGTATACACGAAAGTAGCTATCAAAAGCTATTTCATCTTTTTTCCGTTTTGTAATATAGTTTTGTCTATGGCATACGATATATCATCTTCCTTTGAGTATAACGGCAAAACCATTTTTGTTTCTTGGTGTACTATACGTCAAAAATCTGCTATACCCGATCTCCCCTGGCAACAAGTCTATACGATCGGTGATTTAGCTGGTTCCGTTCCGCTCGTCTATAATGCGGTCAAGAAAAGCTATAATCTCCCTGGCGGCAAAACTGAATCTGGGGAGACAATTGAGCAAACCATCACACGAGAGATGGTAGAAGAATGCAACATGCGCGTTATTGAATGGCAACCACTCGGATACCAGTGCTGCCTTGAGCCAAACGGCACGCGCGTATACCAGTTTCGTGTCTATACAAAGCTCGAGAAAATTGGCGAGTTTACTCACGATCCTGGTGGTGATATCATTGCGCATACCCTTGTTGATATCAATGACGTAAACCACATCATTGGCCAAGGAGATATTGGAGCATGCATGGTTCAACAAGCAAAACGGTATTTTTCTAAGGTATAATATTTATAAGTCTATACAACGAAGGAGTTTATCTTGCAACCTACTACGAGCCGTACCATATTTCGTACATTATGGCAAACATCTCAGCCATATCGATGGCAGCGTGCAGCAGCACTGGTGGTTGCGGCAACGACATTTATCGTCAGTACTTTTGTTGGGCCGCTCATTATTGCACGGTTACTCGATATTATCCAAAGTGGCCATTTACACAACAGTAGTGGTGTGTGGTTGCTTGTGGGTATGTATACACTGAGTCAACTTTGGTCAGAAGTAATCGGTTGGCGCCTGACGATGCGCATCATGTGGCCATTTACCATGGCAATGCAGCGTGATCTCTATACCAAGATTTTTGCCAAACTCAGCCACGAGAGTGTCACGTTCCATGCTAATCGCTTTGGCGGATCATTAGTGAGCCAAGCCAATAAACTGACCGGTGCAGTCGATCGATTTTGGGATGTAATCATTTGGTCGGTAATGCCACTGGTTATCTCACTTGTCGGATCAATTATCGTCTTAGCCACAATGTTGTGGCAGTATGCACTGTTTTTGGCACTTTTTTCTGTGATCTTTAGCACTGTGGTTTATGTTGGCTCTAAGCCACTCGCTCGTTTGAGTGAGCAAGAAGCCGAGGCAAGTAATACCATCAGTGGTCAGTTGACGGATATGGTATCAAACATCCTAGCTGTTAAATCGTCTAGTAGTGAGATACTTGAACAGAAACGCTTCGCCATGGCAGTAGAAAACTGGCGCACTGCTGGCCTCAGCACTATGCGTACGTATATCATCACAAGCAGTTTCTTCTCTACAGTCAATACTGCCATCAAGATTGGTGCTATCGTCTTCGCAGTTTATGCCGCTCAGCACAGCACAATTTCCGTTGCAACAGTTTATCTTATCATCACCTACACAAATAGTGCAGTGCGTGAGCTGTGGAATATGAATGGTATTATGCGCAACTACAATCGCATCCTCGGCGACGCCCAGACTATGGTCGAGATTTTGCACACCCCAGCGCAACTGGTTGATACGAGTGACGCAGCACTGAATGTCTCACGCGGCGCTATCACGTTTGATCATATAAGCTTTGCACACGATGACGACCCAAATCGCGTGCTATTTCGTGACTTCTCGCTCCAAATAGAACCTAACCAAAAACTCGGCCTCGTCGGCACCAGTGGCTCAGGCAAGACAACACTAACGAAGTTGTTGTTGCGATTTTATGATCCAACCAGTGGAGCGATTTTGATCGATGGACAGGATATTCGGATGGTAACACAAGAGAGTTTGCGGCAGCAGATTGCGTACGTACCACAGGAGCCACTCTTGTTTCATCGATCAATTCGGGAGAATATTGCCTACGGGAGACCAGAAGCAACACAGGACGATATTATACTGGCGGCGAAGCAAGCTCATGCCTGGGAATTTATTACACAGTTACCAGAGGGGCTAGAAACAGTAGTTGGTGAGCGCGGCGTGAAGCTATCTGGTGGGCAGCGACAGCGGATTGCGATTGCACGAGCTATTCTCAAGGATGCGCCTCTATTAGTGCTCGACGAAGCGACTAGTGCATTAGATTCTGAGTCAGAGGCGCTGATTCAGCAGTCGCTTGAAACACTAATGCAGGGACGGACATCAATTGTGGTGGCGCACCGATTGAGTACGATCGCAGCGCTAGATCGGATTGTTGTGGTTGATGAGGGTCATATTGTGGAAGAGGGAAGCCATGACGAGTTACTAGCAAGAGGTGGTATATATGCACGGTTATGGTCGCGACAGAGTGGTGGGTTCCTCACGAGCGAAAGCAATGACGCTGACACTCCACAATAAAAGGACCAACACATCTGTGCTGGTCCTGAGGAGGAAATCTGTTAGAGGGTAAATTTAGGCATCTGCTTGCTGCAGAGCGTCGATCAATACTTGCTTTGGTTTCATGCCGACCAGCTCTGCCACCACAGCACCGCTCTTGAAGATCTTCATATTGGGGATACTCTGCACTTGGTGCTGCAAGGCAAGCGCTGCATTGTCTTGGCTTGCTTCGGTATCAACCTTGACGACGTCGAACTCCGTCTCTTCAGCAATCTGCTCAAGCAGTGGTGCCATTGCGCGGCACGGTGGGCACCACGGTGCCCAAAAGTCGACCAGCACTGGCCGCTCACTCTGAAGAGCATGCTCCTCAAATTCTTGCTTGGTAGTGGTATTGTATAGTGCCATGGTTATTTCTCCTTATGAATTATGATTATCGTGATGACAGGGGTGGCATGTGCCAGTAATGATGAGCGGCCCATCGACGAGGCAGTCTGCTACCTGCCGCGCAAGCTCATGCCGCAGCGCTGGCGCGATGGTGATATCGTGCAGGCCATCGCAGGAGCTGCAGACAAAGTGGTCGTGCGGCACAGGATTGCTATCGTAGCGCAGGCAGCCGTGCGCCGTTGCTGGTGCAAGACCAATTACCCCATCCGCCTGCAACCGCTGGGTGATGCGGTGTACAGTGGTCGCGCTGACACGGGGGTAATCGTGGCGTAGCACGGCCGCAATCTCGGCGTTGGTAGCATGTTGCAGCTGGCGAAGAATCACAATCACTCGATCGGTATATTTCGTCGTCCGGCGTTGTACTGCGTGCTCCATGCAGTTATTGTAATTGATTTACAATAAAAAGACAATATTTTTCTTTGATTATTTTCCAAACCCTATATGTTCAGTGCAAGCGCCTTTTACTTCTAGTGTTCGTTTTGAGAAGCCAATCCGTTTGAGGAATATCACCTCGTATATTATATGCATAGGGCTCAACGTTTAAGATGTAAACTCTTGCAATAAATATAACTAACCCGAGTCATACTGGTTATGCTATACTAATGACATGACAACACATCCAACTCCCCTGCACGAATTACTGAAACTGACAAACAAGACGGTACTCGTCACTGGTGCCGCGATGGGCATTGGCAAGGCAATCGCATGGCGCTATGCCGAGGCTGGAGCTGCCCTCCAGCTCGTTGATCGTGATGCCGACGCATTGCAGCAAACCGCTACCGAGCTGCGCGAGCAATTTGACGCTGCCGTCACAACACACATCGTCGACCTCTCCGACAACAGTGCTATCACCGCACTATGGCGCGATATCACCCCAACGCCAGACATTCTCATCAACAACGCTGGTATTTTTGCGCCAGTCAAGCTCGCTAATATTGACCAGGCAACCTTCGACAAAACGATGCAAATTAACACTCGGGCAGTGCTCACCATGTGCCAAGAAATGATCGCCCGGCGCACATCGCCAGGCACTATCATCAACATCAGCTCCATTGAAGCCCTCAAAGGCATGACCTACGATATGACGCTCTACGCCATGAGCAAAGCCAGCGTCCTTGCGCTGAGCCGAGGGCTCGTCAAAGACTTTGGGCGGAGCGGCTGGAGAGTCAATACTATTTTGCCGGGCGGTATCAGCACACCAGGTGCTCAGAAAATGGGGCTTGCGGCGCTCAAGAAGCTCGACTTCTCCATCATCAAGACTGGCCTCACCTACAATCTCCGCCTTCCTGCCAAGAATCTGGGCCAGCCCGACGACGTTGCCTGCACTGCACTGTGGCTTGGTACGCCAATGAGCCAGTACGTCAATGGGGCGGAGATTGTGGTGGATGGCGGATTCCTCGCGGTGTAGCGACTGCATAATTACGGCCAGCATAGCGGAAGAAACCAGCCTCACACGACTGGTTTCTTTTATGATTAATCGCTCTTGTAAGTGCTACTTAGAGATGCCACTCGCTAGGTGCTATGCTGCTGCATCGTCGCTACCCTGCTCGGCTGCAACGTCTTCAGCATCCGCGTTTTCGGCAGCACCAGCAGCCGCTTCATTAGCGGCAGCAAGGGCACTTGGCTCGTAGGCGCTCGCAATGACGAGATCCTTCACCGTCACGTCATCATCGGCAGTACCTTCACGGCCATCGTCATGCTCGACCAGTTCAACACCTTCAGGCAGTGTGATGTCGCCCACCGTCACGCGGTCACCCTCGCTAGCCAGGCCAAGCACCGACACATCCAGTGCCTCGGGCAAGTCCATCGGCAAGGCCTTCACCTCAACCTTCTCAATTGCTTGCAGCACGACCAGCCCATTTTTCTCAGCCTCAGACTCACCCATGCCGGAGAGACGGACTGGCACCTCTGCCGTAACCGGCTCGTCTGCACGCACTGCATGCAGGGCAATATGGCGAATCACACCCACTCGCGTTGGGTCGTAATCGATACTTTTGATAAGCGCAATCCGCCGCTTGACCCCTGTCAAGTGAATCGGTGTGTGACGGCCGGCTGCGGCCACAACCTTTGCTACTTCGCCACTTGGCGCCTGCACATCAGCAGCCTCCATACCAGCACCATACACCACCGCTGGCGTTATGCCTTGGCGGCGCAATTGGCGAACTTTCTTACCATGAATTGATCGTGTCTCGATCCTTAGTGTTATCTTATCTCCCATAGTTCTCCTTTCGGATATGTTTCCGGAGTTAAGTAATATTGCCTCTTTAGTATAGCATTTTTGTGCCAGGTGGGCCAAAAGCAGCAAAGAACTCCCTTCCCCGAGCAAAGTATGGTATACTAAAGCGCGATGGAATCACTTATACATGCAATTACTGGCCTCGGCATTGCCGCGGTTTTGCTCGTGGTCTATGCAGAGTCTGGCCTCTTGATCGGCTTTGTCTTGCCGGGGGACAGCCTGCTCTTTACGGCGGGCTATATGGTGAATCAAGAGATCCTTCGCCTGTTTGGCCAGCCACTCAATATTCACCTCTTTGTTGCAGCGATCGCTCTTATGGCAATCCTTGGCGATAGCACTGGCTATGCCTTTGGTCACAAAGTCGGGCGCAAGCTTTTTCTCAAGCCCAACTCGCGCTTTTTTAAGAAAAAATACCTCGAGCAGGCCGAGCAATTTTACCAAAAGCATGGCTCACTGACCATCGTCCTGGCGCGCTTTGTGCCCATCGTGCGCACCTTTGCCCCAATCGTAGCTGGTGCGAGCAAGATGCACTACAACACCTTCCTCTTATTCAACATCGTCGGGGGTGCGCTATGGGCCGCCATCTTCACCTACCTTGGCTACTTTGCGGGCGCAATCCTCACCAAAGCTGGTGTTAATATTGAGGTAACCGCAATTATTATCATCCTTATCTCTGTTGCACCGATGGTCATCCATGCGCTCAAACAAAAATCAACCCGCGATAAGCTCAAATATCAGTTTTCTGTTATGCTGCGCAAGGGCAAGCGAACGAAGAAATAACCTCCTCACACTATTTGTGTAAAAAGAGTCAGCGTATGAGTAGCTGGCTCTTTGCTTTGGCTTTGTTCGATTATCCGATGTTGTTGTGCTGCGCCTCTTATCTGCCAGCCAGCGGCTCATCACCATACATCTGACGAATCTGCTTTTCGTACTCTGCAAATGGCAGCAGACCCATCGCTGCACGGCGCTCATCAAGCCGCTCAGCATCTTCGACTGGGTAGAGACGAAGGGTTTTACCCCGCCCCTGAAACTGCGAGCCATATATCTGTGGCCGACCACGCAGCAAACACACCCGATCCTCGAGAAAGGCGATATCGCGCAGCGCGACCTCGCCACGTGGCGCTGCCTTCATTAGCTCAAGGCAATGCTCCATAAAGTCGATATCTGGCGAATGCTGTAGTAACAACCACGCCGCGGCCGAAGCCTTACTGCCCACCATGCGTAGTGTTGGCCAGCCAATTGCCGCCACAATCGTACGCAAAAATTCAGTCGAGTCAGCATCGAGCGATGCATCCCACGCCCCGCCACCGACTAAGTACTGCTGGCGCATCGCTTGATCGCGCTGAGCATAGCGGAGAATGGCAGTGCGATATGATTGTGTATCAGGTTGTGACTGTTTTGATCTCATAGTGGATAAACTTTGCCTTGGTTTTATACGTATATATTACTCTCATTATCCTATCATGCCTCAAGGGTCATAGCGCGGATATTGCTGCCGATTACTGATAGCAAGCAAATTTGCATTATCCCTTACTACGCGGTATTGTATAGCTATGAAGCTACCATTTCTCCCGCGCATTCGCATCAAACGACTTATCCTCCTTGTACTGTTTCTGGCGCTGGTTGCGGGCGGGTTCGCAGTCTATTGGTGGTGGACGGATGGCCTAGCGTATGGCAACGACGCACCAGCACGCCAAATAACCGAACGCTATCTGGCGCAGATCCGCCAGGGTGAAACGTGCAAAACGTACGTTTTTGCTCACAATAGTGAGGTAATCTACGCCGGCGTGAGTTGCCGCGAGAAGAAGCACGAGCACCCATCGGAGTTTTGCGATGTGTGGAAATTCTACTATCAGGGTGGAGCCGTGACACGTCATCAGCAACCGAACTCTGACGGCGGTGAATCATACGCCAGAAGCATCACGAAGCTCCTTCCACCACGCGTTCGTGATGAGCGAAGTAGTATGAAATTCTGTCGTGAATTAAATCCACTGCCAAATCAGCAATAATGGCAAGTGGTTAACTCCTAAGCCCTCAGCCTCCTTTCTTAGTTTAAGCCTCACCTTCTCATCGCTTCATCCGATTGAGTGTGAGGATTAGTGAGATTGAGAGACTCAGACATTACCGAGTTGCCAGTTCGGCCACCTAGGTTTTTGCTATGCTAAAAGAAATCATTTTCTATTTTTAGTTGTTATAAAGAACCTCACGCAGCCTTAACTAGGGAGTTTCGGTGCAGCAAAAAGTACTGGACTTACAGATTCACCTTAGCCCAAGAGTGGCTGCAAATACTTCCCCGTAAACGACGCTGGGTTATGCGCGACTTCCTCAGGTGTACCACTGGCAATGACTGTACCGCCGCCCTGCCCACCTTCGGGGCCCATGTCGATGATATGGTCGGCACATTTGATAACCTCAAGATTATGCTCAATGATAACCATACTATTGCCGCCCGCTACGAGGCGTTGGAGAATTTCGAGTAGCTTCTTGACGTCAGCAGTGTGCAGGCCGGTGGTCGGCTCATCGAGAATATAGAGTGTCTTGCCAGTCGTGCGCCGGCTTAGCTCGGTAGCAAGTTTGATACGCTGCGCCTCGCCACCACTAAAGGTCGTGGCGGGCTGGCCGAGCTTAATATAGCCAAGGCCCACTTCGTTGATCGTCGTCAACTTGCGAGCAATTGCAGGAATATTAGCGAAGAATTCACAGGCTTGCTCGACCGTCATATCCAGGACGTCGCTAATCGTCTTACCTTTGTAGGTGATCTCAAGCGCCTCACGATTATAGCGCTTGCCATGACATTCGGGGCATTGGATGTAGACATCAGGCAAGAAATGCATCTCTATTTTAATAACGCCATCGCCCTGGCAGTGCTCGCAGCGCCCGCCTTTAACATTGAAGCTAAAGCGCCCTGGCTTGTAGCCGCGAATATTTGCCTCAGGTGTGCCCGCAAAAAGTTCGCGAATCTGTGTAAAGACACCAGTATAGGTAGCAGGGTTGGAGCGCGGAGTACGGCCAATTGCCGACTGGTCGATGACAATTGCTTTATCGAGCTGCTCCACTCCATCAATCGCATCATGCGCACCCGGCACTGCTTGGGCACGGTGCAAGCGGGCAGTGAGCTCGTTGGCGAGAATGCTATTGACGAGCGTCGACTTGCCACTACCACTCACCCCCGTCACTAGTGTGAGGACGCCAAGCGGGATGGTGACGTCGATATTCTTGAGATTATTCTCGCGCGCTCCGCGGATTATCAGCGCACGGCCTTGCTCAATTGGGCGGCGCTGGGCTGGCACCGGGATCTTCTCCGCGCCAGACAGATACCGACCGGTGATACTCTGCGGCATGCGTGCTACCTCTGCTGGCGTGCCACATGCCACGATCTCCCCACCGTGCACGCCAGCGCCTGGCCCAACATCCACCAGATAGTCAGCCGCCGCAATTGTATCTTCGTCGTGCTCTACCACCAGCACGGTATTACCTAGGTCGCGTAGATTCTTGAGCGTCTGGATGAGGCGATCGTTGTCACGCTGGTGGAGGCCAATCGATGGCTCATCCAACACATACAGCACCCCCTGCAGGCCACTACCAATCTGCGTCGCGAGACGGATACGCTGCGCCTCACCACCACTGAGCGTGTTCGCTGCCCGCCCCAGTTCGAGGTAATTTAGCCCGACATTGTTCATAAAGCCCAGCCGCGCCATGATTTCTTTGACAACAAGCTTAACGATGTGCTGCTGTTCTGCACTAAATTCCAGCTGGCCTATCATATCCAGCGCATTGGCGACGTCCAGATTGCAAATATCCATAATCGAGAGGCCATTGACTGTCACTGCCAGCACCACTGGTTTGAGCCGTGCACCCTTGCAGGCCGTACACTTCCGCTCCCGCATGAAGCGCTCGATATCTTTGCGCATAAACTCACTATCGGTCTCGCGATGGCGACGCTCGAGGTTAGGGATGACTCCCTCGTACGTTGAGTCGTAATAGCGATTACCACTGAGGTGAATGCGATACTTTTGCTTACCTGTGCCATAGAGCACCTTCTGCACAGCATCATCACTTAGCTCCTTGACGGGCACGTGCAAGCTAAAGCCATGCTCCTCAGCCACCGCAGCCAGGCGCTTCATGTACCACGCTTCGGCATTAAAGCGGTTGAAGGGGCGGATTGCTCCCTCGGCAATTGTCAAATTGGGGTTAAGGATGAGCTCTGGGTCAACCTCCAGACGTGTACCGAGGCCCGTGCAAACCGGACACGCTCCCTGCGGCGCGTTGAAGCTAAAGAGCCGCGGCTCAAGCTCGGGGATATCCTCACCCGGGTGATCCATACAGGCATAGCGCTGGCTATACGTCGTGATCTCGCCACTCGTGGCATCCAGCACCTGCACCACGCCACTAGCAAGCTCCAGCGCTTGCTCGACCGACTGCGAGATGCGGCTCACCATCGTTGGCGCCATCACAACGCGATCGACCACCAACTCAATATCATGCTTATAGCTCTTCTGTAGCTCTGGGAATTCATCAAGCGCATACACCACACCATCCACCCTGGCCCGCGCAAAGCCACTGCGCATGTACTGCTCGGGGATGTGGGCAAACTCCCCTTTCTTTTGGCTCACGATCGGTGCCAGTAGCATGAGCTTGCTCCCCTCAGGAAGCTTCATAATTTCGTCGATAATAGACTGAGCTGTCCGGCGCTGGACAGGCTTGCCACAGCGCGTGCCATCGGGCATAAGAGCCGGGCAATGCGGCACCCCCACCCGAGCAAAGAGCAGGCGCAAATAATCGTAGATCTCCGTCACTGTAGCGACAGTGGAGCGCGGGTTGCGGCTCGTCGACTTTTGGTCGATGCTAATACTGGGGCTGAGGCCATCAATAGAGTCAACGTCGGGCTTATCCATAATGCCAAGGAACTGCCGTGCATAGCTGCTTAAACTCTCCACATAGCGGCGCTGTCCCTCAGCGTAGATCGTGTCAAAGACGAGGCTCGACTTACCGCTACCACTCAGGCCCGTCACCACCACAAACTGATCGCGTGGAATGGTTACGCTGACATCTTTGAGGTTATTCTGGCGCGCCCCAACAATCCGTATCTGCTCCGACATATCGTCTTATTGTAACATGTATACTGGTGAGATACTAGATTTGTGCAAGAGACCAACTAAGCCTCCCCGCATCTTTTAGGGTGCTACACTCGCGATGTAAGCCGCTCCTTCTTTGGTCGGCTTGCCGCAACATAGGAGACGAGGCCACACCAATACAATGGCATAATACTATAGATAATCCATGCCTCAGATGCTTTACCAAAGAGCTGCAGCGCAAGGGCCGACTCCGAGGCAGCAAGTATTGTCCCATTGCAACTGCCCACGCTCCACCGTAGCCGATAGTCTGTCAGAGCTGCCGCTGCCCCACTCGTCATCAGCACCATAAGTACAGCAGCATACACTTTTATTGCTCCAGCAAGGAGCGGGCTTTCTACACGCGGCAACACGTTGTGCAGTGTCGAATATACCATTATTGCATTGCCCATGAAGGTAGCTAGCAGCAATCCCCAATTTATGCGCCTGGCAGCTCCCTTCGCAAGGGCAAAGATGAGACGCCACAAATTTATAACACAGAGCACCAGATACGCTAGCAAAGACACCCCCAGCCCAACGATGAGATGCGAGAAGGGCAAGAACGCCACCAGCGAGTCGGCCGCAGCAAACAGCACAAGCGCTACGAGAAGGAGCCACGTCGTTGGCTGCCGCCGATCGCTATAGCGCCAAACTGCAAGAAAAATCATCATCGTTGTGAGTGGGCTCATTGCTTTTTGCAACCACCACCACTGGTCTGCTGGGGCAAACTGCAGCAGCTGCCACACCACCGCGCAGAGAAACGCTGGCCAGAGAACTTTCAAGAGTCTCGTTAGTTTCATCATTAGATTCATAGAAAATATAGTAGCCCATCCTATATACAAATTGCAAGACAACCAATCTATTATCTATGGCCAGATGTTTCTCACTCAAATTTACCGAGCGAAATACCGAGCAATAGCCTCTTCCGCCTCCGCCCAGGTGCGGCACTCAATAGCGCGTGGATCGTCGATCGTAGCGCCTGGGTGCCATGGCCGTTCGCCAAACAAAATCGCCAAGCCAAGCGGCGCATCATCCCCCTCAAGGCCACGCTCGAGGTGATGCGGCGAGTCATCAATCGCAACCGTCATATTGTACTGCCGGTATATCTCTGTCTTGGAGTCGGTCGTTACCTTGATGCGATCCTCAGTTTCGACTGGCCGCCGCGTCAAAATAATCTGCTCAAAGACACTAGGCAAATACTTTTCGATACTCTGCTTTGTCACATCTACCAGGCCATAGTGCCGAGCCGAGACTGCATAGAGTCGATACTTGGCCGCTAGTCTTCGCAACGCCTCAATCGTTTCTCTGTCTGGGACTTGCATCTCCTCAAACCAATCAGGCTTCGCCATGCCTGGTGTCGTCCCCAATTGCAACCCATTAAATCGCTCCTGCACTTCCTCTGGCGATACATCCCACGTCGTCTGTGATATGTTGGGCTGGAAGTTGGTACCATAATGCTCATTATACGCTGCCACCAGCCCTTCAGCGCACGGAAAGACGACATCATCAAGGTCGACGGCAATAGCAGGTTTGTCATTTTTTGTTCGTTCCATATTACTCCTCCGTTGTTACTGATTTATTGTCATTGCTTAACACTCAAAGCCCACACTTCTGTTATTTTGTCCAATAGACGAAGCTGAGGCACAAGCGAAATTATCGCGCTGCTGCGTGGCTCTTAATCATTACTGGCTACAGCAGCTCTGGCCGCTCCTGCTGCACATAGTGTCGCAATGAGCTGATATAATGCACCGCCGCCGCAAAGGGATAGTCGGTTTGCGGCGTAATGGGCTGCTGCATCAGGTCATCTGGTGTGAGCCATTGGTAGCTACTGTGCTCCCAGCTGAGGGTAATTTCTGGCGCATCGTCATCAACGATTGCTGCATAGCACATATAGCTTAGCCGCTGACCATCAGGGTGCGGCAGTACATGCTCGAAGGCCACACTCAGCTGGCTCGGCACAAAGCCAAGGCCAGTCTCTTCTTCTATCTCTCGCCGAGCCGCCTCAAGCGGTGTCTCGCCAGGCTCGACGATACCACCAGGCAGGTCGGCACCGTGCGGAAAGAGCGGATGCGTACTACTGCGCTCAAGGACGAGAATTTTGCCAGTCGCATCAACAATAAGTGCTTTGGCTAAGAAATGGGGTTGATTATTCTCTGGCTGAATTGCCCGAGTAAAATATATGTTTGCCATGGCGTCTATTATACACAAAAGAATGGAGACTGATTGCTGCTATATCCTTTTGATCTCACAGAGAGGTTAGTCGCTGAAACATCAATGCCTTATATTGCTCTTATGAGTATATACACCTAACACTAAGAAAGCAGTGCTGAACAAATCAGGTGCACCCATCAAAACTCATGTCAATTAGCACTCTTGCACTGAGAGTGCTAATTTGCTACTATACCAATAGGCCGCGCGGCTGATGCCCAGCGCGATCGGCCACCCGTTTTTAAGTAACTCACCGGGCGTTCTGTTGCCCGCACTACATAACTACAAGGAGGGATATATGCCACCAAACATGAACCAACAAGATAACCAAAAGCCTCTCGAGCAATTTGGCACTGACCTCACTGCTCTGGCGCGTGAGGGCAAGCTCGACCCGGTGATCGGCCGGGATGAAGAAATCCGCCGCACCATGCAGATCCTCAGCCGACGCACCAAGAATAACCCGGTGCTGATCGGCGAGCCGGGTGTGGGCAAAACGGCCATCGTCGAGGCCTTAGCGCAGCGCATCGTCAAAGGGAACGTACCGGCCTCGCTGCAGGACAAGCGGCTGATTAGCCTGGAGATCTCCAGCTTGCTAGCCGGTGCGAGCTTCCGTGGCCAATTTGAGGAGCGCCTCAAAGGCGTGTTAAAAGAAGTCGAGGAAGCGGCCGGCGAGATCATCCTCTTCGTCGATGAAATCCACACCATGGTCGGCGCTGGCAAAGGCGAAGGCAGTATGGACGCCGGCAATATGCTCAAACCTGCCCTAGCGCGCGGTAAACTCCATATGATTGGTGCCACCACGCTGGCTGAGTACCGCCAGCATGTCGAGAAGGATGCAGCGCTGGAACGGCGCTTTCAGCCAGTCTATGTCGGTGAGCCAAGCTTTGACGACACCATCGCGATCTTGCGTGGCCTCAAGGAAAAGTACGAAGTCCACCACGGCGTCAAGATTGCTGATGATGCGATTGTAGCGGCGGCGCGGCTGTCGACTCGCTACTTGCCTGACCGCTTTTTGCCCGACAAGGCGGTTGACCTGCTGGATGAAGCCACCAGTGCTCTGAAAATGCAGCTAGAGAGCGTGCCGATTAGCCTGGATCGGCTCAATAACCGCCGTTTGCAGCTGGAGATTGAAGAGGCCGCGCTCAAAAAAGACAAATCCGACCACGCCAAGGCCCGCAAAGCAGAAATCAAGCAGCAGATCGCCGACCTCCGGGCTCAGGCTAAGGCGATTGACAGCAAATGGCAGCACGAAAAGGATATCCTGCAGACTGTCAACACCGCTGCCGAAAAAATGGACAGTCTGCGCTCACAACTAGAAATCGCTGAACGCGATGCCGATCTGGCTACCGCCAGCCGTATCAAATATGGCGATATGCCAGAGCTGGAGAAAAAGCTGAGCGCTGCCCGCCAGGAACTAGCGGCCATCCCACCAGCTGACCGCTTACTGCGCGAAGAAGTCACGCCTGATGACATCGCTAGCGTGGTGGCGCGCTGGACGGGCATTCCTGTGGAGCGGCTGATGGAAAGCGAATCAAGTAAATTAACCAAGCTTGAAGACTCAATCGGCCGCCAAGTCATCGGCCAAGACCGCGCCGTGGCCGCTGTAGCGAGCGCCATTCGCCGTTCACGCGCCGGCCTCGCCGATACCAACCGGCCAATTGGTTCCTTCCTCTTCCTTGGCCCAACCGGGGTTGGCAAAACAGAGGTAGCCCGTAGCCTGTGCCGCGAATTATTCGACGATGAGCACGCCATGATCCGCATCGATATGAGCGAATACATGGAGCGCCACGCCGTAGCCCGCCTGATTGGCTCGCCGCCAGGCTACGTCGGCTACGACCAAGGTGGGCAACTGACCGAAGCAGTGCGCCGCCGCCCCTACAGCGTGGTACTGTTTGACGAAATCGAGAAGGCCCACCCCGACGTCTTTAACGTGCTCCTCCAGGTACTGGACGACGGCCGCCTGACTGATGGCCAAGGCCGGACGATCGACTTTAGCAACACCATTATCATCATGACGAGCAACGTTGGCTCGCAGATGATTATGGACTTTACTGGCGATGACCTGTCTGTGCTGGACAATAAAATGCTTGAGGTGTTACGCCAGCACTTCCGCCCAGAGTTCCTGAACCGCATCGATGACATCGTGATCTTCGACCGTATTCACGAGCAGGCCATGCGGGCCATCGTTGACGTGCAGCTGGAGCGCGTTGCCCGCCAGGTTAAAGACAGCCGCGACATCACGCTCCAGTTTGATGATAGCGTCCGCGACATGCTAGCCCGCGATGGCTATGACCCGAGCTTCGGCGCCCGACCACTGAAGCGCTTAGTGCAAAAGCGTATTCTTGACCCGCTGGCGCTGGAGCTTATCGATGGGCGTATTCACGAAGGTATGACGGTGGTAGCGAGGGCAGCTGACGGGCGAGTCACTTTTAGCCCGCAGGCGTCCTAGTAGCTTTTACTCCCCAGCTATGGTATACTAGCATAACAATATTATTGATAAGGAGACAATCAACTATGACTATACTTGTATGGCTTATCATCGGTGGTCTTGCCGGCTGGCTGGCATCCAAGGTGGTAAATAAAGGCGCAGACTCAGGCGCACTAACCAACATCATCGTTGGTATCATCGGCGCAATGCTGGGTGGCTGGCTCGTCAGCCTGATGGGTGGCAGCGCCGATGTGCTGACCGGCTTTAACGTTGCTAGCCTACTGACCGCCTTCTTTGGCGCAGTTGTGCTGCTGGTTATCCTCAAGCTTATCAAAAAATAAGCTCAGGCCAAGCCACCTTCAACGCAAAACACCCCAGGGGATGGCTGGGGTGTTTATTTATCACCATCACCTCGCTAAGCCCTCGCACACACTCGAGGTTCAAGGGATTTGCCCACACTGCTAGCATCTTCGGTAGGCTCGCTAATATCTGCGCTCTCGCAATTGAGCGTCTTAAAATTTATCGTTAGTTATATAACGCTTCGTCTATTCAAACCACAAAGTTGCCCACGAATTTTCACGACTCTACTCTCTACTATTTTTGCTTCAGGGATGACAAGGGTAAGTATGTACAGCATAGTGACTTCTCGGCGTCAGAAATAAAAACTGGTTATAACAACCAGCTTATTACCCTACTCGAATGAAACGGTAGAGAACTAATGGAAAGAAAAGAGATTCTTAACACTTGGGCTTTTCTACTCACCCACTGGCATCACTGCCTCGAGCCACAGCTGTAGCTCCTGCAATATAAACTCATCTGCCGTACCTGCCTTGGCCAAGCGCTGCAACGACGCCATAAAGCTCGGCAGCTGCGCCTGCAGGTGGGTGCTCCGCCATTGCTCCCACTGGGCTTGCTCATCATCACTGAGGCTCTGTGGGAAGCTACGCGCTTTGTAGTGGAGTAGTAGCTCAGGCAAGCGCTCATCACGAAAGGCTGGGTGGAAGTCTGCCAGCGCCTTAGCATCGGCACTGCGCACTGCAGCAATGTGCGTCTTGTCTGCGTCCGAGACGAAGCTGTCGTAGAGCTGCCCTTCGGGGTCGGTCGATTTTTTGTACTCACGCTTTTTTTCATAGAGTGTGCGGAGCTTCTCAGCAAAGTCGGGGTGATGAAGCAGAATATCGCGGTGGCGCGCCACAGTAGCCGCCTCGAGATGGATCTTACTCCAGCCATCGCCTTGCTCTAGCACACCAAGTGGTGCAACGGCTGGGCAACGATTGTATTGCAATGGCTTGACGGGCAGCGCCACAAAGCCATCCGCTTGGCGCTCCTCCCAAGTGGCAAAGATTTTCTTAGCAAGTTCCTGCTGGCTTAGGCTCACAAACGGCGTTGGGTCGTAGCGCAGGTCATAGACCAAGACATTACTATTGGGTGCTGGTGCTAGCGGAAAGGCGACGGTCGTCTTGGCATGCTGTTTGTCGTAGCGACCACTAGTATAGACGAAGGGCTGCTTCGTCTCGAGATTGACCAGCCGCTGCACCGCCCTCTTGTCACGCATCGCAAGGAGATAGTCAAAGAGCTGAGGCTGAGCGTGCTTCACTAGCTTTGTTACTTCTATCAGAGCTGCCACGTCGGCAAAGGCGTCGTGCGCATTATCGTGCGCAATGCCATTAGCTTTAGTAATGAGCTCTAGGCGGTTGGTGGGCTGGCCATTTGCATCCATCGGCCACTCAATGCCATCTGGCCGCAGCGCCCGCGTCAGTCGCACCACATCAAGCATATCCCAGCGGCTTCGCTCATCCTTCCAGCTCCACTCATATGGATCATAAAAGTTCCGCCACAGCAGATGGCGGATAAACTCGTCGTCAAAGCGCACATTGTTGAACCCCACAGTGATTGTCCCTGGCGTAAAGATCTCTTCGCTCACCATCCGCGCACACTCTGCCTCGCTATAGCCCTCCTCTAGCGTCTTCTGCGGCGTGATGCCAGTCACCATCAGGGCATCAGGGCTTGGCAGGGTATCGTCATTCAGCGTCACGAGGAAGTTATATGGCTCGCCAATCGGCTGCAAATTCATATCTGTCCGCTGCCCGGCAAACTGCATAATCCGATCCGTCTGCGCTCGGAAGCCACTCGTCTCAAGGTCGTAGAAAAAGAATGTTTGTGCCATAGGTATAGTATAGCAAATTACGCTTATTGTGCGCGATTATGGTCTTATATGGTTCATCTTCGCACTATTGCTCTATTTATTACCATATTTTGCCACTATGTGCTACAGTAAAGGCATGAGAAACAACAACAACCACCCTCCCCAAGGCAATAGTGACCCACTACCACGCGACGAGCCGTCGTATGAGGGTCAACTGCCCGAACGACTCATTACAAGTATCACCAAGCTGGTCGACCGCGCACCGGTTATCAAAGAGTATGCCGATAAAGTACGCAAGACAAAACCAGACATGGTCGATAGTCCAGTGATTAAAGTAAAAGAAATAGCCGCTTGCAGCGAAGACCCACAAAATCTTGATGATATGGTGGAATATATCGATTATTATGATGCCCCTTTTGAGGATGATATTGGCAACATCAAATCATTACTCAGCGCACAGGGTAAAGATCTCTACGAAGAATTTGATGCACAGCTGCAGACTGTACGCGACCAGCTTGATGTCCTTGTAAGAGAAACAGAAGATGGAGATGGAGATGGAGATGATGTATTGTCGACTAATGATGAGACAACTCATACAAACCAAGCGACTGATCTAGATACAGAGTCTACTGAGGCGGCAGCATCAGACGATAGCAACGATACTACATTTGCTACATTTCTTAGTGATGCACAGAAGTGCTGCAGCGATGCCGATATCAACTTCAAGGAGTTCGATGCTCACGGAACTGGCCATGATAATGTCGATACACTTGGCTACCATACTGACGCGCTCCGCACTCTATTCAATGAATTAAAAGAAAAAGCCGACCAATGGCGTTACCATGAGAAAAATGAGGAAGACCCGAACCACGAAGAATACGAGGAAGCATTTGCCCAGCAGCTGCAGCGCGAAATGCAGGAGATGCTCAGCAGTATGTTGGTGTCTCTCAACAAGATTGCCGACATAGCCGATATAATGCATGCTAAAGCAGAGAGTGCAGAGCAATCAATCAATAGCCTCGGTACCGCACTCGAGGTATTCCACTATACCCACAATAGCGGAGCAGCAGCCAACGATGATGATATTACAACATAGGAAGCTGCTGCTTTATAGCAAATATACCACCTCGCACAGAGGTGGTATATTATTGATTGATTACTATATTTTATTGCTCCACCAGTGGAAACGGCTGGCTATCGCCAATCTGCACGATGCTGTCGCCCTCCGCTCCTTGACGGATGAGCTCGTGCGTGACACCAAGACGCTTCATAATGTCGCGCAGGCGATTAACTGCCTCAAACTGGGCGAAGTTCGTGCGACGAGCGAATTTCTCGAGCTTTTGGCCAGACACGGCAAAGACACGCGGCATCTCGGCATCCTCTCGTGGGTTAGTGAGGCCGCTCTCTACTGCCGTCTCGGCGCAGCGCTGCGCCGCATAGCCCTGCAGTTGCTGCACCGCCCAGGCATCGGCCTTAGCTTGGCTACCGAGCGTAATGGTCGCAAGCTCCTCATCATCAGCAAAATCATCATCCTCTTCAGCTGCAGCCTCGGCCGCCCGCGCCGCTATTACTATCTGGCGCAAAGCTCGCAGCACATCAACGACTCCTTGATGTGCAATCGAGGAAATTGCAAAAATAGGCGTTGCTTTGTCAACTACCTGACGCAAGCTATCTATTTGCATCTGGACGATATCGTCATCGAGCCCATCACACTTCGTTAGCACCACGACCTCTGGCCGCTGAGCGAGCTCGGTGCTGTATTGCTGCAGCTCGTGACGAATCGCTTGGTAGCGCTCGGCTACATCATTACTATACACATCAACGAGATGGAGGAGCACAGCCGTCCGCTCGACGTGCCGCAAGAAGGCATCACCCAGACCCTTGCCCTCGCTCGCTCCCTCAATCAAGCCAGGAATATCGGCGATTAAGATAGATCCATCATCAATATCGGCCACTCCAAGGTTAGGTGTGAGTGTGGTAAATTCGTAATTCGCAATCTCCGGACGGGCATTACTCACCACGCTCAGGAAGGTTGATTTGCCGGCATTTGGAAAACCCACCAGGCCAACGTCGGCCAGCAACTTTAACTCCAGCTCCGCCTCAAAACTCTCCCCTGCCTCGCCCAGCTCGGCCATGCGCGGCGTTTGGCGCACACTAGATTTAAAATGCGCATTGCCAAAGCCACCATCGCCACCCTTGGCAATGACCGCTTCTTGCCCTGCCTCAGCAAGGTCGGCAATTACTACATCACCTCGCTTCACTAGTGTCCCTACCGGCACTTTGACGATGAGTGGCTTGCCAGACCGACCCGCCATTTTTTTCTTACCACCCGCAACGCCGGGTTCTGCCTTGAGCTCTGGCTTATAGCGAAACTTGAGCAAGGTATTGAGCTGCTCTGTTGCAACAAAAACAACATCGCCACCGCGGCCTCCATCACCACCATCAGGCCCACCTTTGTCTACATATATTTCATGCCGAAAGCTCACCGCGCCGTCGCCACCGCGACCCGCTACTACTGTTACCTTTGCTGTATCTACAAACATATACTATTAAGTATATCAAAAACACCTCTGCAGCAACAGAGGTGTTTGATAGGCTTATTGCGTGGTATTAGTAGATGTACTGGTAGCGACCACCGACTGCTTCGTTCCATGGGATGTTACCAAAGCCGACGCGGTTGAATCCACCACCCCAGCGGAAGCCGTTCATCTCGCTAACGGTGACCGAAACACCAGGGTTAACACTCTCGACGATGGCAACGTGGCCATACCCACCACCATTTTGCATCACTGCACCAACGGCTGGCGTTGTGCCGACACCGTAGCCAGATGCACGAGCAAAGCTAGCCCAGGTAGCAGCATTGCCCCACTGGCGACCAATAGGCCGGCCAAGCTCAAGACGACGCTCGTAGGCGTAGAAGGTACAGTTGCCCCAGGCATAGCCACCACCGTCACCACCACCCGTCCAGGCGTGGGCTGTGCCGGCAGCACCACCGTAAGCACCGGTGCCGTTGTAGCTATTTGTGCCAGTTGCGCTGGCTGTGCGCGCAGCAGCACCAGAGCGTGGCGCTACATAGCCTGGCTGCTCTTCTGTTGGTAGCGAGCCATCAGGAATGATCAGTTGTGAGCCCTTAGCGGGGGTAGAAGTCAGCTCAAGGTCGTTGTAGAGAGTCAGCTGGTTCTTATCTGCTTTGTATTTAGCGGCAATGCTATCGAGCGTATCACCATCCTTAACGGTGTAGAGGATGCCATTAACTGGCAAGATCGTCAGCTCTTTGCCGGGCTCAAGCGCATCACTCGTGAGCTTGTTAACCCATTTGATAGTCTGCGTGCTAATCTTGAACTTATCGGCAAGGCTTGGCACGCTATCGCCAGCAACTGTGGTGTATTTCTTGATGGTACGGTTGTCAGCTGTCGGCTGAACAATCTGCGGCTTGTTAATTGTCGTGGCGCTCGTTTGGGTAAACGAGTTCTCTGCAGCAATTGACTGCGAGAGGTTGGCAACGTTGTTGGTGACAGGCAGGTTTGTGCTCTCAGCAATTGATGTAGCAACATTGGTTGCAACGAGCTGATCTACCCCATCTGCTGATGGTGTCGCTGCCGTCTGGCGCGTTGCGCTGATGGGCGCAGCGCTAGCTAGAGCGGTGTTCTCTGCCAAAATTGGCTGATAGCTCATGGCGACAAGTGAAAGTACTAGGACAAAAACCCCGACATAGGCCGATGTCCGTACCGGCGATAATGACTTATACAGTGGTCGCGGGCGCCGACTCCGCACGGTAATAGGTGAAAGTTCGAGTTGTGAAGCCTTCTCGGCTGCTTGTTGTTGACGAATGATCGTTCTCCTGCGCATCTATTACTAGCGCGCTACTACCTCACTCTGTCTTTCTTCTCTCTATGCAAGAGAACGGAGCACACATGTCGACCGATTTTATTATGATATTAAAAAAATTGATTTCGGTGCTCGTACGACATTTAAAGGCAGGCCATTGGTAGAGCAATTTCCCTCTCTTGCATTCCCCGTATTATCACTCCCCGACTGGCTACCATCCATTCTACTACGCGGTTGTAGTTTAGTCAATGGTTTACAACAGTGGTGGGAGATGATATTTTGTGAAAATTGCAACAGTTTTGGTCTGATATTGTCACATGATGGACTTTCTGTTTTGCATACCCTTGGTAGACACGAAGCTTAGCTTCAATAGTATTTACTTTTTCGTAGGTCTTAATACCTCAGCGCGTTGTTTCATACAATACACGCAATTTTCATAACATATTATTAGATTGCAAGATAAACACCTCTGAGATACTTGGTTTGATTTTTATCCGCACTAGGAAGGAACATTTGAGAGCATATGAAGCCACAGCTGAAGCGCTACAACTCCGAACAAAGCTTCTTGCAATGCTGCTTGATATTGGCTTGGTGCTCAGCTTCAGTGTTGGCAAAGTAGACATTGCCATCATCACCAGCGAGAAAGAACTCATAGCTACCAGGTGCTGGGTCGGCCACTGCTTTGAGCGCACCGAGGCCAGGTGTGGCAATCGGCCCAGGTGGCAAACCTGGCTTGATGCGTGTATTGTATGGCGAATCGAGATTAACATTAGGGTTAACGCCAGCGATATCTGCTCCATAGATGAAGGTTACATCCGAGCCAAGCACCTTATTCTCGCGCAACCGCTTGTAAAATACCTGAGCAATTTGCCGCTGAATCTGGTAGCAGTCCTGACTAGCGCCGCCACACCCCATCTCGCGCTGGATGATGGAGGCAAGAGTGATAGCTTGGTAAAGATTGAGCTTTTGAGCTGCGAATTTGTCGATCAAACCATTGTTCTGAATCTGCTCATACATATGAGCGAAGGCTGCCTTGAGAGCCGCCTCTGGCCCTTGATTGGCCGGCACTGAGTATGTATCACCAAAGATATACCCCTCGAGTGAGGTGCCAGCTGGCTTGTTGGCAAAGAGTGGGCTGTTGTATGTTTTCGCTAGTGCAGCTTTGATCGACTCCTCGCTGTAGCCAGCCCGCTTGAGCGCCGTGGTGGCATCTTGACCTTGCGGCTTATAGCGCGAATCGACAACGGTGCCACCTGGCAAAAATGTGACGACGCGATTATCATGGCAGCCCTGCGAGAGCTTGGTCGCGATCTCAGGTAGCGACTGAGAAGGGCTAAGCTGACACACACCAGTGTGCAATTGGTTGCGCGAGCCCGACAGGCGGGTGTAGATATCAAAGGCACGAACATCACGAATCAGCCCCTGCTCTTTCAGTGTAGCAGCAACAGTCTTGAATGTGTCGCCCTCACCAATCGTTATCGTCTTGGTCGTGGTGTCAGTCCGGTCGACCGGCTGCAGGTTTTGATGATACCACCAATACCCCGCTGCAAGGATGAGCAACATTAGCAATCCAATACCACTGAGCCACCACAGCCATCGGCGGCGCCCGTGACGTGGCCGCTCAGTATTGTAGCGTGGGGATTTTTTTTGAGAGCCAATCGTCCGACCTTTTGGTGCATCATCGGCAAAGAGTGGTGAAACACCATCATTGCCAAGTAGACTCCCTCGCTGCGGCTCTGGTGCGGGCTGCGGCGGCTGGTCGTCATCAAAGCCA
Source organism: uncultured Candidatus Saccharibacteria bacterium (assembly GCA_937990725.1). GTDB lineage: Bacteria > Patescibacteriota > Saccharimonadia > Saccharimonadales > Saccharimonadaceae > Saccharimonas. The sequence goes on along the minus strand of CALKQS010000007.1, from coordinate 83,804 downwards.
TAGAAGCTATCATCATCAAGCCCAGAAGGCAGCGTGTCATCAGTAAAATCATCAACTGGAATGGTGGTTGGTTGAGGCTGAGATTGCGGTGCTGGCTGCTGGACTGGCACTGCGTATGTGTCGCGAGACGGTACTGATGCGCGGTAGGGCTGTGGCTGAGGTGCTGGTTGCGATTGTGGTTGAGACTGAGGCTGTGGCTGAGGCCTACTCACCCACGCGTAGGGGTCATATGCCTGCTGCGGCTCAGAAGATGGTGCTGGTTGCGGCTGGATAGATTGTGTCGATTGTGGCTGTTGTTGCCCCACCATTGGGCGATGTGGCTCCGAGCGGTGCATATACGGTGACGCAGCTCGCCCCGAAGCCCCCACTGCAGCTGAGCGCCCCGACCGCGGCGTGATGCGTTCTGCTGGTGGTGGCGACAGTGGCGGGTTTGAGCTTCCCACCTGGAAGCCTCGGCCTGGCTGGCGGCGAAAATCAGTCATAGTGCGTCTCCAAATAGTCTTGCAAAATAATACTGGCAGCGACAGCATCGATAGCACCCTTGCTATACGGCTTGCCTTGAGCACGAAGATACTCCTCAGCCTGTACGCTGGTGAGCGACTCATCTTGAAATGCCAAGCGCGGCGCGATATCTGTCAATTGGGTTGCAAACCGCTCCACATAGGCGGTTTGAGCCGTTGGCTCGCCCGATTGATTGCGCGGGTAACCAACGACGACAACCCCAACGCGCTCACTCGTAATCAGCTGAGTGATCTGCTCAAGTTCACTACCATCCACTTCAATCGTATCATATGCGACGGCAATTCGCACGGATGGATCGGCAATTGCGACGCCAATTCGCCGCTCGCCAACATCAAGCGCTAAGTATGTTCGTTTATTGTTCATTGAGGTCAAATACCACCTTTATCCGATTTGTGTCATCTGGCGCCGTTTTTACCCAGAACGGCGAGAACGATACATCGGCCGAACTCACCCCCTCGATCTTCTCAACATGCGAACGAATCTCGGCATAGCGCTTGCCCTTAGCGTAGTCTTTGAGCTCTCGTTCGTCTACCTTAGGGCCAATCTTGCCATTAGTCGTGATAGTCGCATTATAGGCATTACCATTGGCTGAAACATTCGTCACCGAGAGCTTATTGACGCCGTTGCTATGGACTTGCTGGTTGGCCTTGCCATCGATCTGCTGCTTGAAGTACGCGTCAAGGAAGATGCTGGCCTCGCGCTTCTCTATCGCCGAGAGGGAGTACTCCACCGCACCAGTCAGCTGGGCTTTGCCATCGGTTGCTTCACCACCCACCTTGACATTGGGCTGGATATCGCTGTCGTTTTGCTTGAAGGTGTCATTGAGAATGATATAGCTGTCGCCGTTAAATTGCGAGGCAAGCTCACGCTTAGCACCATTACTATCAAGTGAGCCATTAAGTCTATTCCTGGCTTGCTCGATGTCACTGCGCTGCACTGTAGTAATCGTCTTGTCTGTACCACCAGAAGTATCACGCGTAAAGGAGACGGAGAAGCCAGAAGGTCCCTTGGCCGAGCCCGATGCGCCATTGTACTTCGTGCCACTCTCTACCGCGGTGACCTCTGTTGTGCGGCCTCGCATGAGGTCGCCACCCGACGCATTAGAGTCGAATACCACCGACGATGTCGTCTTATACTGCATACCATTCTCGGACGTGATAGTCGTCCCGGCGTCGATCGTCGCTCCATTGCGCAAGACGTCAAACGAAGCTGGCGTAAAGCGCACCGTCCCCGTTGCCTTTGCACCAACATCTTCTTTGCCAGTGGCAGTGAAGTCGACTGAGATGGTTTTGCGCGTTGTCTTGGTTGTTGTCTTGATCGTCCCTTCTTGCAGGTTTGAGCCAAGCGAATCGCCAATCGTGACGCGGGTACTGAGTGGCAAATCAGAGGTACGCGCCTTGATAGTGATAGTCGCATGCGGCGCGAAGAAAATCGCCCACACCAAGAAAACAATCAGGACAACGAGTGCCGCACCACCGATCAAGAGCTTCTTACGCATTTTGTTGAAGTCTGGCACCTTGACCTTGTTCTTGAGGTTTGACGCAGCCGAAGCGTCTGCCGCTTTGTCGTCATCATCTGGCGTCTTGCGGGCAGCCGAGCGGGTGGCAGGACGAGGCGGTACAGAAGTATCAGGCATCACTGGCTCAGGATCTTCTGGTTCGAGCTCGCTACCATCAATGACATCTTCGTCATCGACCTCGAGCGCTGGGATCTCAGCCATCTCCGGCCGGCTTTGCAATGTCCGCGCCGTGGGGATACTTGCCGAAGCCGCCAAAGTCGAGAGCGCCTGATTGCCAGTAATAATGACGAGCCGTTTGCCTGCTTGCTCAGCAGCGCGCTGGACAAGCTTGAGGTTGACAGCGCTCTGCATGGCACCAATCCGCTTGGGTGGCACAAGTGCGACGATTTTTTGCGAGGAGTCCTTCACCTTGCCAATAATGGCGGTAATGTCGTCCTCGGTATCGATATAAATGACATCTTTTTGCATTTAGATCCTCAACATTTTATTCAATTTATTGCGTAGTGTTTCTGTTTCGCTTGCCCCAATCATCGTATCGTAGCCCACACGCAGGAGGCCCATCGCGGTGATAAATGAGTGGTCGCTGACTTTGTTTGTCAGGTCGACCACGCCCGAGACGTCACTGGGCTTAATATGCTGCACCACTGGCCGGCGTGTGAAGGGGAGGTCGGTATACCAATCGCGCGTCTCGAGAGCCTTGACTAGTGGCTTGAGGCTTGCCCCACCACCGCAGAGCAAGATACGATTAGGCAAGTGATCAACCGAGCTAAATTCGCTGAGAGCAAGATCAACTCCTGCCAACCAGACATCGAGGGTTTTATCAATTGCGGTATCAAAATGCTGCTTGAGTTCTTGTTTCATCTGCTCGTGATTGGTCGCGACCTTGAGCTTCTCGGCCTCGTTGTAGCTAATGGCACACTCGTTGGCGATCGTATTAGTAAAGCTGCGCCCACCAATGCCAAACATCCGCGTCCCTTCTACGCCACCATCATTCACCACCGCAATGTCTGTCGTGCCGCCACCAACGTCGGCAAGAATAGCCGTAAATGAGCTATTCGCATCTGTACCCAGTACGCTCCGGCTCACCGCAAAGGGCTCAGCCGCCACTGCCACGAGATCGAGCGCTAGCTCATCAGCCACGCGCTCAAGCGCACCAATGTGCACCATAGGAGCAAACGCCGTATAGATCTGCACCGCTACGTCCTTACCTTGAAAACTAATCGGGTTGCTGACCTTGTAGCCATCAATATGAATACTGACGAGTGCAGAGTTGACGAGCTTTACTTCCACATCTTGATTGCCCGTCTCGAGAGCGATCTGCCGCTGCGCCTTGATGGCAGCCCGGTCTTGCACCTTCTCGATGATGAATTCCATTTCGGTCTCATCTAGTGGACGATCGGGCTGTGGCCGGCGGTAGCGGATGGTGTTCGTCACACCCTTCACAAGCTCGCCAGCAATGCCAATCACTGCACGGCGCGCCTGTACGCCAGCCTCAGACTCGGCTTGGGCCAGAGCATCTTCGCAGTTGCGCACGACTGCGGCAATGTCGGCAATCGCACCCGAGTGCATATCGCTGCGGTCTTGGTGCTTGCGCCCCACACCGATGATCTCAATCTCCTCACCATTAACCCGGGCAAGCAGCGCCTTGACGTACTCTGTTCCAATATCAAGACCAACGAGGCATTCGCTAGCGCTGTTATCTGCTCGGGTAAGAAATCGATCGAAAACCATAATCGTCTCTATTATATACCATATACAGGCCTGCCTGCTAGCCCTAAACGGTGATTATTGGCGAATTTATGATGAAATGATTCATTTTGCATCAAGCACTGCAAGCGTTGTTATTGAGAAACATTGCAGAAAAGCCATACAGTGGTAGCACCTCCTTGACAAAACAGAGGTAACCACTGTACAATACGCTCACTATGACCAATCGCGAGCCAGTCGATGCCGTGCCTATCGGCATCTTTCCACTTGAGAACTACGAGCCAACCGAACTCACCCTGCTTGGCCGCCACCTGTATAAAACGGTCGCAGCGCTTGAAGCGCACCATGCCATGCCCGACGAAACAACGATAGCCTACCAAGCTCCCTTTGGACGATATAACGAAGGTGGTACATTGGCCGTTGACCTCACAGCTGATGCCACTGGCTTAACCACTGGCCAGCTCGCCTTTGCCGACCCCGATAAGCATCATTCTTTTGCACTAACACTGGCGGATAATCGGCAATGCTGGTATAGCCGGACCGACCACAACCACAAGATGCCCATCACTCACAACCACGTGGCACGCCTACTCGACCACTCGCGCCCACTTGGCCATGATTCAGAGTTATTTAGATGGTATGCAACCAACCGCGACACAACTGCTGCCGACCTCCAGACTCTTCTTGACGAAGCGGTCCTCCCTACGGTTAATCCTGAGCAAGTTCGCCGTGATGTGACCTACTGCTATAATGATATTATCCTCAAAGGTGAACAGTGGTCTGGTGTGCGTCTTGCACTGACAATACGTCGGCTTGGTCAGCTTGCTATGGGCATTACAGCAAATCTAAAAATACCCTACAGCTGTGACGAGCTCGACACACCAGTAACTTGCCGCATCACCAGTGACGATTTGGAATATACCACACTCACCTGTTTCTATGATCATAACGAAACAACCTCGCAGCGCCGCCGTACATATGTTGAGCCAGACATCGCAGAGCTAAGCGACACTATCGCCCAGCTAACAGAGGATATGATTGCTGAGCGCTGCGCTCTCCAGTAGGGTCACGCCCTCTCTTCTGCGCCCTTGTAGGCGTTATTAATGCCAACAATACAACACCAGTAAATATGTTACTGGTGTTGTATTGTTTATTCCTGGTTATTTGCTAGCGCTACCGCAAAACTGCCTTGATCCGGCGGATACCAGCCGAGCTTGATTCTTCCTTGGTGATCTTGAAGCGCACGCCATCTTCGGCCAAGATGCCAGTGTGCTCGACGTGTGGCCCCCCGCACACTTCGAAGCTCACGCGCTGATCACCTTCGCCGATAGAATAGACCTTGACGGTGTCGCCGTAACGTTCGCCAAAGGCACCAATTGCACCGAGCTTCAGTGCTTCATCGGTTGGGTACACGGCAAAGCTCACGGGCAAGTCTGCCTCGATCCAGGCATTGACTTGGTCTTCCACCGCTTGCTTCTCCTCTGGGGTGAGCTTGTCGTGGTTGAAGTCGAAGCGTAGGCGTTGAGCGGTGATGTTGCTGCCATGCTGCTGCAAATCTGGTGCTTTCAATACCGTGCGCAGCGCCGCCCCGAGCAGGTGCGTTGCCGTGTGATACTTAAGATGAATTGGGTCGTGACCTTCCAGCCCACCGCTAAACTGCCCTTTGCGCGCCGTCTTGGAGCGCTGGCGCTGCTCGGCCATTTTGGCGTCAAATTCTGCTCGCCAGTCCTCAGAGAGCGGGATCCCCTGCTTGTATGCCTCCTCTGTACTGAGCTCTACCGGGAAGCCAAAGGTATCATATAGCGTGAATAACTCCGCACCAGTCAGGCCATCTGCTGCATACTGCTGCATCTGTTTGAGCCCCTTACGGAGCGTCTGCCGGAAGGCTTTTTCTTCCTTGACAAGCACGGCGATGATCTGTTCGCGCGCTGCTTTGACCTCTGGGAAGTCTGCCTCGTATAGGTCGGCAATCACCGGCACCACTGCTTCAAGAAAGTTCTGCTCAATGCCAAGGTCGAAGCTGTAGCGGATAGCCCGTCGTAAGAGGCGGCGCATCACATAGCCTTGCTCCTTGTTGCTTGGGATGCAGCCATCCACCGCCATGAAGGTAGCCGCTCGCAGGTGGTCAGCAATCACCCGCATACTCTCGGTATGCGAGGTGTAGCTCTTGCCACTAAGCTGCTCAAGCTTGCTGATAATAGGCCACATCAGGCTAATCTTAAAGACATCAGGGTCGTTATTGGCCGCAGCCGCAATGCGTTCCAGACCAGAGCCGTGGTCGATATTCGGCTTATCTAGTGGAACAAACTGTCCCTCGGCTACCTTCTTGTATGCCATAAAGACGTTGTTGCCGATCTCCATAAAGCGCCCGCAGTCACAGTTAGGGTGGCAATGCTCACCAAACTTCGGGTCGTGCTCAATGAAATCAAACTCATAAAACATCTCGCTATCAGGCCCACATGGGTCACCGACTGGTGTTGTCTCGGGTCCGCCGTTGCGACTCCACCAGTTTTTGCTGCCGTCATAGTAAAAGATGCGCTCACCTGGCTGGATGCCACGGGCCGCGCCGCGCTCTTCGCTGCCGATGTCGGCACTTTTTGCTTCGATCCCCTTTTCGGCAAATTTCTGCCGCCACAGCTCGGCTGCTTCGGTGTCTTTGGCAATATTGTACTCAGGTGCACCAATAAAACACGTTACATACAGGCGATTCGGGTCGAGCCCTACTTCCTCGGTGAGGAATGTCCACATCCAGGTAATTTGCTCTTTCTTAAAGTAGTCGCCCAAGCTCCAGTTACCGAGCATCTCAAAGAAGGTAGTGTGGCGATTATCGCCAATATCGTCAATGTCTTGAGCACGCAAGCACGTCTGCGAGTCGGCGATGCGCTTACCCTGTGGATGTGTCTCGCCCAGCAGATATGGGATCATCGGCTGCATGCCCGCACCAGTAAAGAGTGTCGTCGGGTCGTCGGTTAGGATGAGCGGGGCCCGCTTGACAATGGCGTGCTGCTGCTTGGCATAAAATTCGAGGTATTTGTTGCGGATATCTTGAGCATTCATAGGGGGTATTATAGCACGGACACACTACCTCGTGCATCTTTGGTGGTGTGATTATAAAAGCTCTCCATAACGAAGCGTAATGCCACTTGAAATACTACTTATACAAAAATCGACTCATCCGAGCCGATTTTTGCATTGCTATATTACTATCTAACGCTTGGTAAGCTTACTGCGGTAGCGCCACAGGCCAATTGCCCCACCAATGAGGGCGATACCTACCCCGCCGAGAAGCCACAGGTTGACACCAGTCTCGGCAAGTGCAGCTACTACAGGATGCGTCTGCTTGGGCGTGTGGGCTGCCGTCTTGGGTGTGGCGGCAGCTTGCTGCGGTTGTTGTGGTTGCAGCGCAGTGCGGATTGCATCAACCCGTCGCTGCAGTGCTGCCTTGGCTGCATCATCTTTGACAGTATCGACCACTGCTTGGGTTGTTGCAAGCAATGCAAGATCCGGCTTGGCTTCGAGTGCATCAACGGCTTGTGTGGCTGTCTTTTGGCGTGCTTGATCCTCTTGGATAGCTGTGGCTATAGCAGTGGTGAGCGCCTTCGTCGCTTTAGCAAGCTCTGGCGTTATGGTTGCTTTGAGATTTGCGAGGCGATCTGCCTCTGTCGCTGCTGCAGCAACGTCTTTGTCTGCTGCGACGTAGGTCGGCGCAGCAGCAAGCTCTTGCTTGGCTTTGTCGTAATCGGTGTGGTCGACGCGGAGGTCATCGATTGCTTGCTGAAGCTCTTGCAATGCTTTGTCGATCACAGCCTGAGGAGATGTCTCATCAGCCACCACGGCACGGGCAATAACCTGCTTGGATATTGCCTCCGCCCTGGTGTGTGGGCTGTAGCCATCCAGCACCATCGGCTCGGCTAGCTTCGCTTCGAGCTTTTCAGTAGTTGTGATCTCTACCTCGCGCGTTACCTCTGCTTTATTGTTGGCATTATCGATCGCACGGTAGGTAATTGTATATATGCCTGGTTTTGGGTTTGCAAGGTCAAGGTTTTTTGCGTCGATAACCACGCCATCGCTATTAACACCTGTTCCGTCCGCCCCATCATTCGCTGCCACAGTACGCACCGCATCGACAATCGAGCGGCCTGCTCGCGCCACGAGCTTCTCTGGCTTGGCTGGCGTAAAGACTGGTGCGGTAGTGTCAGCATCAGCATACGCCTGATGCGCCACAAGCTGCGGCCCCACAAGCCCAATGCCACCAACGACGACTGCAGTCGCGGCAATAACTCTCATCCGAGAGTGAATGTGTTTTACCCTCATAATAATCCCCCTTATGGTTGTCTATAAGTGTCAGTATACGAAACTGCCGTTTGGGTTGTCAACAGAGTTACTTCTGAGTGGTCGTGCGACATATTTCCTGATAACTTAAGAGGTATACATACCTTGCAGAATAGCCTCTCTGTTTGCACTCATTGCTGAGACAAAAAACAGCTATAAGGCCGCCCTTGAATCGATGACGATCCCTCCGCCAAGACACTCTGCCCCGCGGTAGATCACGGCTGACTGGCCAGCTGCCACAGCCCGCTCAGGGTCACTGAGGTGGAGGGTGGCTTGAGCTTGGGCCGAGTCATACTGCAGCGTGCATGGCCTCAGCTGACCACGGTGGCGCAGGCGGACGGTCAGCTGGTCATCTGCCGCTGGTGCACCGTGAATCCAGTGCAAATCGCCCACCAGCACATCATGGCGCCACATCGCTTCGTCATTCATATTGCGACTCACGTATACTACATTTGCTGCCATGTCCTTACCAACGACGTAATACGGCAAGCCACCGCCGACATCCAGCCCATGGCGCTGGCCCAGAGTGTAAAAAATTGCGCCATCGTGCCGGCCCAGCACCGCCCCCGTTTGCTTGTCGATAATATCGCCCGGGCGGGTAGACACATACTGGCTGAGGAAGTCTCGCATGCCAACGTTGCCAACGAAGCACACTCCCATCGACTCCTGCTTACGCGCTGTCCAGAGGCCACGCTCACTGGCCATGTGTCGCACCTGCTGCTTGGTATAGCCACCAAGCGGGAAGAGCGTATGCTGGAGTGCATCACTCGTCACGCGGTAGAGGAAGTAGGTCTGGTCTTTGGCTGCGTCGGTGGCGCGATAGAGGCGATCAGGCTGGAATGAATGTTCTTGACTAGTCGCCGCGTTATCATCCTCTGCACATACACCACCGGTCTGCGCATAATGGCCCGTAGCAATGAGGTCGGCCCCACGCTCGCGCGCCGTATCGAGAAAGAGCCGAAACTTAATCTCTTGATTGCACATAATATCGGGGTTAGGCGTGCGCCCAGCTTGGTACTCAGCTAGCATGTAGTCTACCACCTTGTGCTTGTAGTCATGCTCAAAATCAAAAACGATAAAGTCGATACCCAGCTGCACTGCCACCCGCTTGGCATCAGCTAAGTCTTCCGCCCAGGGGCACTGCATGCCGGGTAGGTCTTGGCTCCAGTTTTTCATATACACACCGGTCACGTCGTAGCCCTGCTCCACCAGCAGCGCTGCTGTAAGGCTACTATCTACCCCACCACTCATCCCGACAAAGACGCGCTGTGTCATGGCCGCACCGCCTTAAACCAGCCAATCTTCACCAGCTCTTCGATTGTCAGCTGCCAGCCACTTGGTGTGAGCCACCAGGTGTCCGACCACTGCCGGTCGGTAGCGACAGGGTGGCTGCGCATGGCGATATGTGGCACATACTGGCCAAACTCCAGCGCAACGCGGCGCGAGTGGTAGGCACTGGTGACGAGGATAATCGAGTCAAGATTCTTTTGGCGGAGGAGCTGGCCCGTTTTTTTGGCATTTTGGCGAGTGGTTTCGCTTAGTTCCTCGGTGAGGATAGCACGGTCAGGCACGCCAGCCGCTATGGCTTGGCGGCGCATCGCCTCGGCATTGCTGGGGCCAGTCTTATCGGCGGCAGCACCTGAGAAGACGATAAAGCGCGCCCAGCCATTTTGGTAGAGGCGAATCGCTTCGGCGGTGCGGGCCTGGGTGTCGCCACCACTCACTGCCACAATAGCATCAGCAGCCTGGCACTGCTCAGCACTGCTCGGGGCTGCTTGGCACGTGGCAAGGTCGTCGCGCGTCAGCCAGCGCCCGCCAAGCCAAACGAGGAGCATCAGGGCGATAAATATCCCGGCAAGCCAGCGTAATAATTTCATCGCCGCACCCCTTTCATCCGCTGCTGCTCGTGCTGCACCGCTGCAATAATGCACTGCGCCGCACGCTGACAGTTCTCCTCGGTCGAGAGCCGCCCCAGGCTAATGCGTAGACTTCCGTCGGCTACCTCTGGCGATAGGCCAATCGCGGTGAGGACATGGCTGCGCAAACCCTTATTGGCCGCACAGGCGCTGCCAGTTGCCACAAGCACGCCATCGCGCTCAAGTAAGAAAATGAGCCGCTCGGCATCCACCCCGGGGAACGAGATGTGCAAATGGCCCGCCAAACGATGCTTCACATCACCCGAGACAACTGCTGTGGGGATGTACTCACATAGCGTGCGCTGCATACTGTTACGCAGCCGCTCAAGGCGCTGCGCCTCGGATTTGCGATGTGCCTGGGCAAGCTCAAGTGCCGTTGCAAAGCCGACCGTACCGGCCACATTCTCCGTCCCGCTGCGCAGGCCACGCTCTTGCCCGCCACCAACAATGAGTGGATCAAGCCGCACCTGGCTAGCCAGCCACAAGAGGCCAACTTGCTTAGGACCGTATATCTTGCCCGCATTGAGCGTCAGTGCATCCACGCCAAGGCGCGCCACATTAATATCGAGCTGACCTGCCCCCTGCGAGGCATCACTGTGGAGGTAGAGTGGCGTTGATTCACCCGCTTCGAGTCGTCGCTGGCGCTCACGGGCTACCACTGCGGCAATTGCCCGCAGTGGTTGGATCGTTCCTAGCTCATTGTTGGCCAGAGCAATACTGACGAGTACCGTCTCTGGGCGAATCACCTGGGCAATCGCATCGGGCGTCACCACACCCTTTGGGTTAGCCGCTACCACTGTCACATCATGCTGGTGCGCTGCTGCCAGGACAGCGTGGTGCTCAATATTTGCCGTTACCACATGGCCGTGTACACCAGCAAACATGAGGTTGATCGACTCCGTTGCACCAGCCGTCATAATAATTTCATCTGGCTTGCCGCCCAGCGCCACCGCAAGGCGGTGCTTTGCCTGGCGATAGGCCTGCCGCACCGCTACTGCTGGCGCATAAGGACTAGACGGGTTAAAAAACTGCTCAGCAAAGTAGGGCTGCATCGCCGCCAAAACACGCTCATCCATCGGCGTGGCCGCTGCGTGGTCGCAATATATCATCTCTGGTTTCACTCCAATTAGTATAGCACTCTAGTCCGGATCAGCGAAACGCTGGCCAGTATTGGGGTCAACGCGGTATATCTCGCGCGCCACCCGCTCATAATAGAGGCGCGTCGCCATGACGAAGTTGCGCAGCTCATCGCCAACTAAGTAACTATAGCGCGCCCCTTCTTGCACTTTGAGAATACCTCGGTCATTAATCTCGTAGCGGATAGTATTGGTCTGGATGTGGCGCTTCTCGTCTGTCCATTCTTCGTGCCAGATCCACGTCTTTGTATCCAGGCAAAAGAACTCTCGATGCCGACCCTTCTCTACCGGGCCAAACAGCTCCGCCCCAATCTCACTCTCCAGCGTGATGAGCTCGCGCTCGGTATAGCGCTTAAAGGGCCGCTTCTTCGACTTGCCAATGCTGGTATCACCCGCCAGCAGCGCATAGGCTTTACCAAGGAGTGAGCTTGGCTTTCTCACTAGGCAGCGTGCTCCTCAGGGTAGTAATAGCTACTAGAACTGTTAGTAGGTGCAGGTGCTTCACGACGTGCTCGTCTGGCTGCATATGACGACATATCTACTACTGGGTTATTGCCATCGTTGTTCCTATTTTCTTGGTCAGTTTTCTTGTCGTCAGGATTTTTGTTCCAAAAATCAGGATTGAGATTAATCTCATCGCCAACAGCGAAAGAAGATTTCTTGAGAACGCTGTCCACACCAGTCATTCCACTATTCTCTTCAAGTAGCTTGCTCGCATCTTGGCTACCATACTTCTTAAGCAGATACTCTCGCATCTTCAACACAAGGCTCGTAACACCTTTTGCATACTCGATATTCTGATAATAAGCTTCCTTGGGAGAAACTTTTTTCTCACCTGTTAGGTCATCTGGGTCACCATCATACACCTTCGCAACCCGCATGAGTTCCTCTTTCACACGAGCAAGCCGCTCTTGCTCGCGAAGTTGCTTGAGCGTAAGCATTCCTGGCTGACCGTATGAATCTTTTGTCGCTGTCTCGCCACCAAAATTACCCTCAGGAGCGGGGGTTACGTTTTTCTTCGTGTGATTTATTTGGAGTTCATTCATATATCAAATAACCTCTGTACATTTGCCGTTGTGGTGGCGGCGACGCGTGCGATGGGCAAACCCTTCTTGGCTGCTTGGTCACGGGCTACCTCCTCCACATAAGCCGGTAGGTTGATTCTACCACGGAAGGGCACCGGAGTCAAGAAGGGAGCGTCGGTCTCGAGCAGCATGGCATCGAGTGAGAGATCGGTGTAGAGCTGCTGCTGAGCACTGTCCTTCGTGAAGGTGCTAATGCCATTGACGCCAATATATAAGCCGCGAGCACGGCCCTGCTCAAGCTGCGCCTGAGTATCGGTAAAGCTGTGCAAGACGCCGCACACTGGCTGGGCATCGTAGATAGGCCAAAAGTCCTGCCACACTGCACCGTGAGCTTGCTTCTCGTCGCGCACATGGAAGCTAACGGGCAGCCGAAACTCCGCTGCGAGCTGCATCTGCGCCTGGAGGCACTGCTGCTGCGCTGGGCGGGCGCTATTGTCATAAAAATAATCCAGGCCAATCTCCCCCACCCCCACAATGACGGGCCGGCCCTGCCGCAGTGGCTGCTCAGCGAGGAGCTCGCGGATGGCTACAATGCCCGCCTCACCCGCTACCTCAGCATCATGAGGATGAATACCCACCGCTGCATAGCAGTAGTCGTGCGCCAGGGCAAACTGCACTGCCTGGCGCGAGCTACGCACATCCGTCCCAACGCAGATCATGGCAATGCCAGCCTGGACAGCCTGCTGGTAGGCTGCCTCGCGCGCTGCATCGTCATAGAACTCGCTATCGTGCAGGTGGCAATGCGAGTCGATAAGGCGTGGCATGGGTGGTGTGCTGTCAAGAGTATGTGTCGTATCGCTTGTCATAGCTTACTTCTTTGTTTATGAGGCGGCGTGAGCTCGTGGGTCAGGAGTGTGAATATAGCGCTTCGGGAACAGCGGTGGGGCGTCGGCTGGCACGACGCCAGTACCAAAGATAGTGTGGATAGCCTGAGCAGTAGCAGGCATGAATGGCACAAGCTCATCGGCAATCTGCAGCAAAGTACTGGCCGCATAGGCTAAGACTTCACTCAGGTGCGACTCGGCATCGTGGTCGGTGGCGCGGCGCTTGGCGATCTCCCATGGCTTGACCCGCTCAAGGTATTGGTTGAGGCTGCGGACGGAGCTCCATACTTCATCGAGTGCTTTGTCGAACTCCAGCCGCTGCATCATGTCGCGGTAGATGGTCATATCGTGCTCGGCTTGCGGCGCATCGCCAATCACTCCTGCTTGGTAGCGTGTCAGCATGGCTGCTACCCGCTGCACAAGGTTGCCGAGGTCGTTACCAAGCTCTCCATTGTATGCCTTCTCAAATTTCTCCCAGGTAAAGTCTCCATCGTCTTGGGTAGGAATATGGCGGGCAAAGAAGTAGCGGAAGGCATCGGCCCCGTAGCTCTGGATGATTTCCATTGGGTCGACCACATTGCCAACTGTTTTACTCATTTTACTACCTCCAACGTGAACGAAGCCGTGGACGAGTAGTGTCTTCGGTAGTGGGAGATCAAGCCCGAGCAACATAGCGGGCCAGATTCCCGCGTGGAAGCGCAAGATATCCTTGCCAATCACCTGCACATCGGCTGGCCAATATGCCTGCCACTCAGCCCTATCCGGATAGCCTAGCACTGTAATGTAATTGGCCAAGGCATCGAGCCAAACATACATCACCTGGCTGTCATCGCCTGGCACTGGCACGCCCCAGCTCAGTGTCTTACGCGGACGGCTAATTGAGACATCTTGAACGCCATTTTTGATAAGCTCGAGGAACTCATTTTTGCGGAACTCGGGCACGATTTTCATCCGGCCTTCAGTAATGGCTTGGCGAATCTGCTCGGTAAAGGCACTCGCTTTGAGGTAGTAGTTCTCCTCTGAGACGCGCTCATACGGCGTTTGGTGATCAGGACATATACCATTCGTCTCGTGGACTTCCTTGTCGGTAAAGAATGCCTCATGCCCCACGCAGTACCAGCCCTCATAGGTGTGCTTGTAGATCAGCCCCGCCTGAGCAAGCCGCTGCCAGATGTACTGCACTGCTGCAACGTGGTGCGGGTCAGTCGTGCGGATAAAGTCAGTGTATTCTGCACCAACTGCCTCCATCAAGACTTTGAAGTTGCCATACATGCTGTCTACATAGCCCTGTGGGTCGAGCCCATTCGCCTGAGCCTTGGCAGCAATTTTGTTGCCATGCTCGTCTGTGCCAACTTGGAAGCGCACCTCATGGCCATTCTGCTTCTGGTAGCGCGCCCAGATATCGGCCAGGAGATAGTCGAGCGCATTGCCAATATGCGGCTTACCGTTGACATAAGGAATAGCAGTGGTGATGTAGGCGTGTTGTTTGGTCATAGGGGTATTATAGCATGGGGCGGGTTAGGGTGTCTTGGGCTACTGCCGCTTGGCAATATCAATTGACGCATCAAGCTGATCCGCACGCTGTACAAGGGTGATTGTATCGCCCATGTCAGTTCTCCAAGTGGTTGAGATACGTATATCCTTTGTGATGTGTTCAATCTCACCTACATTATCACCATCGACTGGTTCACCCCACGCTGCGTGCCCAGCCTGCGCATAGCAACGATAAAGGTCAAGACAATCCATGACGGGTAACTGGCTTGCAAAACATATCGTTACCTGAGTGACAGTATCCTTATAACTAGACACTTGCATTGACAGTGCCCCATCATAATACCACCGTACCGCCTTCATATAGGGCATTATGCTCTTTATCCGCCAGCCCTGCTGTCGCAGCACATCATCAAACTGCTCCATGGACAGCGGCCACGCCTGGCTCAAAATACGATTGACTTGAGCAGTATATTGCTCTGGGGTGGGATATACCTGCATCTTGGCATCGAACTGCTTTTTCATGAGCCAGTATGTGCGAAAACCAGGCGCACCTTGTGCGTTATGCTGCTGCACTCCAAGACGGGCAAGATCAAAATTGATCATATACGGCTGACCGCTATCGAGCTGAGCGGTAGCAAGTTGATGACTTGCAGACTCAAGCTGTGGCAGTTGCCACGTCCAATTAAGCATGTCGACTGGCGACGTAATGCCGCTTATATCGCGTAAACGTACGACGCAACCATGTGCTGCTGCACGTAGTGCTTGGTCAGAAGCGGCTCTTGGCACGTGGCACTCCCAGTCATACTTACCTTTTCTGAATCCAAGTGCGCATAATTGTTGTTGCTCATCATTTGTTAGTTGAGTAAAACCAGTTCGTCTTGTACATCCATCAAATGAGATGACTACATGCGCGTCATCAACCACCCCTAGGCCTTTCAATCGTATGGCAGTCCGCTGTTTCCAGCTTTCCATTGCATCATCTACCATTATGGCATACTGCCGCGGCTGCGTGCAAAACGACTGCAGTGTCTGATATAACGCATCCTCAAACGCCTCCCATGTTGGGTAGACAAAGTCAGCAGTTAGCGATGTGTCGCTTACGAGCGTTGTATCTAACGCTGGATTATACCACTCATACCACACAACCTCAAACTTCGCATACAAGATAGACTCCGAGAACAGCTGCCTTTTATGATCTGCTTCGGTGGCTGGCCTGATGCCAAGCGTCAGACGCTTATACGATGGCATATCTTGAGATGGCATGATCCAGTGCGCGACATGACGATCTTGTTGTAGCTGTGCCGTGCCCCATGCGTGGTTACCCGCCTCAACATACGTCTGCCACAATGACCGAACATCATCAGTGTTCATACCATCTGGCAACTGGAAGGTAAACGAAAGGGTATATTCCTGAGAGTTATTCTCATCTGGCCAATCGATCGCGGCAAGCACACCAACCTGGCTTGACTCGGTAATCTGATCATTGCGCCAACCAAATACGTTGCTCACCGCCTCAAAGTTGAGCCGAACTGACGACTTGGTCAATTCATCAAACCAGTTCATAACGTTGATAAAACTACGCGGGGTCATGTAGTCATGGTCGTGCGCTGGTGCAACTTGTTGTATATTAAGTGTTATAGAGACACTTTGCTGCTGTTCTGTTTTACTGTGCCACAGCGTGCAAGACTCACGAATAACCTGCTTGTCCTTTACGTAATGACGGCACCACGTGATCATATTTTGCCGGGGTGTACTGTACGATGAGTCTACTCCACCCCATACAGTCGCGCCATACTCAGTACAGTAAGCATAGAGCGCCTGCGCCTCAGCAGGTGATAGCCCATCAACGGAAAAGTTCATCACATTCCGCTTGTCTTCACAAGTAATGCTTCGACTGTGCTGCGCTGGAGATACAAGGTGAATAACGTTATTGACACATCCTGGCTGCGTATCTATCTCCCAATCAAGCTCCTGTCGAATAGCATCTAATACCTCATGTTTTGTCATGGGCCACGATAGCGACCCGATACCATAAAACCACCCTAACACATCGCTCTCGAGACGGGATGAGAGGCCATAATCCCTGGGTATTTGCGTGAGATCAAGTGTGGAGAACTTCTCGCTATACTGGCGATAAACCGCTTCATGATCGGGATGCAGATTGACACTGCGCACACCAGCGTGCAGTAAATGATCGTTGGCAATAGAGAGCTGACCAGGATCAATTGTATCCTTTCGCCACAGCCACCAGCTATCCCTCTCAATCTCTGGGGTGCGTACTGTCCATACCAGAAGGCGGCTTGGCTCGCTCACACCCTGGCTATCACGTAGCCAAACTACACACCCATGGGCCGCCGCACGCAACTGCTCTTTGCGAGCCGATTGTGGCAATCGACACTCCAAGCGAAACGCCTCATCATCCTCGACGAAGCCACACGCTTGTAGTTGATCCTTTTCTGCCTCGCAGAAGAGGTCAACCATGCTAATCACCATCTCTGTCGGGCATTCAGTTCCTCGGCCGGCAAACTTGATAATAGTATTCCCCCGCCGGAGCTCTGCTTCATCACTATCAAATAGCAATGTGTATTGGCGTGGCTGCTCAATTAACTGACGTAATGTTTTATATAACTCCTCTTCAAAGATGTCCCATGCTTGGTGAGCCGTGACTGGTGCTGGAGGTACTGCTGGAGGCGGTACAACACCATATGGGTCATTCATTCGATGACGTTGCTGCTCGGTATCTACGGTGATGATTGTATACAAGATGTAACTCGAACGCAGTCCATGATCGTTATCGTCAAGGGTTGCAGGTCGCATACCAAGTGTGATGGTCACATCAGTTGGCAACTTCCACTGCCAGCATAGTGATGAGTCAAATGTTGATTGTTGGGGTATCGCGACGCCCCATACATTGGTTGCTGCTTGATAATATTCGATGAGCAGACCTCGTATCTCATTTTTTCTTGCGTCGCCAGGTAAGCGATACTCAAGAATCAGATCACGTATTGGCCTTTTTCCGCCGACTTCATCCTCATTCCCTACCGTGTCTTTAACAAGGACATTACCATGCCAATCATCATACGTCGTATCTCTATACCAATGCCATCCCAATGATAATTGAATAGCTTCAAGCTCATATTCAAACAATGGCCATGGCAATGCCGCGAGCCAGCTCAGTGCTGTCACCCAGCCACGCCCTGTCATGTACGGTGGTGACTGCTGCGTGGAGAGATTCTTCTCAACATGCAACGATACCTTGATGTCCCACTGCTTTGCTTTTGTGTCTACTGGGCTAAAATCAATCGTGCATGTTTGCTGTATGATATCAATATCTCTAACACAAGAAATCTCATCCTTGATAGGAAAAAATCGCCACTGATACGTAACTGGCTCACGTGGTGCATATTGGCCCCATTTGCCGTAATCGGTATATTCCTTTGGCTTGCCCCACGCGGCATGGGCCGCTTGGAGGTATTCGTCGTAGGATTTGCGCTGTAACCGTTTGTTCTTTGCTTGAGCGACAGTACGCGTGATGATATAGCGGCTTTCGTCGTCATTACATTGAACGATGACTGTGTTCCCAGTAGTATCTTCAAAAACAAGCGAATGGTCTTCATTTCTCTCATCATCCAGCTTTGCCTTCCATCCATACGAAGAGGCCAGTGCCGCTATCTCAGACCAAGCTGATGACCATGGCATAGCTCTGATCGCATCAATCCACTCGATAAGTGCTGTGGAACTCTCCAATGACGCTACTGGAGGCTTTTTTCGTATTTGTGATGATTGTTTTTTCTTCATGTATCATCCTTGTACTGTTGTCTATATCTTATGAGGTACCTTGTACTATATCACTTTTGATTCTATCGCACGAGCATCATGAGACACCCTACGACTGAGCGGCAACATCGATGAGTGTATAGAGCTTATCCGTGCTCTGCATCAGGGTGATGGTGTCGTCCTGGTCGTTCATCCAGACGGTTGAGATAGCCAGACCTTCTGCAGCATGCTCAGCTTCGTCCACCTCATCGCTTGGCTCACCCCAGGCTGTTTGCCCAGCCTGCACGTATTGGCGGTAGAGGTCGAGGCACTCTGCTGTGGGTGAACCATTGGCAAACCATACGACGACCATCGATACAGCACCACCTTCGCTCGACACCATAACGCGCAACGGCCCATCATAATACCACCAGGTATTCTCCTCTTGCTTCATAAGCTGCCAACCTTGGCTCTGCATTGTAGTATCAAACTGCTGCATAGAGCGCAGTGATGGTTGGCTGAGGATGCGGTCGATCCAGCTAGTAAATTGCTCTGGAGAGAAGTATGTCTCCTCATGTAGCTCACTCTCCAGGCGCGGCAATGGATCAGGGCCAGGATAGGGCTGGATCGTACGCGGCCGACGTGCGTTATCGTGCGGCGCACCAGTTTGCCTACTAGCAACAACAAACATGATCGTCTTATCTATCTCGTTGATGTTAATACTGACATACTCCCACGAAGCTGGCGTTTGTGGTGCAAAGCCTTTCCATATCGTACCGGCGAGGTTGTCTTTGCGCCGCACATCGGTTGGCCAGCCCCACGCAGTGGTACCTGCTGCACAGTACTCATCGTATAGCTCACGGCATTCCTTGTTAGATAACTCATGAATCATGTCAACTACTACACTGCCACCAACCGACTCAACGAAGCCATTCTCCACTGTCGCAAGCAGCGGCACGCCGCCATCGTAATGCATATATTGCTGGCTATCATCCTGTGACTGCGCTGCATCGGGCTGCCTGACGAGTTGCCAGCCAAATTCTTGGATAAGACTATCATACACCTCATACGTCATTGGCCAGGGGAGCTTACGTAGCGCATTAATAAGTGAGACGAGTTGTGCACCATTAATAGGCTTCGGCGCTTCTGCTGGCTGAGTCGATGATTGGTCTGCGTTCATAGTACCTCATATTTTCTTTATAGATTTCTCTTTAGCGTTAACGTGTTTGTATCGTACCACGTTTTGGTATGACATACTAGCGTTCAGTCATATTGTTGACAATATTGCAATCTATACTATATAATACACTACTCTGTTATGGAACATCACCCATCACCCCACCTCCCCGAGCACTCGCCACACGATGCGGATGCACCGCAGCTGGAGAAAGACCGCCAGTACTTGTTATTTTTGCTCGCGAATGACCTTAACTACGACACGCGTGATGTAGTTATCTCTGGCAATACTGAGCCTGAGGATAGTAGCACAGAAGCAGCGATAAACTCCTCTCGCTACCTTGTCACAATACCACCACACAAAAAACGCCAACAACCAGGCCGGACGGTGGCTATCTATCCTGACATCACGCTTGTGTTCGATACGCAAGCAGTGCAGCAGTGCAGCTCCGAGCAGCCTATATCGCTTGAGAGTTGCACAAAGGAGGAGCTGCTTGATCTCATCAAACAAGACCCAGCCTGCGGCCTAGAGCTCCCTCATGGCCAGCGCTTTACGGCGAGCATGGTGGATGCGCTCACTCATCCGATTGCCGATGCCCGGGCGCGCATCACTGAGGCTATGGAGCTGGAGCAGCAGCACCATATAGCTCAAACCCGGCGCTCACTTGGTAAAGTGACTATCCACCGCGCCGCTGGAGAGCTTGGTATTGCCCCACAAACCATTGAGAAGGCACTGGATGACCCTGTCATTCGTGAAAAACTTGGCAAAATCGCTACCACCCAGCGCGGCACAGAATTACAGCATCTCCTCACACCACGCCAAGTAGCAACTCTCGCCGAGCACCTCCAGTCTACCCCACCACCAGAGGGATATCGCACGCTCAATGGCGTTGCCAAGAAGCTTGGCATTGGCGGCAATACAGTGCGGCGTATTATTGATGAGCTTAACGGTGCTGGCGCCAATATCCACGGCAAGGAGTACCACAAAGCGACTGGGTTATCATACCGCTACTACTCGCCCACCGACCAGCGAGAGATCGAGAGCTGGGCGCGTGAAAAAGGGCTCTTTACTCCTGCGCCGGCAGGATATCTGCTCCGCACGGCTGTTGCTGAGAAACTCCATGCTACATACGCGACGATCAATCACGCTATTAAAGCCCTTGGTATAACACCCGAACAATACCGCGTACGACGTCAAAATGGCCAGCCATCTCACAAGCGAGGCTACCACCTCTCGCCTCGGCAAGCCGAGCAAGTTGCAGCTTACCTGGGGCGATCGCTTGGTGCGACGGTTCGCTAAGCACTTAGGCTTGATACACACTCCTACTACCTATGCTATAGTATGGTAATGCGTATGGAAAAACCCCAGCAACCAGCACAATTACCCGAGACATTTGACAGTCATACTGCTCAAGTAGAAAAGCTCAACGACTTACACAAACTTCTACGCTTTTTGCTTGAGAATGATCTCGGCCTTTCTACTCACGACCCGGCGCAGGCATATATGTCACAACATATTCAAGAAACATCCGCATCGCAGCAACTCCTTCGCTTTATTGCAACCATCCAACCACATGACACCCAGCCTGCTCGCACCGTTATCACTTATCCAGATGTTGCTTTTGTTTTTGATACTCCAGCTGTAGAACAAGCCGCGCAGGCTCAGGGCAATAGCTATCAACCATTGCACGAGTATAGAAAACACGATCTTGCTGAGCTTGTGCAAGATGAGACGTGTGGTGTTGCTCTATCGACCGATCATCATTTTGCTTGGTATATGTATGATGCACTCACGAGCCCACTTGCTGATGTGCATCAGCGTATCGCTGCCGACCAGACGAACAACAGCTGGCTCCATGGCATCTATCATCATGGCCCAGAGCCACTTATATCTGTTGGCCAAGCTTCTCGCCACCTTGATATAACACCGCATGCGGTCGAGAAAGCGTTGAGGAATCCTCAGGTCATCCAGAAGATCGGCGAGATCATTGTCGCTCCACGCGGCAATTCGATGCGCCCATTCATCACACCCGAACAACTTCTGAGCCTCCAAGAGCATTTTCGCCCCCACAACGCCGATACCCATACACTCCTCCCTCCACAGGAAGAAGAAATGACTTGCCCGCAACTCGCCAGAGCACTTGGTGTGCACGACATGACAGTGCGACGAGCTATTGCTGCTCTTAATCAAGAAAAATCTGAAGGCGAGGATAGTCTGACCGGTACAACGCGCAAAGAGCAAGGTCGACGTCCAACCGTATATTATTCACCTGAGCAGCAGGTACGCATTCTCACTAAGCTCCGAGAGAAAGGCTATTCTGTGCCAGCAAAGCTGCGTGATAAGCTAGGCGAAGACCCCACGCATAAAAACTAAAGATGCTACAATAGTTGCTAGTATGACTGTACAACTCCGCGCGATGCAAATACAACCCAGAAATATCCCAGAACCAACGGCCGTCTCTCATGCACCAACACCGCTGGATTTATATACAACATTGAAGCAGTTAAGAAATCGGCCAGGATATCACTAGCCTGTTGCTCCTTTTATTCGCTTATTGCTGCAGTTTTTGCTTATAATAAAAGGCGTTTGCCTCGATCTCTTCCACTGTGTCTGGGAATTGCTGCCCAAGTTGGGTGCGACTAAGTTTTAGCACAGCATCTTGTGGGCTGAGCTCAGATGCAGCCAGGGCTTGGCGCACATATTCGCGAATACGCCAATACTGCTGGCCATCCTTGATAAGCTGCTCCCTTGGTGCACTGAGCGCACCAACCATCATGCCTGTGGCAGTGCGGCTCGCTTTTTTGAATATGGTGATACCGACGGCAACAACCAGCAGCCACAGCCCAATAAGCAATACGATGGCGCTTTGCTTGGGGTTGCATATTGCCACCAGCACAAGCGCACCAGTTATTCCGACGGCGATTTTGTGCCGCTGCACGAAGCTACTCTTCTCCCCTGGCTGCTGCGCGGTCCTCGCATTGGAATCAAGCTCGGTAGGAAAGGGATATGACATCTCACTCAGTGCGCTTCGTGCAATAATGTGCGAAATATCGTCGCGGACAATTGGGTCAAAATGCTCTATGCGATAGTCATCCTGCAGCTTCTTGGTCGATCCATCAATAATATCAACTGCCATAGCAACACCGGTCTGAGCCGCCATATCCCCCAGCGTTACACCAGCCCCAATGCCAAACGAATTCTTAAACCATCCCATGATCATACTCCTTCTCTTGTATCCACCCACGGTCGATTGATAGGCAAACCTTTTCTTATCACAGAATAGCTGATGTAATTACATATTGCAAGGTATATGGGAGTAGCCGACGCAGTCATACCGCGGAGGAGCTTGGCATTCGGCTATCTGCGGATTGCCGTTACTTTTCTTGCATCATTGCTAGCACCGCAAACCGCTCACCAGTGTCACCTGCTGCGTGCGAGAAGTAGTTGGGGTTTGTTACTGTATCGACAGGCGAGATGTGGATATTGCATGGCGCAATGCCCGCGCGCTGGCACGCAGCAGCGTTAAAGCCCTGCAGGTCAAGATGGACACCATCAGTTTCGTACGAGCAAAAGGAATGCCAGGCTGGGTTAGTTGCCTGGTCAAAATACTGCATGACGTAGCTCTGCCGCTGCGCGCTCGGGCTCATCCAGACAATGATATCCTCTGCCCGAGAGCCTTCGTGGACGAGGCGATCAATTGTCCGAACAAGTAGTGGTGAGAGTGTCGAATGTCGCCCCAGGTGCAATAGCGCGAGCACTCGCTGCACCGGATCATACAGCACCGTCGCCACGCAATCGGCCACTGGCAACAGTAGGCCCACTCCAGACGAGCGCGTCACGAGGCCGTCCGCTACCATCTCGGCAGTATGACGAGTCGTCGCAGCGCTATCGACCTCGCAGAGCTGGTCATAGCTGCGGCCTGCGCCATAGACAATCCGCTGATACACCACATCCGTATATGCGGCCCCGCTCGCCTGGCAGAAGGCCTGTCGGTGTGCTACCACCTGCGGGTGATGTATTTCACTGAGTGTGCGGTCAAGCATTGTGCCATCACTGCTCGATGACACGCTAACGAGAAGTTCTGATGGAAAGCAAGTAGGCTGATCAGCCCGGATCATCGCGCGCGCCACTCTTGCATAATAGCGAGCCACTGGGCAATCGACACATCCTCCGCCCGCCAGTCTGGCGATATACCAGCGTGTTGCAGCATCGTCTCGACTTCTGTCTTGTCTAGTGCAAGGCCCGCCGCAAGTGCACTGCGCAGCTTCTTGCGCTTCGCTACAAACCCCGCCCGTACCACGCGGAAGAAATCCTTTTCGTCTGCTGGCGACACGAGAGGCTGAGCACGCGTCTCGAGCACCACTACCTGCGAATCTACCTTGGGCGGTGGCACAAAGAATTGGCGCGGTACCACTGGGCCTTGCTTCGCCTCAGCATAGAGCTGAGCGCTCACTCCCAATAGGCTCATTGCGCCGGGCTCAGCGGCAATTCGCTCAGCTACCTCCTTCTGCACCAGCAGTACTGTGCGGCGCGGCTTATTCTCCGCTGTCAGCAGCTTTTGGACAATCTTGCTCGTAATGTAATACGGCACATTTGCTACCACGACATAGTCAGCAGGAAGCTGACTAAGGTTAAACTGCAGAATATCCTCATGTATGACTGTTAATTGCTTGCCAGGGAATTGTCCTGGTAGTTTGCGCGCTAGATCAGCGTCGTACTCTACCGCGGTTACCCTGCCCGCCCGAGCAAGGAGCCGACTTGTCAATGTGCCAAGTCCAGGACCAATCTCCAATACTGTATCGTCAGGGGTTAGTGCCGCTGCATCGGCAATCGCCGCTAGCATATCCGGGTCTTTGAGCCAATGCTGCCCTAGAGATTTTTTATTTTGTAATGCCATAGTTGTATTATACCAGGGTTAGCAATAGTATGCTCTGCATAACTGATTGATGCTTTCTATAACCATAATTTCTTTTTGTCATAATTCTTATATTCTATATCTAATACTTACTATGATTCTTTATCTTTACCTATATCTATTCTCTATGTATTTTTATATCTTTATAACTCATCTCTATTTCTATAACTTTCTTTAGCTATATTTATCTATTTATCTATTTCTCTATCTTTATATCTATATCCATATATCTATTTCTATACCCATCTCTATTTACTTATCTTTCTATTTCTTTATTTATCTTTATCTTTTCACTATTTATCTCTACTCTCTATCTTTACCTATATCTCCATATATCCATATCAATTTCTCTCCTATTATATATAAATATATAAAAGAACCGACGCTAACAGAGAAAAAACAGGGTAACTATAGTACAAATCGATTTGTACTATAGTTGGGAGGGATAAAACATAAAAAATGGTGGCTAAAGTGGAAAAATATTGTGTAAATCTATGTACTATGGCATAATCCATACATGGATACCAAAGAAACCTCAGACACACCTTCAGACTCTTATCACTTATCTCTACCCGAGCTACTTGAAGAAAAGCTTCGCAGCATTGAAGAGCAAGTCGCGCTCATTGGCTCCGCCGCTGTTGGATATTGGGCTACTCATAAGCATAGCGAAGAAACAGAAGAAACAGAAGAAACAGAAGAACGTCGCCACCAACGAATTCAAGCACAGCTCGCGCACATAGCAGAGCTTAGCATGTCATTTATCCCACAGCTTGCTAGTTATGGATTTCAGGCAGTTACTAAGCCAGACGTCTCACTATTATCAGATAGCCCTAAGCCTATTATTGATCCCACTCTTGCTATAGACTCTCAAGAGCACAACATACCATCATCACTACAATCACTTTCCGAGGCGGATCCTCCTACTTCTTCCGCAGGCAAATCTGAGGCAGCTCAACCATTGGAAACACTGTCACCATCTAAGACATTAGAGACCACACCCCTAGCAGATGAGGCCAACGCCGAGCTATCATCAGAACCAGCCACTGCAGTATCCTCTGTTGAAGCACGTGATAAGCAGGGAATGCCTGATCTCTACGCTCGTATCGTGTCACCCGACTACATTCCTGCAGTAAACCCACCTGAGGATGTTGACCCAATCACTCTAACAATAGAAAGCGATGGTACTATTGCTATCGGAGATCATCGCACCATCCTATCTGGAGATGAATTATTTATCTTCAATACCCTCCTCTGCCATCGCAACGAAGTGATGCGTTCTCATGATATCCGCGAGCAAGGTTTTCAACCTCATGCACGCAGCGAGAATATAAGACGAACCGCTTTTTCTCGCAGCGCCCGCGTTTTGCTATCACAACTTGCCTGGCTGACAGACGAATCAACCCCTGTTGTGCAAGCACTTGGTCAGCGGCGTGGGCGCACGTATCAGCTCAACCCCGCCGTCATTGTAGTCGATACCCGTCCGGATACTGATCACGATACTCGCCCATCTCACCCCAACACACCATCACCTCACGAGCTACTAACACATACGCCTCACTCATCGGATACTCACCAGCCTGACAACCTAGACACCGAGCGCTCAGCAACAACGCTGGCTGATCATAGTCAAATAAGCACAGTGTATGAGCACACTACCACTCCTGATCCAACTGCTATTGCCGATATGGTATACCAATTAGTAGCAGAGCTTGACCCAGCACAGCGCCCCACAAAACGCCGTGTTATCAGTGTTCTTTATCATGAGTTTGGCATCGATATGCCGAGCCACGCCCAAGACGAGCTCTTTGCATGTCTCGCAAAACGCGATCTCGTCTTAATGGATTATACTCCTGGTTTTCAGAACCAACCCACCACACAAGAACAAGCACCGCCGCCCAAAAAACAGCATACTATCAAAAAGCGTACTACGCGGTCAGCGGCAACAAAACATCACTCTCACACAACAAAACAATCTGATGAGGCCGCTCATACGTCACTGACTTCGCGTGATATTTCCTCTATTATGCGCGAGATCAACCGCTCAGATGCTGTTGGGCGAGCACGCTCAGCCCGAGACAACCCAGAAAAACGGCACCATGGTAAAAATTTCCGTCGGCGGAGCGGCAAACGATTTGGTGGACAAGGTCAGGGTAAAAAGAAGACATTCGAACAACTATACGCCGAGACCGTCGCAGCAGCGCAATAAGCATATCAGGATTCTGCGCAGTATTTACTTGCCATCCGCTTTTGTCCAATCCGTCGCGAGGTCAAAGCCGTGTGGATGCTTGGTGGCAAAGCTACCGGTATCGTACACTTTGCCTGGGCCCATGCTTGTTTCAACCACCGAGCAGCGTGGGTAGTTGCTATAATTCGCCGCCACGAGGATGTAGCCGTCTTTATCAACCTTAGCCCCATCACCGCGAATGGTATAAGTGCCGCCACCACAGTTATGCATTGCGACGTTCATCGGCAAATCGTAGTATGTCTCGCGGTGGCTCACCCCTTTGCTATCAGTAAAGTGATGCGCACCCTTGCTCTTCGTCAATGGATTCTTGGGCTTTATCCCGACTACCTCTACTTGTGCAATCGGCTGCTTTACCACTGTTTGCGCCGTCAGGCGACGCTGCACTTCAGTGCCATCCTTCATCTCGACCGTATAGGTTAAGCGGCGAATGCCTGGCTGACCAGCTCGCTTAATTGTTTTGCTACCGATGAATTGCTGCTTATCTTTGATAATCTCAGTCGCAAATGCAATCGGCTCCTCCGCTGTCACTGTATGTGTTGGTGCGCGGTGAATAGTCATCATCTCACTTGGCCCGTCCAGTGCAATGTTGCCAGGTGTCTGGAAGCTGACTCTATCCTCGCGGTAGAGTACCATACCAGCCGCCTTGGCAATATCCTGCGGCGTTTGTGCTGCGGTGAGCACACGAGAACGTTTCTTACCATCTATCACAGTAACTAACCGAGCACGCTGGATTGTCACTGTTGGCGCTGCTTGTGCTAGCGACTCATCAAGGTGGGGCGAGACGGAGTCATGCGAGGCATCGATCTTCATACCCGAGGTAGCGATGAGCTCCCGCACAGACGAAGCAGTCGAGTACACAGCACGCTCTCGACCATTCTCCACCACAGTAACAAGTCGAGCTGGCACTGCTGCTGGGCTCTGGGCCGAAGCATAGCTTGCCACGACAAGACCGCTTATGACACTCAGCCCCAGCAAGCAGGCAATCATCGGTTGACGATGCTGCCACAGACGATAGAGGCTCTTCGTAATCATCTCGTTCTCTTAGCTAGGCTGCTAGCGGTAGATGTCTTGCAGTCCCATCTTATTCTTACATGTTGGCCAGGGTTGCCAGCCACGACGCTGGTACGTTTCCCAGGCTTTTTGGTCTTGGACCTCTGGTGGTGCTTCTGCTGCATTGGCATAGCCACCAAAGCCACCCCAGGTCTTGATGTCAAATTGATACGCACCGTAGTAACCATTGCCAGTATTTGAGGTGTAACCCCCTTCGCAGCTACGTAGTTTTGCTAGTGCCCCTGCAAAATCACCACTAAAGGTAGTATCGACCGACTTCTTCTTCGTCCCCACGATCTCGACCCGGTTGACTGGCTCTTGCGTTACCACACTACTGAGCTGCTTGCGCGACTCTTCGCGGCCATTCTTCATAATAATCTCGTACGTCACGGCCTTCTTGCCTTTTTTACCCTCAGTCTTGACTTCTTTTTTGCCACGCTCGCGGTCGGCATCCTTAATCTCCTCCGTCTTGAAATCGACTTCTTCCTCTACCGTCACCGTCTGCTTACCATTACGCCAGAGCTCTACTGTCATACCAGTCGTCAGTGGCGCATTAACCGGTACCGATAGCGTATCATCAGCACCTAGGGTAATTTTCTTAGCCTTAAGCATTGCGCCGACCGTCTTCTCCATCGTGTACGCCTGGATGGTTTTGCCATAAAATACAAGCGTAAAGGGTGTTGCGCGGCGGATCGTCATTACCTCCGCTGCCCCATCAGCAATGATATCGCGCGAGCGAGCCAGCACCGCTTGGTCTTCATCGTGCAGTGGAATACCCGCCTGCTCAGCAATCTGCTTGCCCGTGCGATAAGCGGTAATAAGCTTCGTATCTGCCCCACCATCGCGAATCACCACTGGTCGCGCTCGATAGATGTTTACTTCGTACGAGGCGCTCTCTAGTGGTGTATCAAGCTCAGGCTCAGTGCGATCTTTGCTATCCAGTCGCACATTTGCCTCACGCAACGCATCACGCAAGGTAGTCGCCTTGGTATAGAACCCGCGCTTGGCTGCGCCTTCGTGCAGTGTGATGATATGCTCACCACTACCCGGCTGGCGCGACGCCGCATGGACAGACGGAATCCGCCACAAGCCAATACCAACCAGCGCAACCATACCAGCGACAGCAAGATTGCGTGGCGAGAGAAACTTCAAAAATGGAATAGACTGTATCATAATCTGCGTAGCAATGTACGCTACGATGTAGTATAGCAAAATGTGGGCAAAAAAGCTAGTGGATAGCCTGCAAAAGCCCGCCTTAAAGCCTCACTGTATCAGGGGTCGGAATATCGCTACTGCTTATGCTCAGCAACCAAACTTCGCACCACTGCCGCGTCATTCCATGGTTGGCGCTGGCCGTTGATGATACGAAATTGCTCATGGCCCATACCAGTGATAAGAATAGTATCGCCTGCCCGGGCGATGGCGAGCGCCTGAGCAATAGCCTCGCGCCGGTCGGCAATCTCCTTGGTGTGGTCTACCCCGCCAGCCTGGTGGATGCCGCGCAGGATTGCCTGGCGAATGCCGGCTGGCTCTTCGTTGTAGCTTTCCTCGTCGGTAACGATGATCTGGTCGGCCAGACGAGCAGCAATCTCACCCATGATGGGTCGCTTCGCTTTGTCGCGATCGCCCGTCGCGCCAAACACCAAGATGATACGCTGCTTGGTAATGGCCCGCGCCGAGGTCAGTAGCTTCTCGAGTGCGTCAGGGGTGTGGGCATAATCGACTACCACATCGTATGGCGTATCCACCGGTACACGCTCGAAGCGCCCTGGCACGCCAGTGAGGTTAGCCACGCCCCGAGCAATGTCCGCTGGTGCGACGCCCAGCAATTGGCAAGCAGCCGCTGCAGCCGTCATGTTGTAAATATTAAATATCCCCGGAAGATGTGTTGTCAGTGGTAGCTTTGTCGCATCACCAAAAAGCACCGTTGCACTGCCACCCTCTTTGCGGGTCGCTGCCTGCGTGATGCGGGCTGTGGCAGCTGCATCTTGACCATAGGTAATCTTCTGCTCACGCGCCATGTACTTGTCAAAGAATGGAAACCATTCGTCATCACGGTTGAGCACAATAAAGCGCGGCTTCCGGGCAAAGAGTTTACCTTTGGCGGCGGCATAGCGCTCCATCGTCTTATGGTAGTCGAGGTGATCTTGGGTGAGGTTGGTCATGATTGCAACGTCAATTGGCACACCATCAAGCTTATGTTGATCAAGTGCGTGACTGGTAATTTCTAACACAACAAAGTCCACGTTGGCTCGCTTAGCCTCAGCAAAGAACTGCTGCATCCGCGCGGTAGAGCCAACCGTCGCATTGAGGTCGTTGAGCTGGCGCTGGCCTGCCACCTCGATCAGTGCTGTGGAGAACATTGCGGTGCGGCGGCCACCGGCTTTGAGGATTTCATTGATGTAATTAACAGTGGTCGTCTTACCATTCGTACCCGTCACGGCAATGACGCGCAGGTGCCTCGCTGGGTTGCCATAGCGTGCCGCTACCAGGGCAATGCGGCTCCGCCGATACGCTTCTTCGAGAGTGTGAATCATCGCTGCGGGCAAGAGGCGGCGCAGCTGCTTTACAAGTGTGTTTTTCATTTTTTTAGTATAGCATTTTTTGGCTGATGACGGGTAATTCTAGGGAGTAATTTTCTCAAGGCGGGCATACTGCACATTGAGCTTCTTGGTAGAGCCATTTGTAAAGCGCACACTCACTGCCATGCCATCGATGTCGATCACCTCACCATCGCCAAACTGGAGCGACCGCACCATATCGCCAACCTCATACGGCATTACCTCATCGAGCGCATCGTCATACACTGATGTAGCTGGTTCGGTATGCACCATCGACAGGCTCATGCCCATATCGTCGAGAAAGCGTGATGGGCTGTTGTAGCTGCGGCTACCAAATTGCAAGCGGCTCTGCGCATAGCTCATATAGAGCTCCTGTCGAGCGCGTGTCATCCCCACATAACAGAGGCGACGCTCCTCTTCGAGTGCGGCTGGCCCCTCCTCGAGCGCCCGAGCACTGGGAAATAGGCCATCCTCAAGCCCCACCATATACACCACCGGAAACTCCAACCCCTTGGCAGCGTGGAGCGTCATCAGCGTCACGCTGTGCACACCCGTCGCTTGATCGACCGAAGACATAAGCGCAACTTCCTCAAGAAAGTCCGGCATACTGGCAAAGGCCCGCGCATCAGACAGCAGTGCGCTGAGGTTGGCCTCGCGATCATCGGCCTGGGGTGAGCCATCAAGAACATAGTCGCGGTAGCCCGTCTTGGTAATCACATCATCAATCAATTGGCTTGGGTCGGCCGCAGCCTCGACCTGCGCTTGGAAGCCGCGTAACAACTGGCCCAGCTGCGTCAGGGCAGTCTGCGCCCGCTTCGTCAGTGCCGCTGCCTGGCGGGCATTAACCAGCGCACTAATGATATCGAGCCCGCTAGTGCTCTGCCAGATGAGGAACTTCTCCAGGCTCGTTGCGCCAATCCCCCGCGTTGGTACATTAGCGATCCGGCTAAAGCTCACGCGGTCATTTGGCTGGTAGATAAGGCGCAGATAGGCCAAGATATCCTTAATCTCCTTACGGTCATAAAACCGCACCCCACCAACCAACTGGTATGGCACGCGCTGCTGGTTGAAGGCCCGCTCGAAGGCATAGCTCTGGGCGTTGGTGCGATACAAGACAGCAAAGTCGCTATAGTCGCGCTCACCCATCGCCACCTGCGCAGCAATCTGGCTGGCAATGGTATACGCCTCCTCTGCTTCATCATAGGCAGCTTGCACCTGCACTGGTGCACCTGGGCCGGCTGCCGTCCAGAGGGTTTTGTCCGTCCGCTGCTGATTTTTGTTGATTACATTGCCAGCAGCTTCGAGAATAGCGCCCGTCGAGCGATAATTTTGCTCGAGCTTCACCACCAGCGCCCCCGGGAAATCGCGCTCAAAATTGAGAATATTCGTAAAATCTGCGCCACGCCAGCTATAGATGGACTGCCAGTCATCTCCTACCACGCAGATATTACGCTGTGGGTTGACTAGCAGCTTAATGATCTGATACTGCGCAGCATTCGTGTCCTGATACTCGTCAACGAGAATATGCTTAAACTGCGCTTGATAGCGCTGACGCACCGTCGGGTGACCGCGCAGGAGGCGTACCGTCTCGAGCAGGAGGTCGTCAAAATCGAGCGCACCTGCATCGGCCAGCAGCTGCTCATACAGCTGGTAGATCTCTGCCACTGCCTGCTGGAAGGGAAACCGCGCACTAGCCGCATAGTCGCTGGGCGAGAGGAGTTGATTCTTAGCTTTGCTAATTGCTGCACTGGCGGCACGCGGCTTGAGCTTGTCTGTCCCGATGGAGAGCTGCTTCATCGCTTGTTTGATGAGCCCTTGGCGGTCATCTTCGTCGTAAATTACAAAATTTGACGGAATGCTAATAGCCGCGCCATCGCGCCGCAAGATCCGCACGCAAATACCATGGAATGTCCCCATCCACGGCATGAAGGAGCGAGGTGGTTGATCGGTTTGTGGCGCGTGAGGCGAGCTTACCTGGGTATGCCCAGCAATCTGCCAGAGGCGCTGGCGCATCTCGCGGGCTGCTTTGTTGGTGAAGGTAACAGCCAAGACCTCATTCGGCCAGATGCCCTGCTCGGTTAGGAGGTAGGCAATGCGGTGCGTGAGCGTTTTTGTTTTGCCGCTGCCCGCTCCTGCGAGAATTAAGACTGGACCATCAGATGCCACCACTGCCGAACGCTGGGCGTCGTTCAATCCATCAAGTATATCCATAGTAGCCTATTATACCGGATGCTGCTGCACTGGCGCTAGGTAAAGAGTGTGTAATAGACCGCGCCAAGGCCAGCACCAAGTGCCAGTAGCATGACGATCCACAGCAGCCAAATCCAGCCGGCGGCTTGCTCGGGGCGGCGGCGCGACTTCTTTGGCGCGCGGGTAAATTCCTCAGCACTGTAGATTGGTGCAACGACATTGCCTTCGTTCTCTTCTTGGAGTGCTTGGTGGAGGGCGAGCGCAGTGTCGCCATTTTGGGTAGTGGCAGCCGCTTCTTCGATGGTATTGACGTGTGCTTGGTCGCTCGCGGTTGGCTCATCATCCCACTCAGTCTCCACCGTCATTGGCTCAGCTTCGACTCGCTCTGCTTCGCCGTAGTAGTCGATATCTGGCTCGCCAGGGCCAGGCACGGGCAAGCTCAGGTCGATCTCATCTTCTGCAAACTGCGGCCCTGCTCCATCAGCCGATGCCTCATGAGAGTCGGCTGGTTCATCCGGGTAGAGCGACCGGTCGGCGCCATAGTGATCCTCTAGCTGATACATGGGCTCATCATCCGCTGTAGCAGTCTCTGGTGTATCTTGCTCGGGTAGTGGGTAGTGATCATCGGCCGGATAAAGTGATGGCGCATTCTCGCTCGTATCTGTCAGCGCATCAATGAATTGCTCAGCTGAGGCATGCTCATCATGATACATTCCCATCGGAGTAGTATCGGCCAAAGTTGGCACATCACCCACTAGCGTATCAGCACCACCCAGTGGGCGCTTATCGACCTTGGTCTCGACATCAGGTAAGAATGGCGTGTAGCTTAGCGGCTTTTCATCACCAGGCTGGAGGTCGAGCGCATCTGCAGATGGCGCTCCATCAGGCGTTCCTACATCAGATGCTTTAGCCTCATCACTTGCCGAAGGACTCGATGCTGCTCCTGCGTGATGCTGCGCTAGCTCATGCCCAGGCGCAGGGCGAATATCCATGCCAACCACTGGTGCACTACTTGTCAGCGGCTCAACCACCGCACCCTGGCGGCGCACCCGTGGGCGAGCCGTTTGGGCAGCTGCAGCAACTGGGGCTGCGCCACCCACGATGTCCATAAAGCGACCACGCGGACGCTGAATAGATGGAGCAGCTGCTTGATCATCATTTGGCTCGGTTGGTGCTGTCTCATCTGCAGTATGCATAGCTGACGCATCAGCAACCGATGGCTCAGTCTGTTGGTCGGCTGGCCGAGAAAGCGTAATTGGCACAACTTCAGGCGCATTCTCTGGCATATCCTCCTCTTTTTGTGGAGACGTTGGTGTATCATTGGTGGATGTCTCAGGGTGAGCAGCAATAATCTGCTGCGCCTTGGCTACGACATCATCTGCCGGCGCAAACAGTGGTGTGGTGGGTGCATATAGCTGCTCCGGTTGGCCATCAGGAGTATCTGACAATTGCATTGCTACCGTGTTTTGCACAGTGTCATTCGTATTCTGAGCGACATCAGCTGCATCAATAGCATTCGCTTCCTCTTGCGAGTCAGGCAATGGAGTATCGAGGTATGGTTCAGGAGTCGCTCGGTGCTCATTATACGTACTCAGTAGCGGCAATGGGCGATCGACGTGAGCCTCTGGCATAGCATCCTCAGTGCGCATCTCCTCTGGCTGTGACGATGGGTTGTCATTAGCCACTGCTGCATCGGACATGGCGCGCTCGGCCGTTAGTAATTCTGCTGGAGCGACATCATCGACGTGCGATTGAGTAGATGAAGCAGCGAGTTCATCCTGCCAGGGCATGCCCTCATCACCAAACGACACGTGCTCACTCAGCACATCTGCATCAGCCACCTGAGCTGCCGTCTGGCCATCATCTGCAACGCTCGTACTGTCTGTTGCCACCTCTGGCCACGCAGGTGTAGCGTGGTCTACATCAGAGGCCTGCACACCTGGTATATTGTCCGGCTCATCATATTGCAGCTCGGGCCAAGCAGTCTCCTCATGTTGCTGGCCAAGCGACTGCACTATCTCATTATCAGGAATGTCACTACTGTTGGGCACCCCTGATATATCTGTATCCGCTGATGTCGCTGGTGCATAGAGCAACTGGTCGTCATTGGCGTCATCGGTATCGCTCACACTGGTTGTATTATCTGGCTCATCCTGTGGTGCGGCAACAGGTACATCATTAGCCGTATACGCATCATCCGCTGGCTGCACTGCCGTTTCGACAGAAGACAGTGGAGTGTCGTCCGTCTTCTCTGTTGGCGGTGGGATAATCAGTGGTTGCGGAGCAAATGCATCATCAAGATCATCAACGACGGATGCTTGCGCTGGCTCAGTCTCATCATCTTGTGCTTGATTCACTTCATTGAGGTGGCGGACAAGCGCTTCATCGTCGTCATCGTCATCACCCTCGGCGTCTTCGCCCGCAAATTGATACGGCATCGTTGGCGTCTCCGACTCAACTTGCTCAATTGTCGCCGGCATCTCTTCCTCTGTAGCCGCAGCAGATGTTCCCTCGCTCGCTACGTTATCACTCGATATTGATGATGTTACATTATCTGTTTCTGCTGCAGGAGCTGGTGTATCTGAATGTGCTACAGATGCTACATCATCCACCGGTGTCGCCTCACGGGCTGGCGGCGCAACAAACGGCCGCGCTGCCGACCGACCAAAGAACTGTGCTCGATCGGTATATGCGTCATCATCCTCGTCGTCATCATCGCTGGCTGGGGTAATAATATCGTCAGGATCAACTGTTACAACTGCTACAGGCTGACTCTGTGATGGCGTATCTTCTGCCGTTGTCTGCACTGGCGCTACCATATCTACAGAGGGTGTTTGGGCTGGCTCTATATCATTATGTGCCGTATCAGGTTGCTCTGGCGTAGCAGGCATCGAAGCTGGTTCGCGCTCCGACGCAACAACCGACTCCGACAGCGCCCGGGCACGGTCGACAGCTGGCTCAGGCTCAACTGGCTCATATGGCTCCCCTGCTAGCTCCGCTCCGTCCGCCTGCTGAGATAATGGCATAATTGTCACGCCACGGTGGCGAGCTGGCGCGCTGTTGGAGTCGCTATCAGAGATAGTATCAGTGGCTGTAGTTTCGTCATTAGTCTGCACTGTTTCATCAGTACTATCAGCATCATCCTGAGGTACTGGCGCGGGTGACTGCTTAGCTGACACTACATCATCTGATGAGTCCGTCTGCTGCGCAGCATCTGTCGAAGTATCGCTCTGAGCGCTTGACGTGCTTGTATCCTGCGCGTCGTCATTCACCTCAGGACGAGCCGAGGTGACTGCTGGCGTCGTTTGTTGGGGAGATGCAGCTTGCGTGCTTGATGGGGTCGAGTCTTTGCTTGGTGTGGCGGCAGGTGCTTCAGACGGTTTGTCTGGCGTTGTTGGCAGCTGACCAGACTGGCGCATGAGGTCGTGCACCGCGCGGTCGAGTTCGTCGAAGTCTATATCTGGCATGAACGGTTTCCTTTGTTTGTTTTTATACAAGCGCTACAATTTTTGTGTGGTGCACACCAGTCCACACCCTGATACAACGAACCGGAGCCTCGTATCGAGTTTTGGATACTACCTCGGTTGTTGATCAATCGTATGCCCACAATGTATCGCTTATGTTGTTTTCTCTAGTGTAGCTTATTTGACATTGTGGTGCAACTCACCTTGCTCATTTGGTGCGAAGTATCGACCCATTGGTTGCTATATTCACACCATCGTGTTGCACTCTCGGCAATAGCCCACCTCTGGTCGATTAGTCGATAACTCCACAAAGAGCGTTCATGCTATGTGATGTTATTTTTACACTACTTTTTTCATATACGATGTATTATATACAACGACACAACATACGAAGTTACTGCAAACGACCTACTGCTGCTCTTTATCCTTATAGAACACACCAATTTTTAGCGACGAACAGCTCGACATACTTCGTACTCTACCTATACCCTCTTGCAATCGGAGGTAATGCACGCACAGATCGCCTCTGTTTTACCAACAAAAACACCCACCGTAGTGATAGGTGGGTGTTTCCGTAGGGGTACTTCAGCGGATCTAGCGCTCGAAGGTGCGGACGCTGAGCGTGTCTGTCCCACCAGTTGCGCCAGGCTGGCGACCACTGATAATGACGGCCGTAACCGAGGATACATCACCAAAGGCACCTTGGCTGAGCAGCTCGCGCGTGAGGTCACTCCCAAGCTGCTGGCTGTCAGGCCGGACGAAGCTACGCGTTGCATACGACAAGGCAAGCTGCTGCGCCACACGGGGGTCTGGTGCCACCGCAATAATTGGCAACTCCGGTCGACACGCAGCGATACGTGCTGCTGTCGCACCAGAATGCGTCTCGGCAACGATCACTGTTGCGTCAACCTTGTGTGCCACGTCAACGGCAGCGTGGGCGATCGCATTGAGCCGGCGGTTGGTGCGGCCCTCCTCGATGGGCATGTCATTCATCGGCCAACGCGACTGAGTGTAGCGCACGGTGTCAGCCATCATTTTAACGGCCTCAACTGGGTAGTCACCATTGGCTGTCTCGTCAGAAAGCATCACGACATCTGTCCCAAGGATAGCAGCAGTTGCAACGTCGCTCACCTCAGCCCGGGTTGGCTCGGGGTTATCCACCATACTAGCTAGCATCTGCGTGGCAACAATCGAGAGCTTGCCATACTTGCGGCAGAGGCGGATGATTTCGCGCTCGACGATTGGCACAATCTCTGGGCTCGTCTCAACCGCGAGGTCACCGCGAGCAACCATCACACCATCAGCGGCCTTGACGATTGCCTTGAGTGTCTCTGGCTCGATGGCTGCTTTGGTCTCTACCTTGGCAATAATCTGCGCGGTCGAACCATGGCTCAGCAAAATCTGGCGTAGGTTATTGATATCTTCCGCGCTCTGGATAAAGCTCAGCGCTACAAAGTCAATATCTTTGTCTGCCCCAAATTCGACATCAGCCAGGTCCTTTGGTGTCAGAATGTCACCACCAAAGTCGGTGTCTGGCAAGTTGAGCCCTTTGCGACTCATCAAGAAGCCATCATTACTCAGGCGCACCTTAATAGCAGTATCGCTAACGCGCTCGGTCATCTCACCGCGCAACTTACCATCGAAGAGGTAGACAGGCTCACCCACCTTGACCTTATCAGCAAGGTTATACTGAATAGGCAGACGATTGCTACCATCGTGTTCTTCCACCGCATGGTCGAGGATGATTTCATCACCTGCCGCAATGTCGAAGTGATTGTCCTTCAGCGCGCCAAGGCGAATCTTTGGCCCTTGCAAGTCTTGCAAAATCGCAACGGTGCGGCCAACGGTAGCGCTTGCCTTGCGAATCCACGCAATTTGATCAAGCCGCTCTTCGTACGAGCCGTGGCTAAAGTTGAGACGAAAGCCATTGGCACCCGCCCGGATCAACGCTTCTATTTTCTCTGGTGTGTTGGTGGCTGGCCCCAGAGTAGCCAGTATCTTTGTACGTTTTGTAGAGTTATTCATTGCGTACATATTATAGCAGCATAATGCCAAATAGTGAAACATAAGCAGCATCACTTAGATGAGTATACATAAATTGATAAACCGAGTATTTTGGCTAATTTTACCCCTTTCATTACCCTCTCAAGCATACTGATAGCTACTCTCTGTTATCTACCCCACATGAGAGCTCAAAAATAGATTGGAGCAGACTGTTATCATACACCGTTTGAGGAAATGGCATAAAAAGTAGGATAAGCAAAAAAGCGGAGACTGTAGCATTTACCTATCAATCATTTGACAGTACCATGCAATCACAGTATGCTAGGCTATAACATCACTTTACTATAAGGAGTCTGACACTATGACACCATCCCTCTTACATCTCGCGTTGGCACTCGACTGCTTTGGCGGTATTCTCTATCTCTTGTTTGCACCGCGCATACCACGAGCTTTCTTGCCGTGGCTGACGGCAGGGATCATCGCGCTTCATCTTGTGGCGGCTGGCATATTGTACTGGCTGAGGCAAGATGGTGAGCTCCTCGTCCTGCCTATGGCATTGTATGCTGTAGCACCAATTGTCCGGCGCTACCAGGGCAAGTAAAAACATCTATATCTCTTGCAAAAGAACTTCTCAGAGGCAAGACCACTAGCGTAGATATAGCAATACCGCAGCATCATCTGCTGCGGTATCTTGCTAGCGAAAAAGGAAATAACGCTAAGCTTGGCTTAGAATAAGGCGCTTTCTCTCCGAGAGAAACGCAAACATAATGGCTCGCTCATGAGCAAAAGAGGAGGAATGATCACCCATCGCGCCTATCCACCTTGGTGGAGACCTCTGGCAAATACGTTGCCAACCGGCGATAGCGCCTACGGCTGATCGCTGCACTAGTAGCCTAACCCATAGCTACCTCTGTGCTAACATGTGTTCGAAGTACCTTATCAGTACCCCCTACGACAGTGTAGCACTATATCGAACAATTAGCAAACGTTTGTTTCATTTTTTGAGAATTTTGTTCGAGATTGTTGCCGAATGTTATATATTTGTAACCAAATTGTGCATCACACTACTCATTGCTTACAACCATAGTCATCATCTCATTTACTACCTGACTCGCATCAGAATATGGCTATACACAAGTCTCTTACGAACAATTACGAGTACGTATATTCATTATACCCTCATCGATCGTTCATGGCAGTGCTCTTGCGCAATGCCCGCCAGCGCATCATCCACGCGCACAGCCCCACTCCCACTAGTGCCGCTATGCTGTCGATCATCACATCACGCAGTTCGCCACTGCGCCCTGGCACGAAGAGTTGATGGATCTCGTCTGTTACTGCATAGAGGCTACAACTCAGCAAGGCAAGGCTCGCCACAGTGTGCGCTGGCCAGCGGCGAATACTGACGCGCAGTGCACGATACATCAATACACCAAGGATAAAATACGCAATGATATGAGCACTCTTGCGCACAAGAAACGTCAAGATGGCCGTGCTCACCCCTGGCATAGCCTGCTGCAAATGCCCAACAATCACCCCACTCTGCCCACTAGAGACAGCGGCAGGCTGGTGGGAGAGAGTGAAGATAACTAAGGCCCAGCCACAAACAATGACGTAATTACGTATGATAGCTGTTTTTTGCTGTCTACTTATCATATAGCATATATTATTTATGGTGAGGCATTTTGTCTAGGTATTTTTTGAAGGGTATCTTGGCAAAGAGATCCTTCATCAAGATAATACCTACCGCCACAATCACTATACAGGCTATGATAGAAACAACTTTCGGCACATGAGTATAGTAGATAATACCCCCGGCAATCAGCACAACACCAGAGCATAGGATGCTTTGCGCGCGATAGCGCACCTTGACGTACCGTTGGACATGAATATGCCGTATCACTGCCATACAGGCAAAGGCAACAGCAGTCGAGAGTGCCGAGGCATACACGCCAATAACACCTACCAAGGCAAGGTTGACGACGATGTTAATTACTGCGGCCGCAAGGGAGCTATTGGCAACCTCTTTTGTCTTTTTCTTAGCAATATATATCGCAGAGTAATTGCCAAGGATCGCCTGGAAGAACGCCCCTATCGCCAAGATGGGTATTAGGCCATGCGCATCCGCATACTCTGCACCAACGATTCGTGAATAAAATATATCTATCACCAACACATACACCACTGTTGCAAATGAGTATAGCCGCAAGCACATGTCGGACACCTTCGAAAAGAATGCATCTCTATCTCGCGAGGTAATATGAATCGAGGCAGATTCGCTCCAGCTCATACTAAATATGCCAAATAGTATACTCGGGACAAATGCAAATTTATTCGCAATCGCATACATGCCATTTGCCGCTGCACCAATAAACATCGAAATAATAGTCCTATCTGAGACATTGAGCACCCACCATGCAATATTATTCGGCAAAAGTGGAATAGCGTATCGCAGCATATCCGAACGCAATGATTGGTGCGTCTCGCCGTGTAGCAAGCGAATGCGTTTCTTCTGACGAATAATCACCAACAGGTAGCCTATGCCTACTAAATTCGCGAGCACTAACGATATCATCAAGCTAAAGGCGGGCAGCCGCATGACCGCAACAAAGACAAAGGAGCATAGTGTACTCACCACGCCAATGAGTATGCTCGCGATAGAAAAATGCTTTGCATCACCAACTCCTCGCGTAAATTGCAGTAGCACTGCAGATACGACAGAGAGCACAATATTGAGGCACACAAGAATCAAGTACGGGATAGCAACAAACAGCGATACAATAGCCAACAAAGCGATGGCCACCCCTGTGATAGGCAGCACTATCTTGAATATCGTCGATAGAATGCTACTAAGTCTGTCCGCATCGTTGCGCGAATCGATCGCAAACCGAAATGCCGCAAATTCGAGCTGAACCGACAAGATTGGCGCAAACAAAGCAATATACGTCAAGATAAGGTCAACCTGCCCATAGTCACTTGCGGACAAATAAAATGTATACAGAGGAACAAGCAAGAATGCCACGGCCTGCGTCGTGATCTTGCTAATGGTGAGGAGGGCGGTGTTTTTTATGAGCTCGGTAGATCTGCTCATATGTTTTTTACCGCCTTGTCAAGAAATGCAAATGATTGCTGACGCCTCTTGGCAAGGTTTTTTTCGTAGGCTGTATAATCAACGGCAGATCGTAAATCTTTTTCCGTATCATCTTCTGGCAGAAGCCGATCCGACAATGCAAGGCTATCCACGAGCGAAAGAATCCGATCATCTTTGTCATAATTCATTCCTTTATTGTACAAGATCCAGAAATTCTTTCTATACTGGGCACAAAATATCACACCATGGAAGGACGCCGTAAATACATATTTGGCATGACGTATATACCATAAGTATTTCCCTGGGTTCTCATCTTTTGGTAGGATATAACCCTTTGCTGCCCCTTTCATTTTGAGCCATGTATCAGGCTGCCATATAACGATCTTGAGCCCCTCTTCTCGAGCGAGCTGCTGTATCCGTTGTTCAAACTTACGCGACACACTCACTGCATAAATAAAGATATAATCCTTCTTGATATGCTCTGTGGGCGACTCTTCTCCATCGCAATAATCGCCCCCATCAATGAGTAGCGTTGGGTCGAGTACCACAGTACTCTTGATTGCAAAATCTTCGGCTAGCCATTTTTGGCCATTTGGCTCTCTGACCGAAATGTCGTTGAAGTCCTGTATCATGTCGCGAATGACTTCGGGGTGATTAGTATTGCTACTTACTCGCCGTGCACCAAATGAGGCCGCGTATGATATCTTTGGCTTATTTTTCTCAACAAAATTCAAGAAGTAAGCAGGGTCATAATCATCGATCATTATATTCCACACCTGGTCACTCCCCGCAATATACGCATCATACGCAAAGTGAGCCTCTTGCAATTCTTTGTTGGTAGTAAATGCGTGGCTAGATAGCCTCAGGTGTTTCTTGATGTACCTATCGTAGCTCGCCTGATTATTCTTGAGCCGGTTGTAGATAAATGCCCGCCCGACATTACGCAGCATGCCCTTTGCACTATTGTCTCCACTGAAAACTGAGTATAGTTTTTGCTGGCCAGGGCTCGAGAAGTCGATGAATTCGGGCGCAATACCGTATCGCGTTTGCAAGACTTTTTGCAGTGCGTATGCTTGCATAATAGACCCACAATTATGCGAGCGATGAAAGGTGATGATGCCGACTTTTTTCATAAGAATATCCTCGTCTTTTAGATTTTTATCAATTTTCTAATTACAATAAACCCAAGGTTGATACCAAGACAAATAATCAGTGCCGCCCGTATTCGACCACTGTGCTTAACGTCTCGGCTCAATAGTGTGCCCCACTTGAGCCTCCGGACGGTACGTTTGATTTCGTCAAATTCTCTTGGGAATTTTTTGCGGCTTGCATACATCAATGCACCGTATGATGCCGAGGCGACAAATAGGTTGTTGTCCATTGCCTGGACGAGTTTCTTCGGCGGATTGTGGAGTGCTCTGCCTGTCTTTTGCATGTTCTCAATCGCTTGATAGTGTCGAATGTTAAATTCCTGATGCACGGCGCTTGTTGGGTTAGCTCGATAATAATAGAGTCTGCGATTGTCAACCGCAATACAGCGCGCCGATATAATTGCGCGGGCCAAGAAGTCGAAGTCCTCCCCTATCGCCATCTGCGAATCAAACCGGATATTATTGCTCGTAATAATCTCTGTTTTGTACAATTGGCAGCCATTGTTACCCTTCTCGAGCCGTCCATTATACAGCGCAGTCAGTGCCTCGGTGCGCGTAAAGACCGACGCCGACGCAGCAACTGGGATAGTCGCATCCAAGAAATCCTGCCGCTCTGCATCGCCAAGTAGGTGCTTTGGCGTACTCACTATGTCAGCATCCGTCGCCTGTGCATCAGCCAAGAGATTCTCAATATAGGTTGGGTGGATTGAGTCATCTGCATCAACGAAGGTAACGTAACTTCCCTGCATTCGCTTAATGCCTGCGTTTCGGGCCGAGCTTACGCCGCCATTTGGCTTATCAATAACGATAATCCTCGAGTCCTTGCGGGCAAGATCATGAGCAATATCAAGCGACCTATCCGACGAGCCGTCATTGACGATAATAATCTCTAGTGCGCGATGCGTTTGGGCAATAATACTCTCAATGCATTGGCTGAGGTAGTGCTCCATATTGTAGACGGGTACGACAATGCTAACGAGTGTTTTGTTGCTCATACAAAGCTCCTTTCTGAAACAGTGAAACCATGAGAATCGGCAAGATGAAGTTCTTTGCTGCAATATCGAAGAAGGCTTCTGCAAATCCATACAGGATGATAAACAAGAATAGAATGTACAGCTTCGTCGAGCGTTCTCTTCGCATACCCTGCCAAAAGACGAAGGCAAATATAATAAAGCCAACTATTCCATAGCGAGCATATATATACACGGGGAAGTTATCGACCGGAGGTGTCCCGTATTGGGCCTTATTGTACACCTCATCTGATCCAAATACCGATGGAGTGTACGCTGACTGCAGATATTGGTCGATCAACTTGGGTCTGTCAGACATAATCCTATTTGCTAGGTCATTATCGACGAGCACTGCCGCACCAATGCACGAAACAAGAAGGCCAAGAATAAACAAATATGGTGCTATGGTGCTTTTCTTGCGCTCACCATGCTTGTGGAGTAGCAGCCTATAGGCTGGAATAAAGGCAAGACTCAGCAAAAATCCGGTGCGGCTACCAGTCAGGATGCCAACAGCAATACAAGCAATCAACGCAATACCCGTAAACACCCGGCGAGTACCATAGAGATACATACCGCTGAGCAGTATTGGGAAGAATGATAGCGATGCTTGGTTTGGCCCATCAAACCCAAGCGAGTATTTTGCAAATCCATACCGCTGCGATTCATTACCATCAAACCCAACATACACCATGGGCAGCACCCCCAAGAGCGCCAAAATAACCACCAGCATATAAAACCCCACGGAGGTATAGAAAAATATCTTGATAAACTCATCCCGTTTAAGGATCAAGAGCGTGCTCGAAGTTAGTGCGAGCCATGCAACATTTGGCCACTGAAAAATAACTGAAATCCCAAGCACCGCAATATAAAAGAGCAGATATTTGCAATGCCACCTGGTAAGCTTGTTTGTTATGGCAAAATCTACCAGAATAATCCCCGATAGAACAATGCCAATTATCAGCACTAGAGGCAACCACACCGTCAACTGTGGTGATACCACGTAGAGATAGTAATACGCGATCATCACAAACACGAGCGTGGTCGCGAGTATCTTTTTTGGATTTATATGTAGCTTTTGTAGTGTTCTCATACGTCTCTACTTTTCTTCTAATTCCTTGAGGAGCCCTCTATAATAATTATATAATGTCATATCTTTGGCAGCTCTTTGGCCTGCTTTGCTCATAGCTTGCAATGTGTCATCCTCTCTGAGAAGTTTTTCTATATTTTTTGCTATAGATTGCTCAAGGTTCTCATCTGTATTAAGGAGAATAGCTGCTCTGTCTGATGCATATTCTGGTATGCCACCTCTGTTTGTCGTGATCATTGGCAAGCCTGCCGTAATCGATTCTATAACCGTTAGCGGTGCAGCATCATTACACACTGAGGGCAGCACAGCAAAGTCACACCCGCGGTAGAGTAGCGGCATGTTGTCATAATCGATATACCCGGTAAATGTCACGTGCTCCCGATGCGCTTCGGTGAGATCGCGAAGCTCCTTCAAAAATGGGTTTTTGATATCAGTCCCAAAGAACGAGCTACCAACCACAAGCAGCTGGTAATTTTG
Source organism: uncultured Candidatus Saccharibacteria bacterium (assembly GCA_937990725.1). Taxonomy (GTDB): domain Bacteria; phylum Patescibacteriota; class Saccharimonadia; order Saccharimonadales; family Saccharimonadaceae; genus Saccharimonas. The sequence continues at coordinate 39,091 of CALKQS010000007.1, read as the reverse complement.
TTCTTTCACCCGATCAAGCGCTCGTAGCAACACATCAATCCCCTTCTCCGGAGTCAGTCTACCACTGAATAATACGATCTTTCTTGAAGCATCGATGGTATATTGTTGATGCAGTAGCTTCGATGCGCGCTTTCTCGTCATTGCAGTAAACTGGGTATTGTCAACTGCGTTCTTGAGCACCGATATGTTTTGCAATGGACCGCTGCCTTTATTACTTTGCGCCGATTTGGCGATTAGACTGTCTTTAATGAAGTTACTGACGACAATAATCTTTGCACCTACTAGATACTCATATGTCTTATAAAAGTTAGTTATCTCATTATGGATATGCACATAGACTCTACCTTTGTATCGTTCCTGGTTTTTGTGCCAGCGTAGGATGTGCGTCTGGATGATCGCATTCTCAAACAGTATTTTGCGATGGTTTTTGCGAGCAATATGCTTTGACACCTTCCTCAAAAAATACAGCCGCTGCAGGATCGCCCGCAAAGACGCACTCTTATTTGTATCGACAAGGCGCCGGAATATACTGTAGAGTATAGAGTCCGCTGCTCTGATAACCCATGGGGTTTGTATAAAGACGAAGTCTGTATGTGTATACATCTTAGCCTTTTCTATAGCATCTGGCGTTGCGGTGCTATATACCGTCAGGCGAGGGCCGCCTTGCCGCTCGTTCTCATCAATAAAGTTCTGCACCAGGTTCTCTACCGCACCCCCCATCACCGAAGGCACTGGCAAGAGGCCAGTCGTTATGATCGCTATAGTTCCTTCTTGGTTCATCGAGCAGCCTCTCCCTCGTATTCATACAGTTGGCGCATATTCTTCATAATATTTGGTGTTGTATATCGCGATAGTGCGGATTGGATTGTATCTTTCTCGCGGCGTAAGGAGCGGTGCTTTTTGTGGTACTGGACGGCCGCGCGAAATGTCTGCATATCACGCGCTGGCGTGGCACCCACCAATGAGAGGAGCTCGGCAACCCCTCTGCATTCCAGGGCGACAATCGGCACACGACCCATCATCGCCTCAAGAATATTAACAGGCAACCCCTCTTGCTTTGACGTAGAGACATACAGATCTGACGCTTGGAGTAGCTCCGGTATATCCTTTCTATACCCCAGAAAATGGACTTGGCTCTGTATACCATAGCGAGCGGATTGCTTGTGGATCTTCCCTCGCATGCTATCTGCACCAACTAGCAAAAGATGCATTGATGTGTCTTGTTGTAAGGTTGTCTTGAGCGCACTGAGGAGCCAAGACTGATTCTTTCTTTTCGACAGCTCAGCGACGTAGATTATGACGAAATCATTTGGCTTAATGCCTAGCTTAGCACGTATTGCCTGCCGCGAGTTCTTGTTGATTGTAATGTCAAATCGCTTTGGATCCACCCCCACGCCCGGCACATACACCACGCTGGTGGCAAAGTGACGGTTGGCTCGGGCGTAGTCCTCAGCATTGATCGTGATGAGGACGTCAGTGTAGTGTGCCATGAGGCGCTCGATGGGATAGTATATCAGCCAATTAAGCAGCGGTGCACCCGTAAAGAAATGGAAGCCATGAGCAGTGTAGATCACCCGCGTGCCGCGCTGCCGAGCTTGCCGAGCGGCAAGGCGCGTCACCACACTCCCCACCGGTGTGTGGGTATGGATGAGGTCGTACTGCTCGTGGTCGATGATCTCCTTGAGCTGGCGATAGGCCCGGATATTGCTCAGTGTGAAGGGGCTGCGCGTAAATGGCACAACGAACTGCTTGTCGCAATCCTCAATCTGCTCCTCACCCATCGAGGCATAATGCACCTCGTACCCCTGTTCGCGCAGCATCCGCATGAAGGGCCGGTTGAACTTCTGGAAATTGGCGGTGTGTGAGGTGAAGAGGACTTTCTTCTTATTCGAGGGCATTATCGACCCCCGAGACTGTCCGTTCGCTTCCCTCTGTGTGGCCACTCATCATCAATACCGCTCCAACGGTCTTTATCATAATTTTGACATCGGTCAGGAAACTCAGCCGCTGCACATACTCACCGTCCATCTCGGCTTTGCGCTGGTCATCTAGGTCGTCGCGGCCATTCACCTGTGCCCAGCCGGTGATGCCTGGCTTGACGGAATTAGCGTGGTATTTTTGGCGCAGGCTAATGAGCTTCTTCTCTGTCTTGATGACGGGCCGCGGCCCAACAATGCTCATATCGCCTTTGATGACGTTGAGTAGCTGTGGTAGCTCGTCGATGGACAGCTTGCGCAGCACCCCACCAAGCGGTGTGATGTAGCTATCTGCATTAGTAAAACTGTTGGTTGGCATATTCTTTGGTGCTTTTGTAGACATAGTCCGAAATTTATAAACTGTAAACAGCTGCTTATCTTTGCCAAAGCGCTTCTGGCGGAATAAGGCCGGCCCTTTCGATGTGAGGCGAATCGCCGCCGCGACCAGCAGCATTGGCAGCCCCAGAATCACCAGCGCAGCCAGCGCGATGCTCACATCTTCGATGCGTTTTCCGTATTCCCGATACATGGTATATCCCCTTGTTACCCTGTGTTGTTATCGTGCCGCGTACCCATGCGGCCGTATGCTTCAGCAAAAATAAGTTTTGTACAATGCTGCAGCTAGCGCTTAGCCTTGGCTGCTGTGCGTGCGGCTGTAGCGGCTGCTTCGGCCGCGCGCTGCGACTGTGCGTAGTCGTAGGCAAAGAACAATCCTACAATGGCAAGTAGCAATGCACCACCACCACCGAGTGCCATTGCCTGCCCAAGCCCTATGCTTGCTGGTGCGCTTGGCGTATTGACAGCGTCGACTGTTTTGATGCTAATTTTGGTCTTGCCATACAATGCTTCCGTCTGCTTTTCAAACTCGGTAATCGCCTGCTTGAGCAAGGTTTCGCTCATCTTGGGCTCACCAGCATTCATCGAGACAGTGATGATGTCGGTGTTCTTTATCTGCTTGGCGGTTGTGTTAGCCAGCAGTGTCTCGTAGCTCCCCTTGTATTGGGCACGGTCGATCACTGGGTCGAGCACCCGCCGTGAGGTAAAGAGTGTTGTATAGTTGGTAAGCGTAATGGTATTTTGACCCTGCTGTACCCCTGTTAGGAGCAACGTTGCGGAGCTTTTGTACTGCGGCTGCTGGATGGACAGCACATAGGCTGCGCCCAGCCCAACACCAACGAGAATGGCAACAATCATCATCGGCCACTTTCGTGCATAATATCGTGTTAGTTGGTAAAAATTGATTGTTTCCACAATGCCCCCTGTGCGTTATGTTCTCATATTGTTTGTCCCACCTATGTTCGACTATAGCATACATTTTGCCGAGCTCCAAGCATATCTTGCAACATATGGCGATCATACATTTATAGAACAGAGGTTATGCCATAAATTGTTGTGGAAAATTCAGCAGCGTCTTGACTCAATTATAATGATATAATAGCGCTATAGAGCAATAGTCTTGATATAATTCAAAACGTAAGGATCATCCATGACAAACTCAACACCAACTAAACTAACTTTTCCAGAACTCTTACATTGGATAAACCTCATCACAAAACTTCCGTGGGATGCCGCAGGCGATCCTCAAACGATCAATCATGCCGTCAAAGAGGTTCAAGACAACTACCCATTCAGACTTGAAACGATTATCTCGGACAGCATAGATCCGTTTCTATGTCACGACGGGATAGACGTCAATCGTCTCAGTTCGACGCTAGCTGTTGTCGCACATTGCACCGAAACTGGCCAAGACCAAGAAATGGCCATCGACTTATTTGCAGAATATGTTCAAAAGTTACGAAGTACGTGGCCAAAACCACCGCTCCACCAGGAAACTGGTGACCGTTCATATGCACTATGGCAAGGCCCACACAATTGCTTCGTCGAAATAGTCCACCCTCATGGTTGGCCTCCGCTGCTCATTCTGAGCCCACGAAGCGCGCGGCTTGAGCACGGTGGAATAACGCTCGACGAGTTCATAGGGGACTATATCTTCAGTCGTGTATTTCCACTGCGCGATCTTGGCGTCATCAAGACTGCTATCGCAAGCAAAGCGTTTCAGAAGGATGGCAAAAAATATACCCTACGTCAAGGTGACGATCTAACATGGGCCGCGTTTGAAGAACAGCTAGCCCTCACAATCTCAAGGCTCCCCCGTCGTTCTTTCCTAATCATTGCTGATTCGCAGAGCCCAGATCATCTTCCTTTCGTCCAGTTCTGCGTCGAAGACGATCTATCGCTTGATTATGCTGTAACTGCCGAGCTTACTGGAGAAAATATTGGGATACGCAAGGCACCATTCACCACCGAGCAGCGCCAAACGCTCAATGGCCTTGGATTTGCTCGCAACGATCCAACAATTCCAAACTGGAGGCGCGACTGCCGATGGCCGCTCCACAGCAACGCGATCACTGACATAGCTCATGCTTGCGTTATACGGCTGCGGGACATAGGGGCAGTCAAAGCGCCAAGCCAACTGCGTTACTGGGGGTGGGTGACCCCAGAAGGCCCAAATTCTTACACGCCTGATGATCAGTTGGATCCTGGTACTGATCGGTTGATGCCTTACCATCTTGGACTTGATTACGAAGCGTTGGATTAGAGGCAACAAGTGAGTAGCTAGTACAACTCCTCGCTCTACTCCCCACTCTCTCCACCCTGATACTCGCTCAGGGTCACGCGCACGACGCGCTCTTTGCCGTCACGGAGGATGGTGAGGGCTACGACATCGCCAGGCTGGTATTCGCCAATCAGGCTCGAGACGTCGCCTTGCTTACCCACGACGAGGCTATTGATCTTGGTAATGACATCCTTCTCGCGGAGGCCAGCTTTATCAGCTGGGCTACCTGCTACAATCGCGCTTTTGTCGCCACTTGTCATCACATACGCGCCTTCCTTCGCCGAAGCACCGACCTGCTTGGCAACATCCGGCGTGAGCATTACATAGCGCGCCCCAAGGTAGGCTCGGCGCACGCCTTTGCCCGCCAGAACCGACTTGAGCGTCCCCTTCATCGCATTGACAGGAATAGCAAAGCTAATGCCCTGAGCGTTGGTGGCCACCGCTACATTGATGCCAATCACCTGCCCCGAGCGGTTAAGCAATGGCCCACCAGAATTACCAGAATTCACGGCAGCATCGGTTTGGATAAGATCAGTTAGGCTTTCCGTTCGCTGGGTGCTATTGCCCGATGTAGAGGCTGTCACGGGTCGCCCTTTGCCAGAGATGATGCCGCTGGTGACGGTGTTTTGGTAGCGGCCCAATGCGTTGCCGATTGCCACGACCGACTGGCCCACCCGCACTGTTGCTGAATCACCGAGCGACAGTGGTGTGAGTACTGTATTGCCCACCTCGAGCTTGAGGTAGGCAATGTCATTGAGTGGGTCCTCACCCACCACCCGGACGTCATCATAGCGCGTGCCGTCCGAAGCAATGACACGGATAGAGCTTGCCTTAGACACAACGTGCTTGTTTGTGACGATGTAGCCATCTTTGCTGACAATAATGCCCGTACCCGCCGCCGCTGATTGGCGAGTGGTGGTGCGGAGCGATGATGATTCTTCGATATTGGTGATGATAGACACGACGCTCTTCGACGCTTTGTCGGCGACATTAGCTACTGCAGATTCATCGGCGGTGGGAGCGAGGTTACCATCGGTGCTAACCTGGTCACGCTCAGTGACGGTCGCATTGCGATCAATCGCCCGCAAATAAACCCACATTGCCATTGCCACAACGAAGACAAGGGCAAGTGCACCCGCTGCAATAATAGACATGATTTTTGATTGACGCATGGCACGCGCCGCCCGCTGGTCTTGCGCTGTCATCTGCGGTTGTTGATTCATAACCTCTTTTCCCCTTACCCTTTTCTCATTTGCCTCGGCTATGCAAGGCCAGTAGCGCTGAGGCTGTTAAACAACAGCAAAAGCGTCAGCACAAGCCCAACCGCCAGTGTCGATGGCAAGACAATATCTGCCCCGCGCACCACACCATGCTGATAGTAGCTATTATAGGCACGCTCACACACAAAGCCAAAGAGCACCAAAAAGAGCGGCAACTGTGCAAGCTTGATCGCCCCTAGGCCAGAGATGGTATAAGCAAACATCCAGTGGTAGCTCACCCAGCCAAGCTCCGCAAAGATCGTTGCGGTAATGAGCGCGTAGGTGCGCGTGAGTGGTTCCTCATAGCTACCGAGAACATGCCGTGCAGCACAGTACCCCAGTACCCACAGCGGTAGCACAACCAGGGCGGCATCCCACCGATAGGAGCTCATAGCAAGAGCCGTCGCCCCAAGAAAAACACCAACACCCGCCTGAATAGCCACCGAGCGGCGATCTGACCGTGGCTTGAGCACCACCAGCCACAGTGCATGCAGCACCGCCAAGACAACCTGCAGCCAGATCACTCCACTGGCGGCATACATCAGCATCACGACGCTAATGCCCACCGTGAGGTCGATCATATTTGCCACAATATTGGCAAGCCAAAAGCGTGGCCGCACTGCGAGCGCGCGCCATTTACTGGCAATCACCAGCGCCAACGCGAGCCAAGGCGACTGCACCTCTAGGACAATCAGAAACAGTAGCGTTGCGAGGCCAAGATTGAGCGCCACATAAACGACCTCACTCACCCGAGACTGACGATGTGTACCATGCAAAAAATCCATTGCCTTTTATTATACCATTTTGGGCGAAAAAATAAGAGCCTAGGGCGAGAATAATTCTTCTAGCTGTGATGGTTTCGTAGGTTGCTTTGCTACGCCTAAGTTTGCAGAGCCTCACCATAAGATCACACGCTGCTTCTCTCGCATTTCCTTCGGTGGAGCGTGAAATTTATTGTAATAAATGTACTTTTTTAGATAAGTGTAAGAGAGTTGATACCCAAGGAGCGCTAGCTCTTGTTGCAATTTATCAGAAGGAAGGTGAAACAAATACCGAGAGAAGAATTATGAAATTCAGGTAGTATTGGCTTTGTTTGACTCAACCATACTATACGTTCTATACTTACTATATATGACAAGCAAACTCCATTTTCGCAACACCAAGCAACACTGGGTGGCCGCCGCCGTCCTCGCACCTCTCCTTCTTATTACTGTACCGGTGACTGCCTTTATATTGGCTGGCTATATTGGCAGCGAGATGCCGCTGCGCTTCCCATCAGGTTCGTACAAAGAGGTGTTGAATGTACGGCAAGTGACCGATCGCAAGCTATTCGATGCAGTCGCTCAGTGCTTTGCTGGCCGCGGGTTGCCACATCGCATCATAAAGAACTCATCAATCCAGGTTCAGGAATCACTCTTTCGTACCAGCATCATGCGCTGCTATGACGAACTCAGCGATGCAAAGCTCTCCACCCAGGATCCTGAGTGGACGAAGACGCAGCAGTTTTGGCATGGGCGATAGTGGTAACTGCTTAGTAGATGTTTTGTATCTCGCAGCTAGTTACATATCTCGTCATATACAAAGTTAAGGTTTGATAATGTATTGAGCGATTGAGAGCGCTGTCTTATCTTAGCAACAGTAGTGGGGCTAATGGTCGGCAAACCACCGTCTTTACACTTCAACACATGGAATATAAGCCCCCTTCTCGCCCTCTTCCTCGACAAAGGAAGAGGGCTTGTTTATAATGGTGTGCTCTCGTTTTGAGAGTTAAGATCAATACTCTGTGCGGTTAAGCAACCACACTCTATCTAAACAAACTTATTAACTGATTAACCCACTCACTAATCACTAATCGCCGATGAAGTACCCGTCGTGGACTGGCCAACCACGACAACAAACTGCGTGTGGCTGCCAGTAATGACTGGTGGTATGCCAGTAGTAGCCTGAGCATGGTAGATCGACTCTAGCTTGGCCTTGGTGTGTGGCGCGCTAGCTCTCCCAGCCACTTGGTAGATCTTGTTACTCCCTGCGCTGCCGCTGCTTGGAGCATTATCAATGCTGTCAATGACCATACCAAGCTTCTCTAGCTTGTCTGCCTCGCGCTTGGCTACCCCTGATGCGCCTGATGCATTGAGGACGACAACATGGGCCGACTCTTTAGATACCTCTGTGGCATTGAGTGTCTTGTTGATGTACGCTTGGATCTGACTATAATCGTATGTGCCAGCTGCGGGTACGACCGAGCTAATACCACCAACCGTCTGCGCCACCACTAGGTCACCAACGGTTGTGTTTAGTAGGCTCACACTCTTGATAGCGTCATTCTTGATATTTTGTCCCAGCGACATCAGTGTACGGATCTCACTTGTCTCAAAGTTGGTGCGGAGGTTCTTACCCAGCGCATCAATGATCCCCGTCACCGCACCAAAGTTCGCCAGGGTACCAGCACTCGTTGCCTTTTCTTTGATAGCCACGAGCACCTTCTGCTGGTTCTTCTCGCGGTCGAAGTTAGACTGCTCGAAGCCATACGATATACCCGAGGCACCGCGCGCCTGCGCTAGGTAGAGTGCGTGCTCAGCGTCGAGATCAACTGGCCCATTGGGGTAGTCGATAAAGTGGCCATTCGGCGGGCAATTCTTGACCATCGTGGCATGGCTCGCGCGGGGGTTTCCGCCCCGACACTTCCAGTCGAAGTTACCATCCATCTGGCCACGGGGGTCACGGCTCTCGATCGTCACTTTGATACCACCCAAGGCCGAGACTAGGTCGCGCAATACGGTGTAGTTCACATGCACACTGTATTGCAAATCCAGCCCCACGATATTGCCAAAGAACTTGCGCGAAGCCGCTTGGCGCTCATCCTCTGCCTCAGTGCTCGACCAGTCGCTATTGACGCAGTTGAAGTACTCATTGATCTTGCCTGCATTACCAGAGTTACACGACCGGCGATATTTGACATAGAGATCGCGCGGGATGCTAATCATATAGGCATCCTTCTTGCTCTGGCTAATACTCAAGATCATGATGGAGTCGGTCAGGTACGACCCTTCGTGGCCTGGGTCATCCTCCGATGTACCAAGCAAGAGAATATTGCTCCGGCCATTACTATCTGCCTTGAGCTCCTTTTGCTGAATCAAGCCAAAGATATCACCCTTAAAGATATGTGAGCTCGCCATAAAAGCCCGCCACAGCAGCATCGCACCAAAGCCCACACCAATGATGACGAGAGCGATAATGATACGCTTGATCCATTTGCGCCGCGTCGATTGCGGTTTCTTGCGGCCTTTACGGCCTCGCTTGCCACTGCCCTGCTCGAGGTCAGCAAATATGTTATCGCTTGGGTTGATGTCGAAGTCGGTTAGGCTACTACTGGGGTTGTTGGTGCTGATAGACGCACTGCGGCGCGGTGTATAATTCCTTGGCTGCTCTGCTGTGGCCAAGCTGCGACTAGAGCCAGCCGTGCCCGTCATCGAGCGACCCATCCGCGGCATCGAGCCATCGGCACGCCGAAGCGAGCGAGGGCGCCTATCCACCGCCCCGCTACTTTGCGACCGAAAACCATCTATCGAATTGCGACCCGCCATAAACTCTCTCTACTATACTGGATCTGCCCCAAAAAATAAATACGAAACCGCGCCCAAACTTGCACTTTGCAAGCCAAAAATGCCGCGAGAGACTGTGGTCGTGCGGCATCATACTACAAGCATCGACAAAAAGAAGTATTTCGCACAAACGGCAAAGCCCCGCCTCGCCCAACCAATATTTCGCCATAGTCTTGACACGCCTGTCATATATTGATATATATATTAATCTTTTGCGCCGACCCGCAGGAGATGGTACGTTTCCACCCAGAGTTATTAGAGAAAAAGAAAGTAGCTGATCATCATGATTGTCTGGCTATTCTCGGCATTTGCAGCGATTGTTGCAACTATTGTTGGACTCTTTATGGCTGTAGGCCTTGTGTTAGAACAAGATGACAAGGAAAGTAATCAATCCACCACAGTAGGATTTTTTACAAAGGTAGTCGCTACTATGCTTGTCCTCTACGGGGTAGCAAATGCGGTGCTATATACGATGTCCAGTTTTGATACCAAAACAAAGCGTGCCTCTGCTACTATTGCACAGGTCACCTCCCACTACGGGCTTGAGTCGGATACTCAATATCCGCTTAAGTTAGGTCAACGCTTTGCCGGTACGTCTGGCAGTATGGCAGTGAACGGGAACTTCTTCTTCGTTCATGGCAGTGGCTCATGGACGCCAGCTACCGCTATTTCTGTCGGCTTTGCATCGCAAGGCGAGAGCTATATCTTAGAGATTCCAACATCTAAGATAACGTTTGTTCAATCAAACGAAGCAAAGTCTTCTGTTAGCATCCATATCGATTCAGATATTAATGCGGGCCACAATTACGTTGTCAGAGAGGACTATAGCTCGTGCCATGCACGTGTCAGCTTCGGCTGGTGGTACTGCCACAGGACGCTCGAGAAGTCTTCTGTTAGCACCACGGATAGTGTAAGCCTACCTGAAGTTATTCAGGGAGCCTTTACAGAGGGCCATGCTCGCGCTACCATAACCCTTTCTCCCGAGCAGTACAATCTGCTCCTCACGGGCGGAAACCCCGCTCCGTCATCTTGATCTATCGTCGAGCCTCACAGTATGCGCTCCGCTAGGTCGGTGGCGGAGCGCATACATTGCAATTATTCCTCCCCTCCGCCCGCATTTAGTGATATAATACTTCATGATGGAAGCAAGTTTTTTGACCCGCCACCCCAGGCTCAAGGATATCGGTGGCTTTGTAATTTTTGTGGTGTGCGTCATTGTTGGCACACTCCTTATCAACACCTTTGTATTTCGTAGCTTTAGCGTAACTGGCCCGAGTATGGAGCAGACGCTCTACACTGGCGATCGGCTGATTGTCAATCGCCTGCCCGTCACGATGGCGCATTTGCAAAACAACTCATACACACCCAAGCGAGGGCAAATTATCGTCTTCAAGAACCCGCTCTACAGTCCAGGCAGCGAGGATATGAACCTCGTTAAGCGCGTCATTGCCTTTGCAGGCGAGCGCGTCACCGTCAAGGATGGGACGTTGACCGTCTATAACAAAGAACATCCACAAGGCTTCCGCCCAGACGACAGCTGGGATGGCCCTGGCTCTCCCACCAGTGGCGACACAGAGGTGACGGTACCCGAAGGCTCGATTTTTGTGGCGGGCGACCACCGCCAAGGCAGCTACTCACTCGACTCGCGCAATGGCCTCGGCACCGTGCCACTCTACGATGTGATTGGCCCCGTCAGCCTGCGCCTCTGGCCACTGACGAAGGTTCAAGGGTTTCAGGTATAATATTACTAAATTACTAACTCATCTTGTTGCTTTTACTCTTGTATAGGAAATGGTTAGTTTAGTATTTAGATTTCCTCTTGTTCTTCGTTTGGTTTGAGCCCCATCATAGCCTAGCCAGCCACAAACTGAAACTGACTATTATCTCCAGACCTTTTCGTTCAGGATATGAATATTCTAGATATATATTCACTATTAGAGAGAACTTATATTGCATTCATCAGCAGTCTTTGACCACAATAAATAAACCTTCTACTCTAGGAAGGTTTATTGTATATTACACTTTATTTCGCTACTTCTCATCCTGCGTATGCTCAAGCAAGCCAATGATCCGCTCGAAGTCATCGTCGCTAGTGAAGCGGATAACAATCTGCCCCGCCCCACGGCGATTACCACGGATCTGGACTGGCGCACTGAGCTGCTGCTCAAAGCGCTGGCTAGCAGCTGTATACTGTGGTGGTGGCGCTGGGCGCTGTGCCTTGGCGGTCTTTTGGGCAGAGTCACTCGCTTCGGTACGCTTAAGAATGGCCAGGTATTGCTCGATTCGCCGCGCACTCCACTCTTCCTGAATAATCTTGGGCAAAATATCCACAATCTGTGCTTCATCCAGGCTAATCAGCGGCCGGACTTGACCCTCGCTCAGCTTGCCATCAACCACTGCTTGGCGCACTACCTCGGGCAGGCGCAAGAGACGCAGCGTGTTGCTCACCGCGCTGGGCGACTTACCGCCAACGCGCTGGCCGATCTGCTCGAGCGTGAGGTTGAACTGATCGCGCAGCTTAAGATACGCTGTGGCGGTCTCGATGGCGTTGAGATTTTGGCGTTGGATATTTTCGATGAGAGAGAGCTCGAGCTTGTGCTGGTCAGACAACGTGCGCACCAGTGCTGGGATCTTCTCCAGCCCCGCCTTGGTAGCAGCTCGGTAGCGCCGCTCACCAGCCACAATGACATATTTGCCTTTGTTATCAGGGGTGACAACAATGGGTTGCAGCACACCATGGACACGGATGGACTCAGCGAGTTCATCAAGCAACGCTTCATCAAACACCCGGCGTGGCTGAGTGGGGTCGGGCATAATTTCTGCAAGTTTGATCTGGCGCAGATCGCTAATCCGGTCGTCTTGGTCGGCGGTTGGGTCGAACGATTCGTCCAGCAGCTCCGCCGGAATCAGCGAATCAAACCCCCGCCCTAAACCTCGTTTTGCCATTTATACCCCCGTTCGTTCGATTATTTCTTTCGTCACGGCTTTGTATGCCCGTGCACCCCGACTAAAGCGGTCATATGCTCCAATCGGCGCACCATGGCTCGGTGCCTCGGCCAGGCGGACATTGCGCGGGATAGACTCCGCAAACACCTTCGCCGGAAAATGCTTCGCAATCTCAGCCAAGACCTGGCTCGAGAGCGATGTGCGACCATCTACCATAGTGGGTAGTACCCCAATGAGGTCGAGCGTCGGGTTCATATTCTTACGCACCAGCTTCATTGTCTCGAGCAGCTGTCCGAGCCCTTCCAACGCATAGAATTCCGCCTGGACTGGCAATAGCACATAGCGTGCTGCAATGAGCCCATTGACAGTGAGGAGACTGAGACTTGGTGGGCTGTCGATAATGATATAGTCGTAACCAGTTAGTTCATCGATCGCCCCTTTAAGACGGCTAAAACGGTGCTGCGCCTTGGCCAGTTCTACCTCAGCATTGGCCAGCTGCGGCAGAGCGGGCGCGATGAAGAGATTCTTGTGCTCGGTGGGCTGGATGATATCGGCAAGCTTCTTCTCGCTCTTGACGACCTCTGTCATGGTAGCATCGAGCAGCTGCTTATCAATGCCGAGGCCGCTTGTGGCATTGCCCTGCGGGTCAAAGTCAACGACGAGGGTTTTTTTGCCAGCCTTTGCCAAATAATAAGCAACATTAATCGCTGTTGTCGTTTTGCCAACACCACCTTTTTGATTTGTTACACAAATTACTGCCGTCATGTCCCGTATTTCCGTTTATCCTCTCCATTATAGCATAACCCACATTGGTTAGTGAGGCGAGGTAGCGGAGTTATGCACAGGACAAGAAGGCCTTTTCGCGTGATTACCTCTGTGGTGTTTACACTTGCTGCCAAGGCCTACCTCGCGCTACTTCACTATGCTGCTCACTCGAGGATATTTTCATGTCTGAACATATTATACCTTCGTGTTGAGAAGAAGATTCACTACACCCCTCACACTCCTCTAGGGTAAGGTAACGCAATAGTGATCTAAGAGAAATTAGCGGCACATATCCTAACGAAAAGCAAAGAAAGTTGGGTCATCAAGCTCATCGTGCGCATGCGCTGAGGCTGCACTATCAGGCTGCTTGGCTAGCGGCACCGGGCCATCTGACTGAGGCTGCACAGTATGCGGCTGGTGGTGTAAGAGCTGCGCCGGGATTGTGGTGCGCGGCTTGGCATGCTGAATGGAGAGAAGTGATGGGTCTCGTGGCGCGGCTGGCTTAGATGCGGTACTCGCTGGCTTTTTGCCTGGAGAATACATGGTTGATTTGGCGGCTTTGCTGGGAGCAGCAGGCTTTTTTGCCTGCTTATCTGGCTTAGTGCTCGATGGCTCAGCAGTCGCCTGTTCATCGCGTGCTTCGCCACCAGCTGGCTTGCGTCGGCGGCGTCGGCGGCGCTTGGCTGCGCCTTCGCCTGTGGCGGTGGCTGACGATCCTGCTGAAGTCCCCGCCTGACCTGTCAACGTTACACTTACCCCTGTACTGCCCGGGTGGATCCGCTCATTAATGGTATCCTCCACTGTTTGGCGCGACTGGCTATACAGCTCGCGACTATGCTCGATAATGCGCGACAAATGGCTCCGCTTAGCCTCGGGCAAATTAAGCGTAGTCGCACTAAAGGCTGGTGCTTTCTCGCCATTAATCACCATGTTGATGATGAAGTTGCGGTTATGCATCTGAGTGAGGTCGTTCTCCTCAAACTGCGGCTCAAACTGTTTGGCAAGAATCGGGCTGTCGTCTGGCGAGACGCGGAAGCTAATCATCGTCCCGACGTTGCCAAAGACCGCATCGCGCACCGTTGGCTCCATCTGCGAGATATACTGATTAGCCACGGTGAGGTTGAGTCCATACTTACGTGCCTCACTCAGGATAGTGGCAAAGCTATCAGTTGCGAAGTTTTGGAACTCATCGACATAGAGATAAAATGGCCGCCGGTCGTGGATATCGAGGATGTCGCTCCGGCTCATCGCCGCCAGCTGGATCTTCGTCACCAAGAATGAACCAAGAATCCCCGCATTATCCTCGCCAATCAACCCCTTCGACAAATTCACCACCAAGATCTTGCCCTCGTCCATAATCTGGCGAATGTTGAACGACGATTGTGTCTGACCAATGATATTGCGGATGATGGGGTTTGCCGTAAAGGCCCCCACCTTGTTGAGTACTGGCGCGATGGCCTCCGTCTGGAACTTCTCCGACCAGCTGGCAAACTCCACATTCCAGAACTGCCGCACCACCACATCGTTGCAGTAGCCAATTGTCTCTTTGCGGAACTTTTTATCTGTCAGCATGCGGGTGATGTCGAGCATGGTGGGCTCGGGCCGATCGAGTAGTGCAAGAATGGTATAGCGCAAAATATATTCCAGCCGCGGCCCCCAACTGTCACCAAACATCCGCTTGAGCACACCAATTACCTCTGATGAGATCGTCGACTTCTGCGCTGGGTTGGTAACCTCCAGTGGGTTGAAGCCAATCGGGTGCTCGACGTCTGCAGGGTTAAAATACACCACGTCATCCAGCCGCGCCTCGGGGATGAACTTCATATTCTCGATGGCAAAGTCGCCATGCGGGTCGATAATGGCATAGCCTTGATTATGATAAATATCACTCAAAGCAAAGAGCTCCAGCAGACCACTCTTCCCCGCTCCCGTCTGGCCGATGATATAGACGTGGCGCGAGCGATCGCTCCGCAGCATACCAAACTGGTGATTGATCCCCCGAAAGTTGGTCAGACCAAAGGCTGAGATCTTCTCGTCGTCAGCCGCATGACCAGTGAGGACAGGCAGACGGTTGGGCGGTTCGGCGGTTTTGTTGCTTGCCCAGACAATGTTGGGCGTCTCAACATTGGTGTGCGGCAGATGGAAGACACTTGCCATCTCCTCAATATTGAGCAAAAAGCCGCGGTCAGCAAAGAGGCGCAGCTTATAGCGGTTGAGGTCTTCCTTGCGGAAGCTATCGTGACTCATGGTGAAGCCGTTGAGGTTGGTGCTGTTATACTGCTTGAAGGTACCGATGATCGCCTGCATACGTAGCCGCGCGTCAGTGGTGCTATCGCCAAGATATGCAACGCGAATCTTGACCTGGTAGCCCAGCTTGGCGGCCTTTTTCTCGGCCTCGGCAATGCGGGTTTTGTCGCGATCGGAGAGCTCCGTTACTGTCGTCATGTTGCCCTCGGGTGGTTGCCACAGTGCCATGAGGAACTGGCTAAACCACCGCGCCTTGGGGTGAAATGCGTCGCCAAACAGCCCACCGCCACGCACGCGCCTCACCCACGCATCGGATGCTTTGTGCCAGTCATCTGCTACGGGGCGCACCAAAATTTGGATCCAAATCTCATCGTCCGTATCCTCCAACTTGGCTAATGTACCTGTAATACCGGCTAGCGGATCAACCTCAAAGCTTTGGAAGGTCTTGATCGGCAAAAATTCACTCTCCGCCAGCACAACCTCTGCTGTATAGACGACATGGTGCTGCTGCTCGTGCTCTGTATAGTCGGCTGTGGCGGTGCGGATTTGCACCGTAGGATACTGCGAATAAATCTGACTCTCAACGAAGTTGCGTAGTGCGCGCGGCGTCCAGACATAAAACTGAATCTGCCCACCGACAGACGCAATCTCGAAACTGAGGTGTTCTTGGTAGCCATCATTAATTTTGAGCTCGCGCGCATCGCGCAAGATACCATGGAGGCTGGCAAACATTTGCTCAGCTGCGAGCTCAGACTTGTCATTAGCACGGGGGATTTCGAGGATAAGCAGCTCGCTCTCGACCTCGCGCAGCACGTCAACCTGCCGGTTGTTGCGCCACGTCAAATAACCGAGGAGGATAACCACTGGCACCCACACATACCACTGCAAAATAATCGTAAAAAACGTCGTAAAAAATGCCATAATGACGCGCTTTGATTATAGCATGGGACATGTGTTTTGACAAGGTATGTACGCAATTTGTTCAATAGATTTGCTGAGACGACGAACATTAGCCCATTAGAGAGAGTACTCTGCCCTACCCTGCGGCTATAAATTCACCACACCCGTCTCGACCTGCTCTGCGACAAAGGCAGCGCCTAGAACGCGTTCGAGGCTAGAGATCGTCTCATTTTCAACTGGTTGGCAGGTTGTCATCGTCACGTATGCCAGACCGGTCTCGGGCCAAGTACGCGCTGCAATATGCGCTTCGGGCAAAAGAAGCGCCACACCAATACCATACGGTACATAGTCGTGGCTCACCGAGCGTACCGCTGAGAGTCCCGCTCGCCAGGCAATCTCACGCAGCGCTTGCTGCACAACAATCCGGCTGTTGAGGCATACTGTGCTCCCACCGGTGATTTTAAATGTCATTGTTTGCAGCCGCTCTGCTTTCATGGAGATATTTTATCATATTTGCCGGTAATTCTGGGGAGATATTCTACTCGCTCAGGAGCAAAATTGACGACTTATCCCAAGATGATATACTAGCATTATGATTGATGTATTGACGACTACTCTCACCAAACTTTGCCAACCCCTCCCCCGCATGAGCGCTGCCATGAAGCAGTGGTTCCGTGATAACCTCTGGATTATGATGCTGCTGGTTGCGATTGTTAATGCTGGGTACGGCGTATCTTTGCTTATCCAGCTGTATCAGGCTTTTACATCAAAGGTGGGTACTTTGCTGATGATGGTTGCGCCACAAGCATCTTCGTCGCTGACTACGCGGCGAGTTTATCTCGTCGTGGCATTGCTGTGCGTTATTACTCAAGGAATCATTGCTGGCCTTGCAGTCCTCCCCTTGCGCGAACGGCGCAAACAGGGTTGGGTGCTTGCGGTGTGTAGTGCGCTAGTGATTGGCCTCTTTGCGGTGATTGGCTTCATCCTCAATATATTTATGATGCCACTGGCCGTGCTGGTGTCACTCATGTCGCTGTTGTTTGCACTGGCGGCGCTATATGTTGCACACGAAGTGAAGGATGAATTTTAATACTCCTAGATTACACACCTGCCATCTTGGTCAATAATGCCTGCTAAGGTTACACTCTCTATTCACTCCCCGCTAGCGCAATGAGAGAATGAACGACAAGAAAGAGGGTGAGTGGGCAATACGATAAAGCCGCGTAGTTTCGATGCAAACAGCTTGAAAACCACCCCTGCCTGTGCTACAGTATCTACAGCGATGGGGTGTCGCCAAGTGGTAAGGCAACGGGTTCTGGTCCCGTCATGCGGGGGTTCGAATCCCTCCACCCCAGCCAAGCTGTATAACAGAGTGAGTGACAAGGTTCCGTGATCTTTAGCTACCATGAATAACTACCTCTGTTGTAAAGCTTGGTCAAATAGGAATTATCGTCCAGTCCGGAGCGGCTGGACGGTTTGTTTTGTGATTTGGTTCTGTGACTTTCTGCTAGTATCCGCTATTTGACATATAATAAGTATCAATGAGTAAGAGCAGCGATAAAGAGCTATACATGCAGTGCCGTGACGCATATCGTGAATGGCTTGCAGATCAAAAAACAGATGATCGCCTTGTGGGCGTGAGATCTCCTGGATGGTTTTATGGCCCCTACAATATTCCCGCAGAGTTGCTGTTTCGAACACTGCACAAAAAAGTCAACGACAGAATCGCGATGCGTGCCGAATTTGACAGTAAGCTTCTTAATATGGTCTACAACAATGATGAATATGATAGACGGGCGCTAGCGGTAAAGCCGCAGCACCAACAGAACAAGACCTTTACAATTTACTTTCAGATATATTTTCTATCAAAAAGCACAAAAACAGATTTATTTAAAACACGGCTTACGCTTTCCGGCATTAAGTTTACCTGGTGTAGTGAGCGCGATTTTTGGAGGACAGTAAAGAAGACTGGTGATATAAGAGAGTATCGATGGCGTCGGAGTGAAGTATTTCCGAAGCTTGATAACGGGTCTAATACCTATACTGTTAAGGCTAAGGTCGCCAATCGCAATATGGAAGCGGCTGTTAATAAAGCCGCCAGAACCTTTCAGGGATTCATGGACTGTATTAATGTTGTACAAGTATTTAATTATCAGGAGCGCAATCTGTTGTATGGTCCGAGCAGCAATAAGACGGCTATAAGTAGTGTCGGCATATTTATAGCCGAGAGAGACGGCAGGGCTGAAATATTTTGGTCTACAACAAGGAGACATGCCCTGCCTTCAGAAAAGCTTAATGCTCTAGATACTGGCAAAAAGGGCTTTCTTAGGGTCTTGCTGAGGGCATTTCAGGATAATAATTTTGCCGCTGCTGAGCGGTTGAGGTGTGTTGTTATGGAATTTGCATCTGCACTGGACGCGGAAGATGTAAATCTTGGCTTGTTGGGGTTTGAGAGGTGTCTAGAAATTACCACCAGAAAAGCAAATGGCCAAACTCGCAGAGAGGCTGAGGTATTGGATATATTTAAAAATTATATCCCTGGAGAGAGATATTGGGAGCAGCAAGGATTCCTGATAAAGGAGACTCGTAATATCTATGTCCATCAGGGTGTCTCTAGCACGGGAGGCGCCCCTGACTACTACCTAAACTGGTCCAAGCAGTACGCTGAAGCTGCTATTAGAATATTAATCTGGCTTTATAATAATTGTGCAACATGGAGAAGTGACGATGATATAGATATATTTTTTGATCACTATAGCCAATCAAACCGCAAGCTTGAACTGGCTGAAAAGATATTAAGGAGCCGTAGCGTTCGTGTTGCACAGCCGTGACTTATGAGCTTCTGGGGCCTCTATTCTTTCGCTTCTCGTCTTTTGTTAAATAAATAGATAAATTGTTTTACCATAGCTTCCTTAAATTCGGGTGATTTCTCATTTCCTACCTTTGCGATAGTATGAATATCACGTACCCTCGGACGCTCGAACAGGACAAGGTCTGACTCCTTCGTATTTATTAGGTTGCCATATCGCGGATCAGACGTGATAATTTGGTGTATAGTATCAATGCTAATAATAGCATCTATACTGAGTATTGCGTCTAGTGTTAAATCTCTATATGTATGGTTACTTTTTCCTATAGTGTGCCAGACTCCTGCAAATTGCAGTACAAAGCTTATCGCGTCATCTGCTGACTGTATCTTCTTCCCTAGATATTGACCAGTTTCCTCTCTACTGGAAAGCTCGGCCCATCTTGCGTACAGTCGTATAGACGAGCCACCTTGACTAGGCGACGGCAACTTATCATTGTCGGCGAAGCGCCTGATAGATCGCAGCACGACAGCTTTGTATTGTTGCATCTGGGATCTTTCCAATTTAATTGAATGACTACCCCTTCCTGTACCATAATGGATCACGTGGTCCATAGTACGCGAGAACGTATCTATCCTGGCCCGGCTGGAAAGGTGCCGGAGGATAGCATACAATCATAGTACAATAGTAATTATGCTAGAAGAAAACATCATCCACAAAAAATCAGCCGGCGGAATAGTTTGCTGCTCAAAAGGCAAGATCCTCACACTAAATGTAACCAAATACGGTGAAATCGTATTTCCAAAGGGGGCCATTGAGCCTGGTGAAAGCCCAGAAGAGGCAGCAGTTCGCGAGGTTTTAGAAGAGACTGGCTATCATGTTAAGGTTAGAGCTCCGCTTGGTGAGGTGTCCTATGAATTTGACGAGGACGACGGCAAGCGATACCGAAAGACGGTTTATCATTATCTGCTGGAATTGGTGGACGAAAACGAAGCCCCAGAGCCCAACCGAGAAGAGCACGAAAATGATGAGGGTATAGAAAATTTGTGGCTTTCGATCGAGGACGCCAGAAAGCACTTGACGCATGAGGACAGTAGACAGAAACTCGAGGATGCGATTACTCTATTGAGGAGCTTTCATCCTTAGAGCGAGATATAGCGAGAGATATGCCACATAGGCCCAGTTCTCTTGCGAATATTTCGTCAAATTCTGGTATCTATAACTCTGGCCTTTTAATGTTACGGTATATGGATCTCTCCATCGAAATGGTGTTTCAGGATAATCGAAATCCGTTCTACTTACTATATACTCGATCGCCTCCAGGCGCGTCATTGGTGTAGGTGTCGGCTGCTGATCATAGGTGTCAGCAATCGAGGGGGGTAGTTTCATAGTGTATTGTCATATGTGTATAAAACCACACCACTTGCCATAAAGCAATAGCAAGGGTGCAAAATGGCGCCTTACCGCCGTCGACGCGAACGCACCACAGCGCGTCCTTTGCCAAAATAGGTACGCCCGAGCCACTTATGCCCTTCAATAATCGCCAGTGGGACAAAGAACGCCACAATCCAGACGAAGACGCCATCGCTCCACGAGATAGGCGCTACATGGAGCCACTGCTCAAGCGGCCCAAACAGCGCAACCAGTTGGAGCGCAATCGATACTGCCAGGCCACCATAAAATGCTGTGCTCCACCGCCGAGCACGTCGCCAGACAGGTTCGTAATCACTGCGGGCAGCAAGAGCGCTCGCCCACTGCATCACCACCAGTGCACAGAAGGCAATAGTGCGCGCATATCCTTCGCCGTGCGAGTGATAATACATGCTGTAGAGCCCTAATGTGATAACTGCCATCACCACCGCGATGAGCCCAACCCGGCTCAGCATAAAGCGACTGAGTAGCGGTGCTTTAGGATGGTATGGCGATCGACGCATTGCTTGAGGTGAGCCTGGCTCGACCCCCAATGGGATAACCATCGTTGTATCCGTCACCAAATTGACCCACAAGATCTGCACCGGCAAAAGCGGGATGGGCAAGCCAACCAATAGTGAGCCGATCGACACTAATACCTCACCAAGGTTCGTTGCAAGCAAATACACCACCATACGCTTGATGTTGGCGTAGATCGTCCGCCCCTCATGCACAGCGCTGATGATGGAGCGGAAGTTGTTATCAAGCAGGATAATATCACCAGCATCGCGCGCTATCTGCGCCCCCGAGCCCATCGCGATACCGACATTGGCATTGGTCAGTGCGGGGATATCATTGACACCATCGCCCGTCATGGCAGTAATGTCCGTCGCATTAAGCGCTGTGAGGATGCGATGCTTATGCTCTGGTATGACCCGTGAGAAGACGCGTGCCCGGGCCACTACTGTAGCCAGCTCACCATCGCTCAAGTGGTCAAGCCGTCGGCAATCATACACCTCATCGCGCCCCCGCACGAGGCCGAGTTGCCGCCCAATCTGATACGCCGTCTCGAAATGATCGCCAGTAATCATCCGCACCGTGATACCCGCTTGGCGTGCCCGAGCAATCGACGGCCGAGCCTCTGGCCGCACACTATCTGCCACACCAACCAGCCCGACAAACTGCAACCCTTGGCGCGCTGGCAGCTGCTCTAGCGAATCAATCGGCGCGCGAAGTGCCGTATACGCCAAGGCAATCACTCGATGCCCCTGCTCCGTGAGCTGCTGCAAAGCCTGGAGCGTCGCGCGCTTATCTGTACTAGAAAGCCGCGCATGGCGAATAATCGCCTCCGGAGCGCCCTTTACACACAAGCGATATTGCCCAGTGCCAACTGCCTGGAGTGTGCCACTCATCGCCAGCTTGTGTTCAAAGGGAAAGAGCGTCAAACCTGCTCGGCGCTGCGGCCGCGAGATGCGCTGCTCATTGCAATAAGCGGCAAAGGCTCGATCGAGTGGATCGTACATTTTGCTCCGGCTATTAGGCAAAGTGCTGCCAGCTAGTGTTTGGAGTAGTGGCTCGGTGCGATTGCCTGGCGCCCAGATGGCTTGGACAGTGAGCTTGTTGCGCGTAAGAGTTCCCGTCTTGTCTGTGGCGATCGTCGTCACGACGCCAATTGTCTCAATTGCTGCCATCGTCCGCACCAGCGCCTTGCGTCGCGCCATCCGCTGCATACCAATGGCCAAAATCACCGATATTGCCACTGGCAGCCCTTCCGGCACTGCACTAACGGCAAGCGCAATCACAAACTGCAGCGCCGCCGTAAGCTCCATACCACGCCACAGCGCCAGCCCCAGCGCTACCACTGACGCCACCAACACAACGATGATAATTTGACTTACCAGCTTATTGATCGTGCGCTCCACTGGGCTCGTCTCACGTGGGTGACTCGAGAGAGCAGCCAGTTTACCATACTCAGTCGCATTTCCGGTTGCCGTCACAATAGCAAGCGCACTGCCACCAATCACAAATGACCCCTGATACAAACAATTCCGCCGCTCATAGAGCGCCGTTGCCATGGGGAGAACTGCACTATTCTTCTCGATCGGGAGCGACTCACCCGTCAGCTGCGATTCATCCACCCGGAGCGAGCGCGCCTCAAGCACCCGCGCGTCAGCCGGAATCTTATCACCCTCTTCCACGATGATCACATCACCTGGTACTAGCTGCTCCGCATCGAGCGATTGTTCACCTTCATGCCGACGGACACGCACCTGCAAGGGAGCGTGCTTTTGCAGCGAGCGGATGATGCGCTCGGTAGAGAGCTGCTGCGTGTAATCGATCAGTGCACTTACTAGAATAATCGCCAAAATAATCAGCCCATCCACCACCGCCTGGTGGAAGAAGCTAATCGCCGCTGCCGCAAACAGCACCAGCATAAACACCGAGCAAAATGGCTTGATGAGCCGCCGCCACAGTGGTTCGTGCACAACGTGGATGATATTCGGGCCGTAGCGCTCCAGCCGCTCAGCCACAGCAGCGTCATCGAGACCACGGACGCTAGACGATAGGTCAGCCATCGTCTGCTGGGGGGTTTTGGCATGGTATGTCATAATAGATCTATTATAGCACACCAAGCATAAGCGTTCTGGACAAATTACCACACATCGGCGTATACTAAAGCCATGACAAAAGCTCCACACACCACTGTAACCAAAACCAAGGCAGCAGCCAAAAAATCATCGAAGCGCACTAGCGCATCAGCCACTCACCCCTCATCGCGCCACACCAAACAGCCCAAGACCGTCGACTACTACCCCAACCGCATGACCATCGCCGTCTCAGTGCTGGCTGGCACAGGGCTTGTCTTGCTGTGTTTGATGGTACGGATGACGGTGATTGTAGAGTAAGCACGCTAAAGTAACCAGGCCACCCGTAGTGATATTTCATTTTCAATGATAAATACCACGCTTTTTACAGGCAAGAGTTGATAACCCGGCCGATTAGCACTCTCGGTTATGGCACAGTGTGTTATAGTGTGCTATAGTGTGTCATTATGACACATCGTTTTTCTATTTTTCAGGGGCGGCGGCCTGTGCTTTTTGTTGCACTTGGTGTGAGTATTACCCTGCTTGTAGGGAGTATTATTGCTCTCTATTTAGTATCGCAGCCAAGTGCTCAGTCACCCAATGGCCGCAAAAAAACAATCGACCTTCTTACCAAGACAAATACCCAAACGCAGCAGCGTCGCATCACCTCGCAGTTGGGTTTTAGTCTAGAGTACGACCCAGGAGCTATGACAGCAGAGGGGATTGTCCAAAATCCCAACAGTGAGCCAGGAACATTTCAGGGGCAAACATATAATGGCGATCAACTCCAAGAGGCGCGCAACTACGGCATCATTACCCTACACCTCACTAACAAGACGTCTAGTACACCACAGCCAGTCGCTGCGCAGCAGTCACAGCTTACTATTACCGCTAACCGTAACAAAAATTACTTCGGTAGCAAAGACAGCATCCCTGAGTACAAGGGGAAGTCTAACCTTGACATCATCACGCAAGAGAAACGCAAAAGCCTTGCTCATGCTGGACGTGATGATGAGATCAACGAACGCGCTATTACTATCGCAGGCAAAAAATATCGTGAGCTTCACGTCAAACATCGCCTCAAAGCTCTTAATGGTCAGCTCACTATCTGGCGACAATCCTACTACTACCTAACCGTCCAGCACGACCGACCATACTGGCTTGCCGTAACCAACCTACCTGCCAATGACCGCGATGCGCTCACTACTTGGCAAAATGTAATCTCTCGCGTCTCCTACACACAGCCACAGGACGGTGCGCTATCTTCTAGCCAGCCCGTGATCGCACGCCTAGCTGCAGCCAATACACCAACCGACACAGCTAACATCCACGGCACAGTCGGCGACGACATTATGCTCAGTGTGGTAGCAAAAAATCAGTTAGCAACAGTTAGAGTTGGTGCAATGCGCTGTGCTCGCCTCACCTTTCGTGTCCAGAGTAATACGCTCACACTAGCAAAGGCTTGTAATGGTGGCATTGGGAGTGGGTCGATTGTGTCATCGGATGGCGTTGTTGTCACTAATGGTCACGTTGTCGAAACAACCGATACTGATCTCCTTGCCAACGCCTTCCCAACCTCCCAACAAGAGTGGGATAACTATGTCCAATTTGTCACTGGAGCGGGTTATGCAACTGAGACGCAGATACGCGAGCTTATCAGCCAAGTCGAAAACGATGATATGGCTGCCGCCCAAAAGCTTATAGCCTATCTGCAGCTTGTGCCAAAGTCCAACATTACAGTAAGTAACAGTCGCACCGACTACGTTATCCAGACATCTGATGATCCAATCCGCCTTACAGAGGAAAATACCTGGCAAAAATCTGCCACTAACAAAACTGCGACACTCATTGACAAAGAAGTTGATACAGGTGATGTTGATCTCTCGTCTCGATATACCGACGTTGCACTCCTCAAGATGAGCGGTACATTCCCAACAATCCAGCGGCTGTCGTCGCTCAGCTCGGTCCAAAACGGCGACCGCATTACCGCAGTAGGGTACCCAGCGCTTGTTGATGGTGGCATTAGCACTAAGCAGTCTCGCACCATACCCACCGTTTCTACTGGTACGACAAGCAGGACACTGCGTGATGGCGGCGGGCACTCACTTATTTTGACTACTACCGAGATCTCTTCTGGCAGTAGTGGTGGCCCTGCTTTTAATGCGAAGGGTGAGCAAGTTGGTATCACAACATATGCGCGAGAATCATGCACGAAAGAAGAATCGTGCTTTGGTAGCGGTATTGCCCGAGATGCACAAGACGCACAAACTATGGCAACCAAGCAGCGTGTCTCCATTGCCACTAATGGTGAACTCACCAAACTATGGCAGACGGGTATCGATGAATTTGTTGCTGGGCGCTACAGCACTGCAGCACGGTCATTTAGTAGCCTCAATAGCAAATACCCAGGTAATTATCTTGTAACAAAATTCCTATCAACCGCTCAGAATCAACCACGAGATGAAACCGACCAGACTACAACACCTAGCCCAGATGCTCGCAATGCAGACCCAAGTACAAATCCTGATACTAGCATCGATTACTCCTACACTCCGCTCACATCAAGCGAACGTAGTACGGTTGTCATACTTATCATCTGCTTTATGGTGATTGTCGTGGTCGCGATTGCAGTAATTAGCTTCGCTATCTGGGCTGGTACCCGCAAGAAGAACTCTACTCAGCCGCGTTATCCCTACCCATTAGGGCCAACAGCGCAGCCTGGGCAACCACCCGTTGGCTACACAAGTCAGCCACAACCACCCGTCCAGCAACCATATTATCCGCCCCAGTCTCAACCTCAGTCATATCCACCAGCTCAGCAAGTTACACCAGCGCAGGCGCCTATGGCGCAGCCAGCAACACAGTCTTCATCACCAACTGATCCACTACCGCCACAGCAGCCGCAGGCTACTCAACCCTCAGCACCGACTGAGTCATCTACTCCCGCTCCATTCGAGTAATGATAGCGTCGGCCACCAGCAAATTGTGGTATACTAAAGACCATGAGAGTACGAATAGAGATAGACACGAAGACCTTTGTGCGGTTTTGGCTGGTAGTAATTGGTTTTGCCTTTGCAATCCTCGCGATTTATCTGGCGCAGACTGCCTTGATTATGATTGGCACGGCGGGGTTCCTCGCGCTGGCACTCAATGGGCCAGTCAATGCCATCGTCGAGCGCCTGCCTAACCGCAGCCGCACACTCAGCACCGCACTTGCCTTCATTAGCATTGTGGCGCTACTTGGAGTGGTTCTTGTGCTCGTGGTACCACCCATCGTCCAGCAGACGAGCAAGTTTGTCGACGCCCTGCCGGGGATGGTTCATACAGCGGGCGAGCAGTGGCATAGCTTTGGTGCTTTTGCCGAGCAGTATCATATCCAAGCGCAGGTAGATCAAGTAGTAGAGAGTGCTCGCAGCAGTGTCGAGTCCTGGACGCGTGGCCTTAGCGGCAATCTCCTTGCCGGCATTAGCTCCGTCTTCTCTGCAGTCGGCTCAGGGTTCTTGGTGCTCGTCCTCACCTTCTTGATGCTGACGGAAGGGCCAGCCTGGGCAGAGCGCTTTTGGGGGCTCTACCGCGACCAATCTACAATGGAACGCCACCAGAAGGTCGCCCACCGCATGCATGCTGTGGTAGCAGGCTATGTGACGGGTCAGCTCACCATCTCGGGCATCGGCGCCCTCTTTGCTGGTGCAGCGGTCTTTGTGCTCAGCCTCTTTTTCTCGGCTATTCCGAGCAACCTTGCGCTCGTTACCATTGCCGTTACCTTCGTCTTGGCGCTCATCCCTATGTTTGGTGCCACGATCGCTGGGGTAATGATCTCCCTCTTGCTTGCCTTTAATGCCTTGCCAGGTGGCCTCATCTTTGCGGCATTTTTCATCATCTACCAGCAGATCGAAAATAACTTCATCTCGCCCACCATTCAGTCGCGCAAAATTGATCTCACGCCACTAGTTGTCCTTGTTGCCATCACCATCGGCCTCTATATTTTTGGCATCATCGGTGGTCTCATCTCCATCCCCATCGCTGGCTGCTGCAAAGTTCTGCTAGACGACTACCTCGAGCACAACGCTCGCGCCCGCGAAGAATCCACCAAGCCACTGGCTAAGCTGGTGGAGAAGATTAAGGGTGAGGGATAGAAACCTCACAGCGAGAGCCACGCCAGTAAGAATCTTACGATAGATACATCTACATATAGGTTAGAGAATAATAGAGATTTAAACACTCTAACTAATAAATATTTCCTGTTCAGGCCGTGGGTGTGTAACCCTCTCGACATACCCATCAAAGAAAAAGGGGATATTGTCCTCATCACCATTATCAATCCGCCCCTTAGCCTTACTGCACGCACCAAGAGAAACACTATACTCTGGCTCTCCTGTCACGATTGTCGGCTCATTCCACTCAGTAATCCACGCGTAGCGTCCACCGAAGTTTCGCTTGGCAACCTCAAGGATATAACAACCTGCATCCATCGCTACCGCATCTTTTGTCTCAAGAATAAACATATGGTTCTTTGATGTAGTATCGGCAGCTTCTCGATAGAGTACATCAAGCACATCATCCACCACTGCAAGACTCTTTACTGAATAATCAAGCATACCATGAAGGTCATGCCCCAGTACTTTTGACATATAGTCGATGAAATACTGTGCATGCTTCTGTGTGTATGCTGCAAGCTCGCGTTGACTATCTGATTGGGTGTTATTGTCTGAATTCGTTGGCATATTATTTTCCTGCTATGTAATAATCTATAATAACTCTGGTCGCCTCGACGCCATCTCAATCCCCAGATCAACCTCAAGCGGATCCTCACCCACGTCCAGCTCATCTACTTCTTCTGCGGAGTAGTAACGACCATCTTCTAGTTCTTCAGGAGCACGCCATGCGTAGTAAGTCAATGAAGTTGGTTCACTGATCTGAAGGATGTCACGCAGGATGTGGACCGATTGTGCTGTGAGTGAGGCATACGCCGAACTATACGTCGGCAGCAGGAGATGACGCGAGTAAACTTCATTTTCATTACTTTGCTGCCACCCTTGATTAACCATAGTGCTGATAGCACTGGACTTGTACGCACTCGATACATTCCGCGTCTGTGGAGACAGACGTAGTTCACAGACAATAGCCGTGTCGCTAACGGCGTAATGAAGGTACTGTGTCATATATTCTGTAGACACTTCGGGGATCAGTACAATGTGTACTCGATCGCCAGCGCGCATGAGTGCGCGCGCAAGTTTATTCTCAAACTGTGTCCAGGAGAATTGGTGCATGTTGAAACCACCATGTTAAATGCTATTCAATACATTCGCATACTGTGGGGAATGGATATATACTGCGATAGCTGAACGCCGATTGGATATTTGAAACTCACAGCCATTTTCTGCCTTCCAGTATGCAATTTCACGCTCAGCATCACGCTTGATTCGAGGTCTACCCCAAACGGCAGTTCCTGCCTCTACATAGCCGACAAAAGCGTCGTTCATAAATCTGTCTTGTTCAATTGATTTTGTTGTATCAATATCTGTTAGGCTCCATGAGACCATGTCAAGTCCTCTAACCGGATCGGATGTGGTTGCCCTCAGTCTCGGCTGACTAACTGGAATATCCTTTGCGATAGTACTTGGATCACTTTCATCCCAACCCAGTTTTTCCATAGCCGCTGCGAGCTTATCTTCTGTGAGTGGCCAATCTTGGTTGACCCAGTAGTTTACAAGTTCGACGAATTTTTGTGAGGTAATGCTGTTCCATGTCATGATGATAGTATACCACTATCATCTTCTATACACCATCGCCATTTTATACTATTGCACTGCCATCATGTGCATGGTTCATTGTGTCATAATCCTCTCTCGGCACGCAGCGATACACCACTGTTTGGTCTCGCATACACAGCTGCACGACTGGCGCAATAAACCCTGTTTTCTCGAGCGTATCGGGCGACGACCAATCGTAGCGTGGTTTCCCCTCACTGCCATGTTCAATCGGTGCGACAATTAGATTATAATAGTGCCGCATCAGCACCAGCGCACGTAGCGGATCGACAAGTGGCGCTGCCGAGTCATCAGCCACACCAGACTCCAGTGTTTGCCATACTGCGTCGGGTATCTCCTCAGTCTCCTCGGATGCGTTATATCTATCGTAGCTCACAGCCAAGCCACTACCGTCGTAGCCAAGGCCTGGCAGTTTCTCAGCATAGTCTGGCAGGTACGCCGCGATGGCAAGATCGATATTCTTGGGTAGAGTTTTGCCTATGTCATAGCCCGTCCGCTCA
The DNA here is from genome assembly GCA_937990725.1 of uncultured Candidatus Saccharibacteria bacterium. Classification (GTDB taxonomy): domain Bacteria; phylum Patescibacteriota; class Saccharimonadia; order Saccharimonadales; family Saccharimonadaceae; genus Saccharimonas. The sequence continues at coordinate 9,706 of CALKQS010000007.1, read as the reverse complement.
GTCAGCGGCAAATCTCTGGGCAGCTCCCCGCTGCTCAGGGATGACTCGCAGGCAATAAGGTTGCTCAGGGTAATAATGGCTTCATGCCGAGCAATATTATTGCTATAGGTATCATCATGCTCCCACCCCAACGGTTTACTGCATCAAAAACTGCACGTAGCGCGTATATCTTGTAATCTGTACGTAGTTTTTGTTCCACTAATGGAGCGCGTGGTGCGGTCTCGTGATTCACGTTATTTCTCCGCCCACCACCACACTGGCCCTTGCGGCGTGTCGCGCACGGCAATGTGCTGCGTGGCAAGCTCAGTACGCAGGCGGTCGGCTGTGGGCCAGTCACGCGCTTCGCGAGCACGCTGGCGCTGGAGGATGAGCTGCTTTGCCTCATCTGTAATGTCTGGCGTCGACTCACAGAGGTCAAGGCCAAGTAGCTGATCAATCGCCGCTAGCAACTCCTCCAATCCACGATGGTACACTGCTGTCAGTGGCCGCGCTAGCACTCGATCAAACGCTTCGTCGATGAGTCGCAGCGCCTCGGGGGTATTCAGGTCATCTGCGAGCGCCTCGCGTACTGCCCCACTTGCTGCCAGGAGCGACACATGGCCCGATTGTTCGTCACTCTTGCGCTGGTCATCATCCAGGCTCTCATACGTCTGGTGGCGCAGGCACGCCACTTCATACCACTTGCGCAGGCGATTGCGCGCTGCACTGAGGTTTTCCCAGCTAAAGTTCCCCTCGTGCGAGTAGTGGCTCTGCAAGACGAATAGTTTGTACTCCATGGGGGTGTAGCCCCGCTCAGCGAGGTCGGCCAAGGTATAGCCATTGCCCAGGCTCTTGCTGATCTTCGTGCCATTAACCTTGAGGTGGTTGCAGTGCAGCCAGTAGTGGGCAAAGGGTTGGCCTGTCGCAGCCTCGCTCTGAGCGATCTCGTTGCTGTGGTGTACAGGAATATGATCAATCCCACCAGTGTGGATATCGAGTGTTGCGCCAAGGAAGCGCATTGCAATCGCCGAGCATTCCAAGTGCCACCCCGGGAAGCCCATCACTGGCGCGCCATCTGTTGGTGGCTGGTCGAGCAGCTCCGGTGGCGTGGGCCACTCCATGTCGCGCTTGACGCCAGTTGGCGAGAACTTCCACAAGGCAAAGTCGCTCGCGTGGCGCTTCTCGCTATTGGGGCCAATCCGTGCCCCCGCCCGCAAGGCTCGCAGATCGAGCCGGGCAAAGTCTGCATAGGCCGGGAAAGTGCTGGTATCAAAATAAATCCCATCACTCGTCTGGTAGGTGTGCCCCTTGCGCTTGAGCGTAATGGCAAGCTGGATTTGCTCGTCGATATAGTCGGTGGCACGGGCCAGCTGGCTCGGCGGCGTTAAGTGCAACGCGTTCATCCCGCGGATGAAGTCATCGGCGTAGAATTTAGCAATCTGCCAAGCAGTCTTACCCTCGCGGCGCGCACCCTTCTCGAGCTTGTCTTCGCCTTCATCAGCATCGCTCGTTAGGTGGCCGACATCAGTGATATTCATCACACGCTCCACCTCATAGCCCTCCGCCTGAAGCATGCGCACCAGGATATCCCAGTAGATATACGCTGCCCAGTTGCCAACATGTAAATAGCTATACACTGTTGGCCCACAGGTGTAGAGTGACACCTTGCCAGGCTGGAGCGGCACAAAGGTATCGAGGTGACGGGTCAGTGTATTGGCAAACTTAATCGCCATGGGCTGCCTCGCTCTCATCATACTCAACGAAGGCCCGGCTGGCCGCCTCGACGATCTCGCGCATCGCCAGCTGGTAGTCCTCATACATCCGCCAACCCGCTGCATAGGCATGGCCGCCGCCGCCAAAGTAGCCAGCGATCATTGCCGCTACTGGCGCATTGCTGCGAATCTTGCCAGTTAGCTTGCCATCGGGGTAGGTCTTGATAGCAATCGCCACATCTACCCCCTCCACCAGGCGCATCTCGTCTAGCACAAGCATACTGGGGTTGTATTGGTCGCTATATTCCTGGATTTCCTCCCACGGGATGTGGATGAGTGCCAAGCGGCCATCTAGCATATACTCGATCCGCTCGATCAAACGCCCTTTGTAGCGAAGGATTTCTGGCGCTTTTTTCATAAAGTCACGGCGGCGCACCTCAATGGCGGCATTGCTTGCGCCCAGCCGGGTCAGCTCTGCGACGGTCTGGATGGAGTCGGCTGTGGTGTTTTGCGTCGTGAGGCCTAGGCTATCACTCATGATCGCGATGAGGAGATTCTCTGCTGCCTGTGGGTTGATCGCCCACTGAGCATGCTGCGCAAGATTGTAGATAAGCTCGCCAGTCGCCACCACATCTTGATTGATGAGCGTATGGTCGAAGCTCAAGGTACTCTCCGTCGCGTGGTGGTCTAGCACGAGCACTGAGTGCGTCGTGAGGAAGGCGCGAGCACTCGGTGCTTCGAGCACTTTGCTCAGCAAGACATCGGCGCTGGTATCAACAATAATCGCCAACTCAGCACTGCTGTCAAACTCATCAGTAATGCGATCCCAGCCGCGAATATACCGCAAATACTTAGGCACTGCCACCGGGCAATAGAGCGTCACCTGCTTGCCCAAATCGCCCAGGATTTCCTCCAGCGCGAGGCTACTGCCAACACTGTCGCCATCGGGATTTTCAGCTTGGATAATAATAATTTTGTCTGCGCGTTGGACCGCGCGTATCACTTCATCAAACATCTCCTTTAGTGTAGCAGAATTTGCCGATAGGCGCGAGGTATGGTGCGGTGAATTTATGGCCTGGTAGCGAGCTATAGGATCGTAGTTAGCCAAGGACGAATCGCGATGAATATAGTGAGCGAGGTCTATTCTTATTTGCATAGTATCATAGAAATATGGTACGGTAGTTTTAGTAGTGCTAGTGCGGAGATTTTATGATAGGCCACGAGAAAACTCAACACCAACCAAATACAAATGAGACCGATCAAGCACACAAGAATAGACTAATCACAACCCTACGGCAACTCGGTACGAAATCTCTTACGTTCGCCAAACACACAAAACATACACTCCACACTGCACAACTCATCCACCGGCACGGCTTCCCTCTCCCTTCCTATGAAAAAGAAGAATCGGCCACTCCTAGAGAAATAGATTCAGAGAAATAACCAAGCAAAATACCAGAATCTATATCAGCACCAACGCTTCTTAGCTACCTGCCTGCGCCTTCTCTACCAGCTTCTTGCCGCCGCGCTCAAACCAGCGCGTGTAGGTGGGGCTGCTGCCGCTTACCCGCTCGCGCCATAGGTTCATGGCATCGCGGCTGTAGCTGAGGGTCTCGATTGCTTCCAGCCCGCGGCCACGGTATAAGTTGCCCGCTGCACCCGGGCCACCATTGTAGCCAGCAGCAACGAGCTCGACGCATTCATTCTCGGATAGATTGCCGAGCGGCACACACAGCTGATCGCGTAAATGCGCCAGATAGGCCGCACCAAAGGCGATGCTCGTTGCAGGATCAAATAAATCATAGTTCGTGCGCGCCGGCTTCACGAATTTGGCCGCAATCTCCCTGCCCGTGCTATCTGTCACCTGCATCAAACCACTGGCCACACCGCTGTGCGCCTTGGGGTACCCACCGGATTCCAGCGTCATGATAATCGCCACCAGCTGCGGCGAAATACTGTACTGCCGGGCCTGCTTGGTAATCTCGCCCTGCCAGCGCTTAACGGTATCTGGCATCCAGGTGGGTAAGGTGTTATCTTGGCTCGTGAGCGCCGTGCTTGTAGTATTTTGCGACGTTTTGACAAACTGTGCCAACATACCACGCTGCCACGCGAGATACGCACCACCTACGAGCACAAGTACCAGCACTGCACTCATAAGCCCCCAGCGGTTGCTCTGCGCCCAGCGCGTTAGCTTCTTTGTCCATTTCTTCGATTTTGCCATTGTTTTAGTATAGCAAATAAACGCGCGTTATCTCGCCTTTTGGCATGACACGCCCCGCCTCTTCCTTTCAAACCTCTGCAATTATCCGTATGCCCAAAAATACTATAAGAGTGAATCTAGAATAATATCAGCCTGCTACATCAGACTTGAGAATATGATAGTCCTGGCAGCAGAACATTGTACTCCACTCGAATATAATAGCAAATAGAGAAGCTAACAAATAAAGTGCAGAGGTCTTACTCCTTAAGTTCCTTTTGGTTGACAACTCCCTCTTCCTCCACTATGGTATGTACTATGACAAATCCTCCAGATGATACCACTACTACCCAGCAACAAAGGCTACAGGCAAGCCAACTCCCAATCGATCCAGTCAAGATAAAAGCAATGATCGACTACTACATTGCGGAGTATCGTGAGCAGTTGCTCGATCGTGATTTGCTCGAGCAGGCGATAGCAGAGGATGAATTATTCTGGCGTAGCAGTGTGTGGCGGGTAATTACTAGCCTGATTCACCTTATGCGATTCTCTGATTGCGATCCCTACACTGATAATTATTTTGATAGACAGGCCATTGCCGAGTGTAGACGCTTCGCAACCGATCTCCTGCGCGACCTACAGAAGATCAGCAAGGGTATCCCCGATCTTGCCGCAGAGCTCCCCAAGATTAAGCAGGATGTCTGGGAGTTTCTAGATGTCATTTTGCCAGATTCGCAGCCGACACAAGCAATGCGGTCGAGCACTCTCGAGCTCCAGCGCGATGAGTCTGGCACTGTCTCGCTCCAAACAATCCCTGCCGATCTTGAGCCACATGAGTTCTTTCATCAGCAATATTGTGAGTATATTAGAATGAGCGATACACCAGATGGAGCAGCCCGCTTGCAGGAGCTACGCGAATCGCTCGATGCCCGCACCGCTGCCGCCAGAGATATGCAGCGCGATGATATCAATTTGCCTTTTTATCGCCTTCTTAGTGATGCCAATACCCTCCACTTGCGCACTCAAGATGCTCATGATTTTACTCGCATTTGCACGATTGCGAGCCTTTGCCAAGAAATGGCCTATCGGCACTTTAGATATAACCCTGCGACAACAACACTCGCACAAGATCGAGAAGTTAGTCAATATATTCCATCAGCTCAGCAAGAACTGGGCATGATCATCGAGCTCCTTCTCAAATTCGATGATGATGGCGTAGCGAAGGCGCAGCAACTCGAACGGTATGTCATCAGCCCCTACATCAAGGCAGAAATCGATGCCGAGTATGTCATACATGGTAAGGATCCAGACGGCACACGCCAAGCCCGTGCCTCTACTTATGCTATTGTGCCTGAGGATGAAGAGTATACGCTCCACCCTGTTATTAATTCCTTGAACGACCGGCGCTTTATCTTCGACCAGCAGATTCGTGATGCTTACATTACCATCATTACCAAGCACCCATCAGAGCGATCTTCTTCACGGTTATTTGACGACTACTATATTGTAAATCTCTGTGCCAAGCATGGCGAGCAAGCGGTCGCTCGGAAGGCTGCCTGGGACATGGTGAACTATTATTTCTACCAAACAGATGAGATAGAGGAAATCCATTTCTATGTGCTTTTGCTCAAAGACGAGCTAGGAGAAGGTGAGAAAGTCAAGCAGTGGATCGCGCAACAGCTGCGCGACAACCCAAGCGCCGAACTCGCTACGCTTTATTTTGAATGTGTTGGCTATGATCATGACGTATTTCGCTTTTTGCAAGAGGCCACCACGCGCGAGGCAGCATCGCCCATGGAAGCGCTTGTCCAGCATGTTGAGAATCTTAATACACTCAGGAGCACTGTCAGCGACTGTCTTTACGACTTCGTCGAGAAGCAAGAAGCCGCCGAAGAGCAGCGGCGTCTCCACGCAGAATCAGCACAATAGTCGCTTCATTACACCGCGCGCCGCCCCTCTAGCGCGTGGCCGAGGGTTATTTGGTCGGCATATTCAAGGTCAACACCAACGGGGATGCCGCGTGCCAAGCGCGTCATCCGCACCGTTAGGCCTGCCTCGGCAATGTGCCGCTGCAAGAAGAGCGCGGTCGACTCGCCTTCCACACTTGCATTGGTGGCAATAATCACCTCCTCTACTGCATCATGAGTAATACGCTCCAGCAGCTCGGGGATGTGTAATTGCTCTGGCCCTACCCCATCAATCGGTGAGATCACACCACCCAGCACATGGTACGTCCCCTTGTAGTGGCCAGTGCGCTCCAGCGCCACGATGTCGAGTGGCTCCTCCACCACAGCAATCTGCTTGCGATCGCGCTCTGGGCTACTATAGAGTGGCGAAACGTCTTGGTCAGGATCCATCAGAGCAAAGGTGACGGGGCAGGTTGCAACAGCAGTGTGAAGCTGTGTGATGGCCTGGGCAATCCCCTGGCTCGTCCGCCCATCGGCCCGCAGCAAAAAATACGCATAGCGCTCCGCCGTGCGTGCACCTACCCCTGGCAAGTGCCCCAGTTCATCTATTGCCCGTTGCAGAGCCTGAGGCAGAATATCTGCCATACTAGCTAGAACCCGAGGTTGCCAAGCCCACCCATCAGTGGCTGCATTTTCTTGGCAGCAATCTCTTGCGCCTTGGCCATACCATCGCGAATCGCAATCTCGATCCAGTGCTCCAGCTGGTGGATGTTATCCAGGTCTACCTTAGTTGGGTCGATCTTCACACTCTTAATTTTCAGCTCGCCAGTGATCTGCACAATCACTGCGCCATCGCCTGCCTCGACCTCCACGATCTCCTTCGCCAGCGACTTCTGCGCCTTGCGCAAGTCATTCAGCATCTTCATTTGGTTCATACCCATTGCCATACTTCTTCATTTCCTCCGTTTCTTGGCTGTCGTACTCGATTTATTATACATGATTTGGTGGATGGCTGGAAGGGATACCTGTTCGCCCAGTACCTCTTATGCCCATTATTGGGAGATTGCCACCAAATGAGAAGTCATCAACCACCACGCACGCTTTGAGTGTGATGAGGATGACACGCCTCACAGTCCAACACACATGATTCGACTATATCCAGCGCAACAAGCACACCATGATATCCGTCTCGAATCGATTACTCGTCCAGGCACTACACACAACTCAGCATGCGCACAAGCCAAGCTTCTACGACATAATACCCTGCTCTACCAGCCAACGGTAGTTCCAGCCATCGTTCGATTCGGTTTTATAACTCCAGAAAAAGTGGGCATCAGCGCTGGCAAAGGCTGATTGCTGCGCCAGAATGTAGGCGGTAATCGTCGGCGGGGTCATGGCAATAGCGGGTGGCAAAATCGCGCTCCATTCACCAATAATGGTTGGGCGCTGCAACGACTGGTGCATGTGGGTAAATTCATCCACAATACTCGCGTGCTGATCATAATCCACCAGCGCCAAGTTGGCCGCCCCAAAGCACTGGTAGTGGTGGATATCCAGCCAATCACGGGGCTGCGCCCGGCGCCACCGCGGCAGCTGGTAGGCGTCACTGATAATAATGCGCGTTGTGGCCGGCACAATGCGGCGCAACCGGCCAGTTGTGCGGCGCGACCACAGCCGCAGCAGCCAGTGCTGCAGCCAGTTCTTGGTAAAGGGTTCGTTCAGGAGCTCAATCCCCCAGAGCTGCGGGCTTGTACCATAGCGTTCGGCAAGCTGCATGAGGATACGGCGGGTTGCCCGGCGGTTTTTGGCCTGGTACCAGCCGGTTTGTGGCATGCGGTTGCCACTCCCACTGTGGTCGCCCAAATTCTGCGCACCCGGCGCCGCATGCAAATCAAGCAAGACGCGCATATGGTATTTTTTGGCCATTGCAAAGCACCAGTCCAGCTGCTTGGTAGCCTCGCGGTAGCCATCCTGGCTTTCTAGCACCCAGTAACCAACCGGCACGCGCAGTGCCTCGATACCGTGCGCATGCAGCCAGGCGAAGTCCGCTTCGGTCATAAATTCCTGCCGGTGCCTAGCAATGTGCTCCGGGCCGTTTGGTTGCATCATCAGCTGATGCTCGTTGCTCGCATCGGTGCCCGCAAAGACCGACGGCGTCATCCAGCGCTCAAGCACCAGCCACCCACCCAAGTTAACACCACGTAATGGTTTATGCATATGCTTTATTATAGCAAAGTATAGAGCTAAACTATAATTGCAAGTATGTACACACGCACCATCACCATACCCTCCTATAGCCAAACCCAGACGCTGCGCTTGGTAGCGCCAAGCCCGGCTTATGCGCCGATTACCATCCAGTGGATTCGCCGGCCAGAGGTAACGCAGTATTTGGGTGCGGATTTTTCGCAGATGACCGAGGAAGATGAGGTGGCGCATCTCCAGAATATGCTTGACGATGACAATCGGTATAGCTGGATGATTGAGCGTGATGGCGAAATCGTTGGCAATATTGAAATTAACGAGATAAGAAAACTTAGCCGCAAATACGGCGTCACAGCGGGGGCATTTTGTACGCTGATTGGCGATCCGAAAAACTGGAGTCAAGGCCTTGGGAGTTATGCCAAGCAAGCAGCTTGCAATTGGGCGTTTTCTGAGGGTGGATTTGCAATAATTGAGGCAAAGGCCTACATGCAAAACGTCCACAGCTGGAATGCACTCGAAAGGCTTGGCTATCGGTACGCGGGAATCGAGCAAGGTGAAGTTGCGGGCGAGGCAGTAGTGTGGAAGGTGTATACGCTGGCAAGGGCTGATTGGGAGGAGCTGAGTTGGGCGGAGTGGTAGTAAATGCTCCATTAAAAAAATGGCTCCAACGAGCCATGTGATAAATCCTTGGTGCGATTTTACGCCCAAGCTCGAACCTGTTTTGAGACAAAAGCCAAATGATTTTCTGGGCGGGTGCTACCTATTACTGACTAACATACTCAAGTGCCGCGATAAGTGTTCCGAAATACAATTCACCTTGAGGCACTAAGTTATTGGCCGCCGCGTCCCGGGTGATTTCTTTGAAATTATCTAGCGAGCGCCATTCGTACGAACCAACCTCGCCATCGACAAAGGTGAAGTTTTCGTCGCCACTGAGCTGGTAAAGAAACACATTTACGATGTCTCGTGGGTCTTTCTCGATGATGCGAACAGCTTGCACAAAATGCAGCTTAGATTCATCAATCGCAAGCCCCATTTCCTCTTTAGTCTCTCGCACAGCTGCTTGCACTGGTGTTTCTCCGATATTGATATGCCCGCCTGCCGAAATATGAAACCAGCCTGGCTTATTGGGTTTTGTCAATGAACGCTTTTGTAGCAGTATGCTCACCCCGCCTTCGTCAATCTTCCAAAACCACACATGAGCGTTGCTCATGATTAGGCTTTTATCAGAGTTAAACTCTTCTTTGGGCGCGCCTTTGCCGTCTACAGGCGTACCGTTGTTATTGTAAATTTGCCATAATTCGTTGTCGTGCATATAATGGTATCCTCACTAGAATCTATTCTAATATCTAGATACCAGTATACGTGATAGACGGGGTTGTTGTCTAATCTTAAGAAGTATGCTATAATATGTGAAATAATAACCTAAAGAAACTCCTCGAAGAAAAAATCGAACAAGCTACGCTTGGCGTTTCGACTTGGGTCGAACCTACAAATACGACAAAAAGAAGTCGTCATAAATGACGACCAATTTCTTAACTCCCCCAGAAAAATCGCTGGTCGGCGCTGCGCGCTGCCAGCGAAAAAGCCGCCCGTTCGGGCGACCGTTTCCGTTTTAGTTCCGATTTGGTGACCTCACCGGGAATCGAACCCGGGTTGCTGGGATGAGAACCCAGTGTCCTAACCGCTAGACGATGAGGCCGCCTAGT
>CALKQS010000006.1 GCA_937990725.1 uncultured Candidatus Saccharibacteria bacterium | reverse complement strand
ACGCAGTCCAGGTGGCATATGGTACGGGTAAGAACCTGAGCAAGGCCGTGGCTGGGCATGTGAAGCCAGCCGGTGTCACCCCGAAGCATATTCGGGAATTTCGTGTTGACGACCTTGGCGATGTCAAGGTGGGCGACACATGGAGCGTTACGGAGTTTGCGCTCGGCGATGTCGTGGATGTCACAGGCATCAGCAAGGGTAAAGGTTGGGCTGGTACGATCAAGCGGCACAACTTCAAGCGCCACCGCAAAACCCACGGTGGTAAGGGTAACACGCGTAAGGTCGGTTCGATCGGTAGCATGTACCCACAAAAGATTTTCAAAGGGAAGCGCATGGCAGGCCAGATGGGCCACGAGCGCGTCACCGTTAAGAATCTGACGGTTGAGTTTATCTCGGCTGAGGATAACTTGATTGGTGTCAAAGGCGCTGTCCCAGGCCCCAAGAAGGGCTTAATTATCCTAGGAGGTGCTAAGTAATGGCTGAATCTACCAAGCCAGCAAAAGCAACCTTGCCAACCAGCGTTTTCGGCGTCGATGTGCCGAATCACGAGCTGCTTAAGCTCGCTTACGACGCATTCTTGGCAAACGCCCGCCAGGCAAGTGCAACCACCTTGCAGCGGGGCGAAGTCCGCGGTGGTGGCAAGAAACCATGGCGGCAGAAGGGCACTGGCCGAGCTCGCTTCGGCAGTATCCGTAACCCAATTTGGCGGGGCGGTGGTGTGGTCTTTGGCCCACGCGGCAACGAGAACTACCGCAAGAAGCTGTCTAAGACCAGCAAACGTGTCGCCATTCGCCAAGCTCTCACACTGGCTCATCAGGCTGGCAAGATCCAGGTCTTGCCCTTTGAGGACAAGGTAACTGGCAAGACCAAAGACGCTGCGGCGTTTCTCCGCCAGTTCAAGCTCGAGCGCAAAGTGCTGCTCGTCGCTGGCGAGAAGTCGCCCGAGCTGATTCGCTCCACCGCCAACCTCCAGCAGGTGCTGGCTGTGAGTGCGATGTATCTCAATGTCTATTACATTCTTAATGCCGACCATATCGTCCTGTCGCCTCAGGCGCTGGATGTTATTACGGCGTGGCTCGCACAGGAGGACAAATAAATGCAACTCGTATTAGTCACTCCCCGCGCTACAGAAAAATCCTACCGGCTCATTACGAACCAAAACACCTACATCTTTGATGTGCCACTGTCGGCCAACAAGCAGCAGATCGCTGCAGCCGTTGAGGCGCAATATGACGGCACCAAGGTAGCCAATGTCACTACCGCCGTACAAAGCGGCAAAGCTATTCGCTACAGCCGGGGCAAGCGCCGCTACCCAGGCACCACACACCGCCACGACAGCAAAAAGGCGTACGTGCGCCTAAGCGAAGGCGAGATCAAGGTGTTTGAGACCGAAGAACAACAGCCGCAAACAGAGCAGAAGGAGGATAAGTAATGCCGATTAAGCAGTACAACCCAACCACTCCCGCCCGCCGCGGCATGACATCGCAGGATTTGAGCGATGTAACGACGCGCAAGCCACTCAAGAGCCTCGTCAAGGCTGGCAAGCAAAAGGCTGGCCGCAACAACACTGGTAAGATCACCGTCCGGCACCGTGGTGGTGGCGTCAAGCGGCACTACCGCTTGCTCGACCATCGCTTGGCCGCTGGCTTGACGCTGACGGTAGAGGAGATTGAGTACGATCCAAACCGCAGTGCCCGCATTGCCCGCGTCAAGGATCAGCACGGCCTCTACCACTACATCTTGGCCGACACCCAAATGACCAAGGGCAAGGTGCTTCAGACTGGTACCGATGCGCCAATCGAGGCCAGCAACCGCATGCCACTGGCTAACATCCCGGTTGGTAGCCAGATCTACGCCATCGAGATCAACCACGGTAAGGGTGCGCAGATGGTGCGTAGCGCTGGTACTAAAGCCCAGCTTATGGCCAAAGAAGACGGTTACGCCATGGTGCGGATGCCTAGCGGTGAGGTGCGTAAGTTCCGCCTTGAGTGCGAAGCTAGCATTGGTGTAGTGGGCAACGTCCAGCATCAGAATGTTAAGCTTGGCTCGGCCGGTCGCCGTCGCCGTATGGGGTGGCGTCCAAGCGTCCATGGTAAGGCTATGAACCCAGCTGATCACCCAATGGGTGGTGGTGAAGGCAAGACGGGCCCAGGCCGCATCCCGAAGACGCCATGGGGTAAGCCAGCAATTGGCTTCAAGACCCGCCGCCGCAAATCAACCAATAAGATGATTGTCCGCAGTCGTCACGAAGCTAAGAGGAAGAGGTAGTCTATGAGTCGTTCACTCAAAAAAGGCCCATTCGTCGACGCCAAGCTTGCCAAAAAAGTGGCAGCGCTGAAAGTTGGCGACCGCACCGTGATAAAGACCTGGGCCCGCAGCAGCACGATCACGCCAGAGATGGTGGGGTTCACCTTTGCGGTGCACAATGGTCGGGTGCATGTGCCGGTGCTGATTACAGAAAACATGGTTGGCCACAAGCTCGGTGAGTTTAGCCCAACCCGTAAGTTCCGCAAGCACGGTGGAAAGGATAAGAAGTAATGGCCGCATCACAGACACAACAGGGGTCGAGCGATGCACCAGCCATCGTTCGGGCACACATCAAGGGTATAGACCAGACCCCGCGCAAGGTCAGTATTGTTGCTAGCCTGGTGCGTGGCCGCAGTGTGGCCGATGCACTGGTCATTCTTGATCACACCCCGCGCCGCGCCGCGCTGCCCGTCAAGAAGGCAATCGCCAGCGCCCAAGCCAACGCCATCAACAACCATGGCCTTGACCCACGCAGTTTGCACATCCATAGCCTTAGCGTGACTGCTGGCCCACGCCTGCGCCGCTACAAGCCGGCCAGCCGCGGCCGAGCTCAGCCATTCCAGAAGCGCTCGAGCCATATCTTGGTCGAGGTGAGTGGTGTGGAGAAGCAGGTCAAGAAGGCACCCGCCAAAGCAACCGATACAGCCAAGAAAGGAGACAACTAAATGGGCCAAAAAGTAAACCCAGTCAGTTTCCGCCTCCAAGTCCACAAAAACTGGAGCTCGCGTTGGTTTGGCCAAAACAAGCGCGACTTTGCGGCTTGGTTGGCAGAAGACATCAAGATCCGTGAGCTGATTGAAGCTCGCTATGCAAGCCGGCCAACGATTGACCGGATCGAGATTGAGCGCAGCCCAAACCAGATTACCATCGCAATTCACACTGCCAAGGCTGGTGTGGTGATTGGCCGCGGTGGGGCTGGTGTGACGGAGCTCAAGCGACAGATCGAGAAGATCGCTAGCTTGCCAGTCCGTATCAATATTGAAGAAGTCCGTCGGCCAGAGCTCAGCGCCAAGCTGGTGTCGGAGAATATCGCGCGCCAGCTCGAGCGCCGCGCCAACTTCCGCCGCGCCGTCAAGATGGCTGCCCAAAACACCATGAACAGTGGTGCAAAGGGTATTCGCATCGAGGTAGCTGGCCGGCTTAACAACGCCGAGATGGCACGCCGCGAGAAGGTGATCGAGGGCTCGGTGCCACTGCACACCTTGCGGGCCGATATCGACTTCCACACCGCACGGGCCAACTGCCCTGGCGTGGGTATTGTCGGCGTCAAGGTCTGGATCTATAAGGGTGAAAGGAGTGCGAAGTAATGTTACTACCAAAGAAAACAAAATTTCGCAAAGTCCGCATCGGCAAGAACCGAGGCAACGCCACACGGGGCAACTACATTGCCTTTGGTGACTATGGCCTGCAGAGCCTGAGCAACGAGCGCGTCACAAGCCGCCAGATTGAGGCAGCCCGCCAGGCAATGACCCGCTACGTCAAGCGTGGTGGTAAGATCTGGATTCGGATCTTCCCGCACACCCCAGTGAGCCGCAAGCCACTGGGCCTGAAGATGGGCGGCGGTAAGGGTAACCCTGAGTTCTTTGTTGCGAAGGTCAAGAACGGCACTGTGATGTTTGAGATGAAGGGTGTGCCAGAGGATGTCGCCCGCGAGGCAATGCGCCTGGCAAGCCACAAGCTCCCCGTCAAGACACGCTTTATTAAGAAAGAGGAGGCCTAGCGATGGCAGAGAATGCAGTCCCTGCAACAGAGGTTAAGAGCCTCGAGACACTCCAGCAAGAGCTGGCCGCCAAGCGCGCCGACCTGCTTGAAGCCCAGCGGGGCCACCGGGCAGGTGAGCTCGCCAACCCGCGGATCCTTGGCGTGTATCGCCGAGAGATTGCGCAGATACTAACGGAAATTAATCAGCGGAAAGGAACAAACTAATGGCCAAGACATTGACCGGCGTTGTTTCCTCGGCCGCGGGCAACAAGACCATCACGGTGACCGTGACCAGCCGCGAAACACACCCTATTTACGGCAAGCAATACACCGTCACCCGTAAGTATGCTGCTCACGACGAGACAAACGATGCCAATGTTGGTGATACGGTGCGGGTCATTGAGACACGCCCGATCAGCAAGCGCAAAGCATTTCGGCTCGACGCCGTGCTCAAGCGCTCGCAGGGCTCGATTGAGCTCAAAAACGATGACGCAGGCGAAGAGGAGGCAGCATGATCCAGCAAGAATCTCGCCTTAAGGTAACAGACAACAGTGGTGCAAAGTCCATCTTGTGCATCCGCGTGCTGGGTGGTACTCGGCGTCGCTACGCCCGAGTAGGTGATGTGATTGTCGCCAGCGTCAAAGACGCCAGCCCAACTGGCAACGTCAAGAAGAAGTCTATCGTTAAGGCAGTGGTGGTGCGTACCCGCGACCAAATCCGCCGCAAAGATGGCAGCACCATCTGCTTCGACGACAACGCTGCCGTTATTATCAACGACGACAAAACACCCAAGGCAACTCGTGTCTTTGGCCCTGTGCCACGCGAATTGCGCGACCTTGGCTATAGCAAGATCATTAGCTTAGCACCGGAGGTACTCTAATGGCACAGCGCATCAAAAAAGACGATATCGTCAAGATCATCAGTGGTGACGACAAAGGCACGACGGGTAAGGTACTGGTCGTCAACCCCGCTCAGCAGACCGCATTGGTCGAGGGTGTGGGGCTGCGCCACCGCCATGTTAAGCCAAGCCAGCTTAACCCACGTGGTGGCACGAAGGAAATTCATGTGCCAGTGCCGCTGAGCAAGCTCGCACTGGTTGTCGACGAAGCAGCTGGCACGACGAGCCGCATTGGCTATACTATTAATGCTGAGGGCGCCAAGGTACGCGTTGCTCGGCAACTGAACAACAAGGAGGTCAACTAATGGCGAAGGCAACTGCATCCGCCGCTCCGACTCCTCGCTTGAAAGCCTTGTATCTGGATCAATACCGCAAGGAACTCCAGGCCGAATTAGCCTTGAGCAATGTGCACCAAGTGCCCAAGCTCGAGAAGATTGTGGTCAGCGCAGGAATCGGCAAGCACAAAGAAGACAAGCGCTACCACCAACTGGTACGCAATACTATTACTAAGATCACTGGTCAAGCACCGGTTGACCGTTTGGCCAAGAAGTCCATCGCGGGCTTCAAGATCCGCGCTGGCATGGGTGCGCCGATTGGTGTGAGTGTGACACTGCGCGGCGCTCGGATGTACGAATTCCTCGACCGGCTGGTCAATGTCAGCCTGCCGCGGGTGCGCGACTTCCACGGTGTGGGGAGCAAGTTCGACAAGGGTGGCAACTACAACCTTGGCATCACCGACCAGAGTATTTTCCCCGAGCTCACCTTTGAGGAGACGCAGATCGTTCATGGCCTCCAGGTGACGATTGCCATCGAGCAGGGTAGCCCAGCGGCAAGTCGGGCACTGCTAGAGAAGTTTGGTCTGCCGTTTGAGAAGGAGGGGAAATAGCGTATGGCTAAGAAATCAATGATTGCACGCGATCGCAAACGCCAAAAGATGATCGAGAAATTCGCTGCCAAGCGCGCTGAGCTCAAGGCGGCGGGCGACCTCGACGGCCTGCAAAAGCTGCCGCGCAACTCCAGCCCAACCCGCTGGAAGAACCGCGACGCCCTCAGTGGTCGGCCACGTGGTTATATGCGCCGCTTTGGCCTGAGCCGCATCAACTTCCGCGAGAAGGCATCGAAGGGCGAAATCCCAGGCATTACAAAGAGCAGTTGGTAACGGAAAGGAGATAGAGTTATGAGTTTACAATCAACTGACCCAATCGCGGATCTCCTCACCCGAATCCGCAACGCTGCGATGGTCGGCAAGACGGAAGTCCGTGTGCCCACCAGCAAGCTCAAGCAAGTTGTGGCCGAGCAATTGGTCAAGAATCACTACCTGGCAGGTGCTACCGTAGAGGATGGCAAGCCACGCGGTACGTTGGTCGTCACCATCAACCGCGCCGGTGAGAGCCCAGCCTTTACCGAGCTAGCCCGGGTGTCTAAGCCAGGCCGCCGCGTGTACGTGGCTGCTGCCGACATCCCCAAGGTCAAGCAAGGCCGCGGCATCGTCCTCGTCAGCACCAGCAAAGGTGTCATGACCGGTGGCGAAGCTGTCAAGGCCAAACTTGGCGGAGAAGTTTTGTTGAAGGTTTATTAAAACTTTTCGTAGCCAAAAAATACCCGGAAGTTTTACGACCCCGGGTATTTTTGTTTGATGTCAATAGGAGACACTAAGGATGCTATGCTACAATCAATATAAGACCGTTTACAGAAAGGAGATTTATGGAACAAAAAGTTACCTCGGCTCTTTGCCTCGCTGGTCTAGCGTTTGCTTTAGGCGTCTGGGCGTACAGCGAAATCAACAAGCTGAAAAAGGAAGTTTTCGAGCTAAAAAATCGAGTCGGAACAAAGAAAAGTAAAAAATAGCGGATTTGGCTGCGGTTTGTTTCGGGTAGTTACGGCGGGGAGTTTTGTAGGCGAGGGCATGAGATGAAGCTGAAAGATTTCAAAGCTGCCTATCGAGTGACGGTCAAGGGTCTGGTTTGCGATAGAGCGGGGCGACTTTTATTCGTGCGCGAGCGGGGCGAGACTTGGGATTTGCCGGGTGGCGGACTGGAACACGGCGAAGGTCTGCACGAGGCTTTACGGCGCGAGTTTCGCGAAGAACTAGACGCAGAAATCGAAATCCTCGCGGGCAAACCGCTAATCATCCCGACTTGGCACGATAAATTCGACGACCCGGTACTGATTCTCGCCTACGAAGTAAAACTCCTCACAAATCCGCAAGCCACCGAAGAGGCTGAAGAATTCGCCTATTTTCATCCTAATGAGATTGCGACCGAAAAGCTCGATTCGACGCTGAACGCTCACGCCGGACTTCTTTCATGAAGCCTTTCACAGGTTTTAGCGCTAACCGCTCGGTGCCGTAATTGTCGCGAAAAGTCTGATACAACGCCCGTATATCTTCGTTCGTAGCCTCGTCCAGATTTATCATATTTGGCAAATCGGCAATATACGTAGCAGGGTCGTGCAGCTCTTGACTGCACTCATCTATGAAAACTTCATGGAGAAACTATATCGTACACATTACCACGGCTTCAACTAGTTGAGAGACTTTGATTCCACCGAATGAGACCCCATAATTCATAGCGTCCTCAATGCTGTAAGGATGGACGTCAATAACTATATCGCCCGAAGATGCTCTACGGCGCGGACCCTCGATATAGAACCTGCCGTCATTACCCAAATAGGCGGCACACTCGCATTTTATGTTGCCGATATACATCGTTTTTGAAAATTTTCCCAATTGAAACAGCGCAACTTCCTTGGTGATTTCACCTTCGCTATCTTTCTGCTGATATGTTTGCAGCGACTCTGGATCCATTGCATACATCTGGTCTATGATTAGCGGCTTTATGCTGTCCAGCAACTCTTGCTCGCGCTGTGTTGGTGTCATAATTCTCTCAGCCCGTTTGACGTCTTCATCAAGAAGATGCATTTTCTGGTCGAGGTTCCAAAGACTGTCTCCGAGTTCGCGAAGTATGCCAGGACGCCTAGTCTCGACGCCGTCAATAACAGAGGGATCTACTGATGATAAGCTATTGGCAAGAATTCCGATCTCTCCAAGTCTAATTCGCCACCCCTCCTTTCCCCATTCCACCATCTCGGTGGTCTTCTTGATCTCGGTGGCGATATGATCAAGGAGTGCAATTTGATTATCGACTTTATCTCCGAGGTCGGTCGTCCTCGAATCTGCAACAGAAGTTGCATTAGCTTCATCATGTCTATCTACCATAGGTCCTATAATAGCATGAGTTAAGAAAATAAGCAAACTACCTTCTAACCTCACTCCTCAACCGCAATACCCAAAGACGCGGCGTATTCCAGTGGCGTTAGCCACTGGAATCGTTTTCTTGGTCGGTTGTTAAGCATGGATTCTACTTTTAATATATCCCGGTTAGTTAGTTTTTTGAAGTCTGTGCCTTTGGAGAAGAAGTCGCGGATGAGTCCGTTGGTGTTTTCGTTTCTGCCTCGTTCCCAGGAATGGTAGGGATTGGCGAAGTAAATCTTTGTATTGAGTTCCTGTTCTGTTTGTCTCCAACCGGCAAATTCTACGCCGTTGTCGTAGGTTATGGTCTTTGGTAAGGCTCCGGTGTGCCTGCTGAGCCTTTCTAGGTCGAGTATGGTCTGTTTTTTGTATCTTATGTACATCATAGCCGCGCACTAGGCTAATTGAGACTAACCCCGTCTTTCGCTCCACGTGAGTGAGCAATCTGTCTCGGCTATCCTTGCCGAAGATGGTATCGCCCTCTAGGTCGCCTAAGCGCCCGAGTTCGTCCACTACGCCGGGTCTAGTTGCAATATTGCGTTTGCCGGCAGACATCCAGCCGGCAGGTATACGGCTGCATCTGTATTTCTTGCCGCGCCGCCGCAGGTGTTTATGGAGGTTGTATTTCTTGGCGTATTTGTAGATTGCTTTAGGCGAGACATAAAGCAAGCTAGCAGATTTGTCTCTTTTGTTAATCTCTATCTGCAGCCTGCCGGCAATCTGCTCGGGAGACCAGCGCAGCCTGAGGCGCGATTTAACGAACTCTCTGGTTTGCTGGTATCTAGAAAGCTCGAGCAGCAGAGACTGCTTCTTGCATCTAGCCAGCGTCTTCTGCTGGGCGGATTTAGCCAAGTAGTTTATTCTCTCGAATTGGCACAGGCGTTTCCTATACCGAGCCTTCTTCTCGCGAATCACTGGCACTTTGGCGGTACCACGAAAGCGTCTCGAGTCTAGCCTTAGCTCCTTAGGTTTATTGACTCTAGTCTTTTTGGCAAAATTCTGGTTTCGCCTGAGCTCCCGGGAGATGGTTGAGGGACTGCGGTTTAGCATGCGAGCTATCTCGCGCACCCCGGCTGAGCTTCTAAGCAAGGTTTCAATAACAATTCGCTCTTCGCTTGAAAGTTGTGTATACTTTCTTTGAGGCATTTTGGAATACCTTTCTGCTAAAATTAGGTTGTTTTCGTAGATCCAATTTTAACAAAGGACGAACCAAGATGCCTCTTTTTGCATGGGGAGTGTTGCGGTTGAGGGGTTGGAGTGGGTAAGGGCTTGCTTTTTTATCAAAAATACCACATACTAATGCACAAGTACTCTCAGAACGAAAGTAAAAAACAAAGCGAAGTATCCCAAGAATATCATGCCATCATACGAAGTATCACCTCCATCACCCTGCGAAGTAACGCCAGATGAAGACCAATTAATCGATGCTTTGTGGTATCGTGCAAGCCAGCGGGCTGTGGAGCTGCTGAACACGCAGGATTTGCAACGCGCCGACCTCAGGTGGCCGACGCCGCTTGCAACATTGCCGACTGCACTGCCGCTGCGGAGCCGAATGCACTATGATGATGTGATTGACCCAGTAGCGCATGTGCCAATTACTCAGATGAGCTATGAGGAGCTCGCGAGCTACTGCGCGCCAGACAAGGTTGGGGCAGTGATGGTGCGTGGTGCTGCTTTGCTGCCCGAGCAGTTTGATGCTGCCCAGGGGTAGGTGTATAATCTTAAGAGAGAAGCATATTCAGCAAGGAGGTTGCCCATGACAGCACAGACGATGTATTTTCACGAGAGGGGAGCGCTATGCTGACGTTTTTTGCCTGCAGCGACAAAATAATCGGCTGGCTCGACTGCCAGTGGCAACCAGGGAGCCCGCTGTGGGCGCTTGCTGGACTGGTGGGGTTGATGGTGGTTGGCACGATTATTGCGGTGGCAGTGGTAGTGCATGTCCGCCGCCGGAGCAGCGCGCAGCAATAATCATAATCCTGCAGCAGTACCTATATAGCACCGTCTAACTTGCTCGCAAACTTCGACATAGTTTCTTATCCAGATCATACCACAGTTCTGCTGTTAGCGTCTTCCACCCTTGCGCTCTCCCCATCATCTGTGGTACAATTAGCAAGATATTAACTTTGCGAGTGAAACGGGAGTTTTGCGTTCTGGTTGTTCGTTGTGGAGAATAGCCGGCAGCACGAGACAAACATTTTGCTGGCTACTAATCGAAAGGTAAGCAATGAGTCTGAGTCGAATCGGAAAACTGCCGGTGGCGATTCCATCGGGTGTGACAATCACGGTTGACTCTGGTGATGTGGTCGTCAAGGGCCCCAAAGGTGAGCTCTCGCAGTTCATTACGCCAGCGGTCGAGGTGAAGGTCGAGGACGGACAGGTGACGGTTCATCCAAAGGATGAGTCTAAGGCTGCTCGAGCCCAGCATGGGCTGATGCGCGCCCTCATCAACAACATGGTGATTGGCGTGACCCAGGGGTACGAGAAGCGCCTCGAGGTCAAAGGTGTGGGCTTTCGGGTTTCGTCGAGCAATAACGAGCTGACGATGAGCCTGGGCTTTAGCCATGAAGTCCACTACAAAGCCCCAGAGGGGGTTAATGTAACGAACGAGCGAATGGTGATCGTCGTGACGGGTATCGACAAGCAAAAGGTTGGCCAAGTCGCCGCCGAGATCCGCGCTCTCAAGAAGCCAGAGCCATACAAGGGCAAGGGCATTATGTATGTTGGTGAGCAAATTTTGCGCAAAGCAGGGAAGGCAGGTAAGAAGTAATGGCACACGCATTAGCAAAAAAACTCCTGAATCGTGACCTGCGCAAGCGCCGCGTCCGAGCTCGCGTGCACGGCACAGCTCAGCGCCCACGCTTGAGCGTGACGATTAGCAACCTGCACGTGAGCGCGCAGCTTATTGATGATGATGCTCACGCAACATTGGCTGCTGCCACTACTGTTGGTACCAAAGCAACCGGCACCATGACGGAGAAGGCCGCCAAGGTAGGCACAGATATCGCCAAGAAGGCCAAGAAAGCAAAGATAAGTGCAGTCGTCTTCGATCGCAATGGTCGCCAGTATGCTGGCCGCTTGAGCGCACTCGCAGACGCTGCCCGCAAGGAAGGATTGGAGTTTTAGTATGGGTAGTTACGAACACGCAACCACCACCGGTCCGGAAACACCACAACAAACGATAGATAGACTCGAGAATGAGATGAGTCCAGAAGCACTCCAAGCTGTGGGTCGTCTGGATGATGAGATTATTGGTATCGTTTCTGACATAGGTAGTAAAGTGAGTCCATATGACATTCCGCAGATTCTAAAGTATCTTGTTGCTCTTTATCAACCTGAAGAGCTTAAAGAACTTGAGGAAGCGATTCGTAAGGCAAATGCAGAGCTAGAAGAGGAGGAAATTTAGTATGGCAGACAGACCTGCAAATACTACACCTCGCCCAAATGACCGGCGCAACCAGCGTGGTCGGGGCCGGGGTGGTCGCCGCGATGACCGGCGCAACCAGCGTGATGACACGCCAAAGGAATTTGAAGAAGTTGTTGTTAATATCGACCGCGTGGCACGCGTCGTTAAGGGTGGCCGCCGCTTCCGCTTCAAGGCGCTGGTGGTAGTGGGCAACCGCAAGAATAAGGTTGGTGTTGGTGTGGCGAAGGGTGCCGATGTGCAGACCGCCATTGCCAAGGCAACCTCGGTAGCCAAGAAGCACCTCGTCGTTATTCCGGTGGTAAATGAGACCATCCCGCATGAGATGGAAGTTAAGCTTAGTGGTGCACGTGTGCTCATCAAGCCAGCTGCGCCTGGTACGGGTATCATCGCTGGTGGTGTGGTGCGTGCCGTCATTGGTGTGACGGGCATCCGCAACCTGCTCTCGAAGAGTCTAGGCAGCACCAACAAGGTAAATATTGCCTATGCTACGGTGGAGGCTCTGCGCAGTATGGTGCCACGCGAGCAGTGGGTTGGTGCCAAGAAGCAACCCGCAAAGGAGGGCAAGTAGATGAAATACAACGAACTCCACATTGCAGCCAATAAAGATCGCAAGCGCGTTGGCCGCGGCATTGCCGCTGGTGGTGGTAAGACCGCTGGCCGTGGTACCAAGGGGCAAAACGCCCGTACTGGTAAGAAGCTGCGCCCAATGTTCCAAGGTGGGCAGAATGGTATTGCAACAGCAGTGCCAAAGGCACGTGGCTTTAAGAGCCTGCGCACTCCTGCCCAGGTGGTGTATAGCGACCATCTCAATAACTTGTCGGGCACCGTCGATAACTTTGCGCTGTACGAAGCTGGGCTGATTGAGACGCCATTCCATAGTGTGAAGGTAATCACTCGTGGTGAATTGACTGCCAAGCTCGTGCTCCAGACGCAAGGTGCGTCGAAGAGTGTGGTAGCTGCGCTTGAGGCAGCTGGTGGCTCCTTCGAAAAGACCGCCACGCCGCGCCAGACCTCGCGCAAACAAGCTGAGGCAGAGGACGCCGCCTAGACATTTTGCTGGCATACGACAAAGCACCTCTTGTGCGAGAGGTGCTTTGTTACTGTAAGGAGATGCTTTGTATAGACGCGCGCTCAAAAATTATCTATACGCATAGGATTAACTAAAAAACCACACTTCTTTAAGTGTAGTTGATATTAGCCAGGCAAGAAACTTCATGATGAACGTGCCAGCGTTGCACTGGACTCATGTAACACCAATGATTATACTTGCCCATCCTTGTCTCCTTGTGTTATGTGGTTTTTGTTATAGCTATAATAGAGCTATTACAAAGTTGTATTAAACGAGCGGTAGCCTAGTGCCATTTATTAGCAAGGGTAAAATGGCCACAAGCCCTTGCCACATAAAAGGTACTTCATATCTTACCACCAAGGCACCTTGGGTAGATCCCACCAGCCCCAGTCGTACTGAATTGGTTTTCCTGTTGGCATAGCGTATTTCCTCCTTTCTAATCCTAGTGTAGCAATAATTTGCTTGCACTGCAAATTTCGTACAATAAACAGAGGTCGCAAAAAGAACCAGCACTATGCTGGCTCTTTTGCTTGGTGATGTTTGAGCTTTAGGCTTGTGGTGGTTGCTGTGGTGGATAGTACGGCGCAGGCTGAGGTGCAACCGGCCCAAGGTACTGGCTCGAGCCAAAGCCGAGCATTGGGTATGCAATGACTGGCAAGAACAGCATTAGCACGCCAAAGCCGGTCGACTTGCCAAAGGACTTAGCAAGCTCAAGTGTCGACACAACAGCAATGTAGATATTGACGAAGGGCACAAACAGCAGTAGCGCCCACCACTCAGGCCGGCCGATGACCTGCATCAGGACGACACTATTATAGATAGGGATGAGGGCAGCCCAGCCTGGCTTGCCAGCTTTGGTAAATATTCGCCACAGCGAGACAAGCACGACGGCCATCACAGCAAAGCTCAGGATGAGCATGATGATAACCATCACCCACACTAACGGGTCAAGGGGGCTGCTAGCCGCTGTCGTGTATGAGGGGGTTGAATAATAGCTTGAAGAATAATCGTAGTCCATACTACTCCATAATGATCTAAAGTTAATGAATACCACACGTTATAACAGACAGGACGGGGTGTAGCAAATGGTAGATAAATGCGGTATACTGGCATAATATGACAGAAAAGCACAAGGCACTGGATAGCTATACAGATGGGATTATGGGCTGGACGTATGGTGCACGGTATCAGGCTGATGGCATTGCAGTGCCATCGCAAGCAGTGCCGGTGTCGTTCGAGACGGGGCTAGGCAGGCAGCTGCCTCCTGATACGGTGGTGGATTATGCTCCGGCAGTAGTGCACGAAGCAGCTACGGCTGCTGGAGTGCCGGCCGATCGGTGGGATGATGTGAGTATTGTTATTGCTCAGCCTCAAGACAGCGCGCTCCTTGCCTCAGGCCTCCATGGGTATACGACGCCACTACAGGATGGAGCAGCTATTGCGGTGCGATATGATGCCGCACCAAAGAAAATGACAGAGGTTGTTGGTCACGAACTATATCATGCAGGTAAACGCCTTGCTGGTGCGCCATCGCCACTTGATTCGCCGTATTATACTATTGGTACAGGTGTAATACGGTGGGCGCAGCGCCATCGCTGGCCTATTGCAGCAGGAGCGGCCGGAATGATGATCGCTCAAGAAATGGCTGCAGAGGCTGAGCAGGCGGTGCCGCTCGAGATGGTCGCAACGCTCGGTTCATATGGTGTAATGCTCGCAGGTGGTGGTATCATCCTTGCTGCAGCGGGTAATGTGTGTAATAAAGAAGAAAGGCAGGCTCGTCGCGCAGGTCGGCGCTTTCGACGCCAGCAGGGGGAGGTGGCATCGGCTGTGTGGGCTCAGCAGTATCATAAAGCCGCTAGCTGATGAGAATAATATGAATTACAATAATATTCCAGAGAGAGAGCCATCAAGAGGGTGATACACCAGCAGCGCATTTGGAGATGCTGATCAATAAAGTCTTTGATCAATATAGTGATGCTGTATGGCATGATGCCGAACACCGTGAGGGCGCGCAGGCGCGATTGCTAGTATTAGAATCTTGCGACGAGGTAGGGAAGCGCACCAAGATCGTTGCCGTCAAAGAGAGCATTGATGAGCAGTTAGCTTATGTAGTGCGAACAATTATCGTGCAGCAGTTGGCACTGGCGGGTAATCATCACGAACGACGTGAATATACGATAATTGACTCAGCATATAATGCACACCATGATAATGATGCGCTTCTTGTTGTTTATCCTGATGAAGAAGCATATACACAAGCGCGTATTGCTTACGAGGCGCAGGTCTCATCTGATGATGTGCACACTGCAGCACAAAAAGCATTGCGGGCGAAATACGAACAGCTACAAACTCGTCGTTTGGCTAAACCTGCAGACATAGCTGCATTGGATAATGAACTAGCAGCAACGACACTGCAGCCACTAGGGAAGTAAGGCTGCTCTGGAGTCTCAATGGGCTCGATATAACTGTAGTATTGTTATGTTTATGACAAATATGTTTGGTTGTTACTGCTCTGCTCCTTGTGCCTTCAACTCGCGTTCGTAGCTTTGGAGGCGCTCGATGATGTCATCGATGTCGCCACCGAGGGCAGCGGGGATGTTGCTGCGGCTGTAGCGGATGCGGTGGTCGGTGATGCGGTCTTGAGGGAAGTTGTAGGTGCGGATCTTTTCGCTGCGGTCGCCGGTACCCACCAGAGCGCGGCGCTCGGCAGTGAGCTTGGCGTTTTCTTCATCAATCTTGCGCTGGAGGAGGCGCGAGCGCAGGACGCTCATAGCCTTCTCGCGGTTTTTGATCTGCGACTTTTCGTCTTGGTTGGTGACGATCATACCAGTCGGGAGGTGGGTGATGCGCACAGCTGAGTCGGTTGTATTGACGCTCTGCCCGCCGTGGCCGCTTGAACGGTAGATATCGATGCGGAGGTCATTGGGATTGATGGTGATGTCTGTCTCTTCTGCCTCGGGCAAGACTGCCACTGTGGCAGTGCTAGTGTGTATGCGCCCTTGGCTCTCGGTAACGGGTACGCGCTGGACGCGGTGCACACCACCCTCAAACTTGAGTTTGGCGTAGGGCGCATCGCCCGAAATCTTGAAGACGACCTCTTTGTACCCACCAGAGTCGTTGGCGGACTCGCTCAGCAGCTCAGTGCGGTAACCATGCGCCTCGCACCAGCGCAGGTACATGCGGTAGAGCTCGGCCGCAAAGAGCGAGGCTTCGTCGCCGCCAGCGCCAGCCCGGATCTCCATGATGATATTCTTCTCGTCGTTGGGGTCTTTGGGGGTGAGGAGGACGAAGAGCTCGTCGTCGAGCTGGGCAATGGTAGCTTCGTCCTCGGGGATCTCGAGTTTGGCGAGCTCGGCGAGCTCATCGTTGCCCTGAGCGAGCTGACGCGCCTCAGCCAGCTGCTGCTCCACGGTAGCGCGCTTGGTAGCAGTAGCAATGATGGTCTCAAGCTCCGCAAAGCGCTTATTCTTAGCAGTAAAATCGGGTGCACTATACGCATCGGGCTGGGCAAGAAACTGCTCCAGCGCAGCACGCTCAGCCGTTAGGGTGGCGATATCGAGAGAAATTTTGGGCATATACTAATGATTATACCACGGGGGTGACTCTTGAGCTATTGGATATCCTGAAGTCGCAAAGTAACTACCAGCTCTATACGAGCGCCCACCATTCCGTCGCTTTGGTAGAAAAGAGAATATGTGTGAGGATTCAGATATTTTTGCTTATACATACAATTATTGCATAATAGCTTGACAAATTAAGAGAGAGAGAGTACCTTATATGGTATTAGGTAATGTCAACAAAAATCAGGAGCAAAAGCGATGAACAAAGGCGGGCAGTCATCAGTGATGAAATATTATAATACGAAGCATCTCACGGAGCAAGCCTATGATAGGAGTGGGCAAGAACGCATGGCAGGTGAGCTGCAAACAGCGCTTGCTCAGCCAGACAGCACAGAGGTGTATAGTATAGATACATTAGCATTGAATGATGATAATTTTCTTGATCAGTTCAAGATTCGTTTTGACTGGAGCTTTGCAGACTACACGTTAGCTAAGGAAAAGACGTTTCCGTCGCCAGTAGAGGTAACGGCTCAGTTCTTTGCACCACATGACAGTACTATTCATGAAGCAGATGGTATACCAGTAGAAATGCATACGGCTGTAGTAGCGTTTGATACCTTTGATGAGAACCAGACGAATGATAACGGAGAGCGTCAGAAGAACGGTACAGTGCTACTCTTTAAACTCTCAGCAAATATGATTGGCGAAGCGCAGCCAGCGCCTACCATGAAAGACTTTGCGTGGGACAAGAACTGTGCAACTGGTGCAGTAGTGGGAGAGGATGGTGTGAGGTTCTTCCGTTTGACGCACAGCGAGGATGAGCGTGTGGCGGCCGAAGTGCGCCGCAAGGATTCGACTGAGGAGAGTGGCCATACAGTAGACGCGCAAGTGGTCGAGAAAAAACGGTCTCTCCCAACGATTGAAAAAATTGACCCAGCAAGTGATGAAGCACTGCAGCTCAAAATGGAGCTCGAAACATTTATTGCATCGCGAAAGGGGATAGACCAATCATCAGAGGATGAAGCGGTATCCACTCAGGAGCCTGCGGCCGAAACAGCAGAGGCTAGCGGGACGCATGAGCTGCGCGAAAAAGCGCGTGGTATGATGGCGGAAATCTTGGACAAGATGCAAGAGTATGCCGCAGAAGAAGCAGGCGAAATAACGCGCCCAAGTATCCTTGAGGATTATCCGCTTGAGGGCACTGATGACCCAGCAATGAGCGTGAAGATTGTTCGAGATGGTGGCAACTGCTTTGTTGCAACGCGCGAGCAGGGCGAACCACAAGTTGGGGTGCGCCGCGAGCACGTCGGTGGTGCAACGAACAACCCGAACCATAGTGATATCAGAACTGTCTTGCAGGGCAAGACTATACGAGAAACTGAGTATGTATGGCAAGGCCCCGATGCGGGTAACTATGAGCACACCTGGACACTAGAGGACAATCCAGAGCGGTTTTATACTGAACTGTGTAAAATGCACGATATTATAATGGCAGACGTTATCGAGAAACAGGCCAAAAAGGCTTCAGGGCGATTGGGCGAGGCGCGACTACGGAAGCGGGGCTATAGACCTATTCGGGGGAAGTAGCACCTCCATTCCATACGCACGATAAAAGCATAAACAATCATTACAGCAACATAGCGGGGTCTTAAGACTATCGTCTATGTTGCTGTATGCTAGTGTGGTGCACAAAACCTCTCATCAAGATTGAGAGGTAGATGTACAGGTAAGCTAGCATATAGCAAAAGCTCACCCTTTTAGAAAAAGGGTGAGCGTTGTACCATTGCTCTACAAATATGTTACGCAGCCTTAGCGAAATCGTCTTTGCCAGCACTTGCTTGAGCGGCTTTGGCAGCCTTTTTGGCATTCTGCTTCTTGGCTTTGTTGGCCAGAGCGGCGCGGCGTGCCTCGGCAGCTTTGCGGCGTGCCTCGAAGCGATCGACCCGGCCCTCGGTGTCGATAATCTTCTCCTCGCCAGTGAAGAACGGGTGAGACTTGCTGGAGATATGGACCTTGACGAGCGGATACTCGTTGCCATCCTCCCAGGTGATGGTGTCGTCGGTCGCGACCGTCGACTGCGTCAAAAACGCAAAGCCCGCCTGATCATCGCTAAATACGACAGGGCGGTAGGTTTGTGGGTGAATACTGCTTTTCATAACCGCTATATTGTAGCAGAGAGGGTGGGGGGTTGTCAAAAGATGTTGGATATAAGCTGCTTGCATTGGGGGGTTGAGAATTGATAGTCGTCTTTGGTAGTTATGCTGCATTGGAAATATATGAGCGCTAGTTACCACCCCTTTGCTATCCAGCCATCATATGCTATAATTCTCTCGTAACTAACCATAACGACACAGCTCCACACCACTCCATACCGTGTGGGGCAAGGCAAAAAGGAGTAATGCGATATGGCCGTGCAGGCAGATATCAAGGCTTTGTTTGAAGCCGGTGCTCATTTTGGGCACAAGACCAGCCGGTGGCATCCGAAGATGGCACCATATATTCATAGCAAGCGGCAAGATAGCCACATCATCGACCTCGCCAAGACGGTCAAGGCGCTGAATGTGGTGCTGCCTATCATTAGCAAGACAGTGGCAAGCGGCAAGCAAGTCCTCTTCGTTGGTACCAAGAAGCAGGCGAAGGACATCACTCGCCAAGCTGCCGAGGCAGTTGGTCAGCCATATGTCACCAACCGCTGGGTTGGTGGGATGCTTACCAATGTGACGACCACCACTGCGCAGATTAAGAAGCTCAAGGACCTAGAGCGCCGCATGGCCAGTGGCGACCTTGAGAAGCGCTACAACAAGCTAGAAGTCCAGCGCTACCAAGAAGAGATCGACAGCCTCAACTTCAAATACGGTGGTATCAAAGACCTCAATGGCAAGCCTGGCCTAGTGCTAGTGCTTGACATCTTGGCTGACAACAACGCTTTGCGCGAGGCGAAGACGCTCGGTGTGCCAGTGGTCGGTATTGTTGACACTAATGCCAACCCCGACTTAGTTGATTATCCTATCCCTGCTAATGATGATGCGATTAAGAGCCTGCAGCTGATGCTCGACTACTTCAGTGCGGCAGTCAACGAAGGCAAGGCAACGAAGGAGGAGAACTAACCATGGCAGTGACGATTGATGACATCAAGAAGCTCAAAGAGCTAACTGGCATTGGCCTGACCGATGCTAAGAAGGCGCTGGTGGAGGCTGAAGGTGACTTCGACTCAGCACTTAATGCTTTGCGCAAAAAGGGCCTGACCAAGGCGGAGAAAAAGGGCGACCGCGAGACCCGCGAAGGGTTGATCGAGAGCTATGTCCACAGTGGTCGGATCGGCGTGGTGGTCGAGGTCAACTGTGAGACAGATTTTGTAGCTCGCCTGCCTGAGTTTAAGGAGTTTGCGCACCAGATTGCTATGCAAGTTGCTGCGATGAACCCGCGCTATGCTACAATGGACGACATCCCAGCTGAGGTGTACGACGCCAAGAAGCAGGAGTTTCTCGCCAGCGATGCTTTGGCAAGCAAGCCGGAGGCAATGCGCGACCAAATCGTCGAAGGGCAGCTCAAGAAGCACTTCGCCGAGCAGGTCTTGGCCGAGCAAGCCTTTGTGCTCGACGACAGCAAGACCGTTGGCCAGCTCATCAAAGAGCAGGTGGCACTGCGCGGCGAGAACGTCCGCGTTAGCCAGTTTAAGCGGATTGAGCTGGGCGTGACGGAGTAGTCACGAGAGAGTAAGCTGTTGCGCAGCGAGTGGCACGAGATGTGTCACTCGCTTTTTTGTACACCCTCACGGCATGCTCACTGCACAAGAAAATATATGGAGGCCAGCAAATACGCGAACGGGCAAGCTCCTCGCACCATCTGGCCAGAACATTTTCGGCGTAGTGAGTATGCCGTGAGGGCACTGTACCGATTCTAGGATTATGAATTAAGGCCGAGATGAGTAATGACCGAGACACACTTCACCCAAATAGGATCTCATCGAGTAAGCGCAAGCAACAATGCCCGCTATTTTTCTGCAAACTCTCCTCACACCCTGGCAAATAATGGTACAATAAAGGAAAACCAAGAAGGAGATCGCGATGTTTGATACCACCCCCTACGAAGAAAAGATGAACCATGTGCTAGAGCACCTAGAGGAGCGCCTGGGGAAGATCCGCACCGGCCGGGCTCACGCCAGTATGCTTGATGGCATTATGGTCGAGGCGTATGGCACCAGTATGCCGCTCAACCAAGTGGCTAACGTGACGGCACCAGAGGCGACGCTGCTGCAGATTACGCCATTTGACCCAGCTAATTTGCAAAAGATTGCCAGCGCCATCCGAGCCGATCAAGCGCTTGGCCTCAACCCCAGCGATGATGGCCACGTCGTCCGCGTGCCGGTGCCACCACTGACGGAGGAGCGCCGCAAGCAACTGGTTAAGCAAGCCAGTGAGAAGGTAGAAGAAGCACGCATTGCCCTGCGTGGGGTACGCCAAGACGCCTTGAAGGATGCCAAGCGCCGCAAAGAAGCCAAAGAGCTGAGCGAAGATGATGTGAAGGCGGTGGAGAAGGAGATCGATCGCCTCATGGCACAGCACCAAACTACGATAGAAGCCGCCTTCGCTGCTAAAGAGAAGGATATTTTGACGATTTAATGATGCGCTCTCTGCCCACGTCCGTAACCAAATGCCTACCATGGAGCCACGCATGAGCACTACCCCGCACTTGCCGCAGCATGTTGGCTATATTGTTGATGGCAATCGGCGCTGGGCCAAGCAGCGTGGCCTCTCTGCCCAAGAGGGGCACAGTGCTGGCTACGAGAAACTGCGCGATATTGCCCTTACTACCATCAAGCGTGGCGTGCCGTACGTCAGCGCCTATATCTTTAGTACTGAGAACTGGCACCGCAGTGGCCCAGAAGTCAAACATTTGATGAATCTGCTGGTGACGATGCTCGACCAAGACCTGCCAATCTTCATCAAGCATGGGGTGCGCATCCGCGTGGCAGGGACGCGCCTGCGCTTAAGCCGGCGGGTCAAGAAGGCGATCGATGCTGCTGAGGCTGCCACCAAGGATTTGCAGCAGGGCACGATGGTGCTGTCGTTTAATTATGGTGGGCAGCAGGAGATTATCGACGCGGTCAATCGCTTGCGCAAAACGCTTTCTGTCCACAAGAAGGTAACGGCCCAGATCTTTGAGCAATTTTTGTATACACCAGATGTGCCACCGTGTGATTTGATCGTTCGCACTAGTGGTGAGCAGCGGCTGAGCAACTTCATGCTGTGGCGCAGCGCCTATAGCGAGCTGCTGTTCTTGGATAAGCCGTGGCCAGATATGACACACGCCGACGTCGATGCTCTGCTGGCTGAGTATGCCCGGCGGCAGCGACGCTTTGGAGGATAACGAAGGAGGAATATGGAAATAGTGATTGGTATTATCATTGGAGTCATCGCACTGACGCTACTGGTGGCAACGCACGAGCTAGGCCACGGCATTGTGGCGCGGCGCAATGGTGTGGTGGTGGAGGAATTTGGCATTGGCTTTCCACCGCAGGCTTATAGCAAGGTGATCAAAAAAAGTATTCTGGGCGAGAATGTCCGCTTCTCGCTTAACTGGCTACCGCTGGGTGGCTTCGTCAAGCTGCAGGGTGAGCACGATGCGGCCAATCAGCCTGGTGATTATGGCGCGGCAACCTTTTGGCAAAAGACCAAGATCTTGCTGGCTGGCGTGACCGTCAACTGGTTAACTGCAGTGGTGCTCCTCACTGGCCTCGCCTGGGTGGGCTTGCCTAAGATGATCGACAACCAATTTTACCTACCAAGCGACGCAGTGGTGAGCAACCACCCAGTGCAGCTGGGCACACTTACTCCTGGCTTGCCCGCCGCCAAGGCAGGTCTCCGCCAGGGTGATGCAATTAGCCAACTGGCTGGGCAAACGGTGCGCAGCACAACCGACCTAGCGCACTTTGCGAGCCAACACAAGGGCGAAACCGTACCCGTAGTGTACACCCGCGGTGATAAGCAAGCCACTGCCATGGTGGCGCTGCGCAAAGATAATCCCGACCGCAAAGGCTACCTAGGGGCAGAGCTCACCAAGCAGCAAGATACAATCCGCGCCACCTGGTCGGCACCGATTGTGGGCGCAGTGACGACAGCGCAGCTCACTGGGGCGACGCTTCAGGGCCTGGGTGATATGGTGGTAAATCTCGCCACCAGTCTGGTGCAGCAGTTTAGTAGCGACAGCGCGACGAGCCAGCAGGCCAAGCAAAATCTCTCGCAAGTGGGCAATGCTGTGGCTGGCCCGGTGGGGATCTTTGCCATTATCTTCCCAGCAGCGGGGCAGGCCGGTGTGGTGCACGTGTTGCTGCTGACGGCGATTATTGCGTTATCGCTGGCAGTGATGAATATTTTACCCATCCCTGCGCTTGATGGTGGTCGCTGGACAGTGATGGCGATCTTCCGCCTGCTGCGCAAACCACTCAGCAAGCAGATGGAAGAGAATATCCAAGCAGCTGGCTTCTTGTGCTTACTTGGCTTGATTGTGCTGGTGACGATTGCTGATATCGGGAAGTTGGTGCACTGATGCAGGCTAAGCGAGTTGATATGATGGAGCGGTGCTGTGGCGCTGTGCGCTGCGATGAGGTGTGGCCACTCCACCACGCAATGGTAATGCCCAAGGAATTTACCCTATGATACGTGTTGCTCTCCGACCCAAAGCCGCTCACTCATCTCGGTCCAAAACGCCGCTCACGCCACGCCAGAGCCTGCTGCGCGTTGCCTCGTGGCTCGGTTGGCCGCTGTGGGTCTGGCTGAGCTTTATGGGGGCAGGGTTACTCTGTAGTGCAATACTCTACCTTCTCTTTCATGGCCAAGAGTCGGTGCCGGTCTTGCCGCTTATTATAATGCAAACAGCAGTTTATGTGGTGGCGCTGACGCTGCTGATTGGCCTACCATGGCTAGTGCAGCGCGCACGGCCCAAGGCGCCGGCGAGCTTTCGCACCACCTGGCGCCAGCTTGGGTGGCGGCGCTCGCTGCAGTGGCGCGACTTTGGTTGGGCGCTGGTGGGCTTCATTATCTACATTGTGCTGTCGATGATTGCGCTGGCGGCGGCCAAGCAGTGGCTGCCTGGCTTTGATGCGACTCAGGCGCAAAACCTCGGCTACCAGCAGCTCTATGGCGCAGAGCGTTTGCTCGCCTTTGCAATGTTGGTGGTGGTGGCGCCAGTGGCCGAGGAGCTGGTGTTTCGCGGCTATTTGTATAGCAAGCTCCATGCCGCGCACATGCCGCTGTGGCTCATTACAGTGGTGGTGAGTGGGCTCTTTGGCTATGTGCACGGCCAGCTCAACGTTGGCATCGATGTGGCGATGCTCAGCGTGGTGCTGGTGGCACTGCGCCACACAACTGGCACAATATGGCCCGGCATCCTCATCCATATGGTCAAGAACACGATTGCATTCTTGGCGGTGTTTGTCTTTATGGTGGGATGATAGGGAAGAACGAGCCGACCGGCGAACTCAACCTAGAGATTTTATTTTGTGTTGATATCTTTTCTCCCGTATCAATCCTAGAGCCCCTCTTTCTTGGCATCTCTACTGACACAGGAGCTCATCGAACAAGAAAATATCTGGAGGCCAGCAACCAAATATACGGAAAAGCACTATCATTCTATCTGGCCGGAACATTTTCGGTTTGGTGAGCTTCTGGGCCAGCGATGGTTTTTGAGATGAAATTATGAGCATTCAGCCTAGCTGCCTCATGCCGCTTTTGCCAATATTGTGTTACTATAAGAGAGATTATGCGATTATCACACACCTTTACCCGCACCCGCAAACAAGCCCCCGCCGATGAGGTGGCGCACAACGCCCAGCTGCTGATTCGCGCGGGCTACGTGCACAAGACGATGGCCGGCGTCTATTCCTATACGCCGCTGGGCCTGACCGTGCTCGAGAATATCAAGCAAATCGTTCGCGAAGAAATGAACCGCATCAGCAGCCAAGAACTGCTGATGAGCACCCTGCAGCGCCAGGAGCTCTGGCAGGAGACTGGCCGCTGGAGCGATGAGCTGGTGGATGTGTGGTTCAAGTCGCACCTGCAGGATGGCACTGAGGTCGGCTTTGGCTGGACGCACGAGGAGCCGATTATCGAACTGCTGCGTAGCTACCTGAAAAGCTACAAAGACCTGCCCATCAGCGTCTACCAATTCCAGAACAAACTACGCAATGAATTGCGCGCCAAGAGCGGCATCATGCGTGGGCGTGAGTTTATCATGAAGGATATGTATAGCATCCACGCTAGCAAGGAGGACCTCGAGGCCTACTACCAAGCGGTTATCGAGGCCTACAAGCGCTGCTACCACCGCTTTGGCCTGGGGGATGACACCTACGTGACGTTTGCCAGCGGCGGGGCCTTTACCAAGTTTAGCCACGAATTCCAGACGATTTGTGAGGCGGGCGAGGACTACATCTACCTGCACCGCGGCCGGGGTCTAGCCATTAACGAAGAAGTGGTGGACGAAGCCGTACGTGAGCTTGGCATTGATAAGAGCGAGCTTGAGCGCGTTAAGACGGCCGAGGTGGGCAATATCTTCAACTTTGGTACCCAAAAATCAGAGGAGATGGGCCTGGTCTTTACCGGTGAGGACGGCCGCCAGCACCACGCCTACATGGGCAGCTACGGCATTGGCATCACCCGCGTGATGGGCGTGATTGTAGAGAAATTCGCCGACGACAAGGGCCTGGTGTGGCCCGAGGAAGTAGCCCCAGCCCGCGTGCACCTGGTGCAAATTGGCAAGGAATCGGTCGCAGCGGCAGACGAGCTCTACGACACACTGCAGCAGGCTGGCATTACGGTGCTGTATGATGACCGCACCGCCCGTCCTGGGGAGAAATTTGCGGATGCAGAACTCTTGGGCATGCCAACCCGCGTCACGGTGAGTGATCGACTGCTCGAGGCAGGAGAGTGGGAGGTCGTAGATCGCCGGACGGGTGAGCAGCAGCGCTTGACGACAAGCCAATTGCTTGCTACACTAGGTAACCATTGCGGAGCTTGTCGCAAGGCATAGCCATGCCCCTGGCTTGCCCCACCGACTTTGCAAGAAAGGAGTATGAAGATAATGAAAAAAACTTACCAGATTACTGATACTGGCCGCCAAGAGCTCGAGGCAGAGCTGGAGGAGCTGAAGGGTCGCCGCGGCGAAATTGCCGAGAAGATCGCTGAGGCTCGCGACTACGGCGACCTGAGTGAAAATGCCGAGTACGACAGCGCACGCGAAGAGCAAGGCGTGGTAGAGACGCGCATTGCTGAGATCGAGGAGATCTTGCTCAATGCTGAGCAAATCACCGCCCCAAGCACTGGTGCCATCCACCTGGGTAGTACTGTCTCCCTCGCCTCAGACGCTGGGCTAGAGAAGACCTATACAGTGGTAGGGCCAGTTGAGGCCGATCCGCTGGAGAACAAGATTAGCGACGAATCGCCCCTTGGCCAAGCTTTGCTGGGCCATCGCGCAGGTGAGCAGGTGACGATCACCACCCCCAAGGGCGAGATCACCTACACTATTCAGCAGGTGCAATAAGTATATCTCGAGATGAGTCAGAGGCCGAGCAGTGTGAGCTGCTCGGTTTTTGTTAGTATTGGGGGGGTGGTGGGGTAGGAGTTGATCTACAGCACATATACTTGGCTCTCGCAGTTTGTGTATGGCGCGTGTTGGTTTTTATCATTACTTCGTGCGATGGCACGAGAAGCTCGCTGTTAAGAGCGGTTGGTGTAAGAAGTAAGACAGGCTAGGTATGTAAGCAATGTTGCCTTGGGTAGCAGCTAGCCTGCTCGAAATATAGAACGATCATACTAAACCATAAGCAATTCACCGTCATTGCATTATTGTCGATGTTATGCTATGATAGAGGATCAACCATAACAGCCCAAGGAGACCGACGATGGCTCTATACACAGCACGACACGCACACTACTCCCACAAGAAGCATACACATAATTGGCTAAACCATGAGCATAATAAACACCCGGCAGTGCGGCGAATCACCGCGCTCGCGGCAGCTGCGGCAGCGCTGATTGGCGGTGGCTATCTTGGCCATCAGCACTACCACCATGGCGAGAAAACCCTGGTCGCGGTGGCGCACCCTACCTCTGGTGAGCTGGCGGAGTATGCAGAGAACCCCTTTGTGACCGACCCGGCTACTGGCGAGACGCATTGCCGCGATACAACCCGTCAAGAGATATCTGTGACGGCAAAAAACCCGCAAACGACCATCACAAACCCTGATGGCAGCACGACGCGGCTTACGATGATTGACTTCTCGACAGGCGCACAAAAACGGACGCAAGCGACACTGGTGTATCCATCCAGCCACCTATCTGGCGTAGAGGGTGAGGTGCAGCAGGTGCCAATTGCCATTATGACTGGCCCAAGCGAGACTGGCAGTGGCGGCTCGAATATGCAGACATCGCCCCGCACTGGGCGCGTGGGTACAGATATACAGGCCTCGATGACTGCAGCTGGCCCTGGTGCAGAAGCAATTGCATGTGCACCGCCACCTACTTCTTCGCAATCAAAATAGGGGAGAGATGAGCTGCTAAGTATTGCACTTCTCTAAGAACTGGTAGAGTGGAGCCATTAAGCCGTCTCTCTAGTCGACAACCATCCCATTCTCCGCTATAATAGCAAGCAATTATGTCGACATTACAAGATTACCGAAACGAACGATTACGAAAATTAGCAGCGCTGCGCGAGCTCGGCCTTGACCCCTACCCAGCACATACTGAGCGCACACACGATTGTGCGACAGTGGTCTCGCAGTACGATGAACTGGCTGGCCAGGAGATATCGGTGGCGGGGCGTGTGCTGTCTATCCGCAGCTTTGGTAAATTGGCCTTCATCAAGCTGCAAGACGCGAGCGGCGAAGTGCAGCTCTACCTGCAGCGCGACACAATGGCCGAGCTCGACGCTCCGCGTGGTATCCTGGGTATGAAGCAGCTGCGGCTGCTTGATACCGGCGACTTTGTCGAGGCGACTGGCACGGTGCTGCGGACCAAGACGGGTGAGATTTCGGTGGGGGTGCGCGAGCTGCGGCTCCTGACTAAAGCCCTGCGGCCACTGCCAGAAAAGCTCGAGAATAAAGAAGAACGCTTCCGCCGCCGCTATGTGGATATGAACGTTAACCCGGCGGTGCGCCAGCGCTTTTACCGCCGCAGCGTGTTCTGGCAGGCGACGCGCGATTACCTCAACCAACATGGCTTTACTGAGGTCAACGTGCCGGTGCTCGAGCACACCACCGGTGGGGCGGATGCCAACCCGTTTGTGACCCACATGGATGCGCTGGATGGCCAGCAGTTCTACCTGCGGATTAGCCACGAGCTGCCGCTTAAGCGCCTGCTGGGCGCGGGGTTCGAGAAGGTCTACGATATTGGCCCGCGCTTTCGCAACGAGAATTATTCGGATGAGCATCTACCCGAGCATATCGCCATGGAGTGGTACGCCGCCTATTGGGACTGGCAGCAGGGCATGCGCTTTATGGAAGACATGTATAAGTATGTGCTGGAACGGACGTTTGGCACGCTGCAGTTTACCCTGGGTGAGTTTGAGGTCGATATGAGTGGCCAGTGGCAGGTGTGGGATTATGCTGAGGTGATCCATAAGCATTATCATATTGATGTGTATAATACGACGATTGATGAGGTAGCTGCCAAGCTGAAGGAACATGGCCTCGAGGTAGAAAAGACCGATTCCATCCCGCGCGGCATCGATAAACTGTGGAAAAACATCCGCAAGACAGTGGCTGGGCCCGTCTGGCTGGTTAATACGCCGAAGTTTATTAGCCCGCTCTCCAAAACCAACCCGGATAACCCGCAGACGGTGGAGCGTTTCCAGCCAGTGATTGCCGGCAGCGAGCTTGGCAATGGCTTTAGTGAGTTGAATGACCCGATCGACCAGCTGAACCGCTTTGTGGAGCAGCAGCAGATGCGCGACGCCGGCGACGAAGAAGCCATGATGCTGGATATTGACTTTGTGGAAATGCTGGAATACGGCATGCCGCCGGCTTGTGGCTGGGGCTTTAGCGAGCGCGTTTTTTGGATCTTCGAAGGCGTCACGGCGCGCGAAGGTGTGCCATTCCCACAGCTCAAAAGCGACATCGACGAGACAACGCGGGCGGTGTACCCAGGGGTGAAGCTGGATTAATTTGGCTTTTGTAGCCTATGTTCTATACATAAAGAGCAAGAAGAAGGTCTGGCCAAGAACAAAGCAATCACCGGGAGGATTGATGTGAGCTTAATGTTTAGGTAATACACCCTTGACATATAAGACGAGACCCTACATAATAATGACACCAAAAAGAGGAAAGACAATGCCACAATAAGAGAATGACCCGCGCGCACGCGATGCTGCCATGCATGATGCGAAACGCTTTGAGCAAACAACAGAACCAAGTGATTTGATGCAAGCAGTGCACCAGCTAGCTCTGGTTAATAGGATGAAGGACCATGCTGGTGGCAACGCGAGTGCTGCATGGCGCTACTGGATTAAGGAAGAAACAGCGCGGCAGTCGTTGGCAGCGGAGTTTGCGAAGCAGCACGAGCTGGATAATCCTGATGAGATAGAATCAGCACTGAAAATATTCTTCATTGCAGAGACCTATCGCCATAAAAAAACGGACGAAGAAGAGCTGACCGATCAGGCCAATAGTGCTGTAGCAACCGACACGCTTCGTTTTGCTTGTCGCTATTTGCCGCGCAAAACGATTGCGCATCTGTGGAAAGATAGCCAGCACGATAATGAGCGCGCGATGCATACTTTGTGGCAGATAGCTCGTATCGAAAAGTCGGATGATTATAAGCATGCAATTGATTTACTCAATCTCTATACTATCATGGCGGGTAACTCATCAGTCGTCAAGACGCTCCATTCGCCAGCTGCAGAAGAAATCATACCCAAGGATAGGCTGCATGGCATGCGGGTATGCCGGCTGAGTGAGCTAACGGAACGGCTATATCCGACAGAACGCTACAGCCAGGATGAGCTTTACGAGAGCCAGGCATTTTTTGCGACGGATATACTAGAGCAGGCATGGCGTGGCTATAATGAAAACTCAAAGCTGCCGCTGCGGATGGCGACAGGGCTCCATAATCGCTTCCACTCGGTGAGTGAGAAGTTCAAGCTCGAGGGCTACTACGAAGGCCATAAACGAGACCTTATTAAGACAGTACGACTTATAGAGCGTTGTGGTATTCGTGCGCTGCTGGATGTGTATGATCACACTGGTATCAGTATGCTTGGGGACCTTGACTCAAAGCAGATAGACTTGATGAAGCATGTGATCAATAAAGACCCCCAGACACTTGAGACGCTACAAAACAAGCCAGTTACTGTTGTACTGGGCAATACGCCGCTGGACGATCATAATGGTGCGCTCTTCAATATCAATCAGCGGCATAGTGATCGTGATACATCCGCAACACTACACTTTGAGGTTGGCTTTGTGGAGTATGATATACCATACTACGTTGCATTTTTGCAAGAGCGTGGCATCCAGCCCTCGACTGTTATTCTGGCAGGGCATGGCTCGCCAGGTGTAATAACGATGGGAATGGACCCAGAACAGGGGAATAGCAGTGCACTTGTGGGGGCTGACTGGTCGCTTGATGAGGCAATGGATATGCCGGGCATATCGACGATTGATATTACCTCTGATCCAACATTTGCGCAACTCTTTGCCCTGATGAAGCCGGATAGCCAGGGGCTGTGCCGCGTAGTGCTTCACTCATGCTCTCAAGGGTCTGGCAGTGACTATTATGAGCCAGTTGCGGCTTCGATAGCGCACACCATGGCAGTGGCCCGAAGCGACACGGCTGGCGTGGTATATGCTTCACCAGCGCCAGTAAGGGAAAAAGATATTATTATAGAGGATGATAAAGCCTGGCTTGGTGCTGGGACAAAGCAATTTTCTACGGTGTACCACGAATTTTCTGGTGAGTACGAGGTAGTGGAGCAGCCAGTTGATCCACCAGCGGAAGCAATGAAGATGGCGGCGTAGAGTTACTCCCTTCCCAGCAAGAGTACAAAAGCTCATTTGCTTATGATTTTTTGCCTCGGCGTAAGGATAATCCTCCAAAAAGACGCTCATCTGCAGAACTCTGGAGAGGTGGAGGCTGCAGCACGGTACAAATAGCAGAAGCCTTTTGCACAAACAAAACCACCAGCTACTTACTTGTACTCCCATTGCTACGAGCTAACCCGATACACTTGGTGGCCGTGGTGGTGGGCTGCTTGGCGCGGGTCGTGGTGATGTGGGGTGCGAGGCACCGCTCTGAACGGCGATGGAGGTGCCGCGGCTGGGTGCTGCACTAGAGCGGTGCGGCGGCGGCGTAGTGGTGCGTGGCGGGGTGCTCATTGCGAGGCCGCCCAGGCCACTGCTGGCTGATGGGCCATCTGCGGGTGGTGGGCCGCTTGGTGGAGGAGGTGTGCCGCTACCACCAGGGCTTGGTGGCCCACCAGGAGGGGTGTTATTGTCTTTGCTGCCCAGCTGTGTCGTGGCAGTATTCTTGGCGCGATAACGCCGGATAAGGTAGAGGATGAGCGCGGCAATGCCAACCAAGAGAGCAAGCAGCGAGATAAGGATGAAGACCCACAGTGGCTTGTCTTCGCCAGCGAGGAACTTGTCTAGGGTGACCTTGCCGATATGGCGCACCATTGGTGGCTGCTTCTTCTCATCGGGCTTTTTGTCGGTGCGGCATTCCGACCAAATGGCGTCGGGGTAGGCAGTAGCCAGCAAATACCAAGCGGTCGAGGCCACGGAGTATGCATTGGTCATTTGGTTGGCTTCGTCGACATTAGTGACGTAGGGCCAAGCACCATTAGCTCCCTGAGATGGGTACGTTCGCTGGGCGCTAGCAGCAACTTCGTCTTTGTTGCCCGCGACGTTGTAGGCCTGGGTGACACCGAATGTCCCTTCGAACCAGACGGTGGGGGTGTACGTGCCAGTGAGGTATGGGGTGTAACCCTGAGACCCGGCGCGGCTCATGGCAAAGTTGCGTGTGTAGGCTAGCGAGACCTTGGCTTTGTCGTACTCGCCGATTGCGTTGAGGAAAATAGAGCCCCAGCTGGAGGTGTCCAGCGCTTTGGCGTGGTCGTCGAGCCCTTGGTCAAAACGGTTCTCGGCTTTGTTCCACAGTTTCTCCATAATGACTTTGGCCAGACTGTCGGCCTCTTGGCGGTAGCTAGCGTCGCCGTAGACTTGCGAGGCTCGCTCGTACACATGCCAGAGGTCGGTATTGTGCTCGGTGGAGTGCCAGGCGATCTCGAACTGCTTGTTGTTGTCATCGTCATTGATATTCGTGCCACCGCGGTAGAGGCCAGCACCGGGGCCGGATGTACTTTTCTTGGTCTTGACCCAGGCCAGGGCAGAGCGCACCATGCTGCTGACGCCATTGATATCGCCAAATTTCTCTTGGTAACGGATGAGCGCGTAGAGGACGAAGGCGACACCGCCAGTATAATAGCGTGCCTGCTGGTTACTGGGGTCGAGCTGATGGGCGCTGGAGGGGAAGGCCCCGCGCGACCGGCCGGATTTGATCTGGATGGTCTTGAAGCCATTGACGAGCTGGTCTGCCATCGCTTTGTCGCCCGCACCAACCGCCACAAGCAGCGCCAGCGACTGATCGTACATAAATGAATAGTGCACGCGATGAGTGCCGTAGCCATCCTGGCCAGGTGAGAACTCGTACGAGCGGATCAGCCCCGCCAGTTGCGGCTGGAAGTACTCGGCGAGGATCTTATTGCTGCGCGTATCCACCAGGCGCAGCATCTTGTGGCCCTTCTCGGTGCTGGGGAAGCTAAAGGTACGGTTGGTGTTGGCGGCTTGCTTGGCAACGAGGTAGGTTTGGTCGGTAATAACGTAGGATTGAATCTCGACATTTTGGTACTCAGTGACGCGTGGCCAGCTCTCGCCGAGGGGTTGGCCGCTACTGGCATCGTAGAGGCGGAAGCGCCACTCACCACCAATGCTGCCATCGACTGGCGAGAGGTCGAGTGTCCAGCTGCCGTCACTCTGCACCTGGGCAGGGGTAACCTTGCCTTGCTCGTACTCGGCATCGGTAGCGCGGAAGGCCTTGACAACGCGGCTCCCACCGGTGGGTGCTTTGCCCGATACCTTGCCACGGTAGCTGCCTGGCACTGATGATGGCGAAGTAACAGAGAGAGGTGTGGGGTTGCCAGTGGCATAGCTACCACTGTTCTTGAGCTGGAATGAGCCCTTTATCTCGCCAGTATAGTCAGTGCCGTACTGCTTGGCGGCGGTGATGGTGCTGCCATCGCCAGCGTTGCGGATGGGCTGCATGAGGCCGCGGAGGTTGGCGAGGGCCTTGGCAGCGCGGGCTTTGTCGGTCGGGGAGCTCAGCGCTGTGGTCTTGAAGCGCATTGTGTTGGGGTCGCAGATGTCGGGTTTATCGTCTTTTTTGGTGGATGAGTTGGAGCCAGAATTCGTGGCGGGCTCGGCCATTGCCACCTGATGTAGCTGCATAAAGCCAACTCCTAGCGCTACCACTGCTGCCACACCTGCAAACCGAAAATCCGTCCAATATCGTCTCACTCCTGCTATACTCCTCACCTCGCCGATTAGCCGCTAGGTATTGCCTGTGAGTATAGCATAACCATTTGCAATATCACAGCATAAGCGGTATAGCTTGAACAGAGATTAACAGAGGTGGAGGGAAGTGATTGGTGAGGATATTTGAGAATGAATAGACTAGTTGGTGGCAGCTATTTTTTGGCCTTGGCGCTGGTGGGCCGAGACCGACGAGAGGTTGATCCTGGCAAATATTCCATCGACAGGACAGTATAGCAGGCTGCGGTAAGTTGCAGGGTCTAGGCGCTACATAGACCAGTGATCCTTGGGCGATGCTCGCGTTTGACATTCCTCGCTGCATGGCGCACAATCGGTGTATGAGAATGACACGCGTGATATCTGCGATTGGTGTCTGCTTGGTGCTGCTGGGCACCGCGCTCGGGGCAGTGCCAATGCAGGCCGATACATCGGTACGAGCCTATTCATCATCGAGCAGCAGTAAAGATAATTTCACCATTACCAAATATGCGGTTGATATGGAGCTCGGGCGCGACAGTGAGAAACGCTCCACCCTCAAGACGAAGCTCACCATTACAGCAAACTTCCCGCCAGAGCAGAACCATGGCCTTGCGCCAGAGTTCGTCACGCAGTACAAGGGTCACCACACGAGCTTTGCGCTTGGCTCGGTGCAGGATGAGCATGGTAATGATTATGAGTAT
Source organism: uncultured Candidatus Saccharibacteria bacterium (assembly GCA_937990725.1). Classification (GTDB taxonomy): domain Bacteria; phylum Patescibacteriota; class Saccharimonadia; order Saccharimonadales; family Saccharimonadaceae; genus Saccharimonas. The sequence continues at coordinate 39,449 of CALKQS010000006.1, read as the reverse complement.
AGTTGGTCGGGCAATACCCTGCGCATTGGCAACAAAGATACGTACGTCTCGGGGAGCAAGACGTATGTCATTACCTATACCCAGCGCGATGTGACGTGGAACTATGGCGATACGCAAAAGAATGAGTTCTACTGGGATGTGATTGGCACATCGTGGCGCGTGCCCATTAGCAATGCCACCGCCACGCTCAAGCTAAGCCCCGAGCTTGCCGCCATCAGCCGGACGACGCCGCAATGTTACACTGGTAGGCAAGGGAGCCGCACTACCTGTACCGTCACGTCACCGAGCGTCGACACCATAACTGCCTCGGTGGGCTACCTCGCGCCGTATGCTGGCATGACGCTGGCAGTGGGCTTCCCGCAGGGGACGTTTGCGGAATATAAAAAGACGCCCGGGGAGGTGTTTCAAGAGCGGCTGGAGGCGTTCCTTCCACTCATATTCTTTGTGAGTATGTTGGTGCTGGGGTTGGTCTCAAGCTTAGTGTATTGGCTCTATCAGCGGGCGATTGGCCGGAGTAAGGAGCTAGGGACGATTGTGCCAGAATACCTGCCACCGCCGAGCACGAGTGTGACAACAGCGGCAGAGATCGTGCGGCCATTCCGGATGGTGAAGGGCTCAGCTATGGCAGCGCAGATGATCGACTGGGCGGTGCGGCACTACATTCGTTTGATCGAGGTCAAGCCCAAGACGTTCTTCTCGCGGGCGCAGTACGAGCTCGAAGTCGTCAAGGATGTGAGCAGCCTCCACCCTGAGGAGCAAGAGATCCTGGGCGATATCTTTGGTCACCTGCCTGCGGTGGGAGAGCGCATCAACCTCAAGACGCTGCGCAACAATACCTCCTATGCCTTCCGCCTGAGTGATAATGCCAAGAAGCTCGATGAGCTCATCGACCACACGTACAAGTTGCGCGACACAAGCCGGAAGGGCACACGGGGCTTCCGCATCCTTGCAGGTGTGCTGGGTGCCTTGGTGTTGGTACTGTGTGCAGCCACGATGTTTGTGCCATTCCTCAGCGGGCTGCAATTCCTCTTCTTCCCAGGGGTCTTTATTGTGATTATCATTGGCAAGCTGGGCTTTGCTAAGCCGCTGTCGGATAAAGGGCTGGCGCTGCGCCGCTACCTGCTGGGGCTCAAGATGTACATCCGCTACGCCGAGGCCGACCGCCTGCGCCTATTGCAGAGCCCCGAGACTGCCGAGAAGGTGGATATTGGCGACCACGCTCAGCTCGTCAAACTCTACGAGCGGGTCTTGCCCTATGCCGTGCTCTTTGGCCAAGAGAAGCAGTGGAGCCAGCAGCTGGGGCAGTACTACGAGGAAGTAGGCACTCAGCCCGATTGGTATGCTGGCCACGGTGCCTTCAATGCAGCAATGTTTGTCTCGAGTATGAGTAGCTTATCGAGCTCTACCTCTGTGGGCTCGAGCGATTTCTCGTCATCGAGTGGCGGCTCGACTGGTGGTGGCTTCTCCGGCGGCGGTGGAGGTGGCGGAGGCGGCGGCGGGTGGTAGAGCCCACTCGCCCCAGCGCGCAGCTATATCTCAACCCTTCTTTTACAACAACAAACAAGCGGCCACTCTCTCATAGTGGTCGCTTCTTGGTGCAAGAACAGAAAAGCAAGTTTGCCAAGAACATAGCCCACCAACCATGCTCAAACTGAATCCGGATATATCTCAATCCGAGAGTGCAAGACAGGCACTATGATCAGATTGAGACACAGTTCGGTGAGCTATGTCGGTGGGCTAGGAGCCCTTCTTTCGCCTCTCGCGTCGCTTTAGCTGCCTGAGCCGTTCTAGGCTAAAGGCTGCAATTCCTCCTAGTCCAACGAGGACGAACATTAAGAATGTCTTCGTTGGTGTGTTGGGCATCAAGTACCCAATGCAGAATATAGCGACAAGGCAAACACTCGAAATGGCTAGTAGCCATCTTGCTGTGCGCTTACCCATCTTCTCTGTGAACCAGAGCATCATGCAGAGGCACACTATACCAAACGAAAAGCCGATCATTGAGGCGATTTCTTCATTCGGCATCCTTCTCACCTCCTCTCTCAGAAAGTGAGCTCGAAGCAAAGGGCAACTCTTGCCCTGAGACGTACTTCGAGCAAAAGTTAATATATATATCAATATATGAATGGTGTGTCAAATTTTGCCAGCTCGAGTCCCAAAATATCACTGGCAACAATCGTTCATGGCTTTTAGATACAAACTAGCGCACTCACCATTTTTCATTTCCGGCTTGGTGCTTTGTGGCGAACTTGGTATACTTGGTACGAGACATAAGGAAAACACATTATGGATTGGCTTCATATTATCATTCTTGGCATTGTCGAGGGGATTACTGAGTTTTTGCCCATCTCGAGTACGGGCCACTTGATGCTGGCCGAGAAGCTGCTGGGCTACTCGGTGAGCGACCCGGGGCTTGTCGCCTTTACGGCGGTGGTGCAGATTGGGGCGATTGCTGCGGCGATTGTTTATTTCTGGCAGGACATTTGGCGCATTGCCTCGGCGTGGTGTGCTGGCGTGGTGAACCCGCGGGCGCGGACGTTTCACTACCGAATGGGGTGGTATGTCATCATTGGTTCGCTGCCGATTGCGGTGGTGGGGCTGCTCCTGAAGGACACGATCGAGACGGTGCTGCGCGGCCTGTGGTTTGTCGCGGCTGGGCTGATGATTTGGAGTATTGTACTGTTTTTGGCCGACCGCCGGGGGCGTGAGACACGCCATGAGCGCAACCTTACCTGGCGCGATGCTATGGCAATGGGCCTGATGCAGTGCTTGTCACTCATCCCGGGAGTGTCGCGTTCGGGGGCGACGATTGCCTCGGGGCTATTCCGCGATATCGACCGCACGACTGCCACACGGATGAGCTTCTTCCTGGGGATTCCGGCATTGATGGCAGCAGGTGGGTTGGAAGCCATCACACAATCACACCAGATTGGCCGCTTGATTGGTTGGCCACAGATGATACTGGGGATTATTATATCCTTTGTGGTGGGATATGTGGCGATCTCGTGGCTGCTGCGCTTTGTCTCGAGTAACTCATTTGATAAGTTTGTCGCCTACCGCTTGGCGCTGAGTACATTACTTATCATCCTGCTTGCAGTGGGCGCGTTGGCACCGGTGTAATTTCTCCATAGCTTGTTTTCAGACGTACCGCACGTCCTATTGAGCAGGGGAGTGGATCTTTTTTGAAGACATCGGCCTTCTAGAGATCATGCTCAAGATCGTTTGGCATTTCGTTTGAATGAGTATAGTGGTGTTTTTATGGCAACGCGTTTTTGTACTCTACCCAGATGAAATAGGGGGAGTATTAGTTCATATATGCAAGGTTTCTAGATTCAGTCTTGTTATAATTTTGCTTCTGAAGCGCTAGAAAAAACATTGCAATGTTGTTCACTTCGTTTGCTCTCGCTGAGTGATTGCGGTATAATTGCTATTAACATTAGCAGCTTATGGAGGCGCAATGATCGAAATAAAAAACATTACAAAAGTCTACGGCAAGAAGAAAAATACCTTCACCGCCCTCAAGGACGTAAGTCTTGCAATCGAGGAGGGGTCGAGCGTGGCAGTGCTAGGCAAGTCGGGCTCGGGCAAGTCCACGCTGATGCATGCCATCTCTGGCCTGGATAAGCCGCAGCAGGGTGAGGTGATCATCAACGGTGAGGATATCTTACGACTCAAACCCAAGGCGACCGACCGCTTTCGAGCGCGGACGATGGGTTTCATTTTCCAGAGTTTCTTTGTGGAGGGCGGCGAGAGTTGCTATGACAATGTGAGTCTGTCGCTCGAGACCGCAGGTGTGCCGCGCAGTAAGCGCAGGCGGCGTATCGTGGCGGCGCTCGAGGCAGTTGGTCTAGAGGACAAGATCAAAGCGCGGGCCAAGGACCTCAGTGGTGGGCAAAAGCAGCGCCTAGCGATCGCTCGAGCAATTGCTGCTGAGCCGCAGATTCTCTTTGCCGACGAGCCGACGGGCAATCTCGACTCAGCAACTTCTGCAGTGGTGGAAGACCTGCTCTTTCGTTACGCCAAGGAGCATGGTGCGACGCTCATCATCGTTACACACGACGAGGATCTCGCGCAGCGCTGCCAGCATATTATTCGCATCAAAGATGGGGTGATTGATCACGACAGCGCTATGGATGATAAGGCGACAGCTTCTCCCAAGGCTAAAAAGGCGCCAACTCGTCGCCCAGCCAAAGCCGTAGCACCTGCCACGCAGCCTAAGAAAACAACGAAAAAAGCCACGAGCACCACCACAAAAGCTAAATCCACAACCACCAAGCCAACACCAAGGAGGGCAGACTAACCATGAAGACGACTGATATCATTCGCCGCGCTGGCCGCAACCTGCGCCGCGCCAAGATGCGTACCCTGCTTACCAGTATCGCTATCGCGGTGGGCGGCTTCGCCATTATGGCGAGCTTGATGGCGGGCGAGGGTGCACGCCAGTATATTGACCGGCTGATTAGCAGTAATATTGATGCCAAGGCGGTGTTTGTCGTCAAAGACAAGCGACTCATCGGGGCACAATCGGGCCAGCAGGCTGACCTGCGTGAGTATAATCCTGATAGTATCAACCGCTATGGTAATGATTATAAAGCCCTAACCCAAAAAGACATCGACAAGCTGGCGGCCCGCACCGACCTCGAGAAGGTGAGGCCAGTCTATCAGCTCCAGCCCAAATACGTGAGCTTTGCAACTAAGAAGGACAAGAAATACAGCAGTGATGTGAGCGTCTTTGATGGTGCGCTCGCGGCCGAAGTGGTGGCGGGTAAGCAGCTGGGCAAGGGTATTGAGCTCGCGGCTGGCGAAGCCGTCATCCCCGAGAGCTATGCCGAGACACTAGGGCAATCGCCTGCCCAAATGGTGGGCAAACAACTGACCGTCACAGTAGTGCAAATGCCACAGAAGATCGACGAAGCAACGCTTGGCCAGGTCTTTGCTGAGAAGGGGCAGGCTGGGGTGAATGAGCTGATTAATGGCAAGGAGCTGCACAAGACCTTCACCATCGCGGCCGTGACGCGCAAATCGGCCGACCAAACCCAAGCAATGCGCGGCATAGGTATTAATGCCAAAGTAGCCCGCGAGCTGAGCGACTATAGTACCAAGGGCACGAGCCAATACCAAAAGTACATGTCTGCCACCGCGGTTGCCAAGCAGGATGCCGAGGCTGCCAAGAAGTCCCTCGAGCGAGATGGTTATGCTGCAGCTACTGCCAAGGATCTGCAGCAGACACTCTTTCGCTTTGTCGATATCTTGCAAGGGGTTGTGCTGGGCTTTGGTGCCTTAGCGCTGATTGTCAGCATCTTTGGCATCGTCAACACGCAGTACATCTCGGTGTTGGAGCGGACGCAGCAGATTGGCCTGATGAAGGCACTCGGTGCCAGCCGGCGTGATATTGGCCGCTTGTTCCGCTACGAGGCTGCCTGGGTCGGCCTACTGGGTGGTGCGCTGGGCGTGCTGGGCGCGTGGGGCGCTGGCGTGGCACTCAACCCGGTGATTTCGGAGAAGCTCGGCTTTGGCGATCATAAACTCCTCGTCTTTGTACCAGAGCATGCTGCTGCAGTAGTGGCTGGCCTGATGCTGGTAGCGATCATTGCTGGCTGGCTGCCAAGCCGCAAGGCTGCTAAGCTTGACCCGATCGAAGCGCTCCGCACAGAGTAATCTGCATAGCTACGAAGAATCTCAAGCCCGCTTTGCTGTGGTAGGCAAAGCGGGTTTTTGGCTAGCTAAGAGGAGTACTACTGTAAATATAACAGGGGTAGAGCGAGAGAAGAGACCCCAAAATAGCTGAGAATTGAGGGCAGAGTGGCTTACGCTCTTTAATTTTATAATGCTTGTGCTATAATCAGACAAAAGGGTATAAATAGGGGTATAACTATGAATGAACACCGCAAAAAATTTGCAAGTCGTTCGCTTGTATTTGTCTTGTTTGGTATATTATTAATCATCATTATATTACTGTGGTGGTGGTGGCCATGGAGCTACAGCTACAATAGCGGCTTCAAGGGTGTGCGGCCAGACCAAGTGAGCTTGCGCCAGCATGATGGGAAGATCCAGTGGCAATTTATGAATGGCGCGTGGCACGATATTGCCTCGGTCGAGGACCTGCGTGGCGCCAAAGGCGAGCAGGGTGCGCGCGGTGAGGCCGGAGCGAGTGGCGAACGAGGTGCAGACGGTGCCAATGGCCGTGATGGCGCAGACGGTGCACGCGGCCGCGATGGTGCTACTGGTGCAGCTGGCAAGAATGGTGCAAACGGTAAGGACGGTGCAAACGGGGCCAATGGCAAAGACGGCGCATCGGCCGCTAAGGGCGACAAGGGCGAAAAAGGTGACAAGGGCGAGCCCGGCAAAGATGGTAAAGACGGCAAAAATGGTGAAAAAGGTGAGAAGGGCGAGAAGGGCGACGCTGGCCCGAAAGGTGACACAGGTGCCAAAGGCGAGCAGGGTGCACCTGGTACACCTGGCGCACAAGGAGAAAAAGGCGTACCCGGCCCGAAGGGTGACCAAGGAAACGCTGGCCCACAAGGACAACCAGGTCAGCCCGGCCCGCAAGGTCCGCAAGGCCAAACCGGCCCAGCTGGTGCCGATGGTCGAACCATTGAGCTCCAGAAGGGTACACTCTACATCCAGTGGCGCTACACTGGCGAAACAGCCTGGCAAAACCTCATTGCCTACACCGACCTCAAGGGCGAAAAGGGTGATGCTGGTCAGCCCGGCCCACAAGGCCAACAGGGTATCCAGGGGCAGCAAGGTGCTACTGGACCCAAAGGCCAGGATGGCACCAACGCAACGATTAATGTGACTAACAGCACTCAGCCATGCTCACCAAATATGACCGTCACGGGCAACGGCACATCTCAGCTCGGTCTTACCTTTGCAGGTAGCACTGTGCCAGCGGGTGGTACGGTTGGCCAAATATTGTCGAAGAAGTCGGCCGCAAACTGCGACATGGAATGGAAGAGCCTCCCCCAGATGACCATCTTTACAGCAACGCTTGGCAATGGTAATGGCGGCGTGACGGCTGCAACGATTGCCAAGGATACCTTTGCGCCAGTGCCGCTCAAGACCGTCGTGACAAACAACGGTGGCGGGTCGTGGGATGCCGGGAGTAAATCGTACATTGTACCAAGTGACGGTGTCTACCTCATCCAATCGCGGATTCGCTTGAACGATACATCGTCGGCCCGTGGTGTATACCAGGCTGTCAATGACACAGCCCGCGATACCCCAGAAGGGGTGTGGAGTAACAACCAACACGGCTACCGCTTTACTATGCCATACACTCGCCTGATGCGAGTAACGGCCGGGACGCCGCTCAAGCTTGTTATCTACTCGGCTGGCCAAGACGCAAACATCACCGATGCAAGCCTGAGTATCGTCAAGATATCAGACTAAGCTAGTCAGCCCACTACCAGCCCCTACAGAACCAGCCACTATGGCTGGTTCTGTGTTAGTTTCTCCTCGCTCATGGAGTGATCGAGAGCAGAAAAGTGAGGCAAAAATGGGGGTCTGCAGGCCGTGCTATCTGCCCAATAGTACCGTGGCTGGGTGGCCATCGTGCCCGGAAGTTTTATCGAACAAATTGCCATTACGCTTGGCGTGGTATCTGATATAATATAGTTATGTTAGATATTCGTTATATTCGCGCGCATGCCGACAAGGTGCAGGCAGCAGCGCGCTATAAGGGCTATGAGGTGTCCATCGCTGCGCTTCTCGCGTGCGACGACCGGCGCCGGGAGCTCCAGCAGCGGGTGGATGCTGTGCGTACCACACGCAACGAGACAGCCGCTCAGATGAAGGGCGGCAAACCCAGCCAAGAGCTCATCGCTCAAGGCAAGGCGCTCAAAGCCGAGCTCGCCACGCTAGAAGAAGAGCTGCGCACCATAGAGAACAACTTTTTTACTCAGCTCGAGGCAGTGCCAAATATCACCCTGCCAGACGTCCCGCTGGGTGGCGAAGCAGACAGTGTGGAGATTAAGCAGTGGGGTGAGCGGCGTGAGTCGGCGCAAGATCACCTCGACTTCGCCACAAGCCGGGGCTGGCTCGACTTCGAGCGCGGTGCTAAGGTAGCTGGCACGAAGTTTTATTATGTGCTGGGCGACCTCATGCTGCTCGAGAATGCCATCTACCAATACGCCCTCAATTTCCTCGTAAGCAAAGGCTTCCGCCCCATGACGGTGCCGCACATGGTGAGTGGCCGCGTGGCGCGTGGTTCGGGCTTTGCACCCAAGAGCGATAAGGAGAGTAACGAGTACTTTATTGAGGGCGAAGATACCATGCTTATTGGTACAGCCGAGGCCCCACTGACGGGCTTCCATGCCGATGAGATCCTAAGCGAGAAGGACTTACCGCTCCTCTACGCTGGCTACAGCCCCTGCTACCGCAAAGAGGCTGGCGCTGCCGGGAAGTTTAGCCGCGGGCTGTTTCGGGTTCATCAGTTCAACAAATTAGAGATGTATATCTATTGCTTGCCCGAGCAGTCGGCTCAGATGCATGAGAAAATCCTCGCGCTGGAGGAGGAGATTTGGCAAAGCCTGGGCGTGCCATACCACGTGGTAAATATCGCAGCGGGAGACTTAGGTGCACCAGCTGCTAAGAAGTATGATATCGAGTACTGGTCGCCTGTTGATGGCGCCTACCGCGAGCTCACTAGCTGCAGCAACTGCACCGACTTCCAAGCGCGCAATCTCGGCATCCGCGTCCGCCGGGCCGACGGTTCACTTCAGGTGGTACACACCCTCAATGGCACCGCAGTGAGCTTGGCTCGCGCACTCGTAGCGATTATCGAGAATTATCAAACAACGGATGGCCAGCTCCGCGTGCCAACGGTGCTGCAGCCATATCTGAACAACAGGGAGGTACTCTAGATGGGGCGCACAATCAGAAAAATGAGCCGTAAAGGCTATGCCAAAGTTGCCAAGCCGCTTCTTTTTCGGCGGCCGCCCGATGCAGCGCACCAGTCGATGCTCTGGACGGCGCGGGCACTGCATGCTATCCGGGGTGAGCAGCTCCTCAGTGGCTGGCGCTACAAGAACCCTCGCCTCGAGCAGACTATTCTTGGCCTCAACTTTGTTAATCCTATCGGCCTGTCTGCTGGGCTGGATAAAGATTTTGATCTGCCTCCGGTGGCGAAGAAAATCGGTTGCGGCTTTGAGATTGGCGGTTCGGTAACGGCCGTGCCTTGTGAGGGTAACCCCAAGCCGTGGTTTCGTCGCTTGGCTAGTGAGCAGTCGATCGTCGTGAATGTTGGGTTGGCAAATCGCGGCGTCGCCAAGGCAATCGAGCAGATCCGCAGTTACTCACCACGGGTCTGGCGCGACTTTCCGCTCAGCGTATCCGTAGCCAAGACGAACAGCCCTAAGCAAGTCCGCCCCAAGCAAGCGATTGCCGACTACTGCGACAGCCTCCGCCAGCTTGAAGAAGCCGGCTGTGCACCACTGTACGAGATTAACATCTCCTGCCCTAATGCTTATGGCGGCGAGCCCTTCACCACGCCCGCTCGCCTCAAGAAACTTCTCACTGCGGTGGATGAGCTGAAGCTTTCGCGCCCCGTCTTTATCAAAATGCCAACGGATAAGACGTGGACGCAGTTTGCCAAGCTTCTCTCCATCATCGACAAGCATAATGTCGCGGGCCTGACGATCGGCAACCTCGTCAAAGATCGTAGCAAACTCACTGACCCAAGTGTCTTGCCTGACGACACCCCCGGTAGCCTTAGTGGCCGGCCAGCTCAGGCCATCACCACGCGGCTTATCCACAAGACGTATGCGCTGTATGGCGACCGCTTTGTCATCATTGGTGTGGGCGGTGTCTTCACGGCGGAAGATGCATACGAGAAGATCCGGGCTGGCGCGAGCCTCGTGGCGCTGGTGACAGCGCTGATGTTTGAAGGGCCGCAGGTGGTAGGCGATATCAACGAAGGCTTGGTAGAGCTGCTCGACCGGGACGACTACGTCTCCATTAGCGAAGCAATTGGCGCAGCGCACCGCAAGTAGGGGAGCCAGTGGCGTCCGAAACAAACGGCCCACACGATGAGCGTTTTGCCTCTTCCATGCGGTACGCGGCAGCGTGGTTTGGCCAAGCGATGGTACGGCACATCACCGGTGCAGCATTTGCTCGGGCTGTGCGGTGGGAGGCGGCAGAGACTCATGTCCTTCCTGCGCGGAAGCATAATAGGCCTGCAGTAGAGTACCGAGCCGCCCAATATATTGGTACACATGCGAGGGAGGATTACCCGCTCCGCGACACAACACTCATCGTTTCTGGCTATGTTGACCGCACAACCGACCGCTGTGTGGGTGGCCAAGCAGTTGACGTGTATCGGCTAACGGGCCAAACGAGCGCGTATCGCCGCATGGTCGATCGCCAGACAATGCAGCCATATGTGGCGCATCTTGCCCCAGTTTATCCTGACGAACGACAGGACAAGCCACCAGCTGTAACCATGCGCAGCTTTGTCCCAGTGGATAGCTTGCGACGGGTTGGCCGCCTGATAGAAGTGCTCGACAGCCTTGCAGCACACACCGTTGAGATAGAGGCGAAGTACCAGACATTGCTGCGCTACCGCAATCAGCAAACGTAAAATGACGTAGCGACACAGCTCGGCTCACAGCCATTTGACATTACTCACAATATACTGCATTATAGGACGAAAGCATTGCAACAAAGGAGCAAGAATGAACGAAAAACAGCCACCAGCAAACGGAGAGCGGCAAGACCCGTCAAAATTGGCAGACCGGCTGCAAGAAAAGCTCAGCCGTATCTTAACAGAAAGACCCTTCGAGTATGCATGGTGGAGGCAGAGTGCTTTGCAGGAGCGTCGTATCCAAACCAACCCAGAGCTCAGCAAAGATGGTGAAACCAACGCCACCGAGCGTACTATATTCTTGACAGGCCCCGAGGGCGAGTATATAGCGGTATTTGGCGTTGTGCACGATAGTCGACCAGTTGTTTTGGGCCCGACTGTCGCTATTATGGCGCCTGATGGTAAAGACTGGGTGGTGTATCGCTCGAAGTCTGGTCGTCCAAAAGATGGTCATGATGGTCAGTGGCAAATTGAGCGTATCCATGGCAGCCAGGCAGATCGGTCAGATCAGCTCGACAGTGAGCCGTACACGTTTTTTCAGTCGGTAGATGAAGATGGTGAGCAAGACATGGAGCGCGCAGAGACTGATGCGCAAGAGTTGAAAGATGTCATAAATCTCATCGAAGGAGCGCACTGCCGCACAGAGACCCCACCTAAGAGCAAAGAGACTGAAGCCTTGCTCGACCAGATTAAAAAGCTACGAGAAGAGGTGGCCTATCGGATGAACTTACTAGCTGAAGGTCTCTATCCGCGTCGATAATGTGCCCATAACAACCCCTGTTTTCTCCTCAACCATGCTATACTATAAGCACAAGTTGCTAACACGAAAGGGGTCAGCATGATCGCAAACATCGACATTACCGGTATTGGCAAATACTCGCCAGACGAGCCAACCAAAAAATACATCCGCAAGAAGATCGGTGCGCTCGACCGCATGGTGTCGCGCCACGCTCGCAAGACTGTGAGCGCTATGGTGCGCATCGAGGAGATCAATGGCGAACATGGCAATAAGTATGAGGTAGAGGTGGTCATTACCGTGCCAGACCAAACCATCAAGGCTAAAGACTCCACACTCAACGTTCTGGCTGCCACCGACATCGTCGAGCGCAAACTGGCTGGCCAGCTGCGCAAATACAAGCAGAATCAGCTGCCGCACCTTGGCCGCCGTGGTCTTCTCGCTCGCTTCAAGCGTAGCTTCGAGCGCGAGCAGGATCACCCTGCGGAGTAGCTGATAGGCAAGACGCGCGAGCCAAGAGGCCGGTATCAGTCGAGTATCGGCCTCTTGCTCATACTTTGCGCGGGCCACCCTTCCCAAACGGCCGCAAACCCGGTATAATGAGGGGAGTTTTTTGAATTGAATGGCCGCTTAGAGAGGAAAGCGAGGGAAGTTTGACACCATGGCAACAACACAGCAAAAAGCACTGACGAAGATTTTTGGCGATCCGCAGAAGCGGATCTTGAAGCGTCTGCAAAAGAAGGTAGACGAGATCAACAAGCTTGGGCCGAAATATAAAGCGCTCTCGGACGAAGAGCTGGCCAAGCAAACAGAGGTCCTTAAGCAGCGCCTGCACAAGAAGGGCACGACGCTCGATACCATCTTGCCAGATGCCTTTGCGGTGGTGCGCGAGATGGCCGACCGGGTGATTGGCGAGCGGCACTATGATGTGCAGCTGATTGGTTCGATGGTGCTGCACGAAGGCAACGTCGCCGAGCTCAAGACCGGTGAAGGTAAGACCTTGATGTCCACCCTGGCAGCATACCTCAATGCGCTCGAGGGCAAGGGTGTGCACATCGTGACCGTCAACGACTACTTGGCGCAGCGTGACGCTGGCTGGATGGGGCAGATCTATAACGCTCTGGGCATTAGTACTGGTGTGATCATTAACGAAGCGTCCTTCCTCTACGATGGCGCCTATACCAATGAGAACCATACCGACCCACGCATGCAAAAGCTCCGCCCCTGTACACGGCGCGAAGCCTACGAAGCAGACATTACCTATGGGACGAATAACGAGTTTGGCTTCGACTATCTGCGCGATAACATGGTCAATGAGATTGGCCTGGTGCGCCAGCGCGAGCTCAACTTTGCCATTGTGGACGAGGTGGATTCCATCTTGATCGACGAAGCGCGCACTCCACTCATCATTAGTGCGCCTGCGGCTGAGAACCCTGATAGCTACTACCAATTTGCCAAGATTGCCGCCAAGCTTGTGCCGGAGGACTACCGTCTCGATGAAAAGCACACCAGTGTGGCACTAACAGACAGTGGTATCGACAAAGTGCAAAAACTCCTTGGTATAAAAAATTTGTACACCCCCGAGTATGTCCGCAGCGTTTACCACATCAACCAAGCACTGCGCGCCCAGACACTCTTCCATCGTGACAAAAACTACGTGGTGACCAATGATGGCGAGGTGATCATCGTCGATGAGCACACTGGTCGCCTCAAGATCGGCAACCGCTACAACGAAGGCCTCCACCAGGCGATCGAAGCGAAAGAAGACGTGCCCGTCCAGCAAGAGAGCATGACGCTGGCGACTATCTCCTTCCAGAATTTCTTCCGCCTGTATAAGAAGCTCAGTGGTATGACCGGTACGGCCTTTACTGAGGCAGAGGAGTTCCAGCAGATCTATAGCCTGGATGTGGTAGTGGTGCCGCCCAACAAGCCAATTACCCGCAAAGACCACCAAGATCTCATTTACAAAACCGAAAAGGCTAAGCTCAAAGCTGTGGCTGCCGCCATCAAGGAGTATCATGAGCAAGGTAGGCCGGTGCTGGTGGGGTCGGGCTCGATTGCCAAGAATGAGCTGATCGCCCAGTGGCTCGACAAAGCGGGTATTGCATATGAGATCCTCAATGCTAAGAATAATGAGCGTGAGGCCGAGATTGTAGCACACGCTGGTGAGAAGGGTGCCGTGACGCTAGCGACAAACATCGCGGGGCGTGGCACAGACATCAAGCTTGGGCCGGGCGTGAAGGAACTTGGCGGCCTGGTGGTGATCGGCAGCGAGCGGCATGAGTCGCGCCGGATCGACAACCAGCTGCGTGGCCGTGGTGGCCGCCAGGGCGACCCAGGTGATACCCAATTCTACGTCTCGACCGAAGATGACTTGATGCGGATCTTCCAGGGTGAGCGCATTGCCGGCCTGATGGAGCGCCTTGGTGTAGAAGAAGACATGGCCATCCAAAACAAAGCGGTCAGTAAGACGCTTGAGGCAGCGCAAAAGCGGGTTGAAGGCTTTAACTTCGATGCGCGCAAAAATGTTGTTCAGTACGACAACGTCATCAATCGCCACCGCAAAGTGGTCTACACTGTGCGGCGCAAGATCCTTGATGGCGACAACATCAAGCCAGAAATCCAGCGCCTGCTGCGCACTGCGGTAGAGAGCCTCACAGAGGTACCAGCCAAGCAAAACCCCAAGTTTGCTGAGGAGTTTGGCGCGATCTTCCCATTAGACAAAGACGAGATCAAGAAAATCGGTGCCGAGAAGCGCGACCGTGTCCGCACCAAGATGGCACTCGATGCGGCGAAAAAATTGTATCAAGACAAAGAAGACGAGCTGGGTGGCGAGCTACTGCGTGGCATCGAGCGCGAGGTGTACTTGCAGGTGCTCGACACACTGTGGATGCAGCACCTAGAGAATATGCAGCACCTGCGCGAGGGAATTCACTGGCGCAGCGTGGGTCAGCGCGACCCGCTCGTGGAGTACCGCGCCGAGTCGCAAAAGCTGTTTGATAGCCTGCAGGCTAACCTCCGGGCGGAGGTGCTCCACGCGATCTACCAAGTGCGCAAGACCGACGCCATCACACGCGAGGCAACGGACGACGAGCATGATACCGAGCTCACCCGCTTGGCCGAAACCTCGGTGGAGCGCGGTGTGAATGAGATCACGAGTGGGGAAGCGAATCGCGATCAGGACTTTACCAAAACAAAAGCGGCACCAACTACTGCCGACGTCAACCGCAAACGTAACGCCGCCCGCAAGAAAAAGAAAGCCCAGCGGCAGAATCGCAAAAAGAACCGCTAAATGCAACACACAGTAACAGAGGTCAGGCTAAAGAATGGTGCCCGTGGCCTCCTCATCGACGTGCCTGGCGCAACCGTGATGAGCTTCCAATTCCAATTCCGGGCGGGCAACCGCTATGTTGCGAGTAAGGATATCTACGAGACGGCGCACATTATGGAGCACATGGCCTTTGGTGCTAATGCTCAGTTTGCGAGCGAGCACGAATACGAGGCGGAGTTTATCAAAAACGGTGCCTACCACAATGCCTGGACGAGTGATCTATCCATGGTATATGTGGCGGACTGTGCGGACTTTGAGTGGGAGCGTATTTTGCAGTTGCAGCAGGTGGCCATTACGCAGCCAAAGTTCAACCAGACGGAGCTCGAAGCAGAGAAGGGCAACGTGCGCAGCGAGCTTGTTGGCTACCTCAACAACCACAACCGAGTGCTGTGGCCCAAGATCCAGCAGCTACTGGGGAATGACATCTACACCTACCACCAGCGCGTGCGCACCATTGCCCACGTGCAGCTGAGCGATATCCAGGAGCACTACCGGCGCACCCACACCAGCGACAACCTCCGCTTTGTCATTGCTGGCAAAATGGCGGGGCGCAAGGCGCAAATCAAGCGTATGCTCGAGAGCTGGCAACTGCCGCGTGGTGAGCGCTTTGCGGTGCCGCACGACGAACTTCACAGTGGTAAGCCCACCCTCATCCGCCGCAAAGAAGCCAGCAATCTCACCTTTGGCTGGTCGATGGAGATCCCGCGCGAGCTCAGCGACAAAGAAGACGCTGCACTCGATTGCCTCAACCACATCCTCACCGGCACGATGCACTCGCGCATCTTTGGCAAGGCCCGCAAGCAGGGCATGGCCTATGGGATGTTTAGCGATGGCTCGGTGGGCAAATATGAGAGCAGCTGGGACTTTGGTGGCGAGGTAGAATGCGACAAGGCAGAGCGGCTCTTTCGCCTGATTGTCAGTGAACTCCAGGCAGTGCTGCGTGGTGAGATTACTGAGGCAGAGCTGGAGGCAGCCAAATCCTATGGCCTGGGGCGCTACCAAATGGGGGCGCAGACGGTAGCGCAGATTAGTGGGTTCTACACCGGCCGCTTCTTCTGGGATGGCTATGTGAAGGACTATGCCAAGGTGCCACAAGAGATCAAAGGTACGACCCTCGAGCAAATGAACGCCGTAGCACGTGAATTCATTGCCGCTAACACCTGGGCACTCGCTGGCGTGAGCAGCGGTGAGCGCAGCGACATCGTGCGGCTGGGTGAGCAGCTGGAAAGGCTGTTTACACAGGGGTAGAAGCACCTCAGCTTAGTATAGTTGCCTGCCTTTGCGCTACAAGAGTCGAAGTTTTTGGTGGCGATGCTTCGCCTATCTGTTTATATAATTTGATCAAATTATTTTTGCTATTTTCTAGTGAAGGTATGAAACGCGAAGGCAAGTAGAGAAGCACTTGCATTTATCGGGCTGCGTTGTATTATTAAAGTAATAGCAAAGGAGAACAACACATGAGTGACGTCAATCCAACCAATAGTGCAAGTTACCGCCCGGGAGATGAAAAGCGAGGGTATAACGATCCAGTGTCAATCGTTCTCACCATGCGGGAGTGCTCAGATTTAATGACTGCGATCACTGAGCTAACCATGGGTCCATATTCACCTTCTAAAGAAGAGTGGGAATGGCTGGAGAATGTCATGGGGATGCCGACGCAAGACAGCTTGCTAGCAATCTGCGATAAGATGAGCTCCTACGCAGGTGACGCTCTAGCGCAAAAGAACAGCAAAACAGCAAACGATTAGCTATTTCACACAATTGCTCTCAACGCACGCCATGCAAAGTCACACCGTTCTGCATGGGTAAACGAATCGTTCATATTTCCTCTATACCTTGACGTTAGGTAAGATAATGAGCACTGAGGCTCAGTTGGACATCGATCAGTATGGTTTTAATCCAGACGACATGCCCGATTGCTTTCTCCCCGATAACTTTGACGAAATATTTCAGCGTATCGGTATACATGGCACAAGGCATAGCGTGCTAGTTTCTCAGTTTACTCTAGCCTATAACATACAGCCGACCATAAACAGCCGGCTGTATGTGCTGGTTGTGTGCTGCGTGTTTAGCCTGCGCGGTACACTGCCATCTTCGTGTTGAGTAGCTTGTTCATCTCGGTGAGGCTACCATCCTTCTTGTGGAGGACGCCGTCGTCGATGACGTATGTCTCAGCCTTGCTATCTCTGTTATCGGGCATCTTGGGCGCAGTGTTTTGCCCGCTGTACTTGCTGCGGCTTGTTAGGTCGCTGTGTGTGCGGTAGTATTGAGCAGCTTTGAGACGGTGGTCTTTGACCTTTTGGTAATACGTAACGTATTCGGCGCCAAGCTTGCGTGCGTTGTCATTTTCACTGATGTTTTGCACTTTTTTGGCTTGCTCTATGCACGAGCCGTAGGTCTTGCTTGCTTCCTTTTCGATCTCGCTATCGGTTAGTGCAGGAGCGCTCGTAAGCGCTGCGCTGCCACCCTTGCGGAAGTCAAAGTTTAGAATTTGGCGGTTGAGCGTGTTGGTATCGGCGCACTCTTTGATAAAGGTGGCGACGGTGGAGTAGTAGCTAGGCAGCTTGCCCAGTGCAGTGACGGCTTCGTCCGTCTCGTGCTTGTACTGCTCGTACGCACGCTTGATGTCTTCGTCGTGCACAGCGCGTGAGCTACCAAGCTTGCTTATGAGCTCTTTGCGGTTGTCTGCAAATGCCTTGGTGTCGATCGTCTCACCGCGAGAGAGTGGCTGCAGCAGGCGATCCTCGGTGCGGCTATGGGTGCGGATGAGTGCTTGGGCGTCTTGCAAGTCTTTGCGGCTTGGTGGTGCAGACTGAATGGCCACTACAATAATAATCACAATAAGCAGCACGAGACCTACCGCGCCAGCAATCAGGCCATACAGCAGCTTCTTATTTGCCAGCAGTTTATTGCCCGCAAACTGAGGTGGCTGTGGTGTCTTGCTGGGCTGTGATGTGTTCATATTCATGGTGTTCGTTGGTGAGGTCATAGCTGGTTGGTTATGGCTAGGAGTGGGCTGGGTGTCCATTGCTTGTGTCCTTTATCTTCGTTGTTGATACTCAAATTAACTATAGACTATATATTATAGCAATAGTTGCAGTAAGCGCAAATTGACGGAGGAAGAGCTGTTGCGGCGCATTGTGTTTGGTGGTATGCCAATGCGATCTCTATATAAGAAATACACAAAAAATCAACAAGACCGCTACAGAAGTGGAGTCACCGTCCATCGATGGGAATGACGAGGGAGTACCGAGAACAAGGACAGTATGATACACCCTCTGACCTCTGTATATTCTGTGCTTTGGGTGCTGTGTATGCTATAATAACAGTATGAAAGTTGCGATTGCTGGGTACGACGTTGAAGGTCGTGCGACGTATGATTATGCGCGGCAGGTGTGGCCTGCGGCGGAGATTGTGATAGCCGATGAGCGGCGCATTGCTGATGTGCCGCCTGGGGTGGTGGATGTATTGACAGGCCCAGATGCCTTTGCTCAGCTGGGCGATGCCGATATCGTCATGCGCACCCCTGGATTGGCACCGTGGCGGATCGAGACAGATGGCACAGTGTGGTCGGCTACGAATGAGTTCTTCGCACGCTGCCCCGCGCCGATCATTGGCGTGACAGGCACGAAGGGCAAGGGCACAACGGTGAGCCTCGTCGCTGCTATGCTGCAAGCCCTTGGGCGCACCGTCCATGTGGTGGGCAATATTGGCCGGCCAGCTCTGGCTCAGCTGGCGCAGATTGGCCCTGATGATGTGGTGGTGTATGAGCTGAGTAGCTTCCAGCTGTGGGATGCCGAGCGCTCACCGCAGGTGGCGGTGGTGCTGATGATTGAGCCCGACCACCTCGACAAGCACGTTAATTTTGCCGAGTATGTCGATGCCAAGGCGAACATTCGGCGGCACCAGCGGCCAGGCGATGTGTGTATTTATCATCCGAGCAATCCATATGCCGCGCAGATTGCTGAGTCGCTCGACACAGACGTTGCGCGTGGCAGCCTAGGCACGCCACCACCAGCCTATCGCTATGGCACGCCAGATGATGGCATGGTGTATGTGAAAGATGGTGCCTTTTGGCAGGGTGAGCGGCGGCTCTGCGCAACGGATCGCCTGCAACTGCCGGGTGCGCACAATATTGAGAATGCCTGTGCCGCGCTGAGCGCAGTGCTGGCCTTCGATCCACAGGCTGTGCCGCAGCGCCTAGCGGAGGGGTTGGCGAGCTTTGCTGGCTTGCCGCATCGCTTGGCCTTCGTGGCAGAGCAGGATGAGGTACGGTATTATGACGACAGTATTGCTACCACACCGGGCAGTGCCATTGCAGCGCTGCGTGCCTTTGCGGAGCCCAAAGTGCTCATCGTTGGTGGGGCAGACAAAGGTGGTGATTACGAGCCACTCGCACAAGAAGTGTACACTCAAGGCGAGTCTGTCCGCGCTATCATTACTATGGGAGCAAATGCTTCGGCGATTGCAGCGGTATTACAAAACTATGATGTTGCTGCGTCTATTATCACGCTTGGCAGCGTGCCTATGACAGAGGTCGTGGCTGCCGCTCGGCAGCAGGCCGAGCCGGGTGATGTCGTCATCCTAAGCCCCGCTGCCGCGAGCTTCGACCAATACCGCAGCTATGCCGACCGTGGTGAGCAATTTATTGCAGCGGTGCAGGGTGGCGGAGTGTAAGCTATTTTGCGATTGAGCAGGATATACTATAATATATACAAATAACTTATATAACTGATACAAGATAAGGAATCGGATAGCCCAATGAATCAGCAACCATATACCAACTCACCGCAGCCCGCCGCTGCGCCGCAGTATAGCAAGGGGCAGCTTGCCGTGGCCCGTGCTGCCATGTCTAGCGACAACACCGTGCTGGCAGTCACCTTTATTGGCTTCTTTTTTATGACGTCGGCGTATTTTATTTTTACGGCGCTGGCCGAGCACTTTAGTGTAGAGGGGACTGATATGGCGACAGAGCAAGTCCCGCTTTGGCTGAGGCTTATTATTGCTTTGTTTAGCGGTGCTATCCTCTTTGGCGTCATCCTTCTAGTTGGGATGTTTTTCATCCGGATGGAGCGGCAGAAGATGCTGGGTAATGCTATGCAAGTAGAGTATAGTGATTATGCGTGGCTGCGCGACTGGGCGAACGTCACAGCGGCCGACCTCGGTTTGCCACGGGTAGAGATCTTCGTCACGCAGAACCCAGTTATAAATGCCTATGCCTTTGGCTTTATGAATCCATACTGTATTGTGCTGCACTCTGGCTCGATTCGCTACCTCACGCCCGATGAGCTCAAGGCAATCGTTATTCACGAGATGGGGCACATTAAGTACAAGCACACCATAGCTATGCTGTATCTGCAGCCATTCTTGATGCTGCCGTTTGTCTCATCAGTGTCTGGCTGGCTAGCGGGCTTTTGGCAGCGCCGCACCGAGTATACGGCCGACCGCTTGGCGCTTACCTATACCGAAGATCCAGAGCTCGTCAAGAATGCGCTTGTCAAGGTGCACATTGGCCCTGACGTGGCAGAGGGTATGAACGAGACCGCTCGCCAGTGGCAGCGCTACACCGCCAACCGTCCAATGAACCGCTTTGCTCAGACCTTGAGCGACCACCCATACCTCGTGCGTCGGCTTGATCACATTGATGAGATGACTGCTAAACTCCTTGCGCCCCAAGCACCAGCTGCACCAGCCCAGCCCACAACGCCAGTCCAACCGCAGTAAGGGGAAGCCGCGAGGCGACACAATGCTGTTTATATGAGAAGCCACTATCCATGCGATGGTGGCTTCTCGGTTTTGCTCGATGTATTGCGATAGTGCAATAACAACGAGACTCTACACTTTACTTAAACAAAGGTAACGGAGCGAGCGCGCAGCAATACGCTGTGATATATGTGGCCAGCAATGCTTTGCGCCGTATAGTAGAGCCGGCGCTCCAGAGTGCGGTATAATAGACCTATGCAACCACTCAAAAAGCGCGCCGCACAGCTCCTCGCCGATATCCTCGATGCGATCCATCGTTTGCAGATTACTGACAAAGCCACTCAGCTCACTCAGCTTGAGGCGCAGCTGGCTGACTCGCAAATTTGGGCTAATCCAGCCCACGCTCAGCAAGTGTCGCGCCAGGCGGCAGCCCTGCGAGGGCAGATAGAACCATGGCAGGTGCTGCAGGCTCAGGCGAGCGACATTGTGGAGCTAATGGATCTTGGCGATGATTCGATGATACCAGAGTTCGAGCAGCAGCTTGCCGCCCTCGAGCACGACTACCAAGCGCGCCACCGTGACCTCCTCTACAGTGGTGAACATGACGATCAACCGGCTATTATTAAGATTAGCGCTGGAGCTGGTGGTACCGATGCTCAGGATTGGGCAGCGATGCTCGAGCGGATGTATCTACGCTTTGCTGAGCAGCATAGCCTCCAAGCGGAGCTCCTCGAGCGCTCGACGGGGGAAGAAGCGGGCATCAAGAGTGCGACATACAGCCTCCATAGTGCGTACGCCTATGGCCAGCTGCGCAGCGAGCATGGCGTGCACCGCCTGGTGCGGCTCAGCCCATTTAATGCTGACCATTTGCGCCAGACAAGCTTCGCTTTGGTGGAGGTGATGCCAGAAATCGCTGAGCCCGAGCAGGTGCAGCTTGAGGACAAAGACCTCCGGATCGACGTCTACCGCAGCGGTGGCAAGGGTGGGCAGGGCGTTAATACGACCGACTCGGCAGTACGCGTTACCCATTTGCCGACTGGTATCGTCGTTGCGATTCAGAACGAACGCAGCCAGATCCAAAACCGTGAGACGGCTCTCACTATCCTGCGCTCGCGCCTTGCTCAGCTCCAGCACGAGCAGCAAGCCGCCAGCCTTGCTGACCTCCGCACTGGTGAGTCCGCTAGCTGGGGCGCACAGATCCGCAACTATGTGCTTCATCCCTATACCCTCGTCAAAGACACTCGCACCAAACACGAAGCCCACGACGCCCAAGCTGTCCTCGACGGCGCCATCGACGGCTTTATCGAGGCATATCTGGCGATGGGGGTGGGGGAGAAGTCGTAGCTTTCTCGCTCCATCCCCCAGCCATATGCTATACTGGTATAGTGATATTGTTAGACAGAGTAACCAAACGGTATGATAAGGACGCCAAGCCGGCGCTCGATCGGGTGAGCTTGCATGTTGAGCCCAATGAGTTCGTCGTTATTATTGGCACGAGTGGGGCGGGCAAGAGCACGCTGCTCAAGCTCCTTACTCGCGAAGAGAAGCCCACGACGGGCAAGATTGTGGTCGGTGGTATCGACTACGACACCCTCAAGGATAAGCATATTCCACTGCTGCGCCGCAAGATCGGCGTGGTGTTTCAGGATTTTAAGCTGTTGCCGCAGCGCACGGTGTTTGAAAACGTGGCCTTTGCGCTGGAGATTGCAGGCATGAGCAACCGCGAGATCAAGAACACAGTGCCCAAGGTGATCGACCTCGTTGGCCTCCGGGGTAAAGAGAAGCAATTTCCACATCAGCTCAGTGGTGGTGAGCGCCAGCGCGTGGCGATTGCCCGCGCCGTTGTGCGCCAGCCCAAAATTCTTATCGCTGATGAGCCCACTGGCAACCTCGACCCTAAGCACAGCTGGGATATCGTCCGTTTGCTCGAGAAGATTAATAAATATGGTACCACCGTGCTCCTGACCACCCACAATGTCGAGATCGTTAACCGGCTCAAGCGCCGCGTCATCACCATCGAGCATGGTAAGATCACGCACGACCAAGCCAGAGGGAGTTACCGCCAATGAGCCGCCGCAAAGATACTGCTCGTGCTCTGATGCAGCAAAAGCGCCGCCGTCGCCAGTGGCTGACGTTTGTCCGGATGTGCCACTACGGCGTTAATAACTTTAGCCGCAACGCGTGGCTGACTGTTGCTGCGACGCTTGTGATGACAATTACACTGCTGATTGTCTTTACGACCTTTGTCGCCCAGCGTTCACTGGCCGATACCGCTCAGGCTATCAACAAGGATATCGACCGCTCAATCTACCTCCGCCCTGATGTCTCGGAGGAGCGCGCTCAGCCAGTGCTGGTGAGTTTGCGCCGCCTCAGCAACGTCGAGTCAGTTCGCTTCATTAGCACAGAGGAAGCCAAGGAGCAGTTTGCCAAGGCTAATAAGGACGACGAAGCCAAACTGCACGCCCTCAATGAGGCAACGAACCTACTACCCGCGACGATTCGCATCACCCTGCACGACAACAACGATACATCGCAGCTGATAGACTTCGTCAATACTAATTCTGCGCTCAAACCACTGATTAGCGCCACCCAAACACCAACCTTTATGAGCCAGCGGCGCAACGGTACGACGCGTATCGCGGAGTGGACACAGATGTCGCAAAAGGCTGGAGTAGCGGCCAGTGTGCTCTTTATCGCTATTTCATTCTTGATTATCTTCAATACCATCCGTATGGCGATATTCAACCGGCGCGATGAGATCGAGATGATGAAGCTGATTGGCGCCGACCGGGGCTTTATTCGCGGGCCATTCCTCGTGGAGGCAGTGGTATACGGGGTGATTGCCGCGGTGATTGCGACCACGCTGGGTATCATTACGCTCTTTCTCTCGGGCAATTCGCTCAAGAAGTGGGGGGTTGCTCTCCAGCCCACGATTGATATGGCAGCATCCTACTGGTGGCTTATTGCCCTGGTGATGATGGCACTAGGCGCATGCATTGGCGTCATCTCATCGCTGGTGGCCACCCGCCGTTACCTAAAGATTTAGCATTGATACAAAGGAGGCCCTGTGTTGACAAAGCACACACCGCTTGTTACCATAAGAAATATGAAACAATCCACCACATCTGTTTCGCGTGCCCACACTGCTGTGGCCGCACCCAAAAAAACCAAGGGGCTTGCCACCAAGTCGGTCATTGTGGCAGCTGCCGTAATTATGGCGCTGAGTACGCCAGTCAGCACCTACCTTGGTGTGACCACCGGGACTGCCTCGGCCGTGTCGCAGGAGGAATACCAGCGGCAGATCGATGCGCTCAATAAGGAGATTGGGCAGTATCAGTCGCAGGCCAAGGAGCTGAACGAGAAGGCAAAGAGCTTGCAAAATGAACTCGAAGTCTTGTCGAAGCAGAAGGCGATGATCCAAGCGCAGATTGATATCAGCCAGAAGAAGCACGACCAACTGCAAGAGAAAATCGCCCAGACCAAGCGCGACATCAAAGCCAACCAAGACGCCTTGGGCGACACGCTGGCCGATATGTATGTCGACCGCACCATTAGCCCGCTGGAGATGTTGGCCAGTAGCCGGAGCCTTGGTGACTATGTGGTGGAGCAAGATCGCCGCGATAGCATCCAGACCACGCTGAGCGAGACGATCACTCGGGTCAATAAGCTCAAAAAGCAGCTAGAGGAGCAAAAGAAGGAAGTTGAGCGTGTCTTGGCTGACCAAAAGAACGCCCGTGAAGCCCTCGCTGCCAAAGAGCGCGAGCAGGCTGACCTCCTTGCCCGCACGCAAAACGAAGAAGCAAACTACCAAAAGCTCACCGCAGACCGCGAGAGTGAGAAAGCTCGCGTTCAGAAGGCACAGCAGGATGAAATCCAGCGAACTATTCAGAAAGCGGGTGGTGCAATATCAACCTCATCTGGTGATGGCTCGATGGGTGGTTACCCTTGGGCCGGTGGCTGTACCGTTGATGCTAATGCAATGTCGCATGGTGGCGCAACTGGTGGCGGTGAGGACCCACTGGGCTATGGCTGCCGCCAGTGTGTGAGCTACACCGCCTGGAAGACCTACCAAAAGACTGGCTACGCGCCACGCTACTGGGGCAACGCCAACATGTGGCCGGCTGCCGCTCGCAACGCTGGTTTCTCGACGGGCCGCACTCCACGAGCCAATGCCCTTGGCGTCATCTCAGCAGGGCAGTATGGGCATATCGTCTACATCGAGGGCTACGATGCCGGTAGCAACACTGTCCGCATTAGCCAGTTCAATTACTTCAACGCCGGCGGTCCTGGCTGGGGTCACTACAGTGAAATGACGGTGCCCGCCAGTACGTACGATACGTATATTTATCTGTAGGAGAGAATATATAGCGCAAACGACCACCCAGGTAGCGGTGGTCGTTTTTTGGTGGGTGGAACTCTTGGGACCTACGCTGCAGATAGGGTAGGTTGGTGCGGGGCTTCGGTTTGGGTGATGGTTGTATCAGTGGTAGTACTCACCTCAGGCGGACCAACTCGGTACCCATACTGGTTGTACTCTGTGCCAATTGGATCATCCCTCTCGCAGCGCCGGAGGGGTTCAATATCAGTGGGCAGCTGGGCAATGTAGCTGTTGCTAAAGGCGGCGCGTGTATCGGCCTGGGCCATATGGGCCAGTAGGACAAAGAGCTCTTTGACGTTGCTGATTGCTTCGCTTGTGCTGGGCGGCTTCTCACCACCGTAGGTAAAGCCGTGCTGCTCCTGCGCTAAGAGGTCTTGATTAAAACCGTGGCCGCAATCGCGGCAGTCTAGACAGCGCTCATAGAAATAATGCACTGAGTAGGTAATCTCGCTATGTGCGATGGTGATGGGCGGCTGGCCACCATGGGCGCTCCCTTTCATCTTGGTAATGATGTTTGTGAGGCTGTCGATGACATCGTGGAGGATTTGCTCGCGCTGGTGGCGTTCGTCGTCGATAATGCGCATCGCATCGAGCTCCTCGCTGCTATGGCGCGGAATAGTCGGCAATTCAGCAACAAGCGCAAGACGCCCAACCTGGCAAGTCTGAGGGGTAGGCTTAGTAAGCAGCTGTGAGCTACCTTCAACAGTGGATGGTAACGGGAAAACAGGCGCTGCTTCTGAGCTGACAACAGCAAGAGACATTAGGTAACCTCGCTTATTTTGTTAGAAAATGGTAATTGTCTATTATACGAGGATGAGGCAAAAATGCAAGGGGTTCGAAGTATCGCATTATTGTGACCAATAAAAACATAAGCTCTTCTGTTCATTGTTTGTTCTGCTACCTTCTCTCCCCCTTCCTCCCCTCTATTTCTCTCATTTTCTTCCTTCAAAAAGGCGAATTTCGAAATTCGCCTGGTTTACCCTGTTTTTTCCCTGTTAGCGTGGGTTCTTTTTTCTCTTCTTTTATATATTTATATATAATAGGAGAGAAATCGATATGGATGGATATGGATATATAAAGATAGAGGATAGAGATAAATAGAGAAATAGAAAGAATAAGTAAATAGAGATAAAAATAAAGATAAATAGATAAAGAAATATAAAGATAAGGAAATGGATAAATAGAGATAGAGAAAGATAAAGAGATAGATATGAGTATAGATATAGATAGAGATAGAGAAATATAGAGAAAGAGATGCATAGAGATAGAAAAGGAGAATATATGAAGATAGATATAAAAGAAATAACTGAATGTGAAGGATAGAATAGAGCGGTAGGTCAATGGTTATCTTCGTACTCTTTTGCCGCGTCGCTTGGCGTAGTATAATACCATAGTATGGTACAGAGTGACACGGCGAGCGCGAACCGCTCGAAATATGAGTATGATGAACCAAAAAAGCTGACTATCTCGCAGCTCACAGCCCTGCTCGTGGCGGTGCTGCTGCTGGGGGCTGGCTTTGTGGCAGGGATGTATGCCGACAAGCTCTATGCAGCGATTGCGCCAGTCTTTGGCCTCAAGGTATCGGCTGATAGCATTGACCTCAGTAGTGTGCAGCAGACCTATCGCAAACTCAAAGCAGAATATGATGGTAAATTGGACGACACGAAGCTGATCGATGGCGCTAATCGTGGCCTAGCTGCAGCTACCGGCGACCCCTACACCACCTACATGGACAAGCAAGAGACCGAGCAGTTCGACCGTAGCCTCAATGGCGAAGTGAGCGGTATTGGCGTGGAGATTGCATCGCGGGGCAACCACGCCACAGTGGTGCGCGTCATCGATGACTCACCAGCAGCCAAGGCAGGCCTGCGGGCCGGCGATATCTTCCGCAGTATTAATGGCCAATCGGTGGTGGGGCAGAACTCTGAGGTGGTGGCAAGCAAGGTGCGGGGCGAAGCTGGCACAACCGTCAAGCTGGTGATGCAGCGTGAGGAATCGATCGAGGAGTACACCATCGTCCGGGCCAAGGTAAATGACGCCAGCGTGCGTAGCCAGATTCGCGACGGCGTGGGTATCCTTACCATCACCCGGTTTGATGACCAAACTGGCCGACTGGCCCGCCAAGCGGCAGAGCAGTTCGTTCAGCAGGGGGTGCGGGCAGTGGTGCTCGACCTACGCGACAACGGTGGCGGCTATGTAACGGCTGCTCGCGAGGTCGCAAGCCTATGGCTTGAGAACAAAGTCGTGGTAGTGGAGAAGTCTGGCGACGTCGTGCGAGACACGGTGCACAGTAGTGGCCAAGCACTGCTCAAGGGAGTGAAGACAACCGTCCTCGTCAATGGCAACAGCGCCAGTGCCAGTGAGATCGTAGCGGGGGCACTACACGATCACAAAGCGGCGACATTACTCGGCGAAAAGACCTTCGGCAAGGGCACGGTGCAGCAGCTATTTGACCTACCTGACGGCCGCAAGCTCAAGATCACCGTGGCGCGTTGGTATACGCCCAGTGGCCGCAATATCTCGCAGGGTGGCATTGCGCCAGATACTGAGGTTAAGATGAGTGCCGATGATCGCAACGCTGGCCGCGACCCACAGCTCGATAGCGCACTACAAAAGTTCGCAGAGTAGACATATATCCAACAAAATGCAAACGATTGTTCGCCAAAAGTATTGTATTTGCTT
Source organism: uncultured Candidatus Saccharibacteria bacterium (assembly GCA_937990725.1). Taxonomy (GTDB): domain Bacteria; phylum Patescibacteriota; class Saccharimonadia; order Saccharimonadales; family Saccharimonadaceae; genus Saccharimonas. Next base: position 12,037 of record CALKQS010000006.1, on the reverse strand, counting down.
CGTATCTACGCTACCATAAAGGCATATGGACAGACGAAAGAAAATTCTCTTGGTAGAAGACGACACCGCACTGCTGGCAGTGTATCGCTCGCGGCTCGAACTGGAGGGCTTTGCGGTGAGTGAAGTGCACAATGGTGAGGATGCGCTCTCGGCGGTGGTCGATGTTCGGCCAGATCTGATCTTGCTTGATGTGATGATCCCCAAGATCAGCGGCTTCGATGTGCTTGATATCTTGCGTAACACCCCAGACACTACCAACGTCCGCGTTATCATGCTGACGGCGCTGAGCCAGCCCAAGGATAAAGAGCGGGCCAAGCAGCTGGGAGTGGATGACTACCTCGTCAAGTCGCAAGTGATGATTGGTGACGTAGTGGCTCGCATTAAGTATCACCTGGGCATGAGCCAAGAATAACAGAGGCTAGAGGGCTGTCAAACAAAGTGTGCAGCGAGCCCTTGCTTCTGAGTGATTTTTCCTCAGCATTGTTTCATGGTATGATAAAAAGATGACGGAAAAATATTCGGCATCTCCCGCTGCAAAAGAAGAGACATCAGCATCACTCCCACCACGACAGCCCGAGCATCTCTTGACGCAGCCAATTACAACGGACGGCACGCCACAAGAGCGTGCAACTCATCCCGATACGTACAGCATTCCCAAGCGCCAAGATGTGCCACGCCACCAGTGGAATGTGCTGCGCAGCAGTGGCCAGCTCGACGAAGGGTGGGTTGATGTAGAGATTATTACCGAAGATGGCGTAACGCTAGTGCGGATGACTAAGCTAGTCAACCGAAGCAACATCCACCAGCTCGAGAAATGTGTACCGCTCGCGGTGCTACAGGAGCAAAACATTGACTTCACCAATGCATATCTGCAAAGAGCCTATGGCATGACGATGAAGAATGGCAGGCTACAACCCGTTGCCGATGCCACTCATGCTACTCACCAGAATGACTCAACTGATGAGCAAGAAACAGAGGTATTGCTCGCCCAAAGAGGCGATACGTACGAGCATCTCAGTGGAAATAGCGCTCGCCAATTAGTAGGGAGCGTGGCAGCAAAAGCGAGTGGAGAGGTGGATAATAGCTCACTGGTGCGGCGAGCGCTTGGGCGCGTAAGATAACACGTGGCTTAGCCTAAGAGGTGGTAATAACTCGAATAACTGGTATCGAAGCCCTTGCTGATTAGGCCAGAGACTAGCCAAAAATAATGAGCATGCGTCATTCTCATCTGTAGTGCAAAGCATGCCATTGCTAAGTAGTACGGGCAGTGTCTATCGATAGCAAGCACCGAGTTCGCTGGACTTATCATCAAAAATAAGAAAACCACCTCGGTTATGAGGTGGTTTTGCGTTTGCGCTATAAAACACCTACGCTGCGCTGACGCACACCTGGGTGCGTGGCTGGGTCTTGCCAGTGAAGGTAGACTTCTTGACCTTCTTGAAGCTGACAACACCACTGTGAGCGGCGTGGATGGTGTAGTTGCGGCTCATGTATGTGCCAGGGCCGGCAATCTTCGTAGCGCCTGTCTGGCGAACGAGGACTTCACCAGCGTTGACCTGCTGGCCACCGAAGCGCTTGACGCCAAGGCGCGCCCCAGCGTTATTGTGGACGTTCTTGCTTGAGCCACCTGCTTTGACTTTTGACATATCACTCCTTTAGCTAATATAAACAATCTATACGATTATACGTGAGGGCGTGGGCGAAGTCAAGCGGCGAGAGGGCTCGATCGCACCATCTCGCTGCGTGGCGCTTGCTTTGGCGGCCGCGCCGGCCAGGCAGATATTGGCCAGCTGGCGCTATGGTGGTATAATAGGTGCACTATAGATACAATAATGATATGAAAAGGAGTGACAATGTCAGAATGGTATGGAGGAATGGGTTCGAGTGCTGAGGATTCCCCAGTCGATAGCTTGGACCTGGAAGCAAATTTTGCGCAGATAAGAGGAGAGAGACAAAAAGCTGGTGGCTCCACTGCAGAGCGGGCAGCAGGACTTTCCTCTGAGCGGCGTACTCAAGCAGCTCAGAATTTGGAAGAGGCTCGAAGACATTTTCATCAGGGGCTTGATGCCTTAAACAACCTTATGTACACGTTGCCTCCTGAGCAGCGAGAAGTGTTTCAGCAAAGTGTCATGCCTTTACTAGAAGCAGCTGCCGACAAGCTGCAGGCCACAAAGGGTGCAATCACTCCACAATAAATAACTATCAAAAAGTTTCTCACTACCAGAGTGGTATAAAGAACCTCAGCATGATATACCTGAGGTTCTTTGCTTTTTGTAACTGTTAGCATGCAGAAGAAATACATACCTGCTGGATGACCAGAATGAGTTTCACTCCCCAAGGTAGGTTATTTCATTACTTCCGCCACCAACAACTCCCGCGCTACCACTTGGTTCTCGCGGTAATAACAGAGGTCGGTGGGGCGAATATGCTGGAGTGGGCGGCGCTGGTAGCCCAGTTGCTTTAGCTGGGTGATGAGTGGCAGGTGAGTAAACTGCCCGTCGCTGGCGCGCCAAGCAGGCACCGCGATGACCAGTGGTGTGCCAGGGCCCAGCTGGGGACGAAGGTTGGTGAGGAAGTGGCTAATGATGTGGTTGCACGTGGTGCGCACAGCGCTGAGCTTAGTGGGAGCAGGCGGGGCAGAGAAGGGCTGGCCAAGGTATGTCTCGCAGACGATAGCGCTGAGCTGCTGGGCGTCTGCCCACTGATGAGTAGTGGCATCAGCCTGAGTAACGTCCTGTACCGCGCCAGGAGTAGCCGCAGCAGAGCGGCGCTGCAGCCAGGCAAGGTTCTCGCTGGTATAGCTGACCATCTTGGGGTTCAGGTCGCTGCCGCACACATCGTAGCCTAGGAGGAGCGCCTCTTGCAGGACGGTGCCGGTACCGCAGAAGGGGTCGAGCAGTAGGGGGCGCGGCACTGAGTGCTCGGTAGTAGGTGAAGGCTGCACCAATGGCCCAGCCATATTGATCATCATGCGGGCGAGCTTGGGTGGTAGCATACCGACGAAGGCATCAGTGCGCGGACGGGCTTGGTCGCGTGCGGCCAGGGCAGAGATGTTTTGCGCGCCAACACTCTCCGCTACAATGACGCGCCCATCCTGGGCTCGCACCACCAGCAATTCGATATGATGCGGTGAGCGACCAAGCTTGTTGTGGTGGCTCGTGGCAGTATTGAGCGCTGGAGCGGCGTTGGGGATGAGGCGCAGACTCGTGCCAGAAGCGCGCAATTTTGTCTTCAGAATAAGGCCAGTCTTTTGCACCTCACGGGCGGTGGCAGAGAAGCCATAGGCACTCATGCCCAGCGTAATCTTGTGCGGCGCGCCCTGCCACTGCGCGCTATAGTGGCGGACGATTTGCCGGCTCACCGCCAGCCAGTTACCGCGCAGCTCTAACACCACCCGGCCTGCTTTTTGGCTGCCACCCAGACGCTCAAAATCGAATATGTCAGAGGTAATAGTAGCAGCCTGCCCGCCAAACCAACGCACCACCACCGCGCCATACAAACACTCCAGCTCCGCCATGCTCAGGGCCGGCTGCCGGCCAAGAATTGCAATATACATATGCCTAGTATAGCGCAAAAGCGGGTGAGAATGGAGGGAATAAGCAACCAGCCCGAGAATTGACAGAAGCGACCAGGAGGCATATCATACGCCTATGACATCATATTATACAATAGCTCGCCTTCTCACCTATGATGACAGGCGTTTTGTCGGTAAGGGGTGGGAGATTGATTGGCCATGGATTCATCAGCCCGACAACCCGAAGAGTCCCTATCTGTCATTTGGTGACGCGCGCTGCCCATGGGCGATTGAGGTTGGCGTCTGCATTACCCCGCGCGATAAGTCAGTCCGTGAGAAGATGGACATCTCCCCTAATCAGGATGTTGGCGTGGGCACGACCGAGCCAGGGCGCTATATCCTCACCGTGTGCTCTCAGTCATTCTTGGATGACCCTGCTAGTGCAGAGTATTTTGATGGCTACCCAGTTACACCACTAGTCATGCCCCAGCTTGACTTCGTCGAGATAGCGGAGTTTGTCGAGGCGAAGCTTGCCGAATACCGTCATATCCCAACGGTCGATGACCCATTCGGAACCGATAGAGAATTCTATGAAGCGACGAAAGACTGGCTGTACGACACCGAGTACGACGAGTGGACGGCCTATGAGGCGACGATTGCCTGTCCGGCGAGTATGCTGGAGTAGCTGCAATCTGCTTCGTGGTATAATATACCGTAGCTATGCAGAAATATATCAAAAAAATAAAACAGCTATCCTTCCGCACCTGGCTGAGTATTATGACGTTTGTGCTGATTGCCTTGATTCTATTCTTGTCACGGCACGAGCTTCTCCAGGCGTGGCACTTGCTGCAGCAGGTCAATATATGGGTCTTGATTGCCGTCTTTCCGGTGGCGGCGTTGGGGTATTTAGCAGCGGGTGAGATGATCTTCTCGTATCTGCGGCAAAAGGGCTTCGTGCGTGATGTGAGCCCCTTTGCGTTGATGCGCTTGTCGCTGGAGCTAAACTTCGTCAACCACGCTTTCCCTAGTGGCGGCCTGAGCGGTATATCATACGCCAACTGGCGCTTACGCAAATACGGCGTCTCGACGGGGCGCGCAACGATGGCCCAGATGGTGCGCTATGTCATGGGCTTTGTGGCAGTGGTGCTGTTCCTTGCAGTGGCAGTGGTAATAGTGACGATCGATAGCGGCGTGAACCGCTGGATCATCCTAATGAGTGGGGGGCTGGTATTTTGCCTGACGATGATCACGCTGCTGGGGGTGTATTTGCTGACGAGCCAGCAGCGGCTCCACAAGGCGGCGCATCAGATTACGCTGACGGTCAATGGCCTAGCGCGGCGTATCCTGCGGCGCACAAAGCCAGTGATGGACGAAGCTGCGGTGCGGCGCTACTGCGACGACCTCCACACCGACTTCCTCGAGCTGCGGCGGGACAAGAAGCTGCTGTGGCAGCCCTTCGTCTGGAGTATTATCTTTACGATTATGGAGATTTTGCCCTTCTGGATGACCTTCCAGTCGCTGGGGGTATCAGTTAATCCTGCATCAATCCTCATCGCCTATGGCGTGGCCACGACCATGGCGGTGGTTGTCGCTACCCCTGGTGGAGCTGGTGCGTATGAGGCGGTCATGGTCGGAATCTTGGCACTCTCGGGTGTGAGCCAGGGCCAAGCCATCGCTGGGACGATGCTCTACCGTGTGATCGCCATCGTGACTACACTGGTGTTTGGCTATGCATTTTATCAACTAACCATCATGCGCTATGGACGCGACAAACCTCCCACCACTGAGCGTTAGCGATTTCCTCTCCTGTGCGAGCGAGGTGCTGGAGGGGGCGTTTCCGGTACTGACGGTCGAGGGCGAGGTAGCCAGCATGGCAGTGCGCCAGGGGAAGTTTGTTTTTTTTGACCTCAAGGACGAGACAGGCAGCGTGAGCTGCTTTATGATGGTGTGGCAGCTCCGGGTGGCGCTGGAGGATGGCATGCAGGTGGCGGTGCAAGCCGTACCGAAGCTTACAGCGCGCGGCAAATTCAGCCTGACGGTGCAGCAGGTGCGACCGGTCGGGCAGGGGAGCATTAAGAAAAACTTCGAGCTGCTGCGCCAGCGCCTTGGCGCGGAGGGGCTCTTTGCTCCAGAGCGCAAGCGGCCGGTGCCCGAGTGGCCCGAGCACATTGCCGTGGTGAGTAGCCCTCAGGCGGCAGGCTATGCCGACTTTATGACCATCATCGGCCAGCGCTGGGGCGGCATGCAGGTCGATGTCTATGCGGTGCCGGTGCAAGGTGCTGGCGCGGCCGATCGAATCATCCGCGCCATTGAGCGCTGCAACCGCCAGGCAGCGGTGCCGCAGGTGCTGGCGATTGTGCGTGGTGGCGGCAGCGCCGATGATTTGCAAGTCTTTAACGACGAAGCGCTGGTGCGGGCGATTGCTGCAAGCCGCGTGCCAACAGTGGTTGGGGTAGGGCACGACACGGATGAGACATTGGCCGATCTCGCCGCCGACGTCCGGGCTGTGACACCAACTAACGCTGCTCAGCTCATCACGCCTGATGCCGCAGCGGTGCAAGCGCGGCTGGCCGAGCAGCTGCAGATGATGAAACAGACGATTATCGCCACGGCGGATGATGAGCAGCTAGCGGTGCAGCATCAGCTGGCCGAAGCTCGGGCAAAGTTAGCCAGGCGGCAGCAGATACTCGAGCAGCAATGTGCGGCATTGCAGGCCCGGCTCCGGCTGTATAACCCTGCAGCAACCCTAGCGCGTGGCTACGCCCTCGTGCGTGGCCAAGCCGCCGTCGGCCAGACGATTAGCATCGAGCGATATAGCGATATGATAACAGCGGAGGTAACCCATGTCGAACGCAAAACAACCACCAAAACCAGCTAAAACGGCCACCACTCCCAATGCCAGCACTCGGCGCACGTCATCAGCTCCTCGGGCCAAGCGCGCCACACTGAGTGATGACGACCAACTGGCAATGGCCCTTGCAGCAGAGGGAATCACGCCGGATTATAGCCAGCCCAATAATACACCAGCAAGCCCATCAGCGCCGCCGCAGCCTAGCCAGCAGAGCAACGCAGATAACCGTTCACTGCGTGAACAAATGGAGCAGCTGGAAGAGATCTTGGCGTGGTTTGACAGTGATGAGTTTGAGCTTGAGGCAGCGGTAGAGCGCTACCAGCAGGCAGCACGCGTTGCCGAGCAGATCGACCAGCGCTTGAGAGAGATCAAAAATAAGGTAACTATCATCACAGAGGACGCAGCCGCCTGATGATGTGGTGGGCACTGTTGGTCATCATCCTGCTGTTTTGCGTGACGGCGCTGACGGGGGCACCCTATGTGCCATCGCACCACCGCGATGTGCAGCAGGCGCTGACCAAGCTCTATCGCCTTGGGCCAGAGGATTGCTTGGTAGACATGGGCTCGGGCGATGGCGTTGTCTTAAAGATTGCCCGCCAGCAGGGCGCACGGGCCTTTGGCGTGGAGCTCAACCCGCTCCTCGTCCTGCTCTCGCGCTGGCGTTTGCGTGGTGATACCAAAGCGATGGTGGTGTGTGGTAATCTGTACTGCACGAACTTTCCAACTGGCACCACAGTGGTCTACACCTTTGGTGACTCGCGCGACATTGCTCGGATGGCCGCTCATGTGCAGCAGCAAGCCACCCGCCTTGGCACAGACCTATGGTTCATCTCCTACGCCTTTGCCGTGCCTGGCTGGGCACCAGTGCGTGAGCAAGGTGCGCACAAGCTGTACCGGGTGCGAGCAGAGCGCGATGCATAAGCTCTGCTAGTCCTCGCTTGATGGATGTATCACAGGTAGCCACAGGGTGCTGGCTGGCTTGAGTGAGTCGATCATCGTAGTAATATCTGCTTGCTCAATACGGCGAGGAAAGTACAGCTCGAGATAGGTGGTGCCTCGATTAAGCTCAACATGAGTGGTGAGCATCTCGTCGGCATGGTGATAGCATAAGCGGTAGGTTTGCTTGTGCGGCGTCTCGACCCAGCGACAAGAGGCTATGCGAGGATCTTTGGTGAGGCCGCCACCTGCCGATGCATGCTGGCCTGGCCACTGCGTAATACCATAGTACCAGTCATCTTTTGCTCGGAAGCTCTGCTTCGTGCGAACAAATGTGCCGTTATTGCGCTCGTCCTTGATAAGACGCCGCTGGGCAAGCGTTGCATTGGCCGGCAAGGAAGATGGCTCGAAGTAGGTAAAGTCGATCCGCGTCGCTCGCCAGCGATATACCCCATAGCCAAGTATACCCAAGAGGAGCACGGCGATAATGGTGAGACTAATACTGCGTGGTGTTGTCGGGAGATAGCGTCGTTTCATATATTTATGAATAGCACATAGTGCCAGTAATGGCAAATATGCACTATTTTTGTTTCTCTACTTACCACTCCCTCCTCCGGAACACTATAAGGGTCGACACCTCCCAGGTGTCGACCTCTTGCGCTGGGCTGCAAACAGATTATTGCAATCTGTTTGCACACTCCATCGGATGAAGTGGTAAGGAGAGGAGCCTACGCGAGCGAAGAGATTCTGGCTCATAGACAAATCCTCATCCCGCTCTTGTCTATCGCCCCAGGCATAAGTATAATAGGGATATGACGAAGCAATCTTACAAACGACGAAGTTTTCTTAGTGGTAGCACCTTTGCTATTATTGGGCTGGCACTACTGGTGGTGCTCTTTGGTGGGTTTTCGGCCTGGGCCTACACCAACTATACCGAGGCCAAGAGCAACTTAGATAGCAAAATTACCGCAGCACAAGCTGAGGCCAAGAAGACGCAAGCAGACGAAGACGAGAAGAAATTTGCCGAGCGCGAGAAGCAGCCCATGTTGCAGTTTGTTGGGCCAGATGACTATGGCCGCCTGACTTTTGATTATCCCAAGACCTGGAGTGCCTACCAAGCCACCGATGTGAGCGAGGGCGGCGGCAAGACATACGAGGCGTACCTCAACCCCCGCGTCGTGCCACCAATAACAGATACGCAGAAGATTGCCATTCGGATTAGCATCGAGCAAAAGATCTACGACAAAGCGGTGGCTGACTACGACAGCCAGATCAAAAAAGGTGAGCTGAAGTCGAGCGCCTGGAGCAACGACAAAGGCCTGACGGGCACGCGCCTGGAGGGGAACTTTAGCAAAGATATCCGTGGCACCGCAGTAGTGATCAAGATGCGCGACCGGACGCTCACGGTGCGGACAGATGCCGACGTATTTAATAACGACTACGAGGCCCTGATAAAAACCATCAAATTTAACGAATAAATATAGAACATTGCGACGATCTGTGCTACAATGCAGCTGGTATGAGCACGGAGGGGAATGCGGTTATGATGAGCGGCGCTTCCTGGGGGGAGGCGTCGCTCTTTGTTGCGGCGGCACACGACCTCAAGTCGCCACTGGCGCTGCTGCGGCAATTGGCGCTGAGCTTGGAGGCTGGGGGGCTGTCGCCCGTCGAGGTGGCCGAGCTAGCCCGGCGGATGGCACTGACCAGCGAGCGGGCCTTGCGCCTCACTACCGACTTAACGCAATCCACCCGTCTCCACGAGGAGCTATTTGGCATCGAGCCGCTCAACTTGGCATTGGTGGCGTGCGACGTTGTGGCCGAGCTCCAACCGCTCTATGCCGCCAAGGGGCGTCGCCTAGCGGTACGTGTGCCGCGGCGGGCAGTGGTAGGTCTCGGCAACCGCGACCTCCTGCGGCGCGTTCTGTGCAACTTCGCCGACAACGCACTCCACTACAGTGGCGAGGGCGACGCACCTGTGGTAGTGCGACTCTCCCGGCGAGCTGGCGGCCAGGTAATCCGCCTGGCGGTACGCGACTATGGTCCAGCCATTCCGCCATCGCTCTGGCAGCAATTGGAGCAGCGCCTTGGCGTCAGCGCGCAGCCGCTGCACAACCGGCCCGGCAGCAGTGGCCTCGGGCTCTACATTGCAGGGCAGTTTGCCAGTGCGATGGAGGCGCAGATTGGGGCAGTGCGGCACCGCGATGGTGCGACCTTCTACATCGATCTCCAGGCGGTGTATCAACAGAGGTTATTATGACGCAATCGCCACCGCGGGTGTTGGTCATCGACGATGACCAATGGTTTGCTGAGCTGCAGCTTGCGGTAGTGCGGCGAGCTGGTGCAAGGCCCATTTATGCGGCCGATGTGCTGGCTGGCATGGCAGCGCTCGACGAGGTACTCCCAGCGGTGATCATCCTCGATATGTTCATGCCCGGGGGTAATGGCCTGGTGCTGCTCCACGAGCTACAATCGTATAGCGACACGGCGCGCATCCCCATCATCATCTGTAGTAATAATGCGAGTGACATGACCTTGGCCGATCTCGCACCCTACGGCGTGGTGGCCTTGCTAGACAAAACAATGATGCACCCAAGCGATGTGACGAACTTACTACACAGGTACATCCCAAGCGAGGTAATCGCATGAGTATGCAGCGCACCACAGCGATCGTCTTGCGCCGCACCAACTATGGCGAGGCTGACCGCGTGCTGCAATTGCTTACGCCAGAAGGGCAGCGGGCAGTAATCGCCAAGGGTGTCCGGCGCGAGAAGAGCCGGCTGGCTGGGGCGGTTGAGCTCTTTGCGATCAGCGATGTCGTCATCCGTCAGGGGCGCAGTGAGCTGGGCGTGCTAACACAGGCCCGCCTGACGAAGTATTATCAGACAATCGTGGCCGATTATGACCGCCTACAAGCTGGCTATGCCGCCATCCAGCTGGTAGCGCAGGCCAGCCGCATGCTAGACGAGCCAGCCTGGTATGAGGTGCTGCGCTTGGTATATGAGGGGCTCGACCAGCCCAGCGTGCCCATCATGCTCACCCAAGCCTGGCTGGCCATCCACTATGCAGCGCTGCAGGGTTATGAGCTTAACCTACTGCGCGACGTTGTAGGCCAGCCGCTCCAGCCCGAGCGACGGTATATGTATGACGGGTCGGAGCGCGGCCTGCGCCTGAGCGACCAAGGCGACATCGCCGCAGCGCACATCAAGCTGCTCCGCCTGCTGGCAACGCGCCCACCCACAGTGGTAGCACAGGTCGGTGGCGTGCTAGCTATCCTGCCTGAGTGTTGGCTGGTGGCGCGGCAACATGCTGGGGTGTAGCTGCAGTACAGTATACATGCCGAACAAGAAAATATCTGGAGGCCAGTGACTAAGCAAGCGGATGAGCTCTGTATATATTCTGGCCGGAACATTTTCGGTTTGGTGTGTATACTGTACTGTTTTATCATCCACCCGATGAAGAACGTACCCAGCTCAAGAAATGCTATAATAAGACCAAAGAACCAATCATGAAGCTGCCGCGTTGCCAACGCGGAGAAAGGACGCGTGTGAGTAGCGCAACGAGTAATGTAACAATGGAAGCAATTATTAGCCTATGTAAGCGCCGCGGCTTTATTTATCAGGGGTCGGATGTATATGGTGGCCTGAGTGGCACGTGGGACTATGGCCCGCTGGGCGTGCAGCTGAAGCGCAATATTATGAACCTATGGTGGCGCAGATTCGTCGATGAGCGCGACGACATGTATGGCGTCGATGCGGCGATTTTGATGAATCAGAAGGTGTGGAAGGCCAGTGGACATGTCGATACGTTTTCTGATCCACTTATTGAATGTTCTCATTGTAGGATGCGTTTTCGTTTTGATAAGCTTATCGATACTGAACACTATGCTCAAGCTATTAATTACTGTGATGAGATCGTCAAAGCTGATGATGAACAAAATATGGAAAAGATAGATGAGCTAAAGAGCGCATTTACGGATTATTATAGAAATAGCTCGTACAATTTTGAATACATTAAGGACCTATTCTATGGTCTTGTAAATGAAGTAAAGACTGACATAACAATCAATGATCGTTTGCGCGCCCTCCTTAAAGAGGCAAGAAAATACACTGGAAACTTTGCACAGTTTTATGTAAACGATTTAACTGAGCTAAAATGTCCAAATTGTGGTTCGGAAAAAAAATGGGGAACTCCTTTCCAGTTTAATATGATGTTTAGCACTATTGTTGGTGCAAAGTGGGGTATGGCCGAAACCATAGATAATGGAGGCTATATAACAGCTGAGTTTAGGTCATTTGATAAAAATGGCGAGCAAACTATGCAGGATACACCTCTGACTAAGACTGATCAGATTAATGGGCTAATGTATTTTGATAAGGGGGCAAAAACGTATCTTCGTCCCGAAACCGCTCAAGGCATCTTCACCAATTTCAAAAACGTCGTCGATAGTTTTTATCCTAATCTGCCGTTTGGCATCGCTCAGCAGGGCAAGTCGTTTCGTAATGAAATTGCGCCGCGCGATTTCGTCTTCCGCTCTCGCGAGTTTGAGCAGATGGAGATTGAGTATTTCGTCGATCCTGAGCATTGGCAGGAGGCGTTTGATGAGCTACTCGCCAGCACGCATGCGTTCTTGGCAGAACTAGGCCTTAAACAAGAGCATATCCACGAGCTGGACGTGCCGGCCGAGGATCGGGCGCACTACAGCAAAAAGACGATCGACATCGAATACGATTATCCGA
>CALKQS010000005.1 GCA_937990725.1 uncultured Candidatus Saccharibacteria bacterium | reverse complement strand
CCTACTTCGTCTGCGCCCGCCGCTGCCGCCTGCACGACTGCGCCTTCACCGCCGTGCTCATCGACGTCGTCGAAGACCGGATAGTAGAGCTCTACCGGGCTATCGAGCTCAGCGCGGAGGACAGAACGCAGATCGAGCACTACCTCCACGACGAGCTGGCTCAGATCGAAGGGGACAAGGCCAAGGCAGTGCGCTCCCTGACGACGCGGCGCACCAACATCGAGGACAGACGACGCCGTCTCCTCCATGCCCACTACGAAGGGGCGGTGCCCCTTGACCTCCTCAAGGAGGAACAAGCCAAGCTGTCCACCGAGCTGAACCAGATCGAGCACCAGCTAGCCGCCTACCAGGCCGACGCCGCCGAAGTCCGCCAGCACCTCACCCAAGCCCTTGACCTCCTCGAAGACTGCCACCGCCTCTACAGCACTGCACCCGCCCACCTGAAGAAGCTGCTCAACCAGGTGTTCTTCGAACGGGTGCTAGTCAATCCACTGGTCGATGAGGATGGCCGGGTCATCTTGCCTAGCACAGGCGATGGCACGACCGACGGCGGTAAGCAGCCGGGCAAGGACGCGGGCGCACACAATGAGCAGGACAGCGCCGGAGAAGAAGGACTCGGCGATGCCAGTAGGGGAGGAGGAGCTGCTGCTACTGACACACCAGCCCCGGTTCCTCACTCCATCCACCTCGCTGACACCGGCTCCGGTACTCGCCTCAGCGCTCTGCTCGTCCCACCCTTCGACCAGCTGGCCAGCCCCAGCCTGCACGCTGCCGCCCATGCGCACTACCTGCAGCACCTGGCTCAGCCTGGCACCCCACCCACCGTTGACGATGAGCTCACGAGCCCCACAACACGAACAACGCCCACCCTGGTGGGTGAGCGTTGTTCATCATCTGGAACCGCATCTCAGTCTGTTTCAACTGGGGTGGGTTCGGGTAAGAGCTTGCTGGTACGGATGAGAGGACTTGAACCTCCACGCCCCGCAGGGCACTAGCACCTGAAGCTAGCGCGTCTACCAATTCCGCCACATCCGCAGATATACGCACCGCCGGCTCTTACCGTGTATTGTATACGAATTTTGGTCTTGCGTAAAGAGTTTTGTGGTACAATCAGGTAAATAAACTGTGGCGGGTCTGCCACTATTTTAGATTATGTAAGGAGTAATGATATGACCTCTACCCATTCATCGTCCCAAAAGTTCAACAAACTAGAGTGGATACAACAAGAGATCAAAGAAACCCGAAAGGAGTGCGGCACCGCCAACTCGGGTGAAGCTAGAGATAAGCAGTATGCTGAGGTGCGCCGACGGGTGGTCGGTGCGCTAGGTTTAATTGCTACACGATCAGGCGAAGATCTTACGCCAGATACTGCAGGACGCTTACTGTACGGCCTGGCTATATCATCACGCACCGGACAGCCAACACAGGGTGAGCTTACCGAAGAGGGCATCCGCATCATTCGCAAGATCAGTGGCATGACGCAGCAGTCCGTCGAAAAAAATAATACCGATGTTATAGGAATAGCAGCATAATATCATCAATGAGTACTATAGAGCCCACCGCTGCACTAGCCGCAGCCGACCGTCGCAATGTGGTAGACCGCTATAAAGGGCTATCTCACCAAGCGATCGTTGCCGATCTTGATGAGCATGGCTCGGCACTTCATATTGCGATTGATAATGTGGTGCGCGATTTCAACATGGGGACGATCGTCCGCAGCGCTAATGCCTTTGGGGTGCGGCATGTCCATATCATTGGTCGGCGGCAGTGGAATAAGCGTGGCGCGATGATGACGGACACGTATCTGCACGTGCATTATCACCAAACGGTTGAAGATTTCTTACAGGCTATTGCTGACCGGCCACTCATTGCGGTCGATAATGTTGCCGGTTCGCAGCCACTTCACTCGGTCGTGCTGCCACGTAGTGCCGTGCTTTTGTTTGGGGCAGAGGGGCCTGGTATCCGTCCCGAGCTGCTTGAGCGAGCCACGTCCATTATCGCGATCGAGCAATTTGGCAGCACGCGCAGCCTCAATGTTGGCGTAGCAGCGGGTATTGCGATGTATGCTTGGGTGCAGCAGCATCGGTTGTACCCAGATCAAAAGTAGAGATTCTACTCTCTTTACTCCTTTTCATAACATAAGGTAGTAAGTAGGAGAGGGCATGTAGCACTGCGTAACGCTATGGAGTTAGCGTGTGATGGCGCTATGGAGAGAGGTGAATCCGGCCAAGGGCTTGTTTTTCCATGCCGTTTATGCAAAAATAGCAGTAACTATGACAAAACTTTCATCGGAATCATATCGGGGGGCGCGGGATTGGTATCCGGAAAATCTTCGCGTGCGCAAATACATCTTTCAGACCTGGCGTCACGTCGCCAAGAGCTACGGCTACGAAGAATACGATGCACCACTGCTTGAGCCGGTTGAAGTGTATGCTGCCAAGAGTGGTGACGAGTTAGTAAATGACCAGACATATCAATTCATCGACCGGGGCAACCGACAGGTAGCGATCCGTCCTGAAATGACACCGAGCGTAAGCCGGATGATTGCCAAGCACCGCCAAGAGATCGCCTATCCAGCGCGTTGGTTTAGTATTGCCCAGTTTATGCGCTATGAGCGGCCACAACGGGGGCGAGAGCGTGAATTTTGGCAGATGAATGTCGATATATTTGGTGTTGATAATATGCAGGCCGAGGCCGAGATTATCGCACTTGGTAGCCGTATCATGAAGGCCTTTGGCGCGACGGACGACATGTATACTATTCGCATCAACAATCGCCAGTTGATCAATCTCATGATGGCGCAGTTTCTTGAGCTCGATGCCGTGCAGGCTCAGCTGATGATTCGGCTGTTTGACCGCAAGAACAAGATTCCACCACAGGCCTTTCGCGACCAGGCGATTGAGATCTTTGGTGAGGCGGCGGCACCGGTCGGCTTACAACGGATTGCTCAGCTCTTGACGGCACGTACTATGGCCGATCTCCCCGAATCGATTCGCGATAGCGAGGCGGTGCGTGATGTGCAGCGGCTCTTTACACTACTTGAGCGTAGTGGTGTAACAAATGCCATTTTCGATATCACGCTCATGCGTGGACTAGATTATTACACGGGTACAGTGTTTGAGTTCTTCGACACTCATCCAGATAATAACCGTTCGCTCTTTGGTGGTGGGCGCTATGATGGCTTAGTAGGGATGTTTGGCGCCGAGCCGATTAGTGCGGTCGGCTTTGCACCAGGCCTATCGATGATGCAGCTCTTTCTCGAGGCGCATCAACTGCTACCAGAGTTTAGCTCCACAACCGATATTTATATGATCGTCCTTGGTGGGGCAATGCGCGGCGCACTAGAGCTAGCGGATGACTTGCGCGATGAGGACGTCAATGTTGAAGTCGATTTCACTGGCCGCAAACTAGACAAGCAGCTCAAGGCAGCGATCAAAAAACAGATCCCATATTTCCTCTTTGTTGGTGAGGATGAGCTGGAGAACGAGATTTACACCCTCAAGAATATTGCGACGAGCGAGGAGCAAAAGCTCAGCCTGGAGCGCGTCGTCAGTGCCGTTAAGGATTATCGTCGTCAGCCATCGCGCAGTGAAGATGATGACTTTGATTTATCGTAGTATCGTCACATGCATCTCTATGGTAGCTATAGCTCATCTCTGTTAGCTTCTCGTTTTGCTCGTCTTGCGAAACACTATATATACGCATGCATGCTTGGGTCTGTTGCATGTCTATTTCACACTGCCAGCGACATATGATACAATAACCAACTATGAAGACGACACTAGACCACCTATCAGACACCAAAGTACGCGCCACGATTACCGTCGGTGCAGATGAACTGGAGGCAGCTCGCCAGGTTGCTTTGCGCAAGCTCGCCAAGACAACCAAGGTTGATGGCTTCCGCAAGGGTCATGCCCCGCTCGAGTTGGTTGCAAAGAATACCAATCCAGAACACCTCGCCGAGGAGACGCTTAATAACGCCCTGAGCAAAGCAGTTGCTGCTGCCTTCCTCGAGAGTGATGTGCAGGTGCTTGAACGCCCAGAGGTGGAGATTAAGAAGTTCGTGCCCGGCAGCGAGCTCGAATTCACGGCTGAGGCAGAGGTTATGCCCACGATTACTCTCGGTGACTATAAGAAACTCAAGCTCAAGCCAGCGAAGATAACCGTTACGCCAGAAGAAGTAACGGAGATCCTTGACCGGATTCGCCACAGCATGGCCGAGCGCACAGATACTGATGAAGCAGCCCAGGACGGCGACGAGGTGACGATTGACTTTGTCGGTAAGCGCGATGGTACGCCTTTTGCTGGTGGCACCGGGAAGGATTATCCGCTTGTGCTCGGCAGCAAGTCATTCATTCCAGGCTTCGAAGAGGCATTGATTGGCCTCAAGGCCGGTGAAGCGAAGGCGGTTGAACTCACCTTCCCGAAGGACTACCATGCGAGCGAACTAGCTGGGCAAGCAGTCGTCTTTGATACGACCGTCAAGAAGGTTAAGAAAGTGACATTGCCTGAGCTGACTGATGAGTTTGCTGCGAAGGTTGGGCCATTTACTTCTATTGAAGATCTCAAGAAAGATATCGAGAAGGAAATTACTGCGCAAAAGCAACGTGAAGCAGATGACGAGCTGCGCGACGTAGCAGTCAAGCAGTTGGCCGATGCCAGCACAGTAGCAATCCCAGAGGTATTGCGGACCGATCAGCTTCGCTCAATTGAGCAAGACTTAGTGCAGAACCTTGCTCACCGTGGTCGCACCCTTGAGCAGTACCTTGCCGAGAAGGAATATAAGGACAAAGACGAGTGGATCGAGAAGGAGGCTAAGCCAGCGGCCGATGAGCGCATTAAGGCTGGGCTTGTCCTGGCTGAGTTGAGCAAGGCCGAGAAGATCGAAGCCACAGCGGAGGAGCTACAAGAGCGCATCAGTGCCTTCAAGCAGCAATATGCTAATGATGCAACCATGGTGGCACGCTTTGATGAGCCAGAGGTGCAGCACGAGATCGCCAACCGCCTCTTGACAGAGAAGACGATTGACTGGCTGGTGGCGCAGAATACTAAGAAGTAGCAGATAATATAGCTCGCATAGCAGAAATTAGCACTCTATATTGACGAGTGCTAATTTTCTCGTTACAATAGTACTATGATGAAACCGAATGATTACCTAGTGCCCAACGTCATTGTCCGGACACGTGATGGTGAGCGTGGCTATGATATATACTCGCGTTTGCTCGAGGATCGCATTATCTTCCTCGGCGAAGAAGTGACTGAGATGACAGCCAATGTCGTTGTCGCGCAGCTTCTCCATCTTGCCAATGAAAATCCAGACAAAGACATCCAGCTCTACATCAACAGCCCTGGTGGCAGTGTGTATGATGGCCTCGCGATCTACGATACTATGCAATACATCGCGCCAGATGTGCAGACGATTGGTATTGGTCTGCAGGCAAGCATGGGTGCCTTCTTGCTTAGTAGCGGTGCGAAGGGTAAACGCTTTGTCCTGCCCAATGCCCGCGTGATGATCCACCAGCCGAGCAGCGGTACGCGCGGCAAAGTGACAGACCAAGAAATTAGCTTGCGCGAGAGCATCGCTCTCAAGGAGCGGCTGGCCACCATTATGGCGGACAACACTGGCCAGAAACTCGATAAAATCAAGGCCGATATGGAGCGCGACTACTGGCTAAGCGCCGCAGACGCCGTGGCGTATGGTCTAGCTGATGAAGTGATTGGTGCTCGCATACAAAAAATCACACAGCGTTCGTAGCAACTTTATGGTATCATATAGATGTGACATCACGTAGTACAGATACTAGCTCCGAACCTAAATCAAGCCAAAAACCCTTACGTTTCCGGCGTATTATGCATTATCGCCCACGTCGGGTAACAGTGATAGTATGGCTAACGGTTATGCTAATGCTTTTGACCGTTGTAGCCGTGAGTATATTCTACAAGAACCGTCAAAGCGCTGCCTCCCTGATGAAATCGCAGCTCGTCGAAGGTGCTATGCTAGCACGGGCTGCTACGTTCTCGTCGGATGGTGTAATTTCGTGGGATGCGTACGCTGATGGTGGTGTGTATGGGACGATTACTTCGCAGGATGACCGCAACCGCCTACTTGCACAGCAACCATTTATCCGCTGTACGGTTGGGAAAGAGTGTAGTGGATGGATATCAGCTGCGCAAGCACAAACCTATACACAGCCGATACCGGCTGGCGACACAGTGTGGTATAAAAACGATTCACTTCGACATTATGGCGAAAGCATCCTACGTGACACAAATGCCAAATGCGCCTTTTGGCAGTCTCCAGTTCAAAGACTGTGTGTTTCTGCCAAGACTGGCCGCTTCTTCTATTATGTTAATGGCTTTGGATCAAATAGCTTACACCGGTTATAAAGGAGTGTATTATTAACCTGACGCGCCGTAGTATGACAAAGAAATGCGTTACAGTGTGTTACGATACTATTCAAGCGGTCTATAAAAATTGAGGCCTTGTCACTTGACGGAGTAAGGCGCGGTCTGCTACAATTAAAAATTAATGAAGGTTGTGTAATATGGGTTAGGTGCGGACTACGCCGGTGGCGTGGCGTTTTAGTGTGCGAAAACTTATATTGAGTAAAGCTTCGGTGCCACAACAAATGCACGAGCAGGGTTTTGGAGTCCTTGCGTGTGCGGATAGATAACAATAATTCAAGAGGAGTTTACATGCCTACACCTACCACGGCAACAGCTGCTCCGTCGCGTGTGTTTTTTACCAGCAATGACACCGCGCTGGCAGTACCCGACTTGCTGGCTCACCAAGAAGAATCCTGGAAGGACTTCGTCGAGACGGGCTTGAGCGAAATTTTCGCAGAGCTCAACCCAATCGAAGACTACACTGGCCAGAAGCTTGAGCTGCGCTTCAAGGATTATGCCTTTGGCGAGCCCAAGCATACAGAGCAGTTTGCGAAAGAAAACAACCTGACCTTCGACGCACCACTACAAGCCACCGTCGAGCTTATCAATAAGACGACTGGCGAAGTCAAGGAACAGAGCATCTACATGGGCGATTACCCTTGGATGACCGAACGCGCAACGTTTATCATCAATGGGACAGAGCGTGTGGTAGTGAGCCAGCTGATTCGGAGTGCTGGTGTGCTGTTTAGTGCTGACCGCGTGGCGGGGCGTAACCTCTATGGTGCCAAGATGATCCCAGGCCGTGGGGCATGGCTCGAGTTTGAGACGAGCCCATCGGGCGCAATCTACGTGAAGATCGATCGCCGCCGCAAGATTGCAGCCACCACCTTGCTGCGTGCTCTTGGTATGAGCAAGGTGTCGGCCATTCGTGAGGCCTTTGCCGATATTGACACTGGTGAGATGAAATATATCGAAGCCACGCTTGAGAAGGATCCAGCGCATGGCATCAACGAAGCGTTGATTGAGGTCTATCGTCGCCTGCGCCCAGGTGACCTCGCTACGGTAGAGAACGCTCGCCAGATGATTGAGCGCATGTTCTTCGACTTTAAGCGCTTTGACTACAGCCGCGTTGGCCGCTACAAGATCAACCAGCGCCTGGGTGTTGATGTGCCTAATACGACCGAATATCGCACGTTGCAGATGGGTGATTTGATTGGTGTCTTGCGTGAAATTATTCGTCTTAACAACACACAAGAGCCAGCTGATGATATCGACTCGCTGAGCAATCGCCGCGTGAAGCTGGTTGGTGAATTGGTAGCGCGCCAGTTCCGCGTTGGTATGCTCCGGATGCAGCGCAATGCAATGGACCGTATGAGCATGAGTGACCTCGAGACGGTTACACCAAGTCAGCTGATTAATGCTCGCCCAGTGGTGGCAGCAGTGCGCGAGTTCTTCGCCAGTAGCCAGTTGAGTCAGCTACTTGATGAGGTGAATCCACTATCGGAGCTGAGCCACAAGCGTCGCCTGAGCTCGATGGGGCCTGGTGGCCTCAGCCGCGAGCGAGCCGGTTTTGAAGTGCGCGATGCTCACCCCACCCACTATGGCCGGATTTGCTCGGTGGAGACACCAGAGGGTGCTAACATTGGTCTGGTGCTTAACCTCGCCACCTACGCACGTATCAACGAATACGGCTTTATTGAGACACCATACCTCAAGGTAGTTGATGGCCGCGTGACTGATGAAATCGTCTACCTCGATGCCTCGCAAGAAGTAACTGAGGTGATTGCCGACGCCGGTGCTCGCCTTAATGAGGATGGTACCTTCGTGCGCGATCGCGTTAGTGCACGCAAATTCCTCCAGCCAGGGCAGGTAGATACCAGCGAAGTCACTTTCATGGATGCTGCACACAAGCAGATCCTTGGATCGACCGCGAGTCTTGTGCCATTTATCGAGAAGAACCGTATTGACCGCAGCTTGACTGGCTCCAACATGCAGCGCCAGGCAGTGCCGCTTTTGCAGCCAGAGTCGCCAACGGTTGGCACTGGCATTGAGCACGAAGTAGCACGCAACTCCAGCCAGCTCATTACGGCCGAGGCTGATGGAGAAGTGATTCGGGCTGATGGCGAAGCAGTTGAGGTGCGCTATGCTAATGGCGTCAAGCGCTACGACCTAATTCACTTTGCCAAGAGCAATGACGACCGTTGTATCAACCAAAAAGTCCGGGTGAATCGTGGCCAAACCGTCGCGAAGGGTGACACGCTCATCGAAGGCGCGTCCATTGCTGATGGTGAGCTTGCCCTCGGTAAGGACTTGCTGGTAGCCTTTATGCCGTGGGGTGGCTACAACATGGACGACGCGGTGATTTTGAGCCGCCGCTTGGTAGAAGATGACACCCTTACCAGCATCAATATCAAAGACTACACCGTTGAGGTGCGTGAGACGAAGCTTGGCCCAGAAATCGTGACGCGTGATATTCCAAATGTGAGCGAAGACAGCCTGCGCCACTTGGATGAGAGCGGTATTGTGCAGATTGGCTCTGAGGTCAAGGCGGGCGATGTCTTGGTCGGGAAGATCACGCCAAAGGGTGAGCAAGAGCTCAGCAGTGAGGAGCGTTTGCTGCGTGCAATCTTTGGTGAAAAGGCCAAAGATGTGCGCGACACCAGCCAGCGTATGAACAATGCTGGTGGCGGCAAAGTTGTTGGCGTCAAGGTATTTAGCCGCGAGAATGGTCACGAGCTCAAGACGGGCGTATTGATGCAGATTCAGATCTTTGTTGCCCAATTGCGCAAGATTGGCGTGGGTGACAAGATTGCTGGCCGCCACGGCAACAAGGGCGTGTGTGCCCGCGTGATGCCAGTAGAGGATATGCCATACCTGGCCGATGGTACTCCTGTTGATGTGATCCTTAACCCACTGGGTGTGCCAAGCCGTATGAACCTTGGTCAGCTCTTTGAGACGCACCTTGGCATGGCTGCACGGGCACTCGGCTACAAGGTTGCCACACCACCATTTAATGGTGTGCCAGCTGATACCATCAAAGATGAGCTAGAAAAGGCTGGCATTGCGCGCGACGGCAAGAGCCAACTCTACGATGGCCTGAGCGGTGAGCCATTTGAGGAGCGCACAACGGTTGGTGTGATGCATATGATCAAACTCCACCACATGGTGAGCGACAAGATCCACGCCCGTAGCACTGGCCCATACACCATGGTGACGCAGCAGCCACTTGGTGGTAAGGCTCAAAATGGTGGCCAGCGCCTTGGAGAGATGGAGGTCTGGGCACTCGAGGCTTACGGGGCTGCAACGACGCTACAGGAGATGCTAACGATTAAGTCGGACGACGTGTATGGCCGTGCCAAAGCCTATGAGGCGATCATCAAGGATGAGCCTATTGCCGGGCCAAAGCTACCTGAGAGCTTTAACGTGCTTGTCAAGGAGCTGCAAGGCTTGGGCTTGCGTGTTGACCTGCTAGATGAGTCTGATGAGTCGGTCGATGCCGAGCACGTCATTGCTGCGGCGGGTCCTGCCGACAAAACCGTCCCATCTGACGAGAGCGATGACGAAGCAACCTATCTTGATGAATCCGACGGCATTGGCACGATCGCTGATGACAGCGGCATGTCTGTCCAAGATATTGACACAGTAGAAAACCTAAGCGAGGAGGAAGCCTAAGATGTCCCACGTGGTAACAGATCACGATATCGCCAATTTTGACGCGGTACGCTTGGCCGTCGCCAGCCCCGAGGATATCCTCAAGTGGAGCTATGGCGAAGTCACCAAGCCGGAGACGATTAACTATCGGACTCAGAAACCTGAGCGCGATGGCCTGTTTTGTGAGCGGATTTTTGGCCCAGTCAAAGATATCAACCCACACGACAGCAAGCTCAAGGGTGTGCGCAGCCGCGAAGCTGCAGTAGACAAGAATGGCGAGCTTGTCACCAAGTCGATCGTGCGTCGCGAGCGGATGGGGCACATTAGCCTAGCGACCCCTGTTGCGCACATTTGGTTTATGCGCGGCACACCCAGTGCGATGAGCCTCTTGCTGGGCATTACGGTACGGAACCTTGAGAAGATCGCGTACTTTGCGACCTATGTCATCCTCGACGTCGACGCTGAAACACGCGACGCTTATTTGACTGACCTTGAGGCTGAGACTGAGGCGGCACGGGCTGCCATCAAGATTCGCTTTCAGCGTGAAGCTGAAGCTGATGGGGCAGACGTGAAGGCTCTTGCCGAGCAACAAACACGTGAGTACGAAGAGCTTGAGGCAACCTACAGCCAAAAGAAAGCTCAGCTTGAGAGCCTACAAAAGCGCGCCCTCCTAAGCGATACTGACTATCGCAACCTCCCCGAAGAGTATGAGGAGCTCGTAAAAGTTGGTATGGGTGGTGATGCCCTCAAGGCACTGCTTGATGATATCGACCTCAACGCGCTTATCGCCGATCTGCAAGAAGAAGCCGAAGGCGCGCGTGGTCAACGCGAGAAGAAGCTACTGAAGCGCCTCAAGGTGCTCGAGGGTATGCAAGCGGCGGGCATTAAGCCATCAAGCCTGTGTATGACAGTTTTGCCAGTCATTCCACCAGACCTGCGGCCAATGGTAGCCCTAAGCGGTGGACGCTTTGCGACGAGTGACCTCAACGACCTCTACCGCCGCGTCATCAACCGCAATAACCGTCTCAAGAAGCTTATCGAGCTCAACGCACCAGAGGTAATTCAGCGCAACGAGAAGCGTATGCTGCAAGAAGCGGTCGATAGCCTGATTGACAACTCGGCTGCTCGTGGTGGCCGTGCCGTCAATGCAACTGGTGGACGCCGCCGCCTTAAGAGTATTAGCGATATGCTTAAGGGTAAGCAAGGGCGCTTCCGCCAGAACTTGCTAGGTAAGCGCGTCGACTACTCAGGCCGTTCGGTCATCGTGGTGGGCCCGAAGCTCAAGATTCACCAGTGTGGTCTGCCAAAGCAGATGGCAATTGAGCTCTTCAAGCCATTTGTCATCAGCTGGCTCATTAAGGGTGATTACGCCCACAATATCCGGAGTGCAACGCGCCTAATTGAGGCAGGTGAAGCGGTTGTGTGGGACGCATTGGATGAGGTAATCAAGGGTAAGTACGTTCTACTCAACCGCGCGCCATCACTGCACCGTTTGAGTATCCAAGCCTTCCAGCCAAAGCTGGTTGAAGGTAAGGCGATTCAGCTTCACCCACTTGTCGCTAACGGCTTTAATGCCGACTATGATGGCGACCAGATGGCTGTCCACTTGCCGCTCAGTGCCGAGGCGCAGGCCGAAGCACGCGAGCTGATGAGTGCCGTCAATAACCTGCTGAAGCCTGCTGACGGCAGCCCAGTCCTCAGTATCGACCAGGACGTGGTGCTCGGCAACTACTACCTCACATACGAAAAACCCTCGGCTCAGACCGATACTGTCGCTGTCTTTGCCGACAGCCGGGCTGCTGAGCTCGCCTATGACATGGGCAAGCTCCATCTGCAGAGCCCGATTCGCATTCGAGCCAAGGGCGAGATCCGGACGACCACTCTAGGGCGTGTCTTCTTCAACGAAATCCTGCCAGAGGACTTCCCCTACAACAACAACGTCCAGACCAAGAAAGAGCTCAAGCGAGTGCTGGGCCAGATCTTCGAGCGCTACGGCGCGGCTGAGACTGCTATCACTGCTGACCGGATGAAGGGCTTGGCCTTCCGCTTTGCTACCACCGCTGCAGTGTCGACTGGTATGGAAGACTATCTCAGCTTTGATGAAATTGCTGACTTTGTGGCCGAGGGTGACGCACGTTCTGCTGCGATCTCGGAGCAGCTCGATCAAGGGCTCATTACCGAGGATGAGCGCTACACATTGACCGTCAACAACTGGCGCACCGTCGACCGCAAGGTAGAGGACTTTTTGCGCAGCCAATTGGCCCACATGGATACCTCTGTCGCAACGATGGTGAACTCTGGTGCTCGTGGTAGCGTCAACAATATTAAGCTGGCCAGTGCGATGATCGGTATCCAGGTGGATGCTGCTAACCGCGAGATTGAGCTGCCAGTGCGTAGCAACTTCAAGCGAGGGTTGTCGAGCCTGGAGGCCTTCGTGGCAACGCGTGGTGCTCGCAAGGGGTTGATCGATACTGCTCTTAAGACGGCCGACTCTGGCTACCTAACCCGCCGCTTGGTCGATGTCTCGCAGGATGTCTTTACTGTTGAGGACGAAGAGGGTGACGACGATGGCTTCACTATCTACCGCAATGAGTCTGAGGAGACAATGATCGAGTTTGGCAACCGCTTGTTTGGTCGCTACACCGCCGAGGCAGTGCCGGGCCACCTCGACCGCGACCAGCTCATTACACGTGAGATTGCTAACGCTATCGAGGCAGATCAGTCGATCGACCAAGTACGTATCCAGTCTGTCCTCTCTACTAAGAACTTGCACGGTATTCCACGCAAGAGCTACGGGATCGACATGGCAACTGGCCAGCTCGTCGATGGTTCGCAGCCAGTTGGTGTCATTGCTGCTCAGTCGGTCGGTGAGCCAGGCACGCAGCTGACGCTTAATACCTTCCACAGCTCTGGTGTTGGTGGGTCGGACATTACCCAGGGTCTGCCACGTGTCGAGGAGCTCTTTGAGGCACGCAACCCGAAGGGTCAGGCCTACGTCACAGAAGTCGCTGGTTTGGTCGATATTTGGGAAGATGGCAAGAAGTACGTTGTACAGGTCACACCACAGGCGGGTAAGGTAGAGCGCATGCCACTTGATGGTCGCATGGTGATGGTACAATCGGGCAGTAAGGTGAAGGTTGGCGACGTCATTGCGTCATTCGACGATGGCACGCAGCCACTTACTGCACCATTTGATGGAGTGGTTGAGTCCACCGGTGATTCGCTTGTCCTCACAGGCAATGCTACAGCACCAGTTCGCTACGAGATTCCTGGTACGATGTACCTCGTCGTCAAGCCAGGCGATATGGTCGAGCCAGGCGATCGCCTGACACTTGGTTCGCTCAACCTGCACGACCTCATGCGCCTCAAGGGCACAGAGGCAACCCAGCGCTATATCATCAACGAAGTGCTCCGCATCTATGCTGCGCAGGGCCAGGATGTGGCTGGCAAGCACCTTGAGATCATCGTCCGGCAGATGTTCAGCCGGGTGCAGATTGATGATCCAGGCGACAGCACCTTCGTCATGGGCGATATCATCTCCAAGGCATCGGTGGTCGATGCCAACAAGGAGCTCGTTGCCCAGGGCAAGACGCCAGCCCAGTATGCA
The DNA here is from genome assembly GCA_937990725.1 of uncultured Candidatus Saccharibacteria bacterium. GTDB lineage: Bacteria > Patescibacteriota > Saccharimonadia > Saccharimonadales > Saccharimonadaceae > Saccharimonas. Next base: position 591 of record CALKQS010000005.1, on the reverse strand, counting down.
CAGCTGCTGCTTGGTATCACCAAGGTGAGTATCTGGAGTGATAGCTGGCTGTCTGCTGCGTCGTTCCAAGACACGACTCGCGTGCTGATCAACGCTGCCACCAGTGGCCGCGCCGACCACCTTAAGGGTCTTAAGGAGAACGTCATCATCGGTAACAAAGTACCGGTTGGTACGGGTGCGCACCCACTGCCGCTCGAGGAGAATGACTCTCCGGAGGATGAGTTTGTCGCCGAAGCCCAGGCCGAAGAGGCTGAGCCAGAAGTGACAGCCGCTACTGATGAGCTGTAGGGAAAGCTAGTCTAGAGCAGAAGAGCCCCATTTGAGAGAGTGGGGCTCTTTTTATATAGCAGTAATGATCTGATGCTAACTATGATTAAAAGTATTACATATGGTCACTAATATATGCCAATACGCGGGTTGCTGCCTGGACTCCGCTTACTGCAGCACCCTCGAGGTGGGGCGCTTTCATATAGTCTCCGGCCAGAAAGACACCTGGTGGGAGTTCATCTTCAAATCGTGCGGCAGTTGTTCGTGTCACGCTGCCGACATCAAATACTGGAATTGCAGTATCCCATCGCACGACGTCTACCA
>CALKQS010000004.1 GCA_937990725.1 uncultured Candidatus Saccharibacteria bacterium | reverse complement strand
TCACCGAGGCTGAAGAGCAGAAGCTTCGCGACATTATCGACAAAGATTATGTCACTGAAGGCGATCTGCAACGCCTGGTGACCAACAATATCAAACGCCTTAAAGACATTGGTGCATACCGCGGCTTGAGGCACAAAAATGGCTTGCCAACACGCGGTCAGCGCACTCGAACGAACGCACGAACTCGCAAGGGTAAGGCGATCGCCGTCGGCGGGGCACAGCCAAAGGCAGCAAGCAAGACGTAGGAGAAAGGACGAGATATGGCACAAGCAAAATCTACCAAGAAAAAGCAGCGCCGATCAGTCCCATCTGGTCAGCTGCATGTACAGGCAACCTTTAACAACACTATTGTCACATTTGCAGATAGCAAGGGCAACGTCTTGACCGCTGCCAGCGCTGGTGCATGTGGCTTCCGTGGGAGCAAGAAAGGCACAGCCTACGCAGCACAGATTGCTGCAGAAAAAGCCGCAGAAGCTGCCAAGAGTAGCTATGGCGTCCGCACTGTTGACGTATTCGTCAAGGGTGTTGGGCTGGGCCGAGATGCGGCAATTCGCGCAATGAGCAACTTCGACATTGCCGTCAATAGCATCAAAGATGTAACGGGTGTGCCACACGGTGGCGTTCGCCCACGAAAGGCAAGGAGGGCGTAAATGGCACGAGATAGAAGCCCAATCGTGAAGCAGAGCCGTCGCGAAGGCGTGGCACTTCACCCTAAGGCACACAAGATTTTGGCGCGCAAGAGCGGTATTCCAGGCGAGCACGCTCATGGCCGTCAAAGCAAGCCAAGCATGTATGCAACGCAGCTGCGCGAAAAGCAGAAGGTGCGCCGTATGTATGGCCTACTGGAGAAGCAGTTTGCTAAGCTGATGAACGAAGCAACTCGCAAGCCAGGTCTGAGTGGCGAGAACTTGCTCCGCTTCCTCGAGCTCCGGCTCGACAACGCTGTGTACCGTGCTGGCTTTGCAACGAGTCGTCGCCAGGCCCGCCAACTGGTGAGTCACGGTCACTTTGAGCTCAATGGTCGCCGCGTCGACATCCCATCAATTCGCCTCAAGGCAGGGGATGTCATTACCGTTCGGCCAAAGAGTGCAAAGTCTGGCTACTTTACTGCAATTGACGACATCTACGGTAACACCTCCCAACCACCACTGAGTTGGCTTAAGAGCGATATCAAAAAACTCAAGATCGAAGTATCGGGCGAACCAAAGCGCGAAGAAGCTGAAGCTGGCATCAACGAGCAGCTGATTGTTGAGTATTACTCACGCTAACAAGGGTAAGGAGAATTTTGTACATGTCTAAATTAATTCACGATCCGGCGTTGGCGCGCATCGATGACAATGGGCCGCACAGCAGCACATTTGTCATTGAGCCATTGCACGCCAGCTACGGCAATACGCTGGGCAACAGCTTGCGCCGGGTGCTACTGAGCAGTATTCGCGGCGGAGCCTTTACGGCTTTCCGAATGCAGGGTGCAACGCACGAGTTCACTACGGTGCCTGGCGTCAAGGAAGATGTCACCGACATCATGCTCAACCTCAAAGGCGTTGACCTGGTCGTCCATAGCGATGAGCCGGTTGAGCTGCACCTTGAGAAGCAGGGCGCTGGTGCGGTAACCGCTGGGGATATTGCAGCTAATGCTGAGGTTGAGGTTGTCAACCCTGAGCACGTCATCTGCACGATTGATGACCCGCAAGCGAGTGTCGTTATTGATCTGGTGGCCGAGGCTGGTCGGGGATACTACCCGATGGAGGAGTCGAGTGCTAACCGGCTGCACAGCGACATGATCGCCATGGACGCGCAATTTAGCCCCGTGACGCGTGTGCGCTTCAAGGTCGATCCAACTCGTGTTGGCCAAGAAACCAACCTGGAGCGGCTTGAGATGACTGTCGAGACTGACGGTAGCTTGACGCCACGCGATGCCTTCGAGCAAGCTGCGGCAATTTTGGTCAATCAGTATACCGCTCTTGCTGGCAGTACAACTGTCGTATCGGCACCAGCGCTTGGTACGCAAACTGCTGAGGAAGACAACGAGCTGAACACCTCGATCGAAGACCTTGGCCTCAGTGCCCGCACCGCAAACGCGCTCATCAACAATGAGATTCGCACTGTCCACGACCTCGTCACTTTGACGGAGCAGGACCTGCGCGAGCTCAAAGGCTTTGGCAGCAAAGCCCTCGACGAAGTAAAAGATAAACTAGCAGAATTGGAGCTCTAAATGCATCGACACGGATACAAAGGGCGCAAGCTCGGCCGCGAACGCGATCAACGTCGAGCCCTGCTCAAAGGCCTGGCAACCAGCTTGGTTGTCGAGGAGCGAATCGAAACGACGCTACCCAAGGCCAAAGAGTTGGTGCGCTACATCGAAAAGCTCATTACCAAAGCTAAGAAGGGTAACCTCGCTCATCGCCGCGCAGTAATTGCCGGGCTCAGCACACAAGCTGCAGCAATCAAATTGGTTGACCAGATTGCCCCGCAACTCAGCCATCGGCCAAGCGGCCACGTGCGTGTGTATCGGACACGTCTGCGCCGTGGTGATGGTGCGCAGATGGCAATGATTGAGTTTGTTGACGAGCTCAAGCCAATGCCTAAGCCCGAGGCAACCACAAAGGAGGCGAAATAGTTATGGCTCACAAAACATTTTCGCAGAAGCCAGCCGATGTTAGCCGGCGCTGGATCTTAATCGACGCGAGCCAAGCACCACTTGGCCGCACTGCGACAACCATTGCGCAGTACTTGGTCGGCAAATACAAGCCAACTTACACACCACACGTCGATGGGGGCGATTACGTTGTCGTCATCAACGCAGCCAAGGCTGTTGTGACTGGTAAAAAAGAGACAGACAAGATCTACTACCATCACAGTGGTTTCCCCGGCGGGATTAAAGACGCTCAGCTCAAGGAAGTGCGCGAAAACGCACCAGAGCGCATCATTACTGCTGCTGTGAAGGGTATGTTGCCCAAGAACAAGCTTGCAGCAGATCGCTTGGCTCGTCTCCGCGTCTTTGCTGGCGAAGAGCACGCCCATACCGCACAGCAACCAGAGAAAGTAGAGGTACAATAAATGGCACAAGCAACATACGATTATGGTCTTGGCCGGCGCAAAAGCGCTACCGCCCGCGCTCGACTGGTCAAAGGCAAGGGGAATGTGACGATCAATGGCAAGTCGGCGCTTGACTACCTGTCAGGTAACAAGACACTGCTAGCTGAAGTGACCGATCCACTGGCCTTGGTGGGTAAGCAAAAAGAGTTTGACGTCACCGTCCTAGTGAAGGGTGGTGGCCTCAGCGGTCAGGTCGACGCCATCAAGATGGCAATCGCCAAAGCAATTACCGTTGGTGCACCAGACCTGCGCGGCACACTCAAGAAGGCCGAATTCTTACGCCGCGACCCACGCGAAAAAGAGCGCAAAAAATATGGCTTGCGCAGCGCCCGCAAACGCGAGCAGTACTCGAAGCGTTAAGCATTCTTGCCTATGCCTCACAAATACCCTGTCAATATGGCAGGGTATTTGCTATAGTAAAATATTACTAAGGGTAGTGAGATAGAGTGTAGCTTCTAGACACTAGAAGTGTTAACAAGTCCCTTATATGCATTATGTCACCATTCTTTTGCGGCCAGCCTGCAAAAAATGATACAATATCACACTAGTATGTATGACAAACTCCACGAACTATTTGGCCTGGCGTATCCGCTGCATACCCAGGTATTTGGCGATTGGCACGACATATCTCGGCCAGTTATTGTCCTTATCCACGGTATCGGGGTAAATCATAATATTTGGCAAGATGTACTGAATCAGCTTGGCGATCAACCAGTCTTGGCAGTTGATTTGCTAGGCTTTGGCCAATCGCGCAAGCCTGCCTGGCCCGATTACACCCTGACTGATCATGCGCGTGCCTTGCGCAAAACGATTCGCCATGCTGCGCCGCTGCGCCAGGTGATCTTGTGTGGGCACTCACTTGGTACACTAGTCGCAATTGAATACACCAAGCTGTTTCCTCGCCGCGTCCAAAAGCTTGTGCTGTGCTCACCACCGATCTATCTACCAAGTGATATTGCTAAGCGCCCACTACGCGAGGCATTACTCAAGACAATTGGCAAAGGATTTCTTAAGGCGATCAACGCATCACCAAAGCTCATCGGCGCAGTCAATCAATACAAACGGACACAGAAGAATTTTCATGTTAGCCGCGAAGGGTTTTCGCCTTACACTAAGACGGCACGCAATAGTATTTTGCTTCAGACCTCGCTCGGCGATGCCTGTAATCTACCACCGCTACCGATAACGATTCTCTACGGCACACTCGATGCAGTGATGATACCAAAACACTTCAAGACAATCCAGCGCCAGCGTCGCAATGTCGTGATTGAGACAGCCATCACTGGCCACGAGATTCGCAAACGCTATGCCAAACTTATTGCCAAACACCTCGAACAATAATAAGCTCGCTATTCCTATATAGTATGATACAGTGCTGCATACTACTACACCTTTCCTGATATAATAAAGCTCCCTTCTACAGCAAGGGAGCTTTATTATATTAGAGAAGAAGTTTTCTTGTGCTATGTTACCGCGTGTTGTTTTGGAAGTCACATAGCGTCGCCGATACGCTATTGTCAGTACTTGACTCCACCACAACTTGCATGTTTGGATCACTTGATAGCTTCATCAGCGAATAGATCTGCCCATCTGGCATAGCAATCTCAAGGCTCCCTTTGTCGGCAACAAGATAGACGAAGTAGCGCTGGCGATTTTGCCAATTATTATATACTGCATACGCCTTCTCGTACTTATTTTTCGCTTCACCGGTAATCTTCGAGCTATTCCGCTTCACCTCGTAAGTGCCAGTCTCGGTGTTAAGGTCAACACTCACACGACTATCCTTTTGGTTGATAAAGACCCGAACGTGACCTTTCGTATTGGCCGTATTGTTTGCAAAGTGAAGGCTAATCTCTTGCGAGGCTTTGCGATTGACTTTGAGCAATTCTTTGTGGTAGCCATCAGGCGCCGTTTTGGATGTTCGGGCCGACTGCTTTGTGCGGAGCCCGCTGGTGCGCGTGTTGTTATTAATCAAGCGCGACCGCACCACATACTTTCCATCCTTTTGGGTCATCGAGAGGGAATGGGTTGAGCTCATCGAGCCGATATGCTTCGCTTCTTGACCGTCATCCTTCAGAATCTGCCCTTGTGAATATTCCCAGTTACCCATCCAGCCAATACTCTTAACGCGTGTTGGGCTTTCTTGGTAGTAATTAGCGCCGTAGTAATCCGTTCCGTAGTCAAGCCGCTCTGGTTGCTGCTCGGCGACAAAGGTACCATTGGCTTCGAGGTGGCCAATCATGTAGTAGCTGCCTGTTGTCGAACCATATTGATAGCCATTAGCCCCGAAGAGCAGCACGTGCTTGGTGGTTTTTGTTTGCGGGTCGTAGAAACTCTTAAGGTTAGGGCACTCGATAAGGCCAAGATCTTTGCCATCAAGCGTGCTACCGTTGAGCATGGTCGCGCCCTGGTATTCCCACTTTTTTCCGTCAGTACTCGAGTAGACACCAACCTTATCACCCTCAGCAAGATACATCATCAGCTTCTTGGCAGATTCATTGTACCAGACGTGTGGGTCGCGGAAGTTCTGTTCTTTGGACTTTGCCTTCATGACTGGCTGGCTGTGGTTATATGGGTGGTAGGTGCGGCCATCATCAAGTGAATATGCGACGTATTGGTGCTGGCCAGTCTCGGTATAGCTCGTAAAGTAGGCAATTATTGCCGTTTTGGGCAGGTCGCGGAAAAATCCATTACTATTCTGATACATCGAACCCGAGGCAACTGCCGACCAGCCGTTGACAAACTTAGGAATCGCCACACCAAGATCTTCAAAGTGCTCCCAATCCTTGGTGCGGATATGGTACCACTCAGTGCCATCATTGCTCGATTTATAGTTTTTATTGAGCAGGTAGTAGAGGTGGTAGTAGTCATCCGTTCCTTTGAAGATCGTCTGGATGTCATTCATGAAGCCTTTTGGCGTATTGTAGTGGTTTGACTGCTGGAATCCGTCGGTATTGGTATTGGTGTTGGTAGCAATGTTTGATAGATTGCTATTGCTGGAGTTGTGAGCAGATCGTGCGTGAATATAACTCGACCCCACGCTCAGCAGCGCAAAGCCCGCTACCAGCGCAACGAGGGTATATTTAGTGCTGTTTTTCTTCGTTTTGATGGTTTTTAGCATAGTGCTCCTCAGACTTTTCTTGACATTAGCAAATCAATAAACGGTAAATTATCGTTGTCGTTTGTGTTGTTCTCCCGTCGTCTTTCTTCACTCCTCTCGTCTCGATTGCCCGAAACGAATCCTTACTATCTAGCTAACCAGAAACGCTACTCTATGTCAATGATATCGTTTCGTATAGTACCTCATATACTGCGTGTTCTGACCTCTTATTCAAACTCGCCACCGAAAATGCTATACTACATATATGTCCAAAGAAGTTATCCTCACCGGAATTCGTAGCAATGAAGAGCCAACGCTTGGCAATTATCTTGGTGCCTTTGTGCCAATGGTACAGCTACAGCAGCACTACGCTGGGCGCTACCAGCTCAATATGTTTGTGCCCGACCTCCACAGCTTTACTACACCGATCGACCATACGACACTTTACGAGAATACGCTGACAAACCTCAAGTACTTCATCGCAGCAGGGCTCGACATCACCGACGAACATACGTTTCTCTACCGGCAGAGCTTCATCCCAGCACACAGTGAGCTCACGTGGATTTTGGACTGCTTTACTGGCTTTGGCGAGATGAGCCGGATGACGCAGTTTAAAGAAAAGTCGGCTGACACCAACAATGTCACCGTTGGGCTCTTTAATTACCCTGTTCTGATGGCAGCTGATATCCTTCTTTACAACGCCCGATGGGTGCCAGTCGGTGAGGATCAGTTCCAGCACCTGGAGATTACGCGAGATATTGCCCTGCGTATGAATCATAAGTTTGGCGAGCTCTTCACTGTGCCAGAGCCAACTGCCAAGCAAACCGCCTTCATCCAGCGCGACACCGGTCTACGCATCCGCAGCCTGACCAACCCAGAGAAGAAGATGAGCAAGAGCTCCACCGACCAAAAGTCCAAGATCAACCTTGCCGACACCCCCGCTCAAGCACGCAAAAAGATCATGGCTGCCACGACAGATTCGCTTGGCGTTATCAACTTCGACTGGCAACGTCAGCCGGGTATTACCAATCTACTTCAGCTGCTTGCAATCTTGACCAACCGCCCGCAAGCCGAGGTAAATGCCGAGTGGGTAGGGCAGACCCAATATGGCCCACTCAAGCGTGCGGTGGCCGAGGCAGTAGCTGCTTTCCTCACTGATTTTCAAACGCGGCTCGCAAACATTTCTGACGAGACACTGCTTGCTACTCTCGAGCGCTCTGAGCGAGCGATGAATGAGGTCGCCAACACCACGCTCCTCCGCGTACAAAAGGCGGTTGGCCTGCGGAGTACATCATGAGTAGAGCGCGAGATGGAGTCATTGTATGAAAATCACATCAAGCGACCTCCTTGCTATCTTACGCCAGTTTCGTCAAGCAACTGACGATAATGTCCCGCGTCACATCGACCAAATCGCCAGTAGCCACCCACAGCCTATCAACCAGCTGGTGCGCTTTCGCTTCGACCGCCGGCAATACTTTCTGCTCATCGACGACACAGCAGAGGATCATGCATCCTACATCATGCAGCAGATCTACACCGCAAAAAGTGATGCAACAGGGGAAATTCTCTCCAACCCACTCAGCGACATCGCGACCTACGGCCTACCATTCAAGGGCAAGGATGTCTATCTTTTTCAGCAGCGGCGCACCACCCAGCGCCTTGATAGCCTGCTTGCAACGCGCCACCCCGAGACCAGTCGCTCTACTTGGCAAAAACACATCAAGGCTGGCCACGTCACCGTCAATGACGGAGTTGTCTGTCAGCCACGCCAACTGGTAGCAGAGACCGACAGCATCGCCATCAACCTACCTGACGCGGTCGACTATAGCGACAAAACCCTCCCGATCCTCTATATCGATGATGATGTGATTGTTATCAATAAGCCAGCTGGTATCCTCACACACAGCAAAGGTGCGCTCAATGATGAGTTTACGGTAGCAGACTTCTTCCGGCGCTATACTTCGGTTGGACTGGAGACAAATCGGCCAGGGATTGTCCATCGGCTCGACCGCGACACCAGTGGAGTAATGATTGGTGCACGTACGCCTGAGGCCTTCCAGCGGCTTAAGAAGCAATTTGCCGAGCGCCACGCTAAGAAGACATATCTAGCGATTGTGGCAGGGCAACCCCGTCAGCAGCAAGCCAAGATCGATGTCCCGCTGGGGCGCAACCCGGCTACGCCAAGCACCTTTCGAGCCGATCCACGCGGCAAATCTGCCCAAACAATCTACAAAGTACTCGCCTCGCAGCCCAGCATGAGCTTACTCGCTCTGCGCCCCCGCACTGGCCGAACACATCAGCTGCGCGTCCATCTGGCATATATTGGCACACCGATTGTTGGTGATCGCATCTATGGATCAGCAGGGGAGCGTCTCCTTCTGCACGCCTACCAGCTCGAAATCACAACTCGTGCGGGCCTACGTCAGACGTTTGTTGCACCGCCGCCAGCAGCCTTTATGGCACTCTTTCCTGAGGGAGCCGATGCCATCGCTCGTTTATAACCCCCGCACCGAGCAGCGTCTTAGGCGGCTTGCGCAGCAGCCACCGCAGTCATTGCTTCTTGTTGGCGCGCCTGGACTTGGGCTTATGACCGCAGCACGGCAGGTCGCGAGTCGCACCGCACTTATCCTCCGGCCTCATACCAGCCAGGGCCATGATGACCAGCAACGCGGGACAATTCACGTTGATGACATCCGCTCGCTTCACACACTTACTCAGGGCAAGGCAATGGCTCGGCAATTTGTCATTATCGATGATGCCGACCGGATGACACCTGCCGCCCAAAATGCCTTTCTCAAGCTACTCGAAGAGCCGCCCCACGCGCTTCATCTCATCCTCACCAGCCATCAACCCCAACGCTTGCTGGCAACAATTCGCTCACGCGTCCAGACCGTCCGTATTATCCCACCTCAGCAAGCCCAAACAGCTGCTCAGCTTGATCAACTTAGCATTATTGACCCGACGCGTCGTGCTCAGCTACAGTTCATTGCTCGGCAGCAACCTGCGACGATCGCACGCTTGGCTGCTAATGACGAGGAGTTTCGCGCCATTGCCCTGACAATGACCGACGCACGCCAATATATCACTGGTACTACCCGCCAGCGCATCATGATTGGGCAGCGCTATAGCCACGATCGAGCTCGTGCATTGCTCTTACTTGAGTGTGTGTTGCACATTATATGGCATACACTCCGGACGCAGCCATCACAGCAGCTGCTTACCCAGGCAGAACATATCGCACGCGCACACGAGCGCATTACTGCTAATGCCAGCGTGCGGATTCAGCTGCTGGCATGTGGTATACTATAACTATGTATGGATTATTATTGGTAGCCTGCGCTGGTGCCTTTGCCTTATGGCAGCAGCAATCAGTTGCCGAGACCACCTCACAATTACCAATGCGACTCTCGGGTAAGCTTGATCGCCTGTGGGAAGTGGCTCAAGAGTCGCTGCGCGATCGCCGCTATCTCCGCGCCGAAAAGGCACTGCTGACGATTCTGCGGGTGGATGAGCGTAACGCAACTGCCTATAACCGGCTCGGTATTTTATACGCCAAGCAGAAGGCCTTCGATGATGCGATCGAGTGCTTTGAGATTGCTCAGAGTCTCGAGCCAAGCGCGTCGAGCTTGCATAATGTTGGCCTCATCTATTACGAAACCAAGCGCTACGACAAAGCTGCTCTCGCCTTTGAACAAGCGCTGGCAATGGAGGACAAGCTGGCTGCGCGGCATATTGCCTATGCCAAGGTGCAGGAAAAGCTCGGCCATAATAAGAAAATGCTGGAGTCGCTTGAACGGGCTGCTAAACTAGAACCTGGCACCCAAACATATCAGCTCCTGGCTGAAGGCTACGAACGCGCTGGTAACCACAAAAAAGCCCAGCACATTCGGGCCAAGATACAACCCCAAGCTACCTCTGCGCAATCACCGCAGCACCACCGAGCACAACCAGAACCTCGCCAGCAACCCCAGCAACGCATTACTGTGCCATCTCAGCAGGTAGAGCAACAACCTTCAACAGCGTATTACCATCCACCGGCTGCATTGCCCGCTCCAGCAGCACCAACGTATACCCAAGCACCTCCGCAGCCGCAGCCAAATGTCGCATATAGTCGACAGTCCGTTGCTGTTCATCCGCCAGCAAGGGCCTCAATGCCCACCAACCGTACTCAGCGCAGTGCACCACGCCGCATTACGATGTAGTCCGCGTGTTATAATATATAATGGTTAAATACAATCAATAAGGCAGTAATGTGTATGCTGCCTTATTTACATTCTCAAGGTAGGGTTTCTCGCCGCATAAGCCCTTTTGCTATTAATATTATCACTAACCATTGTTCTTACAGCAGCCGATACAAAGAGTAGGGAATAGGGAATAAATAAGCCCTCACCAATCACAGCTACTACGTAGCTGGAAGAACAAAAAAAGACCTCCTCCTGAGAAAGTCTTTGCTATATACGTGTGGAGCCGCTTTACGGATTCGAACCGTAGACCTACTGTTTACAAAACAGTTGCTCTGACCAGCTGAGCTAAAGCGGCAGGAATGGTACCGGAGGTAGGACTCGAACCTACGAAGCTAAAAAGCGGGAGATTTACAGTCTCCTGTCATTGCCACTAGACGACTCCGGCAAATAAAATGAACTAACTGTGAATTAGTATAGCAAATTTTTTGCCAATGTCAAAGTGCGAAAAACACAAATCACACAATCTCTTACAATTATGCAACGTACCTCTGTTAATAAAAGGACTTTTGCGATATACTGCACTCTATGACAAAAAAGTATTTCGATCATATTCTCATTGCCGCTACGCTCGATAGGCCACCCCAGTCTTGTCACGTACGGGAAGATTACCAGCCAACCGAGTGGCCAATATCAGAGGAAGAGCTCCACAGGCATCCTCTCATACCACTTTTTCCATCCCTTGTTGTGCGAAAAGATAGCGAGGTAGACACTAAACGGCGCGACAAAATAGCTAACCATGTCGAGCAACTTGCCCGTGACCTCACACCATTTACCGTGCAATGGGGTCGCGAGGTAGAGATGAGCGGGTCTGCAAAAAGTCCTCTCCACACCAAAGAAATCACTCATGGCCGTGATAAAATCCTCGCTGTCCGCAATGCACTTGGTAGTCTAGCTATGGAGTTGGAAATACTTCATAATGCGCCCAGCTCACTGCTATATGCTCAGTATAGGCCAGGTAACTCACTAATGTCGTCGACCATAAGAGAAAAACAAATCGACTTTATTAGCATATTTACTACTCGCTCCTACGATAAATCGAGTCCTCTCGGTGGTAGGCCTCGGTCAATCACCCGGTGCGACTATCCACTTGGTCTATACTGTACTCCACGATCATCAATTGAGTCTTATAGAGACGACTATCCAATAACTACAGCGGCGGCTTATGGCTTAGCCGAAGTTACGCCTCCACAGCCAGGCCGTCACCAAGCACCAACCCCAACGGGTCGTGTCTATCGGCTACCACGTCACCGTCGGCCGGTCTAAGCTCGTTGCTGATAGTGCGTGGCAGGGAATGGCGCTTCTCGTCGCATAACTTCAACAAGCGAAAAACATCCCCACTCATAGACTAACAACAAAGATCACCCCAACAATGGGGCGATCAACAAATTCAACCATGGAGCCACGATCGGGGCTTGAACCCGAGACCTCATCCTTACCATGGATGCGCTCTACCAACTGAGCTATCGCGGCATTACTTGGTATTCTACCATACGAGGTACGTACCAGCAAGTCTTACTGTTTGGTTCTTGATGCGCTCATTTTGCCAGCACACTCACCCCTTACTCTTCGCTGCTTCGTCTATAGAGCGTGCGAGGTTCTACTGGTTGTCAGCCTGCCTCATATAGCATCTATAACTTGGCCTTTTGCGCCATACTCAATGCCGCAATTGGGGAGGTTATGATACGTCTATATATAATTCTCCTAGAATCCATTGACAAATGGGGGTATTCGTGGCTACAATACATATTGTCTATCGTTCGAGCGATCTCTTGTCGATAGAGTGTTTGTACGATAAAGTTTCGTGTTAGAATAAGAATAACCATTAAATAAAGAGGAGTCTATGGCAATGGCCGGTTTTGTACAGTGTATGGAAGTAATCGACAGGTATCGTTGGTGGATTGGAGGGGTGATATTCCTCATAGTCGCCCTGAGTTGGTGGCTCCGCATAGTAAGTGCTCGCAAGAACAAAACCTACACTGCGACTCTCCGCAAAAAATATGCAGTCTTAGTTGTCGCCGAGGATGAAGATCCTGAGGTATTCGAGAGCTGCCTCGCTAGCATCAAAGAGCATAGCAAGCCAACGCAGCTACTCGTCTCGATTAACGACGCCTCGCACGCCCACCAATCTCTCCGAGCAATTGCCAAAGAATACGCGACGACAGTGGTCGAGCAGCCCGAGATGATGAGCTACGACGCGCAGCTTGCTTCGCTGATCGAAAAGGTGCGGCGCGTGAGTCTTGTGATTGTCACAACTCCGCGTGCGCGCTGGACACCATCGACAATCAATCTTCTCTTACCCTTCGCCGAGCCAACCATTGGACTCGTTAGTGGCCGCCAACAGTACACTGGTGGGGCGACGCCCTCTCAGCGGATAGAGCGGATAGGCAGTTGGCTGCTCGATATGCAGCAACGTGTTGTTCTGCCAATGCAAAGCCGCCATGGCCACGCCTATGCCATCACGAGCGATACCTTTGCTATTCGGCTTGAGTTACTCAAGCAATTTACCCAGAGCAGTGCAGAAGCACAGCCATGCGCGGCTCATCATCCATCAAGCATTGCCCTGTCTCTGCCTGCACAACACCATGCAGCCTACCAGCACAGTGCTCTCACGCAGATCAACCACCCAGCAGAGCTCTACCGGATTGCAAGCAGCTATACCCAGCTGAGCCGCGCCGCCTATTGGCAGCTTTGGCACCAGCACGCACGCATCCGGCAAGCAGGGCTACTTGTCTGGATCACACACATTGGCTTTTGCTTTGCCAGCTTGCTCTATCTTGGAGCGCTGATCGTACTCTGCAGCACGCTCGTCAACAACTTATACAACACCCTGACTGGAGCCGCGACTGCCGCAACGCTATGGAGTAGTGTGACTATCCTTGGGCTCGTGCTTGGTTGGCTTGCGTGGCAGGCAGTGCGTAATATTCCACACCTTAAGCATCACCCACGCGATCTATGGCTCCTGCCGCTCTATCTCCCGATCGCTGGGAGCCTCGCGCTCACGAGCAAACTATGGGCACTCGTTACCCTTACTCGCCATCACGCACCCGCTCCATCAAGCGCACTCCGTCAATATGCAACTGGTCTCGCGGCAATTATCCTGCTACTCATTACGGTACCGCTCGCATATGTCGTGGCAATGATCCCCGCTCAGCAACCACAAGAAGCTCCGCACCGCCCTGCACAAACTGCTCCACAGCCGCAGCAGCAACGTGATAATCGCGGCAAGACAGACAAGAAGCAGGCTAATCGCTCAGCAACTACCTCTAGTCAATCGCAAGCGCAGCACACTCCAGCTCGTTCTGAGAAGAAAGAGCAAGCTACCACACCAGAGCAAAAGCCAATTATGCTGACTGCCCAAGATGGCGACTCACAGTCGCTCCTAGCGCGGCGCTTCATCAAGAGCCACCACCAAGCTCAGCAGCTTAACCCCGCGCAGGCGGCGTATGCCGAGAATCGCTTGGTAGCCTTGATGGGGCAGCGTGACGAAATCGACAGTGGCGAAACCTTCACGGTAAGCAGCGCACAACTTGCTGCTGTTATCACTGAGGCCCGAGCACTGAGCGCTGATGAGCAAGCGAACTGGGCCGCCTACGCTGCTACTGAATAGCAAATCACCATCGCCACTAGCATTACACCATGAGCTATGCTATAATCAACCAAGATATTTTATAAAATCTAACGAGTAAAGAAATGGCAAAGAAGAACAATACCAAGCGAAAGATTATTGCTCTTGTGAGCAACCTCACCAAACATCGTACCTACGTAACGCGCAAGAATACAATGAACACTCCAGATAAGCTTGTTCTGCGTAAGTATGACCCAATTGCTCGCCGGCACGCTACTTACACGGAGACGAAGAAATCGCTCGGCCGCAACGAGGTTAAGCCGCGCAAAGGCTAATATTATCGTAGCAATAGCACACAACAGCATCCACCAATGGGTGCTGTTTTTTGTCTCAGGAATTAATTGTGAGAGTCGCATATGATCGCTATACAGCTCTATAATTTGCTCAACTGTCTTGGCTATCTGAAATTCTGCTTCTTCTGCGGCAGCGCCTTCACTCTATTATTTTATTCTGGTCAAACGTAGAGGAAAGAGCCTATTACCAACCTGACGCATACTCAAACATTGAGTAGTGGTAACTGAACGCAGCTAAGTTTGGGAGATACCAGCCATACAGGTCCTCCAAAGAGAAGAGAATAGGAATAATGCAGACATCGTAAAGATACACTATCTATGGCGATAACCCTGGCGAACAGTGGTATGATGCTCAGCTTGCGCAGCGGCAAGTTGCTCGGCAAACACGTCGAATGTCGCCGCCAGCCATAGACCATCAGAAACCATCCGGTCAAGCAACGCCATCGTTGGCGTTGCCATAGCAGCATAAACATAGAGGACACCACTTGAGATCTCGATGCTCAAGTCATCAAAGTGTGATGCTATCACTGTTGCTACATCGGGGGTGAGGTAGCGCTCTATCTCAACTGCTCGCCCAAGCTCGCCATACACTGTATATTTCTGCATAAATTCTTCTGGCTGCGGCCCAAACATCCCGAGCCGGAGTGGCTGCAGCTTGTAGCTGGGGTAGCTAGCAATCTTGCCCTGCCGGCCAATAAACATATACGGTACATCACGGCGCGTGTACATATCTACCGCGACAATCAGCCACCGCTGCGGCGACGGCTTGGGGCTATTGGCAATCCGCACCATATCTCGCCGCGACACGAGCGTGACATTATAGCCGCGAATATTACCCACGCTATAGTGCCGGTCGCGATGAGTAGTCGACATAGTGTAGCCGCGGATTGGGTGATAGTCATTATCCCGCGGGTTGATTGTCCCAAAATAAACTAAGCCAGCTTGCTCAGCAAACTGCTGCACCGTCTTGCGCGCCGCCGAACGCTCTGCAAAAGCCGCTGGCGAAACCTGCCGCACAGCGCGCTTGACGCGGTGGGTGATGGCATCATGGGCTGACATAACTCCAGTATATCACTCCTTTAGGCAAAAAATACCTCCGTCGGGGAGGTTGGATACTATTGTGGCAGGGGCATGAGGAATCGAACCTCAATCTACGGTTTTGGAGACCGTTATACTAGCCGTTGTACTATGCCCCTCTGTTACTATCTACAGTATATCAAATCTATGGCTAAACCGGAAGAATTTTCTATTGCAAAATAACTATTGATTCGTTTATGCTAAAAATCCCTTACGCCACGCGGAGTCTGCTATAATAAAATACATGCAACCAACGCCTCCAGTTCGGCCCTTTGCAATACTCATGGTTGGCTTGCCCGGTAGCGGCAAGACGTTTTTTGCCGCTCAGTTTGCCAAGGCCTTTGGCTCACCCTTTATTGATATCAACGAGCTCTCGGGCTACTGCCAAGACGATGCAGCAGCGGCAGTGGTAGGGAAGACATTTTTGCAAGAGATTGCTAAGACTAAGCAGCCCTTTCTATACGAGGGCGATAGCAACACCCGGGCTCGCCGAAGTGAATTTGTCCGCTGGGCACGCAGCGAAGGCTATCGGCCAGTGATTATTTGGGTTCAAACGGATGTCTCCACGGCCCGTAGCCGAAGCGTCAAGAACCAGCGGCTCTCACGCGAGGCGTTTGATTACTACGTACGGCGCTTTAGTGAGCCCACCGCTGGCGAGCTCTATTTTGTCATCAGCGGCAAACACCCGTACTCATCACAGTCCCGGGCTGCCCTAACCTTCTTAAAGCAAATCGGTCAACAGACTGAGGACGAAGCTCTGCCGAGCAAAGCACCAGCCACAACTCCACCAGTAGCAAAGCAGCGCACTCAAGTGCCACCACCGACACCAGCCAGTCACTCAATGCGCGCTATGTCGAGCGCCCCACGGCGAGGACAAATTCGCTCGACACGCTACATTGTAAAATAAAATAACATCTTGGCTAAAAGGAGGAAGGCTTTTATCTATGTCTTCTACGCTCCACGACGATGAGTTTGGCGATATTGTTATTAAGCGCAGCGCCAAGGCGCGTTCCATCACAATGCGTCTTACGCCAAATGGCCAGCTCTGCGCCAATGCCCCGCGGCACGCACCACTCTTTCTCATCCGCCATAGTATTGCAACCCATCGTCAAGCACTCCGCCAGCTCCTGCGCCAGCACGCTGCACATGTTTATCAAGACGGAGAGGTAATTGGTAAGCATCACTCGATCGCTATCATCCGCACACAGATGGTCAATCAGCCGACTGTGCGCATCGCAAGGCAAAAGCTACTCGTCTCTCTCCCACCAGAACACACCATAGACGAGCCAGCCGTTCAGTGCGCTATCCGACAAGAAGTTGCAACCATCTTGCGCCGCGAAGCCAAAGCCTACTTGCCACAGCGCCTCCACGAGCTTGCTGCGTGCACCAACTCAACCTACCAGCGCATCCGATTTAGCCATGCGCGTACTCGATGGGGGAGCTGCAGCAGCACAGGTACAATTAGCCTTAATATTGCGCTCATGAAACTCCCTGATGAGTTGATTGATTATGTCTTGATTCACGAGCTTTGTCACACTCACCACATGAATCACTCGTCAGCCTTTTGGGGGCTGGTAGAGCAGTATGATCCTCACTACCGATCACACCGGCAGCGGCTTAAGCACGAAACACCAATGATATAGCATCAGTAAATATTACACAAAACGCTTGTGCCTACCGTCATACTCCAGGTATACTAGAAGCGTGTCGCCATACGCTACCAATAGCCAAACTAGTACTGTCGTGCGAGTCAGCAGCGTTGTCTTTCCGCTCTTGCTTTTTGCGTACAGCAAACTTCTCGGCCTTGATGCAATGCAGCGCATTCCTGGGGCAGGCGAATGGTCTTTCTATGCAGCGGCCAGCGCTTGGCTTGCTCTTGGTCTCTACACCTGTTTCCGCTCATCACAGACGAACAAGCAGCGAGCGTGGCAGCTCGTCTTGTATCATGGGCTGGCTTCGAGCTACCTCCTGAGCATCTCTGGCGTAGCAGTGCCGTTTACCTGT
This sequence comes from uncultured Candidatus Saccharibacteria bacterium, assembly GCA_937990725.1. GTDB lineage: Bacteria > Patescibacteriota > Saccharimonadia > Saccharimonadales > Saccharimonadaceae > Saccharimonas. Next base: position 146,937 of record CALKQS010000004.1, on the reverse strand, counting down.
GCGTGGTCGTTGTTTATGCTGGCGGCTTTTGCTTATGCTGGCTTCTCTGGGTGGCTGCTCAGTGCACTCGTGCTTTTTATTACAGCAGCACTTGATGCATTTTGGCTGACGCCACAAAGTATTGTTGATATTACCACAACAACGTTGATGGCCTTTATGCTTGGTGTGGTCATTGTTGCCCTCGCATATCGCCACAATCTCTACCGCTCGGCACTGCATACCAGTCGCGAGGCAATGACCTTACAGCACGATCGGCTTCTAACGATTATCAACAATCTCGCGACCGCTATTATCGCAACCGACCAGCAGGGTATTATCCAACTCTACAACGCTGCAACGCTCGATTTGCTTGATACCAACACAAGCCCACATAGCAAGCTAATCGATGATATCCTTCCGCTGCGCGATAGTGCCAAGCAACCAGTCTATCTCACCCAGCTGCTTCACGCTGCAGCCGTTACGCAAACACGCGATGATGTGTGGATGGAAGTATCGGGCGAGATGCTCCGTCTTAGTATCATATTTTCTCCAATACGTGCGCTCAACACAATGAGCGGTTCAAGCGATGGCTACGTCCTCATCCTGCGCGACATTACGAAAGAGAAATCGCTTGAAGAAGAGCGCGATGAGTTTATCAGCGTGGTAAGCCATGAGCTTCGCACTCCTTTGACAGCGGCCGAGGGGGCACTCAGTAATATTCAGCTCATGCTCCACCGGCGCGATATGCCACAGCACACGCTCAAAGACCATCTTGATGCAGCTCACGAGCAAGTCGTTTTCTTAGCCAAGATGGTTAATGACCTCAGTACTCTTGCGCAAGCCGAGCGTGGTGCTGCCGACATGCCAGAATTACTTAACGTTCGTGCACTCATGGATGACCTGTACCATCAATATCACTCTCAGGCTACCAACAAGCAACTCACCCTCACACTCGAGACGTCGCCACGGCTGGGCTACGTCGTGGCGAGCTCACTATATGTGCGCGAACTCATCCAAAATTTCCTCTCCAACGCCCTTAAATATACCAAAGAAGGGGAGATCCACCTCAGTGCACGCAAGAAGGGTAATCGCATTATCATCGCTGTGCGCGACACTGGTATTGGCATTAGCAAAAGCGACCAAGCACACATCCTCGAACGCTTCTGGCGCAGCGAAGACTACCGCACGCGCGAGACTGGCGGCACCGGCCTTGGCCTCTACATTGCAGCCAAGCTGGCTCGCAAGCTTGGTACGCGCATTGAGTTTACCAGTCAGCTTAATCATGGCTCGACCTTCTTCTTTGCACTACCCGCAGCAGCCCAGCAAGCAGCACTGCGTGAGAAGCATAAGAAATCTTAGCCGCATTCTCTGAAGGAGTTTGGCTGCTACACTTCGTTTTGCCACTAGTTACCTCCAGCTGAGCCACATAACAGCGTTAGCACTTGTAAGTGCTAACGGAGAAAAAGAGTAGATTGGGGCTTTCATCTCTTGACAACCCTCACTGCAGCGCGCTACACTAGAGCTTGACAGCCTGCAAAGACAGGCTATTAAATTTGGGGAGTATGCTGTGGCGAAACCAAGCAAAAAATCATCAACCAACCGCGTGACGCGCATCACAGCGCAAGACACCACGCCCACCAAAACCAAAACGTCAAAAGAAAAGACAACCTCTGTGGCATCAGCCAAAACCGAGGCTAAAAAACCAAAAGCAACCAAGCCAAAGCGTCAGCGCCGTGGCCCATTCTCGGCGATTCGCAATTACTTTGCTGGGGCCTGGTACGAGCTCCGTATGGTGCGCTGGCCCGATCGCGCGACAACATGGAAAATGTCTGGTGCACTACTTGGCTTTATTGCAGTGTTTAGTGCGACGCTTTTGCTGCTCGATGCTGCATTTAAATATCTATTTCAAATTATCCTGGGGAGGTAGACAATGACAAAAAAACGCTACGACAGCACACGGCAATGGTATGCTATCCACACCTACAGCGGTTACGAAGAGAAGGTAGCTGACAGCATCCGTCAGCGCATTCAGGCCGTCGATATGGCCGACAAAATCTTTGATGCAATCGTCCCTAAGGAAAAGCAGATCCAGATCAAAAATGGCAAGCGCAAAGTTGTTGAGGTTAAGATCTTCCAGGGTTATGTCTTGGTCGAGATGAAGCTCACCGACGAGACATGGTACATTGTGCGCAACACGCCTGGTGTGACGGGCTTTGTGGGGAGCGGCACCGAGCCAACCCCTGTAAGCGAGGCTGAGATCAAGAAAATCAAGAAGCGCATGGGCGTGGAAGACCCTAAGCATCAGATCGACTTTAGCGAAGGGGAAGTGGTCAGCATCGTTGACGGGCCATTCAAAGACTTTGATGGCACCGTGAGTGAGATCGACACCACCAAGGGCAAGCTCAAGGTGATGGTGAGTATGTTTGGCCGCGACACACCAGTTGAGCTTGATGCGCTGCAGGTCAAGAAGGTATAAGCCTCGCACAGTTTGCATTTGTATAGGCAATCCACTATAATAGCAACGTTACGCACTCAATACCAGTAGTAATTGAGTAAAAGGAAATATAATGGCAAAAAAAGTTATCGGCAACCTGAAGCTTCGTATTCCAGCTGGCCGTGCCACCGCTGGGCCACCCGTTGGTAGCACACTTGGTCAGTGGGGCTTGAATATGATGGACTTCATCAACCCATTCAACGACGCCACCAAGGCAGATATGGGTAAGGATGTTATCGTCCATATCCAAGTGTTTGAGGACCGCACCTTCGCATGGCGCAGCCTCGGCCAACCCGTTGATGATATGATCCGTGCTGCGATCGGCATCAAGAAGGGTAGTAGCAAGCCGCACAGCGACAAGGTTGGGACGATCACCCGAGCGCAACTTGAGGAGATTGCTCAGGCAAAGATGGAGCAACTCAACGCCATCAGTCTCGAAGGAGCTATCAAGACGGTGGCAGGTACTGCTCGCAGCATGGGTGTGGAAGTCACTGACTAATCTACTCGGCACACATCAAAATACCTCTGCGTGCAGAGGTATTTTTGGTATAAATTGACATATTTTGCAATAGTAGTTTACAATAACAATATGCGTAAACTCCTCCTCGACAAAATCTCTATACCAATCCTTATCCTTGGTGTGTTCGTCGTTGCGGTGATTGGCTGGTGGCTGTATTATATGACGATCGGCAGCTTTACAACAACGATCTTCTATGGGCGCTTCGATCGTGATGCAATTCGCCATATGGATGTGAGCTATCAGTCGGGGTATGCGATAGACGGCTGGGATGGCAATAATGGTATGGTTATTGGCACCATCACCGACAAAGCGACGCGCGATCGCTTGCTGAGCATGCAGCCCTTTACCGATTGCCCGCACGGTTGCTCGGGGTGGTATCATTATGGAGACAACCTCCCTCACCATGAGTCGGTATTTCGAGACACCGCTATCCTTGGCAACCATACTATTCCACCAGAGAAGTTTCGTGATCAAGCTCGAGCAGCCATCAGCAGCGACAACCGCTGCGTGGCACGCTATTCGTCGAGCCATCGCACCAACGACGTATTTTGTTTTTCACCAAGCAGCGGGGCGTTTGTCTATGAATTTGTTGAATTGAATGGAATGTAGGTAAATAGCATGCTAGCGTCAGTAAGAACGAGAGCAATACTGCACCGCCTTCAAGATTAAGAAGATAATTATAGTACAAGAGGAATGATCATGAGCACGTCATCCACCCATGCCCAGCAACTACAAAATATACCAGTGCGCCACACCAAGCAGATGGTACGGCTATGGCTAATCTTTGTCATTGTTGCGCTGATATCAGAGGCAATATCATATATAGTCAATTACCCTACAACTCACTACACACGAATAGATCCAGTTTGGGCCGCGACCATAATCTTCGGTATGGATGCAGCCTGCTTTGCAGCTGGTGCGCTATGGCTTGGCCGTGGTAGTAGGCCTATTTCGCGCGTCATCTATGGCTCAGCAGCATTCTTGATGGGCGCATGTGCCTTCCGAATTGGACATGGATTCATTCCCGCCTCAATAATCATAGCACTAAGCTTCCTTGTTGCGGCCTGTGCTACGATTCCTCGCTTTCATGTGCGACACCATAGGCAGGTAGAGGTAGTCATAAGTACATTGATTATTGTTGGCGCACTTGGGCTAGCGTGGGCATTTCGTATTCTTAACCTGTATCATCCACCCCTGCAGATTCATTGAAAATAGCGGTGTGGCTATCGTAATAACAAACCCAGCCGACCCTGCCTTCCAAGAGCGGGTGCGGCAGGCCTACGCTGAGCTTGGCACAGTCAAGCACACCGCTCAGCGGTTGGGCGTCAGTAAGGATGCTGTGCGGAAGGTGGTGCGGGGTGAATGAAGTAAATTTGAATATAGCATGGGATTTGAATACCTCTAAACCCCATGAGCAATAAAAGCATATACAAAAGCACCATTCTGTGGTGCTACACAGATGACGCTATTGCCTGTCGCGAAGTCGACATTTCCGGCTGCATCAACTCCTGGTGGTGGCAAAGGTTGGGGATGCCTGCTGTCAATATCGATACATTGACCACTCTTAGCTTGGTTGAGAACGGATGGCGCTCTTATTCTTCCGGGCATGAACACATCTGAGGGGATTCCCAAAAACTGATACGCAAGGTCCAAGCCGTTATTGAGGGTGCTCGGTTCCGCTGCACCCTCCCCATTGTGGTCTCGGAACGTTCCCCATGCTGAACACTCAGCAGCCTTCTGCTTCTGGCAACTGCGGAACGGCGCGGACGTCAATAACCTCTTCCGGATTGTAGGATTATCGATATAACCAACAATCATACCGCTAAACCAAGAGTCAATACTGCGCCCATCGGTTTGTCCTGTGTGGTAGACGACTCGTACGTCGCTATAGCTTAAAACCGTATCGTCAACTCTTTTCTTAAAAACCGATACAATCGAGTTTGGGCGAGATTCCTCGAAGGGAGCATACCGAATGTATGCTGACGAGAGCGCTAATCCAGCGACAACAGAGAGAACAAGAAGAAAAGCCACAAACCAGCGCTTGCGATATATGCGTACAGTGCGAGCATCTCCTTTCTTCCAACCCATCAGTAACTGTATGTTACCATAGGTGATATTTATAGATCAATATAATGAAGCGGGCCCACCAGTCAAGTGTGGGAGAAGTTCCTCCAACAACACTACCTGAGACCCTGTACGCACCTGGCACGACGGTTTGGTAGACGGATCGCTGGCCTAAGCCAAGCCACCAATGCCCGCCATAGTGTGCAATACGGCCAAGCAGATGACGGGTCTGGAGGGTGAGACGACAGAGCGACAGACCTTGGTTGGGCAGGCGTTAGATATTGCCCAGCACATGGCCACCGCCTACCGGCAGGCTCCTGAGCACATCCGGCGCATGCTCAACCAAGTGCTCTTCGACAAGGTGTACATCACACCAGACGACGAGACCGGGCTACTCACTGCGATAGTGCGCTACCAGCCACCATTTGATGGGGTGCTGGGAGGTGCGGCGTGGGCCAGTGGGAGCGAGAACCAGGCGGTGTGCTCGGTGAGGATCAAGGCAGTCTGGGAGACGTGGCTGGTGAAGCTGCACTCCACCGAGACGACGATGTCGCATCCAGCCGACAATGTGACATCGTCGTCTCGGCACCAGAAGAGCCAGGCTTGCACGGTCTGCCAGATGATGACCTTCCTGCCCCAAAACCCAGCAAAAACAAGCAAAAAACCACGCCATGGGGCTTCCATGACGTGGGTTTGAGTGTTGACTCAATGGTCGGGGTGACAAGACTTGAACTTGCGACCTCACGGCCCCCAGCCGTACGCGCTACCAGCTGCGCCACACCCCGACAACGTCTCTCATTATAGCACAACTGGCAGTGCGTGCTCAAAATAACTGCTCCGTTATCTCATATTACACAAGTGTATCGTCTCATGCTACACAGCCATATGTGCTATACTAGAAAGGTTAATCAGTAAACGTGGGAGGCACCCAAGCCGCTTGCACCACAGAAAGGATACTATGGCAAAAAAAGCCGATCTGCTTGAAAAAGCAGCAGAGCTGAAACTCGATGTTTCAGAAAAAAATACCATTGCAGAGATTGAGGCGGCCATCGCTGCAGCAAACGACAAGGATGTCATTGCCCAGCGCGAGGCTACTGTTGCAAAGGCTGGTAAGCGTAGCCAAAAGGCTCTCGACGAAGCCGAGGCCAAGGCCGAGAAAGAAGCCCGCAAAGAGGCTGGCGACACAACCCCTCAAGGTGATGTCGATGCAGCTATCAAGAAAGGGCCCGCGCCAAAGGTTCGCCCACTGATCGAGCGCCGTGGTAAGGCCTATCGCAAACTGGCTGAGAAGGTTGAGAAAGACAAGGCATACTCGCTGGACGAAGCACTCCAGCTGGCAACCGAGACCAATCCTGCTAAGTTTGATGCGAGTGTTGAGCTGCACGTCCGCCTTGGTGTTGATCCACGCCAGGCCGATCAAAATATCCGCTCGACAGTCGTCCTGCCACACGGCACAGGTAAAACTGTTCGCGTTGCTGTCTTTGCACCAGAAGCCGAGGTTGCAACTGCTACCAAAGCAGGGGCAGACATTGCTGGCGAGGAAGCTATCATCAAGTTGCTCGACAAAGGCACGTTAGACTTTGACGTTTTGATCGCCACCCCGCAGTACATGCCAAAGCTTGGTAAATACGCCCGTCTGCTTGGGCCGAAGGGTCTGATGCCTAACCCAAAGAGCGGTACTGTAACAACTGACATTGCAACTGCCGTCACTGAGGCAAAAGCTGGTAAGGTGGAGTACCGCGTAGACAAGCAAGCCGCGATTCACCTCAGTATCGGCAAGGTAAGCTTTGGTACAGAGAAGCTCCGCGCTAACGCTGATGCCTTCTTCGCAAGCTTGCAAGCTCAGAAACCAAGCTCACTCAAGGGTGTGTATGTCAAATCCATCGCAGCTGCAACGACGATGGGGCCCGGCATCAAGGTTGAGCACAAACTCGACTAGTAATAAGCGTATAGCACTCGCTATAATACTGCCAGTCAGGGAAGCTGGCAGTATTATTTATGTGCCTACCTATACATGGTATGATGGAATGAGTGGTGATATTCTCATACTATTCATTCATCACCATAGTAACGGAGGTGCTATATGAAAAAATATGTTTACGCGCTCGTTGGTAATGTTGGTTATTTTGAGCGATTTTTGCAACCGCAGACACCAGAGCAGGTTGCACAAAAGGTGAGCCAGACTATTGCTGACCCAACCGTCCTTGATGGCAACCGTTGCTTTAGTATCTGCGTGTGGGCGCTGCCAGATGGTATTGACCATCCAAAGAATCTGCCAAAGGATAGCTTGGCTGATGGCTACTATATGCAATGTGCTGGGTCGAATTCTGGCATGACTATAGAAGTGCGCGTGCCAGATCCAGACGATCACACAGCTCAGTATCCATATATCCACTATGTGATTGCCCGAGAGCCAGTGGCTGATAAAGAGCGATTCGTTCCACTCACCTGGCAGCGCGATGGCAAGCCATTTACAATACAGATTCATCCAGAAGAGTTATTTACCGGAGAGCAGGCGAGACAGATATTTGCAGATTATATTACAAAGGGCTTTATTCCACCAAAAACTCTTTTACGACAGATTGATATATAGGGTGAGGGGTATTTTGCAATGAATATAGAACGTGGTGAGAAAGCTCGATATCAAGGTAACTATATCGTCATTGAGGGGATTGATGGCACAGGTAAGTCGACTCAAGTGGAGCTCCTCGCCAAGCACTATCAAGCCCAAGGCTATACAGTGACAATCGTTGAAGAACCAAGCAGTGATGACCCGGCCCAGACTACGCCAATTGCTCACTATCTCCGCACTGTCATCAAGAATGGCAATCTCCGGCGCGACCCAGAGATTAATCTTGCACTACTCAGCGCTGCACGGCGAGAGCTATGGCAGCAGATCATCCAACCGGCGCTAGCACGCGGCGAGACTGTCCTTGCATCGCGTAATTATCTTTCAACACTCGCATATCAGGGTTATGGTGAAGGTCTGAGTCAGGAACATATCCAGCATGTTACTGCCTTATTTACCGGCCAACGCTATCTCACGCCAGACTACCTCATCATCCTCACGCTCAACGATGAGAAGGAGCGTCTGCATCACATCCAGCAGAGAGGTACGCCTACCACAGCTCCCGACACTTTCGAAACACAAGGGAAAGGCTTCCAGCAGCGCGTTCACACGGGCTATCGTATGCTTGCCAAAGATTACCAGGTACCTATAATTCAGTGTATGAGCGATAATGGCGAACGTAAGTCTCCACACGAGATACAGCGCGAGATTCTTTCGATCATTAACGCAAAATGAAAATGAAAAATACTCTATGGGGCTATTTAGTACGGAAATATCAGCATATAGCTGCTATATAGCATTGTAATTTTATACTTATATAGTACAAAACACCTCTAAAATCATCTTGTTACTTACTTTTTCATAACAAACGGACACACACCCTTCAGGGGTCAACACTTGTGATTTTTTGATAACTTTGCTACAGTTGTATGCACTGTGTTAAATCTAACAAAAGAGCGTACAGCTAACCCAGTAAATAACACCTTAGCGCACGAGACAAACGTGGGCTTTGATAAGGATCGATACGATTTATACGAAAAAGCGCTCAATCTCACTAACACACCAGAGTCTAAAACAAAGCGAATCGTATCGGGCTTGAGCCTCATGCGAGATTTTGCTGGGGAGCTATTTGCAAAGTACAGCAATCACAGCGCCTATACTGCGTACTTATTGTATACAGCAGGCAATCGTGATGAACTGCTCAAAACGGAGAACCTCGCCAGCCTCCGCCACAAGATGCTCGAAGATCATAAAAAACAGTGGGAAGTAGATGCATATAAAAAGTTTAACCAAATTGTTTCAATGCTGCAGGATACCAGCCAGTTGTCAAGCGCCTGGAGTAAATTTCTTAATACACAGAAGATGCCCTCTAAACCAGACACCGAGAACAAAGAGTCTCTGTACACAGCCATCACGAAAGCTCGAAAGCTCGAAAAATCAAAAGGAAGGATAAAGCCTTCCTCTGCAGAGAGTCAGTATCTTACAGACGAACAAAAACAAAGTCAGCTTCTTGAGACTGCAACACACGACCGCATGCAGGCAGAGAACCTGATGAAAGAACTCTGGCAACAGCCAATGAATATGCTTAAGCTTGATGACCTTTTGGATGCAGGGGATAGTGTTGGGCTTTCGACTATTTTTATGGAGGCTGTTAACACGCTCAATAAACTTAACAACACTCGCTATGATACATCGGAAGCGTATGAACTAGCCTACAAGAGCGAGGCATTGCTTGCACCACTGTGCGAAATTATTGGCTTTGATGGGCTTGCAATGGCGCTCCGAAGCAAGGTGATATGCCTCCAACTGCGCAATACCGGCCAAGGGCATTTTGTGGATCTCGCTGAGCGCATCCTGTCGGAGTTTGGTGTGCTGGGTACTACCGATACTGACAACCCAGATCACGTCATCACTGCCGAAGAACGCAACCAAAACTATTGCAATATTACAGAAAAAATTCTGGCACACATGATTAGCAAAACAGACAAAAGCGGAAGTGACAGCAAGCTTGTCCTTGGCCAGGAGTCGAACCACAATATTGTGGTGGGGAACGGCAACTGTAGCTATGAGTGGCATACTGAGCTCCGAGCGGTATGGCGGCTCAAGTCTGTTGGCTCTCTCGCGCGTAAACTTGCAGAAGCAGCAAAAAAAGCAGAGAAACAAAAGAGAGAAGAATATCAAAAAATCCGCGCCTCTATCTCACCAGACATACTGCAAGCGTATGATGACAAGATGAATAGTGTAAAAGTTAAAGAGAAAGAACGTCAGGATGGGCGAGAATTCATACCATACGAAGACTTGCAAGCATATGACGAGAACACGATAAAGATTTTGGACGATTTAAAGGCTCAATACATCGACGAGCTCTGTGAGCAATTTGACGATATTACACCACAGACACTACGTTCATTATCGCCACCAGAAAAAGACAGCTCGCTCGAAGTACCGTTCGATATTGATGGCATCACATTCATTACAGAGGATCGCGATGAACTACTTGATGTGTTCTTGGATATGATCAACAATAACAATATTGTTACGCCATCACAAGATAAGGCTGTGCAAAATAACAAGACTTCAACCAATGAGGATGATGACTATATTATTACCCCATACGCTGCACCAGGCCGAGACAAGATACTCAAGGTAGAGGGAGACACTCAATTCATTAAGGATATTAAGGCTGCATTTGAGGCTCGTTATCCGGGTACTCGTGCTGAAGAGTACATTGATTTTAAGGAAGACAACAAGAAGGGCTTTCGCGTTGCTAAGATGACAGGCCTGTATGAGGATCAAGCCTCAGGTATTTTGCCCTTTGAAGTCCAGGTTCTCACCAAGGAGGATCGCGAGGCAACACGCCATGGCATAGCAGCACATATCTTATACAAGCTTGGTAAGCAGCTTGGCTATCAGCTCCAGCCGACAGAAGGGCAGCTCACGCGCATGAGCAATCTCAACAGGCGCAAGCAGGATTTTGGTAAAACAACCTTGCACCAACCAAGCCGAAGCCGCATTAACAATACGAACCGCAAAATCGACGCGATGCTTGCCCAAGCACAACTGCACAGCTAAGCTACTTCTTTACTCTGTTTATGCGCTGACACAAATAGTTTTCTACGCCTTGCATCCACCCACCACCATCTGCTATAATCTCTACCAGACATTGCCAAAGACCGTAGCGGGCTGTTATGTACGACAAAGCAGCCGATAAGTATGCTACCGAGGGAATTTCGGATACGCCGTGGCCTTCTGCGCCAGCGTTTTAGTACGAAACTCGAGACCCGTCTTTGCAATCGTGCAGGGGCGATTTTTTGCGGCATATGTCGGACGTTAACAATGCGGTCGGATACAACAACAAACCAGTAATACTGCACTCCCTTTGGGCGCGTGCACGTATTACAACTCCAAAGAAAGGATTTTATCTTATGGCAATTTCCAAAGATAAAAAACAAGCTTTGGTGGCTGAAATGAGCGAGCTTCTCGCAGAAGCAAAGGGCACTGCCGTTGCGACCTACCAAGGGACAAGTGTGGCAGATCTGCAGGCGTTGCGCCGCGAAGCTCGCGAAGCTGGTGTTGTCATTAAGGTGGTGAAGAACCGTCTCGTGCGTGTTGCCTTTGCGCAGCATGACACCTACAAAAATACCGACACTTCGGCCCTGGCTGGGCAGTTGCTTTATGCAATTTCGCCAGACGACGAAGTGATGGCAGCGAAGGTGTTGCACGAGTTTGCCAAGACGCATCCAACAGTTCAGTTGGTTGCTGGCTTTAGTGGCGAAGGTGAAGCTCTCAACACAGCCGATGTCACTGCACTGGCTGGCTTGCCAAGCAAGAACCAGATGGTGGCCGAAGTGGTGGCACAGCTGCTCTCGCCAGTACACGACACTACCAACGCACTTTCGGGCAACCTCCATGCGTTGCTCGATGGCATCGAAGACGCCAAAGCAGCTGCGTAACCAAGCGCAGCATTGTACTAACGTTTGCACTATGCAGACAATAACTCGTGTGGTAATTCTGCCGCACATCATTGAAAGGAATCCATCATGGCAGATGTGAAAAAACTGGCCGAAGAACTGGTTGCTTTGACCGTTCTGGAAGTCAACGAACTCAAAAATGTCCTCAAGGACGAATACGGCATTGAGCCAGCCGCTGCTGCAGTCGCTGTCGCTGGCCCAGCTGCCGACGCTGGTGCTGCTGAAGACGAGCAGACCGAATTTACCGTCACCCTCAAAGAAGTTGGTGGCCAAAAGGTTGCCGTCATCAAGGCTGTTAAGGAACTCACTGGCCTTGGCCTAGGTGAGGCAAAAGCTTTGGTCGATAACGCACCAAGCCCAATCAAAGAAAAGGTCAGCAAAGACGACGCCGAAGCTGCCAAGAAGACCTTGGAAGAGGCTGGCGCTACCGTCGAACTGGCGTAACCACCCCACCGACCGCATTGCTACCATTAGCACACCCGCTTGGGTGTGTTTTTGGTTGGGTTCAGAATAGAATCAGTACAAAAGGGTTAGAGCTAAAACGTAGTGCGAGGTAGCTAATTTACGAAAATTTGACAAATCCTCCGTGTATTGATATATATATTAACCTTTTGCGACCGCAAAGGGTTTGCACCTCCGAGGAAGGGAGAATATCATGAGCGTCATGACTATCGCTGCCATAATTTTGTTGGTCATTGGGCCACTGCCATGGTTTATCATACTCATCGCGGTAGGCCGAGAGCTGCGATGGCATGTTCAAGATACAGAGAGGGCAGGAGCTCGTCTCTTCTGGCTACTCTTCGCTGGTTATACTATCGAGATAGAGATTCTCATCTTTGCTATTTGCCACAGTTTGCAAATCAACACTGGTGAGACGATCTTCGCTCTGACTGGTGGGGCATTGACTATCATGGGTTTCCATATGATGGCATCAGTGTCTGCCGTTGATCACGTATTCGATAAGGCTATCGATATGTATGATAGTCTGCGCGGTTTCCCGTCAGAGATAGAGATTAGTAGCCGATAACGAAAGGAGGTGCTCACGCACAGCAATCTGTTGAGCTCACTGCTCCGGATTGCTGTGCGTCACTCCAGATGGTTAGCATTCTAAGCATCGTACCATTTTTACAACGAACTACTGTCTACCCCTGTTATTGCTGTGGATAACCACCAAGTGCCTTGACAAGGCCCCACCCCATCGCTATATAATGGGTTGATAACTAAGAAAACAGACAAGGAATTGCGAGAAAATATGTCTGAATTACCAGAGAAACAGGTGAAGCGATTACGATCGCTGATTCAAGAGGCAGAGACAAACCTGGCCGCTGCAAAGGAATTATTGATGAGTATTATTGGTGACGATGGCGAAGTTGTCGTACCAAGCAATAGCCGCGAGGAGGTGTCGGGCAAGATAGTCGAAGGAATCTTTGATGGGCAAGTGATGGTCGATGCTGATGGCAAGAATTATCCTGTGCCAGCCAACTACGCCAGCAAGTCTAAGCTTGTTGAGGGCGACAAGCTCAAGCTGACAATTGCCGAAGATGGCGGCTTTATCTACAAACAAATCAAGCGAGTAGAGCGCAAGCAGATTATTGGCACACTCACCCAACACGATGGTGCATACTACGTGGAAGCACAGGGGAGAGAATACCGGATCCTGCTGGCAAGTGTGACATTCTTCCGGATTGAGATTGGCCATCAAGTTACCGTCATCATCCCTGAGGATAAACCCGACGCAACGTGGGCAGCGGTGGAAGCACCGTTATAAAGTCACAGCTATCGATAGCTTTTATATAGAGCTCTCTTGCTCGTGTTTAGGGGTTTTTGATTTTCTCGATAGACATTTCATCACCGCTTAGTTTGTGTGCGGCGCGATTGCTCCTCCCGTATTTCGATCGCATCTCCATCAATTCTGCGGTATAATATAGCAAATGAGCAGAGCACTATATCGGACGTATCGGAGTCGGTCGCTGGATGAGATTGTGGGGCAGTCGCATATCACGCGGATCTTGCAGCGAGCAATTGCGAGTGGACGCATTGCCCATGCCTATCTCCTGACGGGGCCACGCGGGGTGGGTAAGACGTCGATTGCCCGCATCTTGGCACACGAGATCAACGGCCTGCCATACACCGATGAGTCAACCCATCTCGACATTATCGAGATCGACGCAGCAAGCAATAACTCGGTGGAGGATATCCGTGATTTGCGCGACAAGGTGCAAATTGCACCCACCAGCAGCCCAAAAAAGATCTACATCATTGATGAAGTTCATATGCTCAGCAAGTCGGCCTTTAATGCCTTGCTCAAGACGCTAGAAGAGCCACCCGAGCACGTCGTCTTCATTCTTGCGACGACCGACGCCGACAAGCTCCCCGCGACGATCTTGAGCCGGGTGCAGCGCTTCAATTTCCGAGCAATTAGTCCACGTGATGCAGCCAAGCATTTGGCGTTTATTGCTGAGCAGGAGAAGATTGCCATTACACCCGATGCGCTCGAGCTGATTGCGGAGCAAGGGAAGGGGAGCTTTCGAGATAGCATTAGTCTGCTCGACCAACTGCGTTCACTGAGCGATGAGACAATCGACCGCGCGATGGTCGCAGAGGTGCTGGGCCTTGCACAGGATGAGCTAGTAGAGGGGCTGCTGGCTGCTTATGCTACGGCAGATATTGGCCGCGCTGCTCAATTGATCGATGAGGCTGAGGCAGCTGGCACACCAGCTGAGCTTCTTGCCGAGCAGCTGCTTGGTATCGCGCGCCAGCGCGTTGTAGAGGATGCAGCACTGTTGCCATTACTCGATAAACTACTGGCCGTACCGCGAGCCGGTTGGCCGCGTATTGCGCTGCTTACCGCTCTTGCAAGCCGGGCAGCACCATCAGTCGCAGCACCTCATCGTCAGCCATCGCCCGCTACCGTCAGTGAGCCAGTTGCGCCATATACACGCTCACCAGCTTCATTATCGCAAGCACCTCCCTCAGACCCTCCTCGTCAGAAAACAAATGCTGCAGCATCAGCCGAACAGCCTCCCACTCCAAGTGCTTCTGCTACTGATCACACACCAGCCAAGCAACCAAGTGTTTCTGCAGCAAACGATGAAACACCCGCAGCAAGCCCAGACCCAGTCGACTTCCCATGGGAGCAGTTTCTCGATGCTGTTGGAGCAGTCGGGGCGCGTACGTACCTCGCCAAGGCAGGTCACGCGTTTGACGGTCAGACACTAACAATCTACGCTGGCAAAAAATTCGCCAAAATGCAGATCGATCGCGCCCTCCCTACGCTCAGCGCAGCACTAAATCGCCTTGGTATTACTGCAGAGATTGCCGTCTTAGCTACCAGCAAGCCGCCCAAAGATCGCCAAAAAGCCGCCATTCTTGCTATGATGGGGGGAGGAGAAGAAATTACTATCGATGGCTGACCAATCACCTCAACCAAAAGGCAAAGTACCACCACAAAGTCTCGATGCTGAGATGAGTTTGCTTGGTGCAGTACTTATCGACGAAGAAGTCTTGGCCGATGCTAGCGAGCATGTCGGCGCAGAAGACTTTTATGACAAGCGCCACGCGACGATCTTTGGGGCAATGATGCGCCTCTACGAGCGGCACAAGCCAGTCGACCTCCTTACACTAACCGACGAACTGCAAAAGAAAGACCAGCTTGCCGAGGTAGGTGGCTCGGCCTACCTGACTGAGCTAACCAACTACGTCCCCACCGCAGCCCACGCCAGTAGCTATGCCGAGATCGTTGCCCAAAAAGCAGTGCGGCGACGCTTGATCAAAGCCAGTGCCGACATCAGCCAGCTTGGCTTCGACGAAAATACCACCACCCAAGAGCTGCTCGAAAAGGCCGAAGCAGAGCTCTTTAGTGTGTCTGACCAGTCGCTCAAGCAAGACCTCGTGAGCCTAGAGAGCATCCTCACCGATAGCTTCGACCGCATTGAGGAGCTGCACCGCAACAAAGGGCAGCTGCGTGGCATCCGCACGGGCTACCGCGACCTCGACACGATGACGGCTGGTCTGCAGCGCTCCGACCTTATTATCATTGCAGCTCGCCCCGCCATGGGTAAGACGACGCTGGTGACGAACCTCGCGTATAACGTCGCAACGATCGAGAAAAAACCCGTCCTCTTCTTTTCACTCGAGATGAGCAAGGAGCAGCTCACCGACCGCATGCTGGCTGATGCCAGTGGTGTGGATAGCTGGAATATCCGCACTGGTAACCTCAGTGATGATGACTGGGCCAAGCTCTCCGAGGCGATGGGTGAGATGGCCGAGGCGCCCATCTTCATTGATGACACGCCAGGTCTGAGCGTCCTCGAGATGCGTACCAAGGCACGGCGCGCCATGCACGACCAGCAGCTTGGGCTGGTGATCGTCGACTACCTGCAGCTGATGCAGGCCAATGGCAACCACAATGGCAACCGCGTCCAAGAGGTAAGCGAAATATCGCGCGGGCTCAAGCTGATTGCTCGCGAGCTCAATGTACCGGTCATTGCTCTGAGCCAGCTAAGCCGCTCGGTGGAGTCGCGCACGCCGCCGGTGCCACAATTGGCCGACCTGCGTGAGTCGGGCTCGATCGAGCAAGACGCCGATATTGTCTCCTTTATTTACCGGCCAGGCTACTACGAGCCAGATAACCCCGAGTTCCAAAACATCACCGACCTCATCATCGCCAAGCATCGTAATGGCCCAGTGGGCAAGATCCAACTCTACTTCCACCCCGAGCGGCTGCGCTTTATGAGCCTCGACAAGCGACATGATTGATACTATACTATAGTTATTATACGTAGAAGAACCGTCCCAATGACAGCCCACACCACATCATCACGTGTACAATCTACCGAAGAATCGTCTTCTTCCTCATCATCCTGCCCACTACTAGTCCGCTGTGCGATGATTTGTGGAGCACTTGGTCTCCTTGGCACTGCTGGGTGGCTGATATATCTTGGCTGGATGTTCGCAGTTTTTCTCTTTACACCATATTTTTTGTTACATATTAGCTTGATAACTCTTTTCTGGTGGCTGAGTGTTACGCTTATTATCGAAGCAATTGCAATTATTCGCACATACGCCGGCCGTGGTAACCAACGCTATCGCGAAGAGGGATTTTGGCTCGCCTTGACACTGCTTTTTCCATTACTGATAGTGAGTGAAGCGGTCTATAATGCTCTGTCTGCGCAGCAAATTCATGTGTTTTCGTCGAGCCCACAGTTGTGCCTTTTCGGTATTATGGTAACTACCCTAAGTGCTGTGTGTATGTGGTATTCGATGGGATACTCAGCACTAATACACAGCAAAGCTGCGCGAAAAAGACTTCTAGGTTTTTAGACGTACCACATTAGCAATTATTGCACATATATAGCGAGGAGAATACTATGACGGCTCAAACACAAACCACCCCAGTGCAAGCGATCCAGCTCAAGCATCCTCCACTGGGGCAGCGCAGAATCATCGAGCGCCTACGCTTCATGAGCCTCGACAGGCGGCATAATTAATGCTATGCTTAGTTATGACACATAGGAGGACCGTTGCAATGACAGGCCACACCACATCATCACGCATACAATCTACTAAAGAATCACCCTCTTCCTCATCATCCTGTCCGCTACTGATCCGCTGTGCGATGGTTGGTGGAGCACTCGGTCTCCTTGGCACTGCTGGGTGGCTCATCTATCTTGGCTGGGCAGTAGCAGTCTCTGCTATTGGGCCGTTCGCATTCTTGATTTGGATAGAATATATTGTTGTAGGCTTATTCTGGATACTCGGGATTGTCCTCATTATTGAGGCAATTGCGCTGATCCATACTTACACCCGTCGCTCGGGGCAGCGTTACCACGAAGAAGGATTTGGGTTAGGTGTTACACTACTCTATCCACTGCTCGCGGGTGTCGAGATAGGGTACAATGCACTCGTACAGAGTCAATCACAGCACGACATCATGGCATTTGCCAATCCTCTAGCGGTACTGATGGGTATTATCATGATCACGCTCGGCGCAATATATCTATGGTATCAGTTGGGGCGATCGGCATCGATGAGACAAGCGAATAATAACAAGCCTATATCGCTCACATAACACCTCTGTTTGTGGTCTCGCTATGATACTACTATCTACATTACGTTTAGTCCTCGAGAGGCAGAGGAAATGTATCCTTTGTGCAACCTTGCTATAATACAATCACAAGCAGCCTAGCGCAATAAAGGAGGCATCTATGGCCACATCCCACACAACAACCGTTATAACTCAGACAATCCAAACCAAACAGCAGCGCAGAATCATCGAGCGGCTTTCTATCATTCTTGTTTGCTGTGGTATTACCCTTATCGGCGTCTTTCTCACTTTTGTTGAGACAATGGGCATTTATAGTGCATCGACCGGCTTTGAGGGGACAGAGCCACATGTGTATATCACCATGTTTAGTATACTTGTCTATGCAATCAACCTCGCCGTGCAAGCCATCTACGTCATTATTCGCACATTGCGTTCAGCGATTGCACCGTATCGTCAGCAGGCGGTAGCATGTGTGGCCATCCTTGGTTATTTTGTCGCATTAGCGGCCGTATATCTCCATCACCACTATGTTGTTCAAGATGATTTCGGCCCACACACCTTCCTCCAGACGACGGCTGGTGCTGCTCTTGGCCTCGCTATCTCTGGTCTTGGCTCGCTCTATCTGTGGTATGTGGTGCTGCGAACACGCAAAGGGTAGGCGGTTCGCTCTTGAGCACCCCCGCAAACTCGGGTATAATAGGGCAATATGGCAAAGCAAGTTGTCGACTACCATTTGTACCGCTGGCGGTATAGCCTCGGCTATGGCTTTGTAGTGGCAGCAATTATTGCGGCAGTTGTGCTGGCTGGGCTGTTTATCCCCGGTGAGTTGCGGCAGGGTGAGCTCGATAGCGCACTACAAAGCAGCCAATTATCCTTCCAGAATCTTACTCCTGCTATGGTTATCAATGCGCCGTATCATGGTCTGCAAAAATTAAGCTTTGCAGTGCTCGGCGTCACACCGCTGTCGATTAAGTTGCCGTCTATGGTAATCGCCCTGATGACAGCGCTTGGGCTACTTCTTCTATTTCGCTCCTGGTTTTCACGGAACATTGCGCTTATTACAACGATCCTCGTGACGATGACGGCGCAGTTTCTTTTCTTGGCGCAAGATGGCACGCCAGCTATACTCTTTAGCTGCCTCACTGTGTGGCTGCTCTATGCCGCAACGCGCGCCATTCGGACGAAAAAGTTTCTCTCCACTCTCTGGAAAGTGACGGCCTGTGTACTGGCGGCACTCCTGCTGTACGCGCCACTTGGTATCTACGTCGTTGTTGCCCTTGGGATTCTGGGGGTATCTCATCCGCATGCTCGTTATACAATTCTGCGCGTGCAGCGCAGCCGTCTTGCTCTGGCAGCCGTCATTGGCCTCGTGGCGATGCTGCCACTTATCTACGCAAGCATCACCAACCACGATGTATTGAAGCAGCTCTTTGGCTTGCCGCTCGAATCGATCAATGTGGGGACAAATCTTCGTCATCTTGGCACGACGCTCTTTGGGCTCTTTGCGTCAAACAAATCGTACCTCGTGCAGCCATTGTATTCGGTCGGTATGATTCTAATTATGCTGATTGGTCTTGCCTCGCTCCTGAGCCACTACTATACAGCCCGCAGCTATGCAGCGCTCCTGGTGGGCTTGCCGCTCCTAGGTGTAGTGATTAGTAATCCACAGCTGGTGACCTCGCTCTTTCCGGTGGTAGCGATCATCATCGCGTTTGGCACAGCCTGGCTGATTAACCACTGGTATAAGATGTTTCCACGCAACCCATACGCCCGGGTGGCTGGGCTGTTACCCATGGCTCTCTTGGTTGGCGGGCTCACCCTTACTGGTATTGGGCGCTATGCCGAGACGTATCGCTACAACCCAGAGGTTCTTGCTCATTACTCGAGCGACGTCAACCTTCTCAACGACCAACTCCAGGGTGATAATGTGCGGGTTGACCGCCCCATGACCCTTGCCGTGACTGAGACGGAGCAACCAATGTATGAAATGATTGCCCGCTATAACGACCGCCTGCGCGTTGTCACCACTGTGCCCGAGCAGCAAACTGTCTTTACCGCAACGCGCGCCTACCGCCAGCAGCATCGCGACCTCACGCGCCCGGCACATATTATCACCAATGCACGTGCACACGACAGCAACCGGTTTTATCAGTACGAGCCACTTTAGGTGTCGTGGGGTGTTTGTCAGTAGGCTACTCACCCCTGGTTTAGAAGATTTATTATTATTTCATCTGCATTGCTTGATACAGCTGCACCCACTGCCTAGGCTGGAGCTCTGACGGCTTACGTTCAGGGTTGATGCCAAGCTGGGCGCGCGGCAGGGCAGCGAAGCGCCGCGGCTCGGCGTAGTGCTGCGCCACAAACTGGCTGTACGCTGCCTGCTGATTGCGGGGCAGCCAGGGCTCGGTGCGCGGCAAGAGCTCAAGCAATACTGTATCGACGGCGGGTGGCGGCGTGAAATCTGTCCGGCGCAGGCGGTAGCGGATCCGCGCTTGCCACCACGGGGCAAGTTGGGCTCCCAGTGCCGCCGTAAAGTGGCGGTCGCTCGGCACAAGCTTCGACGCAAATTGGCGCTGAACGATGAGGTATATCGCCTGTGGTGGGGTAGAAGCGGTGGTGAGCATCCGTACGATATCGGCACTGAGCGCAAAGGGGATATTGGCAAATATTTTATATGGCTCAGCAGGAAGGGTAAGCTGGCGGATATCGGCCGCGATGATGCGGACATGTGGCATGGAGGCAGTATGTCTGCGTAAAGCATCGAGCGCACGTGGCTCATTCTCGACCGCTACCACCTGCTGGCAGCGCCGCGCTAAGGCGCTTGTAATGACGCCGCTACCCGCCCCGAGGTCATAAACCGTATCGCGCCGGCGAATAGTACTGTGGCCCAGTAATACAGCCGCTACGCGGGGGCTACGCAAAAAATGTTGGCCATGGCTGGCAACGCGTCGTTTCATACTGGTAGTGTAGCAGACAAACCTATGGGTCGTAAACGCGCATAATCTCGTCTCGGCCTATTCCGTCAGCAAGCACAAGCGTGTATACTAGAAGCAATGGATACGAATGGTGGGATGATGCGCTACCGGCAAGCGGCCTATTATACTGTGCTAGCACAGCGTGTACTCTGGCGCACCCCGCCAGCTGGACAGCCATTGCAAACAAGCGATATAAAGCAGCTTTACTCGGATGAGCTGCGGGCAGCGCTTGCAGCGGACTTTGCGCTGAGCTTTAGCTTGGCTCAGATTGCGGAGTATACTCGGTCGGATGGCGCAGCACCGCTGATTATTACCGATCGCGAGCGATGGGCGGCAGTGCGTGCTTATGCGCTCGTGTATGATGCATTGCGACCTGGCTGCGATATTGCGCGCTCGCAAGCGGGGATTGATGTGCTCTGCACGTTAACACACGACCCGCAAACTTCGTTGTCTGACGCAATACATCTCTGCGACGCTCGCCTCGGTGGTGCACTCGCCCAGGCAAGCGGCATAGCACTTGGCCAGCCAGGGCAAACGATCTACTGCTTAATCGATAGCGCGGCTGCCCAAGACGATACGCCGTGGCACCTTACCAAATTGCTCAGTCCAGCAGCTGACGGCACGATTATCCCGATCATCCAGCTACGGCCCAATACGCTGCTCGCCACGCTTTCTACCTACGAACTGCTTGCGCTCCTCATTGGCTATGGGTATGAGCCGCGAATCGTTGACTGCACCACAGCCGACCCACACCAGCCAGATGCAGACTACACTGCTGCACTCGCGTGGGCAACTAAGCGCACTGCTGTTTTGCGTCAATCAGCCCAGCCCCGCCCGTACAAAGCCCGCCGACCACTGTTGATTGTGCGCACTCCAGAACAGTTTGAAGCGCTACTAGATGACCACGAAGCACAAGAGAGTCCTCCCACTCCGGCCGAGCATGATAGTGGCGATGTGCAACCATCAAGCATCGCCCGGGCACAGGCGGCGCTTGCTCACCGCAAAGCAGATAGCGCTGACTCAAGCTGGGCACGCACGCAGGCGTGGCTTGCTCAGGTGGTGGCATGGTGCGAGCCAGAGAACCTGTTTGATGCAGCAGGTAATCTCACCTTTGCCGAGACGAAGGCTCTGCCGCATACGGCTGCAGCTCATACCGATAATGACTCCTCCCCAAGTATAGCCCAGCTCACCACTACGCAACCCGCCCTGTCGGTCACACCACGACGCCGGCCAGCCATTGAGCCCTATGCCGTCGTCGCAACACCGCCTGGCACGCAGCGTAGCAACACGCTCTCTGGCGTCGGCTCATATCTGGCCGACCTTGCCGATGGTGCGGCGCCAGATAGCTTCCGGCTTTTTATAAGCCCGTCACTGCAGAGTGGCATGCTCGCTCAGCGGTTTGCGTCAAGCCCGCGAGCCTGGCAGTGGGGCAGTCAGCCAAATATAGCGCCACATGCGTCAGACGGCCACACGATGAGCTACCCAGCAGCAGGTGCGCTACGCGGTATACAGCTTGGCTATCTGGAGCAGGGGAAGCAAAGCGTCTTCGTTGGAGCATCCCTGCATGAAGACATGAGCGCGGCAAGTCGCTCGTATACCGCAGCTCTATCGAGCCAGCCAAGCAGCGCATCGCTACCTAGCCTCAACACCATCCTCTCGCACCAGAGTGCCAAGCAGGTAACCAATGCGCTTGATCAGCGAGACACCCCAACAACGGTCTACTTCCCAGCCGATAGCAACTGCGCGGTGGTAACGCTCGATATGATGCTGTCGAGCACGCAGGCGATCAATATATTGCATGCCAGCGATACCACGCAGCCTACCTGGCTCACCACCAAGGCTGCGCGCGCTCAGATGCAAGCGGGCCTTGCTACGTGGAACTTTGTGAGCCAGACCAATCCAGACATTGTACTTGCCGCGTGTGGCGACGTTGCTACCACAGAGGTATTGGCCGCTATTGAGCTCATCAATCATTCTTGCCCGGCTGCCCGGGTGCGCTGCGTCAATATCTCGAGCCTCACACCACGTGGCTTTGGCACGCTCACGCAGCCCGTCTCACGGCGAACGCTCGCGCGCACCCTCACAACGACCAAACCGGTGATTATTGCCTACCCGGGTGAGGAGCGCTCCCTCGCTGCAACGCTCTTTGCCTATGGAGTCGATGGTCGGCAGTTTGATATTCACAGCTTCGGCCTAGCACCGCGCGGCGACACGCTCATGATGAACCTCATCCACCAGCAGGCTAGCCGCTATGATCTTGCCATTGCCGCTGCAACATGCCTTAGCGCAACAGGCGTTATCTCCCCAGACGATGCCCAGCGCCTCACGGGGCATTGCCAGGCAGCGATTGAGCAGTGCCTCGCCCACGCACGCGAGCACCACACCGACCACCCGATGGTCACCACCTGGCAGTGGCAGCAAGGGCAGTAGAGAAGGCCCGTGCACCACTCATCGATACCGCCATCACCTCGCGACACATGGTATACTAGACTATAATGAGAAAACCAACATTTGCAACAATCCAGCTTGAAAAGATCGTCGGTGGTGGGCAAGCTCTCGGCACACTTGATGATGGCCGCAAAGCCTTCGTCTGGGGTGGGCTACCGGGCGAGACTGTTACTATCCGCATCACCAAGAAGAAGTCGCACTTCGTCGAAGGAGTGGTGACTGAGGTGCTGGCTGCTTCGCTCGAGCGCATTACCCCGCGCGACCCCGAGAGCTACCTCAGCACCAGCCCATGGCAAATTATGCCGCTGGCAAGTGAGCAGCATTATAAGGCAGCGCTGATCGAGGAGGCCTTTGAGTTGCACGATATTGTCTTGCCAGAGCCAATTGACGTTTTTTGCGATGATGTACCCTATGGCTACCGCAATAAAGTTGAGCTCAGTTGGTATAGCGATAGGGCAGAGGATGGCACCGAAACGCTCGACCTCGCGTTCTTTCGGCGGGGGAGCAAGGGCAAAATTGTCGTTGACGGGACGAGCTTAGCTCGGCCAGAGATCAACCAACTCGCTCGGCAGGTGCGCGACCTGCTGCACACCAAGCAGGTGACAGCACGCCAGCTCAAGACACTCCTCATCCGCTGCGACCAAGCGGGTAACTGCGTGTGGCAGCTTTATACCAAAGACCGCCTAGGCGATGTTATCAGCCCAGACGAAGCCGCCACTTTGTCAGCCCAGGGCGGCGAGATTATCTACTCCGACCCCCGCTCGCCAGCCAGTCGCATCACCGAGCGCTTGGCATGCTTTGGCGATCCTGTCTTGCAAGATACCATTCTTGGCGTGCCGTTTCGCTATGCCACCGAAGGATTCTTCCAGGTTAATCTGCCGGTCTACGAGCAAGCACTGCGCGACATGCAGCGGTTCGTCCAGGTGCAGGATAGCACGTCCCAGCCCACGCTCGACCTCTATGCCGGGGTGGGGACGATTGGCCTGACGATTGGCAGTGATAACGTCACACTGGTGGAGATCAACGCCGATGCAGTGCGCGAGATGCAGCGCAATATCCACCAACTAGGCCGCACAAGCCAGACCAAGGCTGTTCTCGCGCCCAGCGAGCAAGCGCTGGAGCACATTACCGGCGATGCGCTCATCATCCTCGACCCACCACGCGCCGGCCTCCACGCCGATGTCACTGCCAAGCTCCTCGCCGCCCAGCCGCAGCGCATCCTCTACCTCAGTTGCAACCCCGTCACTCAGGCGCGCGACGTAGCGCTTCTTGGCACACACTACGGCATTGCCTATCACCGAGGCTACAACTTTTTCCCTCGCACGCCGCACAGTGAGCATTTGGTGGTGCTTGACCGGCTTACGTAGTGGCTTTATATCGCTCTTATAAAAAAGTGATTCTTCACGATTCAGACATTGAGAAAGGAAATACAAAAATGAGCGCATTCATGATACAAATGCAGGTTATCTATACAGCTCTTATGGCTGGGATGATGCTTATGTATACTATTACTTTAGGACGCTATTTTGATTATATTTTAAAACACAAGATACCTGGCGCATCTCAAAATTGGGCACTGTTTCATAATAATACTCGAGTGCAGATCCACCACACAGCTGTATTGGTTGGCCACGCAATGTTGTCGATAATTTCTCTCGCTACCAACTATACGAGAGGACCAGCTCCACTCGTGGTTGCAGCGGCTGTTCCATTTCTTATGCTTACCACTCATGTGGTAACTGGCTTTGCCAAGGCGGAATTTTTTGTCAATGGTGCGCAGCGATTGGATGATGAGAAGACAGTAAGAACATACCTTGCATGGAATATGCCACTCCATATCACATACACTCTCCTCTATGCTGTATCGGCCGCTCTTTTGCTTACATTGTTATAGGTCTGAATCCACTAAGGATCACGAGGAAATGAGAGAATATTTATCTTAGTTGTACATAGCCGGGTAATGAGGCTATAATAAGTTTTATGCGACGCTCTACCCGAAGAAAGATTATTATCGTTGGAGTTCTCCTTATCACCTACAGTGCTATTACGTATGGCCTTCCTTATCTGCTTTTGGATGCACCATTCGCACGGGTTAATGCAACTGAGACGCTTAAGGAGCGCTTTTCTCGCGAATATACGCAATCGCTCGATGTCAAATATAGCAAAGGGTCGCCTCAGCTCAGCCGCGAAAGCCCAAGCGGCACCGTACTTGGCTACGTCACAGACACGAAGACACGCCAGAAGTTGCTCCAAGCTCAGCCTTTTGCCGATTGCTCTGGTGGCTGCTCGTCGTGGCAGCCGTATAGTGAGTATGGCAAAACATCGCCACTGCTTAGTATCGAGCAAAATCTACCGCCCGACTCACGCAACATTCTTCGCACGGCAACAGGAGAGGGAGGTCGGTGCGTTGCTCGCTATCGCCCAGAGTCGCACGGTGATATATTCTGCTTGTCGCCTTCGACAGGGGCATTTGCGTATGGGTATGATGGTGCATCGTAGGGATGCTACATTTTGATCTTCATCAATTCTAGCCTCACTCTCCATATTTAGAGGACTACGACAACTTGTTCAGTATCTCCAAACTTACGACCATATAGCCATGTAGGACCGCCATGCTGCTGAAGCTCAGCAATGATAGAGGGCGAGGTAATAGTGTCTCTTGTCGTTTGAAGATACTCTTGCTCACTCATACCCTGTTGGATGTGATGTTTTCTCAGAACGACACCATGCTCGTGCACTCTCTGCATAATTTCATCGAGATTGTCTGGAATGTAGCGATCTGGCATGTCATCGATGGGATCGCCTAGTGATGACACCGATTGGTAATTAGAGGAAATCTTACTCAAGGGTTGGTCGCCACCTTTGTTTTCTTCGTGTGCTCGCTAGTTATTCATTTGGTTCTGGATCGCACGCTCGAAGAATCTTGTCGCTCAAATCCATAATTGTCTGTCGATCTGCAACACCCATCACTTCTTGCATCCAGCGCCACCCATCCTTATTAGGTGCGTAGTCACCCATCGTGAGCTCATCAATAGCACTTGTAAGCTCGTGCCATTCTTTTACTGTTAGAGCGACAGAAACTAACCTATCGGGATCGTGATTTTTCGCTGGGTTTGACGTTGGGTCAGTGGATGACATATAAACTCCTTTATGGTATTAGTGTTACACTAAACATATCTCGAGTTGTATTTTAAATCAAGTATCATTGCTGGAGACTGGTTGATTTAAGGCGTCGTTCTACCCCAACCCATTCCATATCTCCAGCAAGGATATACAAGAATAGATACACTCATTATACAGGTTTAGTCTACCTGTATGCCCCTTATGGCTGGGGTGATGCTTCTATGCTATTCTTTAGGGTGTTCTTTATTTGTGTCGCTAGACGAAGTAGAATTGTCCAGAAACCTTCCCAACTTCTTGGAAATGTTTAAGTAATAATCAGCAGAGGAAAGGCCGTGTACATTTTCCAACTGTCTCCATTCTTCCTCAGAAGGTGCGTAGGGGCCAAGTGTCAGCTCTGTAATAAGTCCCATTAGTTTGCTCACTTCTTCGGTCGTTAACACAATCGTCATAGGTTCATCCAGCATAGCGCGTATGATCTTATCGTATGCTGATCTATCCGTATTACTCGACATAATAACAATTCCTTCCTAAGGTTAGTTCAAACTGTTAGTTCTAAAAATACTATAGTACCCCCGTTAATGCAAGTATGTCAAACTAATTGCTTTGCACTACTCAGCACGAGACGCCACCACAAAGCGCCGGCCCACACGCCGAGCCCACCACCATTGCAGTATGGTTACTGGAATAATAATGGCAATGCTGGGCCAGAGGAGGAGTAGGTTTGGCGGGGTGAAATCGAAAAACTCACGGAGCGGGCCGACGCCAAAACTCACTACTGTCACGAGCAATACAGCAAGCATATACAGCGTGCGCGCAAGGTGAGCCCGCTTATCCAGCTGGATGCCGAGCATGCGGCCAGCCAAAAATACCAGATACACACCATAGAAGGTCGCCACCAGCACCGTCATCGTTGCTACCTCGCCAAGGCGATCTGGGTAGAGTGTGCGGCCAAGCCAATATACACTAGCCACTGCGAGTCCAGTCAGGACGGCGATTGGTGCCACGGCAAGCAGGGTGTCGTGCCAAAAGCGCCGCGGGTCAATCCGATGCCGCGGTGAGGGCGGGAAGAGCGTCCACATAATGGTCGGCATCGTCACGAGGAAGATATTCATAAAGGTAAGGTGGCGCGGCGCATATGGGTACATAATGCCGAGGGTGAGGGTAATGGCCAGTAGCACGACACCATAAATAATCTTATGGAAGAAGAGCACGCCAATGAGCTCAATGGCCTGCATGATGCGATTACCGAGCTGCATCCCCAGTGGCAATGACGTGAAGGAATTGTTGAGCAAGATGATATCGGCAACGCGCCGGCTGGCCGGTGCACCAGCATACATCGCAACGCCAAGATCGGCTCGCTTGAGCGCCAAGGCATCATTGACGCCATCGCCCACCATGCCAGTGAATCGCCCTTGGTCTGAGAAGTGCGCGATGAGCCGCTCCTTTTGCTCGGGCAAGACGCGGGCAAAGATTGTGTGGGTATCGGCCGCCTGAGCAAAGGCCGCATCATCCAGCTGGGCAAGTTCTGCCCCGGTAATAGCCGCCTCAGGCTGATCGATCCCCGCTGCCTTGGCAATGTAGCTGACCGTCCGCGGATTATCCCCGCTAATAACGCGAATCGTCACTCCTTGGCCCTGCAAAAATCGCACAGTATCGACCACGCCATGGCGCAGACTGTTGCGCAGGACGATCGCCCCCAGCGGCTGACCCGAGCCAGCGGTGAGCTGCTTGAGTGGCACGGTGCTGTCGGCAAAGCGGGCGAGTAGGAGAACACGCAGGCCATCATTTGCCCAGGCGTCGATCTGAGCTTGCTGAGCAGGCGAAAGCGGGGCAAGCCGCGCCACAAACTCTGGTGCGCCTAGCATCAGCGTCTGCACTGAGCCATCAATCTCGGCCCGCACTCCTGCCATTTTCCGGCTCGATGAGAACGCCATCACCTCTTGGACATGTGCTGTGGGAGTCTGGTGCGCAGCGAGAATTGCCTGGCCAGTCGCATTGCCACCACTGGTTTCGTAAGCAACAAGAGCAGCGTACTGAGCGACCACCTCGTCATTAGCTGATGCATCAAACGACGCAGCCTGCTCGAAGGTCACGTCGTCGCTCGTCAAGGTACCCGTCTTATCCACACAGAGCACGCCAAGCAGTGCCATTGCTTCAATAGCTGAAAGCTTCTGAGGTAAGACCTTAGCCTGAGCCAGGCGCAGTGAGCCAAAGGCAAGCAGGAGCGAGCTCGCCAGGAGCAGCCCTTCTGGCACGACTGTGATCGCCGCAGTAATAATTGTCTTGAGGATGCTGACCGCCTGCAACCCCGCAACATGATAGCGCGCGAAGATAAGCAGTGCCAGCACCACTGCGCCATAGGTGAGGACGGTAATGGCGCGCTGGATGGCGCGCTGGAGTGGGGTAGGCTGCGGCGCGTATTGCTTGAGCACGGTGCTGATTGCACCAGCCTTGGTGGCGCTACCAACCGCCGTCACACGCGCATGTGCTGTGCCTGCTACCACTGTTGTGGCGGCGTAGATGGCATCGCCCGGTGCTTTGTCTACCGCGGCAGATTCGCCCGTGAGCATGCTCTCGTTTACCTCCAGGCCTTTTGCGTCGAGCACGACACCGTCGGCGGGTAGCTCATCGCCAGTGTGTAGTGCGAGAGTATCGCCAACCTGCAACGTATCGTAGAACACCTCGGTGATTGTCCCATCGGCCTGGACAACGCGAGCGCGCGGTGCACTCATTAGCTCGAGCTTACGCAGAGCGCGCTTAGCCCGAATCTCTTGCACCGCACCGATCAGGGAATTGACCATAATGACGAATGATATAAACCACGCATCGCGGTACTCCCGCACATAGAGCAGCGCCATGGCAAGAAGCAAAATTGCCAGCACGATGGGCGAGACAAAGTTGCGCCGGATGATTGCTAGATAATCCTTCATATCGTTATTTTACCTCTCCTCGATGATATTGACACTTCGCGGCAACCCGCCAACCACTGCGCGCGTCGCTATCTGCTTGATAAATATGGCCGTCCTTCACCTCATCAACCAGGATGAGGGCTGGATTATATGGCGCAAGGGTACGATAGTACATGATGTCGCGATCGGTGATGCGCCCAAAGCCGGGGAAGATCTCACGAAACTTCTGCCGGCCAAATTTGTCAAAATACTCTGGCTGACCGCGGGGTGGAAAGAATGTCTCAGCGCGCAGACCAATTCGCACCGCGATCTTCTTCACATCGCCAAGCAAGAGGCGCGATGGCCCATAGACCAAGCAATAGAGTTGCCCATCTGTCGCAAAAAACACCGATGCCTTGGCAGCAAGCCCCGCGGCAATATTGCGCGCCACCACGCGATCGATCACCAGCTGCACGCCAAAGCGTGCGGCGAGAGCCTTTTGCACATATGCGACATCCATATGGTTACCAAAGTCCATGACAATTATTATACCGGAATCTCGGCCAAGCCGCTAGAGCCGATGCGGCGAGTGTGCGATAATGGAGACATGTCTGAACACGAATTTTCGACTCGATACACACACCTCAATAGCCAGCAGCGCGCCGCCGTCGACACCATCGATGGGCCACTACTCGTTGTGGCTGGCCCCGGCACCGGCAAGACGGAGCTGCTCAGCATGCGCGCTGCCAACATCCTGCGCCAGACGGACGTGTTGCCTGAGAATATTCTCTGCCTCACCTTTACCGACAGCGGGGCAGCCGCGATGCGTCAGCGGCTGCGCAGTATCATTGGGGCAGATGCCTACCGCGTCGCTATTCATACGTTCCATAGCTTTGGCAGTGAGGTGATTAATCACCACCGGGAGTATTTCTATCACGGTGCATCACGTAAGCCTACCGACGAGCTCGGCAGCTACGAGATTTTGCGTGGTATCCTGAGCCAGCTCGATCATCATAACCCGTTGAGTAGTAAGCAAAATGGTGAGTTTACCTATCTGCAAGACATTAGCCGCAGTATTAGCCAGCTCAAGCAAGCTGGCCTCAGTAGCACAGAGCTTCGGCAAGTCATCGATGCGGATGAGGCGCTCGTAGCAGCCGTTGAGCCACGCCTCAGCGAGGTCTTTGCGGCTGGGCGGATAAGCAAACCGATGGCCGGCAAGCTTGCCCCGCTGGCGGGCGAAGCAGCTCAGCTACCACTGCCGCCATTGCCGCCCACCATCCCACCGCTGGCCGATAGCTTCTCGCTGAGCCTGGCTCGGGCGATCGACGAGACGCTTGATAGCGGCAAGACCACACCGCTCACCGCCTGGCGCAACCACTGGTGCGAGAAGGATGCTACTGGAAGCTATGTCCTGAAAGACCGCAAGCGCCTCACCAAGCTGCGCGCCCTGGCTGAGGTCTATGATGCATATCTCACCGAGCTGAGCGCAGCTGGTCTCTATGACTACGATGATATGATTCTCCAGCTCGCTCAGGCGCTCGATACCCAGCCTGAGCTGCGCGCTAATCTCGAGGAGCAGTACCAATACATCATGGTGGATGAATTCCAAGACACCAACCTCGCGCAGCTGCGCATCCTCTTTTCGCTAACAAGTAGCCCCGTCCACGAGGGTCGACCCAACATTATGGCGGTGGGGGATGACGACCAAGCAATCTACAGCTTCCAAGGAGCAGATGTGAGCAATATTCACCACTTCCGCAGCCACTACCGTGATGTGCAGCTGATCGTCTTGACGGATAACTACCGCTCTAGCAAGGCCATCCTCGCACCTGCCCGCGCCGTCATTACCCAGGGGGGTGACCGGTTAGAGGCGGTGCTTCCCGAGCTCGATAAGACGCTCACGGCCCATCATCAGCCTGCTCAGACTGCCGTCAGCCTGGCCGAGCTGCCCACCAGCCTAGCCGAGCGCCAATGGCTAGCGCAGCAGATCCGCCAGCAGATCGACAGTGGCACGCCGCCCGAGGAGATTGCCGTCCTGGCTCGGCGTCACCGCGAGCTAGTGGCGCTGGTGCCGCACCTGCAGGCGGCAGGGATTGCCATCAATTACGAGCGGCGCGACAATATTCTTGATAATCCTGTCATCCAGGTGCTCGAGCTGCTCGCACGGGTGGTCGAAGCCATAGCAGCAGGGGAGTTTCCCACCGCCGATAGCCTGCTGCCAGAGCTGATAGCACACCCGGCCTTTGGTTTTGCCAGCCAGGATATTTGGCAGCTCAGCCTCCAGGCGTGGCGCAACCGCCAAACGTGGGGCGAGACAATGATGGCGAGCCCAACCTTCCAACCCTTGATGGTGTGGCTGATCCATATGGCGTGGCATGCGCAGCACCAGCCACTCGAGCTGGTGCTGGACGACCTGCTTGGTATCCCACAGCCAGCCGATAGCCAAAAGACTCAGGCCGCCATAGCCAGTGTCATCACCGAATATATGGCGCAGCAGATGGCCCAATTCGACCAACCCATCAGCCTCTCCACCGAAGCAGCCCCTGCAATGCCCACCATAAGCTACCGCTCACCACTGTACGACTATTATTTCTCGCGCGAGAGGCTTGCCGAGCAACCCGATGCATACCTCGCCTGCCTCGAGGCTTTGCGGACGCTGCGCAGCCGCACCCAGGAACATCGTGGTGATGATGAGGCGCTCCGGCTTGCCGATATGCTCGACCTCCTCAGCCTGCACCGGCAGTTCAAGACACCCATCACCACCATTCGCCAGCGCACCGAGGCACACACCGGCCGCATCAACCTCATGACAGCGCACAAGGCCAAGGGACTAGAGTTTGGCCATGTCTATATCATGGGCGCTATTGATAGCACCTGGGGGCGGCGCGTGCGCTCACCTGTGTCGCTCATCACCTATCCAGATAATCTTGCTATTGCCCCCGCCGGCAATACGTACGACGAGCGCCTCCGCCTCTTTTTCGTTGCCATGACGCGGGCACGCAACCACCTCACCATCAGCTACAGCACCCAAGATGATACTGGCAAAGCGACGCTACCGGCCAGCTTCCTCGACGGCGTTGACCTCACTGCCACCACTGTTGATATGCCCAGCGACGTGCCAAGCCTCACCGCGCAGCTCACCACCGACTGGCAGCGCCGCCTTGCGCCAGTTGGCACACCCGAGCCCGATTTGCAGCAGCTCCTCCAGCCTATGCTCGAGCAATATAAGCTCTCTAGCACCCACCTTACTGCCTTCTTAGACGTGTCGCGCGGTGGGCCCGCGGCCTTCTTGACCAACTACCTGCTGCGCTTTCCGCAGGCACCGAGCCCGCATGCCATCTACGGCAATGCCATCCACCACGTGCTGCAGCGTGCGCACACCCATCTCACTGCCACGGGCAAGGTGCGGCCGGCTGAGGATATCCTGGGCGACTTCGAGCAAGAGCTCAGCCGCCAGCCGCTGAGGCCAGAGGACTTCGCATACTTTAGCCGCAAGGGGCTGGATTCACTGAGCGCCTTCTTGCAGGCCAAGGCGCACACCTTCCACCCCGAGCAAAAGACCGAGCTGAGCTTTGCCGGCCAAGGAGTGGTGCTCGGTGATGCTCGCCTTACTGGTACGCTCGATCTTGTCGATATCGACCACACTGCCAATACCATCGCCGTTACAGACTACAAAACGGGCAAGCCCGCTCGCAGCTGGCAGGGCCGCACCGATGCCGAGAAGATTAAGCTGCACAAATACCGCCAGCAGCTGATGTTCTACGAGCTCCTCGTGCGCCACTCGCGCGACTATGCGCGCTACGACTTTGCCGGGGCCACGCTGCAGTTCGTCGAGCCAGATAAGGATACGGGCGCTATCCACCAGCTCAGCACCAGCTTTTCCCAAGCCGAGCTGGATGAGTTTGCCCAGCTCATTGCCGCCGTGTGGCACTGCATCACCCAGCTCCAGCTGCCCGACACCAGCCACTACCCAGCCACCTACAAAGGCATCCTCGCCTTTGAGGAGGATCTGCTGCGGCGTATAGAAGAGCGAGAATAGCCGCTAAGCGCGAGCACTTGTGACGCAATAGGCAATGTATTCGCTATACACCCTTGCTGCAACGCGCTGCAGGAGAGAATGGGGTGGCTAATAGCTAAAGCACATGAGCAAGCTTTTTTGCTACCCTGGCCGAAACATTTTGGTGTAGTATATATGGCATTCTCAGCTCTTGTGCTGGCAAGTGGGGTTTTCTAGGGGAAAATACTCTGCTTATCTTTCTCTGATCCTTACAGCGGGAGCATGAGACTGTCTGGGTGCAATAAATCCGCATCGTCTGTCATTTGCTGCGAATAGTGCATAGAATGAAACAGAACGTAAGAACAAAACGAGAATCTCTGCAAGACATGCGCATATTGATTGACAGGATCGCTGTATATTGGTATATATAGTAACAGCTCAGCTGAGTGAACCCTGTTTTGGCATCAGATATGCCAAAACTCGAGACGCTCAGCACGAGAGCGTCCTTAGAAAAGGGGTCCACCGACAATTCTGCCGAAACTTCGGCGGGGAGGAGGTGAATACCTCATGGCGTGTAAAATTTGTGCCGGTGATGGCTATACTTACACAAAGACCTGCCCCTCCTGCAGGGGCACTCAGAAGGAGAAGGGATCCGCCTTCTCCTTCAAGACTGCTTGTGCCACATGTAATGGCACAGGTTACGTCTGTGCCTGCGGTCGGCCAAACGGCCGGTAGCAGACACAGACAGGATGACGACGGTCGGTTCCACGTGCGGAACCGAGAGAGTAGGTACAGTCACGACAGAATAAGGTCGTGCACCTATCCGTCATAGGAGATAAGGAGTAACTAGGCTCCTAACAATGGTGTTGTAGGTTCGATTCCTGCTATCTCCGCTACTGGCAAATGCTCCGCTTTTTCGCGTAGAGCATTGCCATAGCAACCGCCGCAGGTTTGCCTTTGTCGGACAAAGAGGGGCAAGGCGGTATCGTTGCCACTTGGGAGGCAACGATTGGGGAGTCTCGTTGTTGCGAGATCCATTCTCGCGCGCCGTGTACTTGCCACGGAGACTCCCTTAAATCTAAGAGACTCGCGAGATTCACTCGCGCCCCTGGCCACCCGCCAGAACGAGCAGAACCGCTTGTAGTCTCTCCCGAGCTCCTGCATCCGCATCATGCGTCGAGGCAGGAGCTTCTTCCTTTTTTAGAGATATATTGAACGTATGTACATCCAAGGGCTAGTACATAACCGTGGTATGGCTGCAAAATTCAGGCGCCCACTACTTGACAACTCTCGCCAGGTAGATTACAATTATCTCTATCCTTGCAAGAATTCGCCGGCACTGCTCCGGCTTGAGTTTTTGTAAGGAGTGGTCGGTCAATGGCGACCGACCTGGGATGGCCCGCGTGGTTGCGGGGTACGAGAGGCTTGCTTGTCAATGGAGACAAGCATTCGTGGGAACTCTCGTAGCAGGTTCGACTCCTGCCATCCCAGCTACGTGAGCCTCCTCCAAGGAAATACCTTGGAGGAGCCAACCTCAGAAAGGGGGTGGTCTATAAGACTATATGCTCACACTCACCCCCACGTCCGCGCACCCATCTACGCATGCGGGCGTGGGGGCTCTCCCCTGATATATTGTGTTATAATAGCTTGATATGACATCGTTTTGGAATGATTTGCCGCAGCCGTTTTTTGTTTTGGCGCCGATGGAGGCGGTGACGGATGTGGTGTTTCGCCATGTGGTGAAGCGGGCTAGTGCGCCCGATGTGTTCTTTACTGAGTTTGCTAATGCGACGGGCTGGGTGCATGCTGGTGACAGGGCAATTGCTGGCCGGCTCGTCAAGACGGACGACGAATACCCTCTGGTAGCACAGATTTGGGGCGGTGAGCCGGGCGATATGGAGCAGTTTGCTCAGCACTGCACACGCCTGGGTTTTGCAGGGATCGATATCAATATGGGCTGCCCGGCCAAGAGCGCCATCAAGAGTGGGGGAGCGGCGCTGATTCGCAATCCAGACGTTGCCGTAGCGGCTATTGCGGCCGCTAAGACGGCTGGCCTGCCAGTCAGCGTCAAGACCCGCCTTGGCTATAGTGCTGTGGATGAGTGGCGGGCATGGCTCACGACACTGCTCCAGCAAAATATCGTCAATCTGACTATCCACTTGCGCACGAAGAAGGAAATGAGCAAGGTAGCGGCGCACTATGAGCTGATTGATGATATCGTGGCGCTGCGCGATGCGATTGCGCCGCAGACGCTGCTCACTATCAATGGTGATATTCGCGATCGGGCGCATGGCATGGCACTGGTAGCAACCCACCCGGGCGTCAATGGGGTGATGATTGGCCGTGGGGTGTTTGCCGATCCATTTTGCTTTGCACCGCGTGCCGATAGTGTAGCGCAGGGCAGTGGCTCTCTGGCGCAGCGCAACTTTGCCCTCCTTCGCTACCACCTCGACCTCTTCGATCACTGGCAGCCACAGCTAGGCCGGCCATACGAGACGCTCAAACGCTTCTACAAGATCTACATTCGCGACTTCGACGGCGCGAAGGAGCTGCGCGACCAGCTGATGCACACCACCAGCACGGCCGAGGCGCGGCACGTCATCCACCAGTGGCATGAGACTATGCGCATATCTGAGTAGATGGTGTTTGTGCTATGGTAAAGGAGGGTGACATCCTCAAATTATATCGTCATGAGGACAAACGAGGGCGATAGTTTTGCATCTGCATAGGTAAGCGGCTATATTAGATATTTTTATCTATGAAGCAGGAAAAAGTAACTCTATAATCACTATAGCGCAGCGCAAAAAGAAGCAGCAGCAATACACCTCTTGCCGCAAAATATTTCGTTTGATAGCCTCAATATCCAAGCACCCATCACTCTCACGTTCATAGCTGCAGGGAAGTTTTAAGGTCTAGGCTCAATCCCCACCACTTGGTAAACTTGCAACATTATGCAAGCACGTCACCGTCATGCGCGGGCCGCATAGCGCCATGATGGCAGCAAGGTTGTAGTAGAGCATGGCAGTGGCAGCCTGCTGCTGGGCAGTTGGGTCGCCTGGGTAGAGCGCTTCGGCTGAGGGGGCAAAGGCCCACGTGTCAATATTGAAGGCCTGGCGATGCTCGTCTGGTGCGCGGTCGAATTCCTGTGCCAAGGCCTGGCGGTTGAGCGTCGTCCCCGCGCGCTGATTCATCACCACCGCCGCCTCATGATGGCTGCCGTGCAACATATCGGTGTGAGCACCAGTAGGCTCAACACTCTTTGCTAGCTGCGCATCAACCATCGTCACGAGGTCGTGGCCACTAGCCACAACAAGCTTGGACTCATCTATTGCGTGACGAATAATCTGCTGGTGTGTTTCGTCGCTAATATCGCTACCAAGGCTAAGCTCAGTGGCTAGGCTGCGCAATTGCTCACCATGCTGAGCAATGATAGTAAAGATCGCACCCACTTTGTCGGCTGCCGCACAGCCAGCGTCTTCGCCATGAGCATGGTGATCCCGATGGACGTGCACCGTCGCCGGTATCTGGCCAATCTGCCCCAGAACGCGGGTATTCGCTTTATCAATAGGGTCACTATCACCGCGTACCAATCGATCTGCCACCAAGTAGAGCAAGCCACCGCCTGCACCATTTGGCACTGCTTCTGCTGTGCTGCCGGGTCGACCATCCATACACGCGCCAATGATGTTCTGCACTGCTGGCACATAGTATTCACCAAGCCGCTGGACAAACTCTGCTGCGCGAGACCACTCTGGTGTATCGAGCTTACCAAGGCCATACTCGTTGCCTAGCTGATAGGATACAACAGACTGCTCATAGCAATCACCCGCAGCTTTGCCATCACGCCGATCATCATACGTCCCATCTGATGATGGATGGGGATAAAATTCCGTCATTATATAATCTGTCTCTCTGTGGTTGTCTCTGTTGCCCTAATATTTTATACGCGGTGCTTGTTGTGGCGTCGGCGCAGGCCAGCCACCTTGAGACGCACGGCATGGCGGTCGACCAGTTGGTGCGCTTTTTCGAGCTCCACCTGGGTGCTAGCATTGTCGCGCTGCTTGAGAGCGCGCTCAAGGGCGGCTTTGCTCTCGGCCTCAATGATGTCGTCACCATGCTCGGCTTCGTCGACCAAAATACGTACCTTTGTTTGGCTAATCTCGACTACCCCACCAGAGATAGCAAAGTACTCCAGCTGGTCGTCACTGTCGTCCTTGGCGCGACGCACCGCCACAACGCCTGGCACTGCCAAGGTTACCAGTGGTTCGTGCCCTGGGAAGACCGCAATCTGGCCATCCGGCGTCGGTAGCATTACCTCATACACAGTCTCGTGCAGCTTGCTACCAGTCAGTGTCACAAGTTCTAAATCCATAGCCTTACTATAGCAGAGTAGCAGAGAAAAAGCGAGGTAGAATATGGGGTGATTTTGCCTCGAGCGAGAGAAAAGGGCGGGGAGCAGCAAGCCACATGGCGCTGCTCAACCCGCCCTTGGTGAGTAGGGACGACCTGCGAAGCTAGATAGAAAGCCCCCAGGCAAGGAGAGATACGAAGACCCCTCCGACGGCGGCCGCTGCAATGAGCAGCAGCCCCAGCGTCTTTGGCAGGCGCTGGCCTGCCACAATAACCCCTCCGAAGAGGAGCCATAAGA
Source organism: uncultured Candidatus Saccharibacteria bacterium (assembly GCA_937990725.1). Lineage (GTDB taxonomy): Bacteria > Patescibacteriota > Saccharimonadia > Saccharimonadales > Saccharimonadaceae > Saccharimonas. The sequence continues at coordinate 109,215 of CALKQS010000004.1, read as the reverse complement.
GATACATCACGAGCCAGGGCAGCTCGTGAACGCCAAATGCCGTCCCACCGAAGTGGAACAGCATGAGGTAACTGCCAAGCGGTACACCCGCCCAGGCAGCTGTGCCAACCAGCCAAAACGGCGCAACCTTGCGCGCCTTTCTGGCTTCTTCGCGCATGGAGCAATCGTCCCATGCGTTACTCCTTCTTTGCATGGTATCTCCTTCCATGCGTGTCCTTGGGGCGCTGGTCGCCCCACCACCCTCAAGTGTGCCATATTTGATCGGGTAAGTCAAAGTGCGTCTATTTGAAGCTGAGCGCTTTATTGTTTTCTTATACTGCTCACCGTAGATACACTGTAATAAGCATATTTCTATCTACCAATATATCTCGATACTATATCTATTCTCTATGTATCGATATCTTTATACCCATCTCTCTTTATCTATATCTCTATAACTCTCTTTCTCTATATTTCTCTATCTCTATTTATCTATCTTTATCTCTATTTACTTATTTTTATATCTCTTTATTTCTACCTTTATATTTCTCTACTTATCTTTATCTTTCTCTATCTTTACCTATATCTCTATACATCTATATACCTATACATCCATATCCATCCATATCGATTTCTCTCCTATTATATATAAATATATAAAAGAAGAGAAAAAAGAACTCACGCTAACAGGGAAAAAACAGGGTAAAAAAGGCGAATTTCGAAATTCGCCTGATTTGAAGGAAGAAAATGAGAGAAATGGCGAGGAAGATAGGCAAAGAAAACAGCAGCCAACACGGAGAGAATATCTCGGTTGGCTGCTGCCGTGCAAGGATGTGCAGAGAGTGCTAGTCTTGCTTCTCGCTCAGTGGCACTGGCGACATGTAGAACCAGTTCTCTGGCTTATCGTCGTACTTGCCACTCAGGATATCCTTGGCATCGCGGATGGTGTCAGCAAGCTTGAAGTAGCTTCCGGGGTTACCGGTAAATTGCTCGGCAACGTGAAATGGCTGGGCCAAGAAGCGCTGCAGGCGGCGGGCCCGGGCAACGATCTGCTTCTGGTCGTCGCTCAGCTCTTCCATACCCAGGATAGCAATGATGTCCTGCAATTCCTTATATTGCTGCAAGACGCGCTGCACTTCGCGAGCCACCTGATAGTGCTCCTCGCCAACCACCTCTGGGTCGAGCGAGTTAGAGCTGGAGTCGAGCACGTCCACTGCTGGATAAATACCAATCTCTGTCAGGGCGCGGTTCATCACGATGGTCGCATCAAGGTGAGCAAAGGTAGTGGCAGGCGCTGGGTCGGTCAGGTCGTCGGCTGGCACATACACCGCCTGGACCGAGGTAATCGAGCCCTTCTTGGTACTGGTGATGCGCTCTTGTAGGGCACCCATCTCCTGCTGCAGGTTTGGCTGGTAGCCCACCGCACTTGGCAAACGGCCGAGCAGGGCAGACACCTCAGCACCAGCCTGCGTAAAGCGGAAGATATTGTCGACGAAGAGCAGCACATCCTTACCTTCGTCGCGGAAGGCCTCGGCCATTGCCAGGCCAGCAAGCGCCACCCGCAAACGTGCCCCCGGTGGTTCGTTCATCTGGCCAAAGACAAGTGACGTCTTATCCAACACGCCAGCATCCTTCATCTCGTGGTAGAGGTCGTTGCCCTCACGGGTGCGCTCACCCACACCAGCAAAGACAGAGTTACCACTATGGAACTTGGCGATGTTGTTGATCAGCTCCTGGATGAGCACGGTCTTACCCACACCGGCACCAGCAAAGAGCCCAGCCTTACCACCCTTGGTGAGTGGCGCGATGAGGTCGATCACCTTGATACCAGTCTCGAGGATCTCGGTCTTGTTGGACTGCTCGGTGAGGGCAGGGGGCTCAGCATGGATGGGCGCACGCTGCGCATCATCGGCTACTGGCTCGCCATCGATCGGTTCGCCCACCACATTAAACATCCGCCCTTGCGTTGCTTCGCCCACAGGCACGCGGATCGGCGCACCAGTTGCAATTACTGACTGGCCACGCTTCAGGCCGTCGGTCGATTGCAGGCTGATGGTTCGCACCGTTTGCTCATCAAGGTGCTGTGCTACCTCAAGCGTCAGCGTCTGGCCATCACGCTCGACATGCAGGGCGTCGTAGATAGCTGGCAGCTCCACCTCGCGGTCGAACTCAACATCCACCACCACACCCATGATCTGGATGATTTTTCCTTGGTTTTTACTCATTCATTTCTCCTCTCGATCATTTCATTATACTTTCTTTGCTTGCAGATTATTATGGCTATCTGGCGTCTTGATGTGATGCTTCTGTATATACCGCATAGCATCACGGGCTGCAATACCACAGTAAAATAGCAACACCACAATTGGCATATACGGTAAGAGGCTGCTCACAGCTGGCAGCTCGGCAAACGCCATAATAGGCTGAGCCGGCCAGGCCAGGCGGGCCACATCATTGGCCTGCGCCTCCACACCATGCACAGCAAAGGATACAAGAAAGCCTGCCACATACGAGCCAAGGCCAGCACAAATGATAACCAGCAGGCCAGTTGTAACACCCACAAAGCTTGCGCCGTGCCGCCGGCCATACCGCCAATACCACAGTCCACCGAGAGCAAATGGCAGCATCAGCGCAAGACCAAGGAACAACCCCTCACCACGGCTAGCAGACAGCATCAGAATACCGCCCACAAGAAGCAACACCATACATACAAGCGCATACATGACAAGCGCAGCTATCACGACACGCGCGTAGTGTTTCATCCCATTGCCTCCACACCGGCACTGATCTCGGTCAGCTCTTGCGTGATGGCACCTTGGCGCTGTTTGTTCATCTCGAGTGTTAGGTCATCGACAAGGCTAGTAGCGTTATCGGTGGCATTCTTCATGGCAAGCATGCGCTGGCTGTGCTCGCTCGCCCGAGCATCAAGCAAGGCTTGGTAGAGCCGGGCACTCACCATGCGCGCAGCGATGGTGTCGAGTACTGCTTGCGGGCTTGGCTCGAAGAGTGCTTCATCATCTGGGATTGCCTCATCGTCATCCACCGCATCGAGCTGCTCGGCATCAAGGCCAGCGGGCAAGAGGTGGATCGTATCAGGGTGCTGCGTCATACTGCTATAAAAGCGGGTAAATACGACGTCGACCGCATCGACCTGCTTACTCACAAACATATCGTGCGCGGTGTCGAGAATTGCCCGGAAGGCTGGCCCAGTTGGGCGATCTGGCACATCCTCGTACACCCCAACCACCTGCGTATCCTTGAGGCGGGCAACGAACTGCGCTGCCTTGCGCCCTACTGCAATGGTGGTGTTGTCAATCCCGGCTGCATCGTCGTCGCGCAGGAGCTGGACGTAGCGCTTGAGGACATTGCTATTGTAGGCGCCAGCCAGTCCTTTATCAGCGGCAATGACGATGATCAAGCGGCGCTTAACGGCGCGCTGGGCAAACAGTGGATGATCGTCGGTCGCACCCTGGCGCGAGAGGTAGCGCAAAAGGCCACGTGCTGCCGTGGTATACGGCGCAGTGGTGCGACTTGCATCTTGGGCACGGCGCATCTTGCTCGCTGCCACCATCTGCATTGCCTTGGTGATCTGCTTGGTGCTCTTAACCGAGCGAATCCGTGCTTTGAGCTGTTGCGTATTGGGCATAGCGACCTCCGTTGCTTACTCCGCAAATTCCTTGGCAATTTCGCCCGCGGTTGATTCTATCAAGTGGCTGAGCTTTTCGTCAGCGCCAAACTTCTGGTCGCCCTTGTTGAGGGCGCGCATTTGCTCCTTAGCTTCAGCCCAGAGACGGCTCAGCAGAGCATCTTGCGCAGCTTTGATCTTCGTAGCTGGCACAGCATCAAAGTAACCCTGGCTCACCGCCACAATGCTCACCACCTGCTCCCAAACACTCATCGGCTGGTACTGTGGCTGCTTGAGGAGCTCTGTTAGGCGCTGGCCACGGCCAATCTGTGCCTTGGTCTCGGCATCTAGGTCGCTTCCAAATTGGGCAAAGCTCGCGAGCTCGCGGAACTGGCTGAGGCCAAGCTTGAGGTTACCGCTGACACTCTTGAGTGCTTTGGTCTGGGCAGCACCACCAACACGCGACACCGAGAGACCAGCACTAATGGCTGGGCGAATACCCTGGTAGAAGAGATCTGTCTCCATAAAGATCTGTCCGTCGGTGATGGAAATCACGTTGGTGGGGATGTAGGCAGAAATATCACCCGCCTGGGTCTCGATGATTGGCAGGGCAGTGAGCGAACCCGCCCCTAGCTCATCACTCAGCTTGGCACTGCGCTCGAGTAGGCGGCTATGCAAATAGAACACATCGCCCGGGAAGGCCTCGCGCCCTGGTGGACGGCGCAGCAGCAGACTCATTTGGCGGTAGGCGACAGCGTGCTTGGTGAGGTCGTCGTAGATCATCAAAGCATGGCCACCATTGTCGCGGAAGTACTCACCCATGGCAGTACCAGCGTATGGCGCGAGATAGAGCAGGGAAGCTGGGTCGCTTGGGCTCGTCGCTACCACGATAGTCTGGTCCATCACACCTTCTTCTTTGAGGCGCTCAACCAGGCGAGCAATCTTACTCAGCTTCTGCCCAACAGCAACGTAGACATTCACCACGCCAGTTTTTTGGCGCGCTTGGTTGATCATCGTGTCGAGTGCAATTGCCGTCTTACCGGTCTGGCGATCACCAATGATGAGCTCGCGCTGGCCACGACCAATCGGGAACATCGCATCGATGCTCATAATACCAGTCATCAGGGGCTCGTGCACGCTCTTGCGGCCCATCACGCCGATCGCCTCACGCTCTACGAGGCCGCGCTGCGTAGTAGTAATAGCTGGGCCACCATCAAGCGGCTCACCGAGTGGGTTCACCACGCGGCCAAGCAACTCCTCGCCGACCGGCACACTCAGGACCTCGCCCTTGAGCTTAACGCGGTCGCCAGCAGCCACACCTTGGTCGCTGCCAAGCAGCACAGCACCAATCTCATCTTCCATCAAGTTGAGGGCAAATGCCTCAACGACACCTGTTTTGGTCTCAATCTCGAGCACCTCGCTATAGCCAGCGTGGCGCAAGCCATGTACCCAGGCCACACCATCACCCACTCGGGTCACGATACCGACCTGCTCTAGTCCTTCAGAGGCTTCCAGGCCTGCGATCGCTTGCCGCAAGCTCTCGGACAACTCTGTAACTGTTGTTTCAGCCATGTATAATTCCTCTTATTTCGTGCCCGCAAGGGCGGTTAGTTTGTGTTGGATAGTGCCATCGTAGTGCTGGCCCGGCAGAGCGATCTTGACGCCACCAATCACCGACGGATCGACAACCTGGCGGAGCTGCACTGACGTAACTGGCGCAGTGCCACTTTGCTCAGCAAGTGCCGTGACCTCTGTCTTGAGCTGCTTTTGCAAGGCAGTCGACAGTGCATGTGCCGTCGTGACCTCAGCCACAACGATGCCGCGCTCAGCTAGCGCTTCCTCAATCGTTGCCGCCACCACATCGACATCGCGCGTTGCACGGGTGTCAATAAGATAGGCCGCAACCTGGCGCAGCACAGCAGGCACCTCAGCACCAGCAGCAATCTGCTCAGCAACATACGCAGCGAGGCGGCGGCGCGAAAAACCGGCCGCCATCAGCGCTGCTCCTTATCGAGTTTAGTCAGGTGCTTCTCGATCAGCTGGCGATCCTTCGACGCGTCAACAGTCTCAGCGGTTACTGCACGCGTTGCCTCAACGACCATGTCGACCATCTCACGGCGCAGCGCCCGCTTGGCCTCGGCCAACTCTGTCTGCGTCTGGGTGCGAGCCGATGCTAAGATACGCTCGGCCTGGGTGTGGGCGTCGTCTTTGGCGTCGTTCACCATGCTCGCTGCCTCAGTCTTGGCAGCGGTCACAATTTCTTGCGACTCGTGGCGGGCTTTTTTGAGCATCGCAGCAGTGCGCTCCTCGGTCTCGTCAGCTGCCTTTTGCGCTTTCTCAGCTGCTTTGAGGCCATCGCGAATCTTCGCATCGCGCTGGTCGAGCATGTCGAGCAGCGGTGGATAGACCCACTTCTTCAAGACCAAGAGCAGCACCACAAATGCCACCATTTGCAGGACAAACAGCTGCCAATCAAGACCAAGCGACGAGAACAAGTCGCCACCACCCGCCTCTGTCGATGCAAAATAGTGCAGGGTATTCACGAGTGCGAACTCCTTACATCACCTTGCCGACGATCGCGGCCACAAAACCAATGATAGCCAAAGCATCGATAAACGAGATACCAAGGATCATCATGGTGCGTAGGTCGTTAATCTTCTCTGGGTTGCGGCCAGCCGCCTTCATGGCGTTGGCACCAATCCAACCACACCCGATCGCAGCAAACGCTGCTGGAATAGCATACGCCAGGGTAAATGCGATGTCTTTCATAATTATTTCTCCTTATTTAGTTATTACCAATGTTATTTTGCTCCTTCGGCCACGAGGTTCGCGTCTGAAGAAGTCGAGGTGCTAGTGTGCGTATCTTTTTCCTCATCACCGCCGTGATGCGTGAGCCCAAGTGAAATAAACACGGTTGAAAGCATAAAGAAGATATAGGCCTGAATGCCACCGATAAATAGCTCGAAGAGATAGAACGGCTGGAGCACCGCTGGCATTGCTACTTGGGTAAGGTAGGCGATCATTGCAATCAAGATCTCACCGGCGAGCACATTACCAAACAGACGGAAGGACAGGCTCAGTAAGCGCGAGAACTCCGCCACAATCTCGAGAATCCCGACAAAGGACATGATTGGATCGCGCAAGGGATTCACAAAATACCGCTTGAGATTACCGACAAAGCCAAGCTCGCGTGCTGCATACACCTGCGCCATAACGATCGTAACGGCCGCGAGGGCAAAGGTCATGTTAAGATCGGCATTTTGGCCCCGGAATAGTGGTGTATGGCCAACCATCACTGGCCCAACAACTGGCAATAACCCCAGCCAATATTGCGCGGCGATAAAGAAAAACATTGTAATAACAAGGGGGGCAACGCGCCGCGTCCATTTCTTGCTGGGGATGACCTGCCCAACGGTATTGTACAGCCCCTCAAAGCACCAGACAGTCAAGCGAGTCGCAAAGTTCGCCTTCTTCTTACCCAGCACCGCTGCCCGCGTGCGAAACATCAGCCAAGCCAAGACAATGAGGCCCAGCAGACCAACGAGATTGGCATTAGTAATTGGCCAGCCAGCGATCGAAAACACCTCGTCTGCCTTGACCGAGATGTGTGGCACTGCCGCAAAAAACATCATGTGCGATGACCTCCCTTAATTTGGTGCGTGATGAGCCCCGCTGCAAGAGCGATGCCGACCACCAAGCCAGCAAACATCAGCCACGGCTTGGTTGCAAACTGCCGGTCTGCCCAGACTCCAAGCAAAAACAACCCAACAGTTGGCACCGCCATTCGCCAGGTTGTCCCAAGTAGGGTACGCCACAGCACACTAACCACTTGGCTACCGTGCGAGCGGGCATTCTCACGAGACTCCGTACTCATATGGCCTTATTGTACCAGGAGGCCCCGCAGACGTAAAGAGGGAAGCGGCAGTTGGATGTGAATCTTAAATTACCGCCATCTCGCGGCCCACTAGCACCGTGCTTTTGCTTCTTGAGATGATAGAGCGCACACAGCTTGTGATGATTGAGCGTGGAGTTACTTACTTTATATATGACATTGACTTTTATAACCATCCCTCAGGGGGCTCTGCGCGAGATAACTGGCGTCGCACCACAAAGCCGCGTATACTAGAGCTATGCCACGCCGCAACAAAACACCCAAGCACCAGCCCTACCGCCCACCGCGCAGCGAAGCGGCTAAAAAGCGCTACCCGAGCCGCGCAGCCGCACTGCGCGCCATTGCCGAGCTACGCAAATATCAGCTGGATGTGCAGTTACGCGCGTATCAATCACCGCACGATGGGGGCTGGTATCTGACGAGCCAATACACTACGGAGGATTAGCCTCCCCTTCCTACTAGAACTATTACTGAAGAAGCTTCGCGCCTTACCTTACACTCAGTGCACTTGCCAACTCCATCACCATCCATGCTATACTAGCAAGAGCGAAAGGGGATAAGTATGAATACAATACCATCAATTATAGTATATAGCGCAGAGTGGTGCGCCTATTGCAAAACAGAGAAGCAATATCTCGACAAGCTGGGCGTACACTACACCGTTAAAGACATCGAGAAAACGCCTGGCGCTCAGGATGAGCTCGCTGCCAAAACCGGCGGCAAAGCCCAGGGTATCCCAGTCACAGACATTGCTGGCGAGATCGTCTATGGCTTCGACCGAGCTCGGATTGATGAGCTCCTTACAGCAAAGGGATTGCTGCCAGAAGCATAGCTTGGCTATGTATCACATTTCAACTCACTGCTCGGGAAGGGCAGTGAGTTTTGTTATTAGCTGCTTACATGCAAGGGGAATGGAGCGGCATGATAGTACACATATATTATTCATGCTTTTTTATTTGACTCAAAAAGGTACACTATTGTAACCACACAAGTTGCTAATTTTTTATTTATAACAGAGGTACTGTATTGATTATGAGTTGTAGATAATACTCATCTAGCATTAATCTCCACTATATATTGACTAAGTGCGAGGCCTCTCATGCAGATTATTTTTTGTATATAGGCGTCTCGCGCTGCCGCTAGTAGAACTTTACGTGGCGCTGGGCATTTGTATTCTTGTTGGCGCGTGGTGTGGGGTTGGTGGTGGTGGTATCATCACCTAGCTGGCCGTTAGAGTTATTGCCCACGGTGAATACTTTGCGATTGTTAGTGTAGACTACTGTTGTGCCATAGCCCGAGCGCACATACGATGCTAAGTTGCCCTGCGTACCAAGGACGAGCATTTGCTGCGGAGTGGGGTAGATGCCATTAGTGCCGCCACCAATATGCCCAATACCTAGCTGGCCTGTCACATTGCTGCCTGCCCCAAAGACGCGGCCATCGCTCGTGACGACAAAGGTGTTAGCATTCTTGGGGTTAAGCCCATTGGAGGTTGTCCACGACGAAACTGCCTTAGCCCCTGGGGGAAGGATGAACTTGACTGGGGTTGGGTTATATACGTGGCGTTTGTAAGCATCTAGATTGGATGTATCGACATAGACGCCATTGCCCAGTGCACCGTTATTGAGGCCAAAGGTCTTAACCTCGCCGTTAGCATAGACCATGGTGGTAAAGTACTGGTCTGTTGTGATGTCTACTACTCCAGACGGCGCGACACGCTCGAGTGTTGGATTATATGGCAAGAATGTTCTGTCTGCATAGTACTCACACGAATTCATCCTCGTCTCGCCACCAGTTGCGATATTGACTTCAGCAACACATAGGCCTCGGCCACCAATGTCGGTGCTATTGCTAAGGTAGACATGGCTCCATGCACCTGCTGGGTAGCGAAAGTCAAAGCGCTTGCCGCCAGACCACCAAGCGCACCACCGCATACGCGTCTCTTCATTATTATGGCCGGTTGCTTCGACACAGCGGTTTTGGCCTCCACCTGGGTTTGACTCGACTTGCAGGGCGTTATTCGTCCGGTCGAAGTGCCACTTTTGGTTTGCAGCAGCACCCGAGCACTTTTCTGTCCTGAGGTTTGCCCCCACCGCCGCCAAGCAACGGTCTGACACCCCCGCACGCAGCCGGAAGGTCGGCACACCAGCTTGGCCGTAGTTTGTTTTGCCAGCCGAGTAGACTGCCCCTGCACTATCGCGAATATAGACCGTATCGCCGTCGAAGGCGAGCTGCACTGCCTTGGTTTTGCCAGGCTTACCAAAGTCACCCAAGCGGACGGGTGCTCGCCGCTCATTGATATCGCCCTGAGCGAGCTGGCCAAACTCATTATTGCCCCAGCCATAGACCGCACCACTCTCACCAATCGCATAAGCCGTCTTGCTGTCGACTGCCCAGGAGTGAGCATCAGCCCGGATCTTCTCAGGGAAGGGCATTTTGGTCGGCATCTTTATTGTCGGAGCGGTCGAGTTAATACCGGCAACACCTTTGTCGTTGGAGCCAGCTACATAGACGTTCCCCTGAGATGTTACGACAAAGGTGACAATCCCCAGCGGCGAAACAAAGGTCGCAACATTGTCATTGCCAGGCAGTACAAACTGGACGGGGTTTGTTACCCATGCAATAATTTGGCTCGGGTTGCCAATCTGCCCAAAGTTATGCAGCCCCGCGCCCCATACCTCACCATTTTCTGTGAGGGCAAATACGTTGCGGCCGTGGGAGAGGAAGTTGGTGTAGGTACGTACCACGCGCTTATTGGCAGGGACATTAAACTGCTTAAGCGTGAGGGTGTCGGTAGTCGAGCCAACACCGAGCTGGCCAAAGCCATTGAATCCTGCTGAGCGCGGCCGCCCAAACTCGTCGATGACGGTAAAGAATGCACCATTGAGTGTAAAGCCGCCGCCAGCTGCGTAACCAAATGAGACGCTATCGAGCAGCGCGCTGAGGCCCGCTTGGCCCGCTAGGCGATATTCATAGCTCTTCCACACTGCGCCATCCGTCGTCCGAATAAGCTCCGTCCGACCCACCGCTGTAATGCGCTGAATACTCCCTTCACGGCGCTCTGGCTCACCCACCTCAAAGGTTGTGCGCACATTGCCGTCCTGCTGAACATACTGGGTGCGGCCAGCGACTATTGTACCTTTGCAATCAGTATTAGGCCGCAATTTTGCAGCATCTGACCACTGAGCAAGGTCGTTATTAAGCTCAAGACATTTGCTGGCAAGGACGACACCACTCTCGGCCGCCTCACGGGCCAAGCGCCGGTAGTGCTGAGCGTAGAGTCCCTCGCGAATCGCCGTCGATGCAGACGCCGCCACGAGAAGTAGCATCATTGCCACCACCGATGCCACGATCACTGTTGGCAGAGCAAACCCCGCACTTGATCTATTTTTGTTCACTAGCATTGCTTCTACAATAGCGTAGATTGCAACCGTAAGCAATATGCTGGTACGAAATTATGCACAGTATAGTATACATATGATAGATTCTCATGTCTGGAGCTTACATAATTCTAAAATTAATCAATGCACACTTCACCGACGTGAAGTAGCAGATAGAAAGATGCAGAGTAGAGAAGTGGAGATTTGTTGTAATGCTCACGTTCACCACTACGAGAGGTGAGTCTACCAAGCATGCGAGTTCTCATGATATTGAAAGGCGTGTACTTGAGAGAAGGGGTGTGGAAGCAGTTGATATTTTACGATGAGATCACCTCTTACTGCGCCCCAATCTGCACCACCTCACCACCCAACTTTTGCCGAAAGTAGTTGTCGTGGCTGACGTAGAGAATGGCGCCAGTGTAGCGCTCCAGCGCCGCCTCGAGCTCTTCGATGCTGGGCAGGTCGAGGTGGTTAGTAGGTTCATCGAGGATGAGCAGCTGCGGCTCATTAGCGAGCATGCTAATAATCTGGAAACGCGCTTTCTGCCCACCACTCAGGCGGGCGAGCAGCACATCGCCATCCGTCTCGGCAAAGAGGTAGTCGCTCATCAATTGGCGGAGCTTGGTCTGGCCGATTGGCAGCCCACGGTCGAGGTGCATCTGCTCGATGGCCTGAGCCAGTGTGAGGCCAAGATACGTCGAGGCAATCTCTTGCTCATACACGCCAATCCGAATATGGCTATCGAGCTGCAGCGAGCCACTATAGACAATTGGCGTATCGCTACCTCTGTCTTGCACCAAATTTTGCGCGGCGAGTAGTTCTCGAATAAGTGTCGTCTTACCCGCACCATTGCGACCACGCAGCTCCACAACTTCACCCTCACGCAGATCGATATTCACCCCCTCAAACAAGATCCGTTCGCCATAGCCCAGCGCCAAGTCTCGCACCGCCACCAGTGTACGTTGGCTCCGCATTGCACCATCGCGCATACTGAGGCGAATCGTCCGCGCCTTAAACTTCTGGTAGCGGTCAGCCGCCTTATACTCCAGCTGCGCCACATTGTCGCGATCAATCCAAAACGTCGGCTTTTCAATCTGCTCGAGCTCCTCAAGCTCGGCCATAGCCTGCTGCTCACGCTGCTTGAATTGCTTAATGGTGCCGGGGTCACGCGCGCGCTCCTTCATCCGGCGAAACTGCACCACCTTATCCTTCACATTAGCAATCCGCCTCTCGACCTGTTCATACTCATGCATCGCATTGCCCGTTGCCGAGGCATTTTGGCGGAGGTAGGCATCGTAGTTGCCTCGGTAGCTGAGGGCTGTGCCATCTTTTATCTCAACGATCCGGTCCATCTCTGCCAGCACATCTCGGTCGTGGGTAATGACGAGCATCGCTTGCTTCGCGTCCTTGAGCCAGTCGATAAACTGCTTCTTGGCGACATAATCCATGTGGTTCGTTGGCTCATCGATCAGCGCAAGGTCGGCCTGGGCGTGCATGATTTTCACCACCTCCACTAGGCGCTTCTGCCCACCACTCAAACTCGCCAGATGTCGCTCACCACAGCCTGCCATTTGGAAGTTCTTTAGCTCCTCCGCCACTAGCTCCTCGATCTGGTAGAAGCCCTTTTGACCAAAGCGCTCCAGCGCCGCGGTGTATGCCTCGATTTTGTCCATGTCATCGCCCATCGTCTCGGGATAGGTGGTGATGATATGGCGCAAGCGCGCATACTCCGGCAGGCCACGCAAGATATACTCGAGCACTGTGATATCGCCGCTGTCGTGGTGCTCTTGGGCCGTCGCTACTACCACACTGCCACGTTTGAAAATAATCGAGCCACTATAGTCATCGTCCACCCCTGTGAGCATGCCAAACAGCGTCGACTTGCCCACGCCATTGCGCCCTACCAAGCCCACCTTCTCGCCATCATTCACACTAAACTTCACATCCGTCATCAGCGTCTTCGCCCCAAACGACTTCTCGGTAATAGCAATATCGGCAATCATAGGGGATATTATAGCATGGCGAATTATATCCTTTGTGGGTAAGGGGGTGAGTTGAACCCTCCACATTATTATTCTGTTATTTTTACGACACTCTTTCCATACATTTAGCGCTATAATGGTCTGCAGACACGCTAGAAAAGAAACAAATAGGAAGGATTGTTAGTTTTGTCATACATGGAAAATTCTCAGAGACACTTAGCAAGCACACGAGGGGGTGTTGACACATATACCCAGAGGCCACTTTTTGCACTTGAGGCAAAGAGCAACCCAGGCCCAGCCTCCGAAGATATGCACACCAAGCTCATATCCCAGTTCAATACACCACACCGCCAGCGCGATAGACTGCTAGACACAACCAATGCCATTCTCGACGAGCAAAGCCCAGAGAGCCCTGCCGTAGAGTTTCCTCCTCTCACGATGAGTTATATCAACGAGCATCTCAACCCACTATGCGATTACGGGTACGACAACGCGAGTTGGCTCTTGCAAGATTGCCGTATTATTATTAAGTCGGGCGGGGGTCTCGCGGATGTCTAGCAGTATTTTCGCTATCTTGGTATCGATGCCACTCCCAACGACTACGAGTAGGTATAACCCCCGGAGGGTATGCTACCTGCTAGACGATGATCTCTTGGCTTGCCCAAGCCCAAATATGTCACGTTCGTGTCCTCACATGCCACCACATCTGCTACAATAGAAGAGACGTATGAGCAAATCACATACTACCAAGCCACCAGTACCAGCTATTGTCAACCGCCGCGCGCGGTTTGATTATGAGCTGAGCGACGACATAGTGGTCGGCATAAGCCTGACTGGCCTAGAGGTCCGCGCCGCGCGCGAGGGCCATGTGCAACTCAAGGGGGCATATGTGACGATTCGCAACAGCGAGCTGTGGCTCAATAACGCCAGCTTCTCGCTGCGCCACAACGAGCAGGGCCAGCCAAACGCCCGAACAGTCAGCACCAGCGCACGTAAGCTTCTGGCAAAGCGGCGGCAGATCGAGCAACTCGCTGCTCGCAAGAAGGACGGCTACACCATCGTCCCCACGAAGCTCCTCACCAGCGGCCGCTACATCAAGCTCGTCATCGCCCTCGGTAAGGGTAAGAAACGCTACGACAAGCGCGAAACCATCAAACGCCGTGATGTGGAGCGAGAGCAGCGACGGGCGGTGCGGCAGTATCGCTAGTAGAATCTTGAGAATATCTAGACTAGACTATTTGAAACCTCAACGCTCAGATCATCCTAGTCACACGCACCAAAGAAACCACAAAACTCACTACATGATCAGTAGTGAGTTTTTGATAGGCATCATCTACTCTTCTTCGAGCGCATCATGGCTAGCAATGAGCGACTCATACAGCGCCGCGACCTTCTTTGCCATCGTCACAGAATCAAACTGGCGCGCTACCTGCAATGAACCGCGAGACAGTTGCTCGAGCTTATCGGGGTGAGTAAAGAGATCATTAAAGACCTTGGCAAAGTCTTCACCCTCAATCCCATCGGCCAAAATTGCATTTTTCTTGGTCAAGCCCTCAGTCATGCGCTCATCACAGTAGACGATCGGTAGACCGCTTGACGCTGCCTCGAGGAAGGTCATCGGTTGGTTATCAAAGTGGTACGATGCGAGAGAGAAGACATCAGCTTGCTTAAGCAACGCAGCCACTGCATCACTCGACTGCATACCCGTAAAGATCACCCGCTCTGCCACGCCAAGCCGCTCGGCACAAGCGCGTAGCTCTGCCTCGTATGGGCCACCGCCGACTAGCACGAGCTTCACGTTCTCATCTGGAATATGCGGCAGAGCTTCGACAAGTGCCTGCTGGCGCTTCTCAGGGCTCAGGCGTGCCACCGAGATAATAAATTTATCGTTCGAGCCTTTCGTGATAGGTGAATCTGCTGCCGAAGCGTCGTGATAGCGCTGAGTATTGATGCCATTTGGAAAGACATGGCACGGCGTCGTGAGACCACCATCCTCTACCAATATTTTGGCCAGGTGCTGCGATGGCGAGATGCAGGCATCACACTGGTTGGCAAATGCTGCCGTGAGGCGCCACCCCTGACGAGACAGCATATCGCGGATGGCACTCTTGCCCATACCATGGAGCTGCTCGCGCGAGGTAATCGGCAAAATCGGCTTCGTCCGGAAGACAACAGGGAAGGCGACCGAGAGCGCAATCACCCCGGCCGTTACCATAAACGGATAATCGTCGATCAGCTCGCTATAGAGCGTGTGGATCGTCGTGACGTGGGGGATGCGCTGCCGCTTAGCCACGCTGTGGGCCAGCACACCCATATAGAATTGCATTTGGCTGTGGACGATGTCGAATTGGTAGTCGTCCAGCTTCTTGGCTAGGCCAGGGTAGATGACGGCCGTCTCGCGCTTATCAAAGACGTAATTCTTCGATGATGGTAGGCGGATGACGTGGTCGTCGTGATCGTCATAACCTTCGCACTTTGGCGCAACAATGTACACCTCATGGCCCAGCGCTTCGAGCGCCTGTCTCAAATTAACTGTAGACGTCGCCACGCCATGGACTGATGGCAAATAGTCATCAATAAAGATTCCGATTTTCATACTACCGATTATAGCATATTTCTCTGTTATTTGCGGCCAAGCTCGAGAATCTCGCCAAAGTAGGCTGGGTTTGCAACCGATACATTGTGCGTACTATCACCAACTTCGACTAACCGAAGGTCTGCCTTGGGGTAGCGTGCGCTCACTGTCTGCATCAAGGCCTCTGGATCACCCTTACCTCTCATTTTGCTCAGCTCTGGTATAACCAGTGTCACAGGTGCAACACAGCCAGACTCCGGCAGAGTAAGGACGTCCAGTGTTGCATCAAGGTCTGTTCGAAACCCCTCTGTTTTTGTCATAGCCCAGACACTCTTTAGCCAAGCAGATAGTGGTGATGTTGCGATCTTCTCGGCCTCATTTATACGTCCCCATGCCTCGCGTGCTTTATCATCAATCGAAGCCTTCGTGTAGCGTGGCCCGTGGAGCACAGCTTCTCCCAACTGTGCTGATGCTATCTGAGTAATACTAAGCGACTCACAACTAGCTGGTGGATCTTCGAGCACAACTTGGCTGATCTTATTTTTATCTTCAATGACCGGGGACATCGCTGTGGCTAATCTTGCTCCCCATGAGTTGCCAATGATAGCAACCTGATCACTATCGTTAGATATAATGTCGTTTACTGTCGGCGCAAGCTCTTCAGCTAACGCCGCAAAGCTCCCTGTTCGTGCTATTTCGCTGGCTATTGACTTGCTTAAAGCACTGGTTGGTACAGTGATAATATTGGGCATCTTACCATCTTTATCTCGCAATCTGTGAGCCATCTCTGCATCTTCTTCCTGCGACACTTCTGTATAGGGATTCCCTTCCCAGCCCATACCATATATAACGGTCAAGCCGCTTGACGCCTCGCCCATCTGCGTCAGGACAAGCGCGCCCTTACCAAGGTTATTAGGCAGCTCACGCTGCTTCAGCGTCTCAAGTAGTCCAGCACGCCCCCCCCCAGGTTGGTTGGAGGTCCATCATCCCTTCTTCTTGGCGGACAAGCTTGCCGCCATGATATGTGTTGTGTGTGATTGGCAGATTCTGCCCAGTGT
Source organism: uncultured Candidatus Saccharibacteria bacterium (assembly GCA_937990725.1). Taxonomy (GTDB): domain Bacteria; phylum Patescibacteriota; class Saccharimonadia; order Saccharimonadales; family Saccharimonadaceae; genus Saccharimonas. Next base: position 92,724 of record CALKQS010000004.1, on the reverse strand, counting down.
AGTTTGGCTTTCTCATAGGTGTTATACTCCTTTGTATTAGTTGTACTACACTGTGTAAAATGCGTCAAGTCGAGCGCAGTAGTATGCTAGCAAGCGACATCCGGGTAGCTCTCAACCGCCTCAAACTGTAGTAGATGGCCAGCCTGTGGGGCGCATATGAAGTCTGCCTCGGGCAAAAGCTCATGCATGATATCAAGTGTCTTCGATGTGATAATATTGTCTTTGCCGCCAACGATGACGGTTATATTGTGCTGATACTCTTGCGGTATGTGGTGTGAGTAGGGGCTTTGGTTGTAGAGGAGTGTGGTGAGGACTGCCGAATCTCTGAGCGTTAGAGAATCCTTTTTGTAGGTTTCGGATTCGCGCAGCCACTGCCGAGCGTCGCGGCGCTGTGTCTTGAGGCCAGCCGCTATTCGTATGTATTGAGCAACTTTGAGATTGTAGGCATCCCAGCCCACTTTTTCTGGGACTTTGTTGGATAGCTTTTGTAAAATATCTGCCAACTTCGTTGTATCTGGGGTAGGGCAGGCCAGGATGATCTTCGTCTGGGGTGAGATGATACCGGTGCTCATTGCATAATACACCACCGATGCTGAAAAAGACGTGCCAATCACCACATCTGGCGTGCGGCCAATTTGCGCCACCACATGAGCAAACCACTGGCCAAGATCCTGATAATCCCGAAGCTCGGGCTGCACCGAGCCACCATGCCCAGGTAAATCAACAGTATAGACTGCATAGCCAAAGTTTACATATCGCTCAGCCAGTGGCATCATGTCGAGCTTGCCACCTGTCACACCGTGGAAGATAAGCACAGCTTTATCTGCAGTAGTATTGCATTCGTACCAGCATACTCCCTGAGCTGTCTTTTCTTGACAGCCAAGCATATGGCGCAGCTCTTGCAATGTTGGGATAGTTTGATGCTTCATAACGACCCCTTATTATAGGTTATTCCTCAGCTTGGTACAACTATCTGCTATACTATATACTACTATGTGTACAAATCATCTCTCTGTTGCTATTGTCTTGGACGATAAATTCCCCTCAGCCAGCGGTGTGAGTCGGTCAATCCAGACCCAGATCGAGGAGCTCACCCAGCTTGGCCACCATGTCACGCTCATTGCACCCCAGACTGATCTTGAGCCGCCAGAGCATGCCACAGTAGTGCCCGTTGCTTCGTTTCGCTTTCCTGGGTTGCCACTCCATACACGCATTATCTATGCTTCTCGTCGGGTAGCACGAGCGATAAGCCAAAAACATCATTTTGATATTATCCATAGTCAAACCGACACTGGTGCGCTACTGCTCGCAGCCAACATAGCCCGAGCTCAGCGCATCCCACATATCCATACCTTCCATACCAACATGGCTGGCTCACACACGATGCCAGTACCAACATTCTTTGCCAGCCTTGGGTTTCGGCTCTGTGCACTGCTAACCGCTCGGATTCATCAGCGCTATTTGCACAGCCAGCACGTAGCTGCCCCGCAGCTTGCTAGTGAGAGCCGGATTGGGCGATTTGATTGGCGTACTCAGGCCATCATCGCCCGCGCCGTCGATGCATCTACCACGCCATCACACTATATGTCTGCGTATATTCGCGCTGCTGCACGTGGTGTAGACCTACCTGGCGCAATTATACCAACAGGGTATAATCGCACATTTGAGGCCTATGCACAGGCTACCCAACGCCAACGCCAAGATGATGGCAAAATTCGCTTTATCACCATTAGCCGCCTCGTTAAAGAAAAACGCCTCGATGTTATCATCCAAGCCTTTCAGCAAGCAGCTATCCCACAGAGCGAACTCTATATTGTCGGTGATGGGGCAGAATCCAAGAGGCTAGCTCGGCTTGCGCAAAACTCTCCCAATATCATATTCACCGGCCACGTTGGTGGCCGCAAGGCAATTGTTCAGCTCTTGCGCAATGCGGACGTATTTGTGCTTGCCTCGTATCGGTTTGATAACCAGCCAATTGTCATTCCTGAGTCTCTCGTCGTTGGCGTTCCTATTCTCTACTGCGATGACCGGCTTGACGTTGGTCTTAATCAGGGCAATAGCCTCCTCGTCCAGCCAGATACCGCTAGCCTTGCAGCAGGCATGCAGCGGATTGCCGAGCCAACTTATCATCAGCAGCTCGTTGATGGCACAAAGAGTGTTTTGACAGAGCTATCACCCCAGGCTACTGCCACTGCTTATACACAGCTCTATCAGCAAACGATTAAGCAATACCACAAAAGATAGACCGCTCGCCACAGAGCCATGTCATCTGCTATACTACCCCTATGACTACCTTATACTCCTGGAACGTCAACGGTATTCGTGCGGTAATAAACAAGGGCGAATTTGCCCGCTTTATGGCGGCGCACAGCCCCGATATCCTGTGCCTGCAGGAGACGAAGGCGCAGCGCCAGCAGGTGGAGCTCGACCTGCCGGGCTACCACGAGCACTTTTATAGCGCGGCCAAGAAGGGCTATAGCGGCACGGCGATTTTTAGCAAAACCGCACCGCTGCAGTGGCGTGACGGCCTGCCGGCTGAGTTGGTAGAGCAGTTCCAGCTGGCGGCCGATAGCTACGGCAGCCCGAATGATGAGGGCCGCGTCATTACAGCGGAGTTTGCTGGCTTTTGGCTGGTGACCTGCTACACGCCCAATAGCAAGGGGGACTTAAGCCGACTTACCCTGCGCGCCCAGGCCTGGGACCCGTGCATGCTGGCCTACCTACAGGGGCTGGAGGCCGGCCAGTACGGCCCGGCCAAGCCGGTGCTGTACTGTGGGGATATGAACGTCGCCCACCAGCCAATAGACCTTGCCAACCCACGCGCCAACCGGGGTAAACACGGCTTTACGGACGAAGAACGGGCTGGCTTCCAGCATTACCTAGACGCCGGCTTTGTAGATACCTTCCGCGCTACCCACCCCGGCCAAACCGATGCCTACACCTGGTGGACACACTGGGCCAACGCCCGCGCCCGCAATGTGGGCTGGCGGATCGACTACTGGCTAGCCTCGGCGGCAATCGCCCCGCGCATCACCAGCGCCCACATCCACGCCAGCCAAATGGGCAGCGACCACTGCCCGGTGAGTATTACAGTGGATGAGCCTGTAGTGTAGATTAAGGTATAGCCAAGAGCACGACAAGCGCATATCAGAGCCTTGACGCACCCCTCATATATTGATATATATATATTAGCTTCTCGCAATCCAGCGAGAGGCGAACCGAGAAGGGAAGGGGGTGAATCTCCATGCTCGATGGATAGAAACCAGCAGAGGGTGCGCAAGCACACGTTTGCGCACCCTCTGCGCTCTAATCCTCCCGTCTCTTTCTTGCCCAACCTAGTCGTCAGCACTTACTCTCATAGAGTATGGAGAGCTCCTAAGTTGGGCTTTTTCTTTTTCGCGTTTTTTCACTCACCACAGGCTGTGCTCCTCATCCGCCCCAGTTATAGGCCGCTCAATCCATTCCACTGTTCAGCAGCAGGGGAGATACTACCGGGCAGAGATACATAGCACACACTCCCACTTCGCGGTATAATAGCTCTATGCTGAGTATTTTCTCTCTGTATTGTCTTCATCCATCAAAGCGAGGCGACTGCGCATGAACATCCCCTACTGGCAGCAGCAAACGCCAGCCAAACCGCTCTACCCAGACATCGCCTGGAACAAACCGCAGCAGCGGGCGCAGGCAGGCAAGCTAGGTATTATTGGCGGCAACCGGCTGAGTTTTCGTGCTATCGAGCATAGCTATACCACTGCACTCACTACAGGGGTAGGGCAGGCACGCGTGGTGCTGCCAGATGCCTTGCGTGGTACTATTCCCGCCAGCGTGACGGATACGATTTTTGCCGCAAGCAACAGCAGTGGCAGTCTAGGTAGCGAAGCCTGGCCAGAGCTGCAAACCTTGGGCAATTGGGCCGATACGCTTCTTCTCATCGGCGACGCTGGCCGCAACAGCCAGACTGCCATTGTCTATGAAAAACTCGTGAGCCACACCACCACACCACTCATCATCAGCCGCGACGCGGTCGACTTGCTCACGCCAAGCGCCCCGCAGCTTGCCAGTCAGTCAAACATCCTTATCATTGCATCATTTTCACAAGTCCAAAAGTTCCTTCGCACTCTGTACTACCCCAAAATCCTCACCTTCCGGATGCCGCTCCTCCAGCTGGTCGAGGTGCTGCACAAGTTTACCATCACCTACCCACTAACTCTTGCAACCTTCCACGCCGACACCATTCTCGTCGCTCAGCGCGGCACCGTTACATCAACACCATGGTCACAGCCAATGGCACTTTGGCAGGGCACTGTGCCAACGCGCATCGCCGCCTATACCATGTGGAACCCAGCGACACCCCTCCAGGCAGCTACAGCTAGCCTGCTAGATGGGAAGGAGTAGATATTAGGTATCGGCTCCGGAGCTTTTGTTATGGCTATTTGCAATTTTCTTCTTTATCTCTTTGGCTAGTGAAGGGAAGTATAAGAACCACTCACGGCCTAAAACTCGAGCAACATTTCTATGATCCGCCTTTTGCTTGAATGACAAACGACAGGTATATTCAGGCACGATAAATACACCGATGAGATCATCTCAAGTAGTAGGATTTTTATCCTACCCAAATCAAAGCCGAAAGGGGAGGGCGAAAAAGGGATGTGCACACGATATGCAGCGCCATTATTATGTTGTTCGTTTTTTGTGTTCAGATCATACAAGGCACAAATCATGAACAAATGTTTGCGTCACATGATCCGACGACCTCTGTTATTCTGCTGGACAAAAAAGTAGCACAAGCATAAAACACCACCAAGCGCTATACCAAAACTCTCCTATTGCATGGTATGCTATATTTGCATGAATGTCGGTATTATATATCTTATTTATAGAACGGAAATAGCACGTTTCTACTGGAAATCAAGTACTCATATCATGTTTTGCGGTAATATTTAGCTCATCGGTAATGGCAAATCATCCATCTTCTCTTGCGCTATATGGCAAAAAGCAGATGAGTAGTATATTTGTTCGCCCTAGTTTGTGCGCTCCGTCAACCATGATACATGAGTAATGAGCGTGTTCAGTGCATCCTCATACTGCTCTCTTTGTTTTGTGTGTTGCTACGCAGCCCCCACCTTATTCAGCAAGTAGAAACCACCATCTCAGCCTGTATTAAAAGTCTATGTCGCATGGTGAGTAATCTCGCTCATCTATCTGGGGATAGAATCGGGTGGGTATAGATGGAATATCTTGAGGAGACCATTGAATACCGTTATCCTTAGCAACTATGCCCGCAGAAGCTAACTACGGCCTATATTAAGCCTCTATCGAGTAGGGGTGTAAATGATCTAGCTACTCGTGCCACCATCCAGAACCTGCGATGTAAAATACATATTTACGCTGCCTTTCTCTATTCTTCTAGCAAAATATCTACCGCCACTGACTAACATAGAGCACCACCAGAACAGACAGATTGCACTCACAATGCGCGGCTAGCCCCCTAAAGAGCGGGCGAGAGGAAGGGTAGAGAAGCTTAATACGTCTCATCAGAGTAACTCTCACTCCACAATCCCACAAATGAGACCAATCAAAAAGAAAAGAGGACGCGCAGCTTATATTGGGTCAATGATTTACTCTCAAAAACCAAACCAATAAAAAATCACCCGTCCATGCAAAACGGGTGATTTTTGGGTTATCCGCAAACGGTTATTTATTTGCGGTGGCGGCTTACGTAGTAAGCGGCACCTGCAGCAGTGAGGCTACCAATACCAGCCAGCGGCAGGAGGGTACCGCCCAAGCCGGTGTGTGGCAACTCAGCTACTGGAGTTGGAGGAGTTTGCTCACACTTCGACATGTCGGTGGTGTAGTCATTGCTTACTTCGTTGCGGCGAACTTCGACGATCTTCTTGTCAGAGATGCGGCAGACCTTGACCTTGTCGCAGTCGGCGGTGTTCTTTGAGTGCTTCTTCTCGTCGAATTCTTTTTCCTTGATGGTAACAATAGCACCAGTCTTCAGCTCACAGACCTTCATCTTGTCGCAGTCTTTGACGTTCTTTGAGTGCTTAGTAGCGTCAAATTCGCTTTCTTTGATGGTGATGATGGTGCTGCTGCTCAGCTCACATACCTGGATGGTTGGCTGAGGTGTTACCTTGATGGTCACTTGGCAGTCTTTGCTTGTCTTCTCGACGTTGGTGCTACCACCTTCGCTACCGACCACAGTCATTTTAACGGTGTATGTGCCTTCCTTAGCGTAAGTGTGGCGAACAGTTGCACCACCGTTGGTGGTCTTGCCATCACCAAAGTCGTAGATGTAGTTAACGACCTTTGCACCTTCCTTAGCGGTTGCCTTGGCGGTGAATTGGTACTCGTTGCGCGAAACCTGAGTAGCTTGCAATGCATCGCAGGTCAGGCTTGGCTTGGCTGGTGGGGGAGTTGGGGTGCCCCAGATAGGGTTACCACAGTCCTTAATAACACCAGCGATAAACTTACCGTTGTTGTCGAACCATGCATAAACGCTAAAGGTTGTCTTGCCCAAGATGAAGCTATCACCGGTTGGGTACTGGTAGTAGGTGTGGCCACCAGCGGTACGCTGACCTTCTGGCTGCTTTTGCTTTGTACCAGCTTTGGCCTGCAGGGTGCGGGCACCAGTAGCGACAACACGACCACCAACAGTCACGTTGCCGTTGGCATCAACAGTACCTTCTTGCATGTTGGCACCGTTGATCATCTGCTCGGTAATACCGAACTGGCTGTACAGCTGACGGATCTCTGTACGCTTTGTGTAGGTGCTGCGCAGGGTCTGCACGTCCTTTGTGCCGCACTCTACAACATTAAAGTTGCTACAACCTGATGAGATCGCTGCCGATGCTGGCTGCGCTACCCACAGGCCACCGATTGCTGCGCCAGCGACTACGCCAAGTGCAACAAACGATTTTGCTAGTTTGTTCATTTGTTTTCCTCCTCGTCATTATTAGACGTTATGTGTTGAGATTATCATGTCCTTTATTTTTTGTCAATAATAATCTTTTATATATTATGCTTATGCTTAAATCCATATTTTGTGGCTGCTGTTCTACCACAAAATTATGATTGTAGCCACCGTTATATCGTGGTTGCGTGCAAGCGATGTTCGATGGTGTTGTACTTATCAAACATACATCGCACGCTCGGTGCTTTCGCCTGTTGCGCAGCTATGTGATGTTGCTCGGCTTTTTTGTCATATTTTTTCTTGATCGTTCATGGCTGGTTATCCAGTAGCTTAGGATGGGCGAGCGGTCGTGTTGAATGAAGAGAATAACCGCTTAGGCATATCTCCGTGGAGCCTTGAGCGAGAGGCTAGCCAAGTACAGCGCAATCTGCTATACTGACAGGAGTTGCAGGATAGGGCTGCAATTGATCTTACTCACGCCGCGGTGGTGGAATTGGTAGACACGTCAGACTCAAAATCTGATGTCCACTCGGACGTGCCGGTTCAAGTCCGGCCCGCGGTACCAGTGTTTATTCAGCTGTTTTCCGAAAAATAAGCCGTAAGTGTCGGCTTATTTTTTATTGGTAACTCTTGCTGTCTGTTTATGCCTGTCTCGAGAGTGTGGGCACGGGCAAGCAGTCTCTTATCCAAAATAGGCCTTGAAACGCAAGCGATATATTGGTATATCAAAGCTATTATTGTATACTGGAAGTAGTTATGCAGCCACAAGATCCGTCACGCACAACATCACGAGGGCACTCATCGTCGCAGAGCCGCGATGCACGGCTTAGTGAAGTGCGTGGGCAAATCGATGCGCTATACAATACCTCGAATAGTAGCGACAGTGCAAACCGTCCCACCATGCAGCCCATCATTGGCAGTACACCGACTCGCCAGCCAGCGCCCAGCACGAGCGCCAAGGCGGCTACCTTCTCAGTTCCAAACCTCGCCAGCAAACCAGCCAGCCATGCACCAGTGGTGCGGCATGCGATGGGTGGCGTTCAGCACAGCCAGACGGCTTACCGCCCAGGTGCTCAAGCATGGCGCCAGAACCAAGCAGCTGCAGCGTCAAACGCTCACTCAGCACCTACTACCCGCGAGCGCGATATCTCGTCCATCACGCCGCGCAGCCGGCCACAGGCGCACTATATTGGCACATCGGCCCAAGTGACACAATCACCGCAACCCACGCCAGCCCGCACAGCCGCTTCATCAACAGCTCACGCGCAGCAGCCCTCATCTCAAGACAACCACACCGAGCAGCCAGCAGCGAGCGCGCATCAGCCGCAGCAACCAGACAGCCAGCGCCCTGCCGGTGCACCACGCCAGCCCACCGCCAACCAAAAGGCCGCTTGGCAGCAATATCACAGTGCTTGGCAAAACTACTATCAGCAGTATTATGAGCGCTACTACCTAGGCCAGGTCAAGAAGGCCGAAGAGCGCCTCGCCGAGCAAGCCAAAGCTCACGACACCGATACACCTCACGCTACCGCAGCCACCACTGATGAGTCAGAGGAGCTCACCCAAAGCCAAGCCATGGGCGATCTGCGCTCGCGCTTATTGAGCTCAATCCGCAACGGCGCAAGCAAAGTCCGCCATAGCCGACACTTCATCCCTGCGGTAGCTGGTATTTCCGTTATGGTATTATTCTTGGCATTGCAGTACAACCGAGTCTTTTTCTCATACGTTGCGGCCTATACCTCACCAGGCGACCTCGATGCCCAGAGCTATATTATTAGCCCATATGACTCGACCAACGTTGGCCCAGATCCCAAGCTTATCATCCCCAAGATCGCGGTGGACGTGCCTATTGTGTGGGATGCCAATGCCGCCAGCCAAGCCTCGCTCAATGCCGCGATGGATAAGGGTGTGGTATGGTTCAACATCCCTGGTGCCAATGCGAAGCCTGGTGAGGTAGGGAACTTCGTCGTCTCAGGCCACTCGAGCAACGACTGGCTCGATAATGGCAAGTATAAGTTTATCTTCGCACGGCTCGAGCAAATGCAAAAGGGTGATAATATCTACGTCAATTACAACGGCAAGCGCTACACCTATACTGTCACTGGCTCACAAGTCGTCAAGCCGACCGATGTGCACGCGCTGCAAACCAACGCCACCAAGCCAACTATGACGCTCATCACCTGTGTGCCGCTTGGTACCGATCTCAATCGCCTGCTCGTCACAGCCGAGCAAGTCAGCCCCGACCCATCCTCCGCCAAAAAAGAAGCATCTCAAACCACTACCAACAGTAGCAGCAACAGCAAGAGCGCCATGCCAGGCAACTCACCAACCTTTGTCCAACGGGTCGGCAACCTGTTTTCGGGGCGGTAAGCTGGCTCTATAAACCAGTGTGGTATCTACGCTTAAGGTGCGATACTTCTCACTGGTTACTCTGGTAGTTGGTGCAGTAGTCTATAAAGACGAGGATGTATGTATGTATACTTTGCTCATGTTCATAGACGAAACAAGCAAGCGCACAGCCAGATGGCTACTAGCTATGTCAAGCATTGTATCCTCTTCATAGAATATGCAATGCCGAGTAGCTCGCCAATGAGCATACTCCTCATGTTTGTATAGTCGCAACTGGAATATTCAGCTTTCAGCAGCTCAAGCGGCAAGAGTTGATGCGGATGTGACAAGTGGGCTCCTAGCCCACCAAACATAGCTCACTAAACCGTGTCCGAATCTGATTGCAGTGCCATTCTATTGCACTCTCGGATTGAGTAATTAATTCGGTTCAGTTTGAGCATGGTTGGTGGGCTATGTTCTTGGATTATATAGATATATGAACAAGCGAATTATGTGCTTAACGTTCATCACAGTGTCGCAGGGGTAGCTGCACGATCCTGATGATGACTAGTCATTGACGATCTTCGTCTGGCGCAGTGCCACGCCGTCCTTCGTCTTGACAAAGCTGTAGAGGTAGCGCTGATTTTGTGAGAGAACAACAGGAAGATCGAGCGCCGAGGTAGTGATGCGCTGCTGGTTGGCACCATCAAAGTCGTAAAGGTGTACACCGCCGTGTGTGAAGGTGAAGTGGTAGCCATCAATCCAGTTAATATCGCGCGTCAGTGGCTGAGGGAGCTTGATGGTGGATGACTTGAGTAGCTCGAGGTCATACGTCATGAGGTTCGTATCGTTATACACACAGGCGAAGCGATGCCCGCCACGCGAGAAATCGACATGGCTAATGCCACCTGGCATACTGAGGCTGGCGACAGACTTGAGGCTGCTTGCCGTACGCGAATCGCTCGCAGCATGCGAGGTGCTGCTAAGAATCTCAGCCGTCTCACCATAGGCGATCACGTAGTATACTTTGTCGTAATATTTCTCGATACGGAAGTGTAGTGGAGCTACACCATCATCGGCATAGCTACGGACGGTGCGAGGCTTGGTGGTGCCAATAGTGAGGTAGCCAGCAGTGCGCTGCTTGCTGGTGTGGTCAAGCTTGGTCGTGTAGGTGATGGTCGTGTCGCTGTAGAGCGCAAACTCAGCCACATTACTAACGAGTGGGCCTGTGATCGTCGTGTCACCGAGACTTGCTTGGCGCAGGTCGCCCTCGCCGGTGAGGACAAAGAGCTTGCGGCTGTCGCCCTGCGAGAATTTAGCAGCATCAACATCCACACCAAGCTGCCGCGTGACATTCTCGAGCTTGTGGCTCCCCTGCGTGTCGAGGACGAGCCACTCGGTTTTATCGCCATTGTAGGTGTGCTTAATCGTCACATAGCGGTTATCCTTGTCCCACGAGTCGAGGGTGAAGGTTTGGTGCTCGGCATTGTCTGGCGCGGTGTAGTGCGCGCTGTCGAGTGTGATGTTCGTCGTCTGTGGTTTGTCACCACTGAGGTCGGCCAGGGTAATGCTGGGCTTGTGCGCAGACGGCGTAAAGGCAAGGTAGCGATTATTACCCGAAGCAATGGCACTTGATGCACCACTAGCTGTGGCGACATTCTTGTGGCTCGGGTTGCTTGAGATCAGCCGGGCATAGTCAAGCCACAGCACACTGCCAGCCTTCACATCCACCGTCTTGTGCCAATCGTGGTAGCCCTCGCGCTGGATAGTGATATTGCGCTGGCCCGCCGAGAGGGTGAGCTTGCTAGGTGTCTCGTTACTGAGGCGGGTTTGGTCTACCGTCACTTGGGCGCCATCGGGGTGGGTATCAAACTGCACCAGGCCACCCTGCACAACCTTACCACTCGACCAATTAAGCCGGTACCCCTGTATTGCATAAGCGAAAATCACGACGGTGAAGAGAACGGTCAGCACCATCATGCTATAGATCAATGTCAGATGGACGCGTTGGCGTCGCTTTCGTTGCTTCGTATCCATGACAACATTATACCATGGCTGGCGAGAAGTGGGATGTGTTGCGTGTCTCGCCCAGGCTCGCAGCAAGCTCATATATTTCGTCTTGGCAATTTTATACAAAACAGCGCACACCTCTTGCAAAACCCCTTATGCTTGGAGTATTATACGATCAAAGAGGGAACAAGGGGGATATATTACTATGCGTCATACGACGGCCACACATAGTGGACACGTGTCTAACCAGGCAACTAAGCAGGTTGCCACTAATTCACACACGCAGAGCTCGGGGCAGCGTCGCACCGGTACATCGGGGCGGCAACCTGTGCTATACGGGCCGGAGCTAAAGATTATTCATACTGCGCGCACTCGCCCTCCGGCGGCGAAGGTGGCTCAGCCAAAGCATATCTCAGAAATGATCCCCGCAAGCAAGGTGATACAGACAACTCAGGCGGCCACAGCGACGCCGCAATCGCCTACAAAAAACCAGCCATGTATGGCTCCAGGAGCCACTCAAGCCACTCAAGCCACTCCACCGCGCTCCGCGCACCAGCCAGCCATGTCACATACGACCACACCGCAAAAAACAGTGGCAACACATCGCACCACAACACCAACTGCGCACATCACCAAACATCATCGGCCAGTGGCGGTGCAGCCCATCACATCATCTCGACCCAGCACACCGCGCCAGCTACGGAAGCGGCAGTCAGTGATGATTTCGCCGCTCTCGGCTCAGCCAGCAACACCCTCATCGCCCCGTGCGCAAACCCCACACCGCACTGCGCAGCATACGTCCGCCCAGCCTAGTGCACCACGCAGTATGGATTTTGTTTTTGTACCATCAGAGGTAGAACCACCCAGTGCCGCCAAGCGCCACAGCACGCCACCACCGTCACAGCTAGCCCGCGTGCTTGCCACCGAGCAAGCCGAGCAGACACAAGCCCAGGCCGCGCAGCCAGCCATGCCGATCGGCCTGCCCACGCTCAACCTCGCCGAGCTTGCCGCCCAACCACTGGTAGCGCAGCCTTCCGGAATGCCGCAGGGTGAGGTATGGTGGCCACCAGCCGAGCCAGAGCTCACTACGACGGAGAATATCCCGGTTGGCACACTGCCGCGTAGCGTTCTTCCACAGCAGAGTAAGAAGTCGGTAGCCACGCCCAGATCCAAACGTCGCACACTCTTCGCTAGCAAACGCCGCACCAACAAACCCACCACCAGCGTCGCACCACCACCAGCTCGGCAGCCAGCGGCGCGCCACTGGGGTCGGCGTCTTAGTATTGCTGGGGCGATGGTGGCACTGCTTGCCTTTGGCGGCTACCTAACGTACCACAACATGCCTGCCATTGCTACGCGTATGGCCGCCGCTCAGGCTGGCATTAATGCATCGTTCCCGTCGTATCAGCCGAGTGGCTATAGCTTGGTGGGCGGTATATCGCAGCAGCAGGGGAGTGTCTTGATGAAGTTCGCCGCCAACGCTGGCCCAGGCGCCTTTACTCTCACGCAGAGCCGGTCTGACTGGGATTCTAGCGCCGTCCTGGCCAACTACGTTTTGCCCAGCTTTGGCCGTAACTTCGCCACTACCACCAGCCGCGGCCTCACTATCTATAGCACCCACAACGCCGCTGCGTGGGTCAATGGCGGTATTCTCTACACCATCAAGGGCAACGCACCCCTGTCGAGCGAGCAGGTGGAGCGGATTGCAGCGAGTATGTGAATCTCATTTTGAGAGCCTGCGCTTCTCTCATCACTTCATCCGATGGAGTGTGAAAACAGATTGCAATAATCTGTTTTCAGCTCTGGCGCAAGAGGTCGATGCCTGGGAGACATCGACCCTTATAGCGTTCCTGAGGAGGGAGTGGTGGGAGAAGCGCAGGGTATAGCCAAAATCATGCTTTTCTTTGTCATGTGGTTCATCTGCTATACTTATCCATATGAGTAACGACACATCATCTGATACACCATCTTCGCACACCACCCCTATTCGCACCCGCTTTGCACCAAGCCCCACGGGGTATATCCATGTGGGTAATGTGCGCGCGGCGCTCTTCCCGTGGCTGCTCACGCGCCAACAGGGTGGGAAGTTCGTCTTGCGCATTGAGGATACCGACCGCGCTCGCTTTGTGCCTGGGGCGGAGGATCTGATTCTCGATACACTGGATTGGCTTGGGCTAGACTGGGACGAAGGCCCACGCGTTGGCGGTGAGACTGGGCCATACCACCAGTCGGAGCGCCTCGCCATCTACCACCGCTGGGCCCAAAAGCTCATCGACAAAGGCCTCGCCTATGCTGACCCCTACACCCCAGAGGAAGTCCAAGGCTTTCGCGAGGAAGCTCGGGCTGCCAAGAAAGCCTTTTTATACCGCGACTATCGCCCCACCAATCCACCAGCGTGGGATGGCACCCAGCCACTGCGTTTCAAGGTGGCCGAACCCCAACGCTACACCTGGCACGACCCTGTGATGGGTGAGCTCTCTGCTGGGCCAGAAGCACTCGATGACTTCATTCTCATCAAGGCCGATGGCTACCCCACATACAACTTCGCTCATATCGTCGACGATGCCGAGATGGGCATTACCCACGTCATCCGCGGGCTAGAATATATCTCCAGCATTCCACGCTACCTCAGCCTATACGATGCGTTGGAGCTTGAGCCACCAGTACTGGCCTGCCTGCCGCACATCATGGCGCCAGATGGCAAGAAAAAGCTCGGCAAGCGCGATGGTGCCAAGAGCGTCACCGACTACCGCACCGATGGTATTTTGCCCGAGGCAATGCTCAACTTCCTCGCCTCGCTGGGCTGGAATGATGGCACCGAGCAAGAGATCTTTAGCAAGGAGGAGCTGATCGAGAAATTCAGCCTCGAGCGCGTCCAGCGCAGTGGTGCCCGCTTCGACGAAAAGCGCCTCCTGTGGATGAATGGCCAATGGATCCGCCGCTTATCACTCGATGACCTCTACGGGCGGGTTGAGCACTACTGGCCAGCCAGTGCTGCTAGCGCCGACGAATCGTACAAAAAACATGTGCTTGCTCTGGTGCAAGACCGTCTCAAGACCTTGGCCGAGCTGCCAATGCTGAGCCGCTACTTCTTCGAAGAGCCTACTATCAACGAAGAACTCATTACCGCCAACAAGCCACTACGCAAACTAACAGGCGAGCAGCGCCGAGAGCTCCTCGCCACGGCCCACGCCGCTCTGGCTCAGCAACGCACATGGACGCCAAGCACCATCCAAGACACCCTCAACCAACTCCTCGAGACCACTGGTCACAAACCTGGCGTGCTCTTTAGCCTCATCCGCATCGCCACCACCTGGGCGCCCTTTAGCCCCCAGCTGAATGACACGCTGGCACTGCTTGGCAAGGAGCGGACGCTGGCGCGAATCGAGCAGTATCTTGGGTAATAACACGCTCCACATCACACAAAAAGCCGGCTCTCCCAGCCGGTTTTTACTTGAACAAATAATTGCGTCATGAGCAAAAAATAATAGCAATAACAGGGGTAGGGGAGCTGCCCGCGAATACATAATGGTACTCAAGCGGGCAGCCCCGGTGGATAGAAGGGCCATGCCTATGCTATTCCATAGGCCGGCGTGAGGCTTGAGATATCAAGCCTTTTTTGGTCGTTCCTTGCTGAGATCAGAAGCTGAACTGCTGTCTGCCTCTAGCATTGCTTGAGACAGCGATCCCCATCCAATAACCTCATCCTTGGTCTCACCAAGAATAAAGGGGAGAGAGGACACCCTCGAAGCGCGGTCAGCCTCGGCAGCAACCAGGGCCTCACGCTCTTCGCGTGAGCGGCGAAGTGACGCTTCAGTAGCCTCGCGCTCGGCTTCGATGCGTTGCTGCTCTTCAGCAGCAACGCGATCGGCCTCAAGGCGGTTGATCTCATCCTGTATGTAACCATACAAGACATCGAAGGCACGACGTCGATACTCCTCAGGTGAGGGAAGCTTGGCGCCGTACTCTTTGCTGATGAACTCGATCAGCTCTGGGTTGCGACGAACAACCCGAGTGACGGACTCATGACTGATACTGACTACCTTGGTGTTGATACTGTCAACAGACACCCCACCAGCACCAGCCTCCAGCCTCTTACGAACATTCTGAGAGAGGCCAGATTGAAGTAACCATCGTATACACCGGACAACTGGGTAGTTGAAATCTATGATTTGAATCTCGTTCTCGAATTGCTGGTGCCTCGTCCTGTATCGTTGCCAGTTGCTGATCATAGAGCGGATATAGTACCCAGTCATAAGAACAGCCGGAACGACAAGAAGTATCAACCCTGATAGCGACCACGATGATGCGCATCCACTGATACCAGCAGCCAGTGCTGTTGCTGTGGCTTTGCGAGCGTCTGAAAGCGCTGCAACTCGTAGTTGGTCAACATACTCATGCCAATCAACTTCACCGTCACTCCATGCCCAATGAAGAGCGAACGAAAATCTCTCCTCGTCGCTCACACCTTCCACCCATGAGGCTTTATCAGCGTGACGGCTGTAGTCACCGCAACCAGTCGACTCTCCGTCTACATAGAGTCTACCGCAATGAATCTCAAGGAACATATTCTCTTCCCCTTTCTATCTGTAGAGAGAATATGAAAGAAATTATATATATATATATATCTGTCAAGGCCCTATTGCTGCGTTATTTACAACGATACAGAGGCGGCAGCTCACTGTTACCTCAAATTATCATGCTATTTGCTGGTATGGTAGTAGCCTGGCTGCGGTGGGTAGGTTGCTATCCTTGCCAAGCGATGTTCGTGCCACGAGAGAGGGAATACCGCGCAATTACTCCGCTGGAGGTACGTCGCCCGGCCAGACCTATGGCGCTGGCTCCATACCGCTCACGGAGTCCGCGCCATTAATTATCTTGCGCGCAACAGGGGAGGCGAATATTTCAACACCCTGCGGACCCGAGCCAATCCCTAGCCCTCCGAGGGCGGCATCTGTCATAGCTCTCATGACATTAGCCGATGGTTGGCGCACCTCTTCTCGCACCTGCCCCACAGGCAAATCTCCGCTGCTCGCTTGTTGTGGTGATTGACCTCCATCATCGCGCCACACCGGTGGCACTGCATCGGTACTTCCACCATTATCTGTACTACCTGCCAAAGGGCCATCGTGTCGTCGTGTCATATTTCCTCACCCAAATTATCGTTAGTGGTTATTCATTGTAGGCTATTTTTGCGGATTTGCCAAGGGGTTTGTTGGGTAATTGATCGCATTGCGCTTCTTGTGGCGAAACTGTTGGTGCTTCCTCGTTACTTCGCTTTAGGCGGTATGCGAAGGCTCACTCTCCGAATCTGAATGTCAAAACCTTCCTTCTTCACGTTCAGCTCGCACCGCCTCCTATACTTCATCCGATGGAGTATGAAAATCCGCTGCAATAACGGATTTTAGCCCCAGCGCAAGAAGTCGATATTTCCCAAATATTGGCCCTTATAGCAATCTATCGGTGGGAGCGATAGGGCAATGGAGCGTGAGGAATGATGCAGGTTTTGGGATGTAGGTATTCCGGAGGTGCACCAACTACACATCAATACAAAAATCCCCAGCTCATCGCTATCCGCTCATGGTATAATGGCCATAAGATGAGTTCACCACAGAATACACCACCGGCAGCTTTTGGCGGTCGGGCGCAGCGTCGGCGTTTGCGGCGGCATGGACGGCACTTTATGGGGCTGCGGCACTTTGTGGGGCAGCACCGCATGCCCGTGATGGTGATTGGTGGGGCATTGGTGGTATTTGCTGGAGCTATGGCGTCATTTTCTCTGCTCAATAAGCCGCGCCAGGCCAAGCCCGCCCCCGTTGTGGCAACGCAGAAAGCCCCAGAGGTGTATTATTCGCCCTTGACTGGCCTCAAGGTCGCCGACCAAGCGGCCACCACCAAGCCCGTCACCGCCGTAATGCTCGAGAATAGCCCCAGTGCTCGCCCTCAGTCGGGTATCAAGCAGGCTGAGGTGGTGTATGAGGCAATTGCCGAGGCAGGTATCACTCGCTTTCTCGCGCTGTACCAACAAAACAAACCAGCGATGATTGGCCCAGTGCGCAGCCTGCGGCCATACTACATCGACTGGCTGGCGCCATACCAGCCTAGCGTAGCTCATGTGGGAGGTAGCTCACATGCCTTGCAAGAGATCCGCAATGGCACCTACCGCGATATCGACCAGTTCTTTAATGAGCGCAGCTATTGGCGTGCCACCGACCGCCGTGCCCCGCACAATGTCTACACCAGTGCCGAGCGGCTGGATGACCTCAATAGCAGCAAAGGCTACAAGCAGTCTGTTGTCAAGATCGCACTTGCCCGGGCCGATGGCAAGCCAGCTAACCCTGCCACCGCCACTGTGGCCGTCATCAACTTTGGCAAATCCGCCCGCTACAACACGCGCTACCAATACGATGCCAACACCAACACCTACCAGCGTAGCATTGGTGGCGAGGCTAGCTTGGACCGTGAGGAAGGGCAGATTGCGCCCAGCGTTGTGGTGGCACTAACCGTCCAGCAGACCACCGTGCAAGAGGATGGCATTCGCGAAAATATCATCACCACTGGCCAAGGCAAAGCAACTATCTTCCAAAACGGCAGCGTGGTGGAGGGAATATGGCGCAAAGCTAACCGCGCCAGCCCCCTCGAGCTGCTTGACGCCAATGGCAAGGCAATCGCTCTCACCCGCGGCCAGACATGGATTGCGGCAGTACCTGGCGGCACGGGGAGCGTGTCGTGGCAGCAGTAGGCCCAGCCCAGCCGTTGCCATCTCGTCGTCCACCCACCCTTATTAAGCAGTATTGGCCGCGCTATAGCCGCCGTGCTATTGGTGCGAGTGTGCTGATGCAGTGTACCATTGCCGGGCTCGTGGCGAGTACACTGTGGATGATTGGCCTAAGCCCTAGCCAGCTGCAGTTTTGGCTGGTTATTATGGTGGTAGTGCTGGCGAGTATTCCACTCAATATTTTCTTGCTCATGCAGCTGCTCACCCCGCTCAAAGACCTCACGCATGCCCTCAGCCACGTGGCAGGCGAGCCCAGTACCATCACACCGCCCAACCCCAATGCAGCACACTTCGAGCGCGATGGCTTCAAGCCGCTGCTGCAATACATCTACCAGACGGCCGCACTAGCTGGCCAAGCTGAGCCGAGCCAGGCTCAAGCACAAGCTGCCCAGATCGAGGCTGCGCTTGATCAAACCAGTGCCGGCATTGCCATCCTCACTAGCCGGGGGCAAGTACGCTACCACAACCGCCACACCCCACTGCGCCAGAGCCATGATGGCACGGCCGAGCTCGAGCTGCTATTCGAGCCAGGCGATAGCCTCACCGAGTGGCTGGCCCACTGCCGTCACAGCGCCGTCCATGCCGAGAAAACCTGGCTGCGCATTGCAAACAAGCTGGTAGGCGAGCCTGGGCGGCATATCTTCGACATTACGGCCAATTATGAGAAGGGGAGCAGTGCTGAGGTTATACTGGTGCTACACGATCGCACCACCCTCTACCAGCCCGAGGATGATGACCTCGATTTCATCGCCTTTGCCGCTCACGAGCTGCGCGGGCCCATCACTGTTATTCGTGGCTATCTGGATGTCCTCACTGAGGAGGTTGGCCCAGCGCTGGCCGGCGACCAACAAGAGCTACTAGGGCGGCTCGTTGTCTCGGCTAATCGCCTCAGCGGCTACGTCAACAACATCCTCAATGCCAGCAAGTTCGACCGCCGCCACCTGCGCGTCCACCTAGCAGAAGAGTCAGTGGCTAGCATCTACAATACTATCCGCGACGACATGCAGCTGCGCGCCACCACCCAAGGCCGCACACTCACGGTGGATATCCCCACCACGCTGCCCACCATTGCGGCCGATCGCTCCAGCCTGTCTGAGGTGCTGAGCAATATCATTGATAACGCGCTCAAATATAGCAACGAAGGCGGCGAAGTCCACGTCTCGGCAGTGCAAGATGGTGCATTCGTCGCCATCAAGGTGCAAGACCACGGCATCGGCATCCCCGCCAATGTCATGGGCAATCTCTTTCACAAGTTTTACCGCTCGCACCGCAGCCGCGAGACCGTAGCCGGCACGGGCATTGGGCTGTATATTAGCAAGGCGATCGTCGAGTCGCACGGTGGGCAGATTGGCGTGGTAAGCCGCGAAGGGGAGGGCTCTACCTTCACGATCACCATCCCCACCTACGCCAGCGTAGCAGACAAAATCGCCGATGGCAGCAACAGTCAGCTCATCACCAGTGGCGGTGGCTGGATAAAAAACCACACGATGTATAAGGGATAACAGAGGTAGTAGGAGAGAAATTATGGCAATTCAAACGATTCTCGTCATTGAAGACGATCGCTTCATCGGCGAAATGTACGTGCGTAGCCTCCGCAAAGCAGGCTATGCGGTAGACTGGCTGATCGATGGGGCAGACGGCCTTGTGGCAGCACGCAACAACCACTACGACCTCATCCTGCTCGACATCATGCTCCCCGAGAAACGCGGCAGTGAGATCCTCGAGGCACTGCGCGCCGAGCCGCAACACATCGCTGGCACAAAGATCCTCATCATGACCAACTTCGACCAAGACGAATCCACCCGCCTCGCTCTCCAAACTAGTGTGGATGGCTATCTCATCAAAGCCGAGATCACCCCACGGCGATTGCTGGAGATTATTGCGGGGATGAAGAAGAGCTAACGTTTTTAACGTTACGCTTGTTCTTATCCCACATACGGCTTAGCCCATCCCTATCTAGTGTCTGCATGATCTCGTCGTTTGGATCAAAAGCATTTGGGGAATCAATCGGGCCATTAATTCTGTTTCGTATTCTCTCAATGTGGTGAGACAAACCTACGCTGCGAAAGTACTCCTCATCGTCAATGATATTCAATCCTTGACGTTGTGCAATTAATAGACTAATTCGAGCACCAACGGCGTAGCCTCGTAACTCTCTTCTTAACGTATGTTTCTCTCTTGGTTCGTTACGCTGCATGAGCCATACTGGGTCATCAAGTATATCTAGTGCATGAGTTAGCTCATGAGATAATATATCTTCGGGGTTACTGTCACTAGTATAATCGACTGCTACACTAGGCTGACCAAACACGGCTCCAACCTCAGGACTACCTTTCTTACGATGATCAATGAATATTGGGAATCGTTTTGTATACGTCGATCCACTAGCACCCTTGCTTATACTAAATTTTTCATTATGTTTTGCTGCAGATGTCTTTCCATTATAAAAGTGGCGAGTGATCTGATTTTGTGCTATCGGATGAATATTATTTTGCTCTTTAGCCCCAAAGTACTGTCGATCGGTAATACCTACCATCGATAGCTGCACTTCTTGACCAGGGCGCAGCGCCACTAACGGAATAACTGGCTTTTGTACCCACCGATAAATCTCTTGTATAGAGCCATCGTGGTTAATCATTGGAAATCGCACATAGTCTATCGCCTCCACTAGGCGTACAGCAAGAACACCAAGCATATCTTGCGCCTGCGTACTCTCGGCTACTGTATAGATAAGCTCCAGCGACCGCTTCAGCTCATCTTGCCGCGCTGCATACTCAGCAGGGTGCGGCGTGTTACTTCTATTGCTCTCTCTCTCTCTGTTATCATGTGGTGATTATACTACATTTTGTGCAGAACGCAATAGCGAACAAGCTTATTGGGGTAGCTTTCCCTCACATAGTAGGCCCATCACAGCGAGTATACTCCAGCCGAGAGTGATATAGCGAATATTCGCCAATATGCCACGACCTCCATATTCCTTATTTGGTCAGTCCGTTATATACAGTGGTGGAGTTTTGAAGTTTTAGCTCTTGCTATATGCCTCAAAACAACACGCAAATAAAAACACCTCGCCGAGGCAAGGTATCGTAATGTAGCTATGTTGGTGACCTCACCGGGAATCGAACCCGGATTGCCAGGATGAAAACCTGGTGTCCTAACCGTTAGACGATGAGGCCGTGCAGGCACGTAGCAGTGCTGTGTGCCATTATACGAAAAACTCGCTGGTTTGTCCACCATAATACCGCTCTATTGCCGCGCGAGCCGAGAATCATGTTCTGGCTGCAGCGATATCTGCTATACTAATGACACACTATTACATCATACAACGAAGCTACTTATGGATATTTCACCTGTTCCGACATCTGTGCTGGGAGAGCACCCACCCCAGCGTCCCGCCAAGCGGCGGCATAGTAAGCTCACGCTGTGGGTAATGCTTGCAGCGGCCATTACTGTGGTGCTCTCGGCCATTGCTGCGGCAGTAACCCTTCTCTCCGCGCCGCAGCGCATGCAGGCAGCGGCAGTGTCGGCCATGCCATCGCGCACCGATGTATTTCTGGCCAATGGCTATGGAGCAGGTCAGCGCGCAGTGCGATTTGCGGCGGGGCAGGGTGGCTTGAGCTTCTTGGGTAGCACAGCCGACCACTCGCGGCTTGCCATTGCAGGGCAGGGCGCGCAGGATACCACACCAGTGCTCCGGATTTGGGATACTGGGCGCAAGCAGGCAGTCGCTACTTGGCCGGCCAATACTTGTAGCAGCGTCACGCCGCGTGGGGTGGTATATTGCGCCAGCCAACAGCGGGGACGCTCGGTCATTACGGCGGTAGAGCTTACTACTGCCAAGGTTCTCTATACTACCCCTGTAGCTACCCAGCCGAGTACGCTCACATACTATGGCACAGATAACCAACAGCAAGACATTATTGGCGAGAGCACCACTGCCACCTTCTACGCCGCCGCAGGGAGCCTGCGCCCCATCACCAGTGGCGATTTTCAGAACCCCAACGCTACCTGCATTATAGCGGGCGGGAGCAAGCTCATCTGTCGCCGCAATAGCGAGAAAGACCACGGCGCTAAGCCATCCCAGAAGTCACCCAATAAGCGTGCCACCTCACGTACTACTACTGGTGTTGTCATTACGAATGAACGCCAAGCGACCACTGCAGACCAATCGACCACCGTCATCACCGTGTACGACATCACGAGCGGCACGCGGGAAGTGCAGCGCACAGCCAGCTCTAGCAACGTCACCCTAGCAAGCGATGGCTGGCTGGAGGGCACTGCGAGCAGCAATACCATCCAATCCAGCGGGCAAGAGACCTTCGAGAGCTATGGCATTGATGGTAAGCCACGCGGCCGCAGCACTGTCAATAGCGCGTACAAGCTCAGCCCAGCCGCCAGCTCCTTCACCAACCCCGCTGGCACTACTGCGCCAACCTACCCCCGAGAGGCTCTCACCACAGATATGCCGCGCGTCGTTGTGGATGGGCAGGGTAGGGAGTTCCTACGTATTGCCAGTCAAAACACCCAAGACTTCGCCCTCAGCCACGCCACCTACAGCCGCACCAGCGGTGGCACACTCACCCTGGCTGACGGCGGTAATATTGTCTCCGCCAGCCTGGATGGCTCACTCCTCCTCACCAGTAATCTCCACTCCGCCGGTATTCAAGCCAGCGGCAGTAAAGGCCTCAAGATCGTCAAAGTCGCCGATGGTACAACCCTCCTCACCATCAAAGGAACCGACATGCGCAGCCTCACCATCCGCAGCAATCTCATCGCTAGCACCAGCAAGGACGGCACACTTGTGGTGTATGTGCCGGGCAAGTAGCGCTGCACCCTACGCCTCAACACACAACGCGCCCACGTCCTCTGCATAGCCGCAGCTTTATAGCAAAATAACCCGCCAATCGCGAGCGGGTTATTTGTAAGAGTAGCAGAGCAGGATTCTACCGGCTGGCTGCGTGGTTAAGTACATACGCGCTGAGGCAGGCCAGGCCGATGCTAAGCATGACGATGGCGGTGTGCGGGTCGATGCTGTGCGAGATACTCAGCACCACTACAATGACGCTCAGCACCAAGCAGGCTGCGATGAGCAGGATGTCGAGCATTTGCTTGGGCGTCTTTTTGCGGGCGGTCGATACCGTGACCTTCGTCTTGGTGGTTGTTGATGGCGCGGCTGCTTTGGCCGCTGCTTTGGTTGATTTTTTTGCCATATGGCCTCCTTTGTTTTCTGGCACTATTGTAGCACATTGTAGAGAAAAATGGGCGAATAAATTACTACTAGGATTATAAGAAGTGGCGGGCAGCGAGCGCAGCTCTCGCCCAGCACTCCATTGCCATCGCCCAGGCAATCCGCTATAATACACACAAAGCATAAGGGGGATAACCAATGGGGGTGCAACAAATCAGCCGGTTTTGGCACCGGCGCTTGTGCGAGGCAAGTATGCTCTATGCCGTCATCATCGTGGCGCTGTGGGCATGGCGGCACTTTGGCGGGGTGGATCAATACAACCTCGTGCTTGGCATGCCGCTCATTGCCGTCATCTTGGCCGGTATAACAGGGGTCGTGGCAGCGGTGCTTCACATCTGGCCACCGCAGCAACGGCTTGGGCAGGCGAGCCTCGCGGTATATCTCTGCGCCGTTGCCACAACGGGCGCGCTTATTATTGGCACTGGTGGGCTGAGCTCACCCTTTATTGCAGCGTGGCTCTTGGTGGCGGTCTTTGCAATGTTTTTTGGCTGGGTGGGGCTAGCGCTAGTCTTGCTGCTAGTCAATGCCTACCTCAGTTGGGGAGTGCTGTCGGGGCATATTACAAGCACAATGATCCCCAGTGCCATGCTCACCGGCGAGCTACCGGTCTTGGTGGGATGCTTACTCTGGGGACCGGATGATCGCGCTGCCGAGGCCCGCACCACCTCATACCGCGAGCTTGCCGCCACGCTCAGCCAGGTGGCAGGCAAGTCGGATATCGTGCTCAATGCGATTGGCGATGGTGTGATGGCGCTCGATGCAGATGGGATGATTGAGCTCATCAATCCAGCAGCTCAGCGCCTCGTGGGTTGGGGTGACGAAGATGCTCTGGGCCTCAGCTACCAATCCGTCCTCAAGCTTATCGACGCCAAGAATGACCCAATTACCAATGATACCGACCCGATCGCCGCTGTCTTGGCCGATAACCAAACCCTCACCACCGACCATCTGCGCCTCGTGACGAGCTCTGGCAAAACGCCGATCATCTCACTCGTCATTTCGCCCGTCAACAGTGAGCCGGGCAGTGGAGTCATCGTCGTCTTTCGTGATGTGACGAAGGAAAAGGCCGAGGAGCGCCAAAAAGCCGAGTTCATCAGCACCGCTAGCCACGAGATGCGTACCCCTGTAGCGTCGATCGAGGGCTACCTTGGCCTCACACTCAACCCCGCCACCGCCACCATCGACCAGCGCGCCCGCGACTTCATTACCAAGGCCCACCGCTCGGCCGAGCACCTTGGCCGGCTCTTCCAAGACCTGCTGGACGTGAGCAAAGCCGACGATGGCCGCTTGCAGAGCAACCCCGAGGCGATCGATCTCATCCCCTTTGTCAGTGACATTGTGGAGGGGCTACGCCACAAGGCTGAGGACAAGCAGCTCCAGCTTATCTTCAAGCCACGCCCTGGTACAACTGGCGGTGAGCATAGCGCCACCTTTACGAGCCGGACGCTTAGTCCTGCCTTTTATGTCTCTGTCGACCCAGACCAACTGCGTGAAGTACTTGATAATCTGGTGGAGAATGCTATCAAATACACCCCCAGTGGGCGTGTAACGGTGGATGTAACCGGCGGTAGTGGGCGCGTGACGATTGCCATTGCCGATACTGGCATCGGGATACCGGTGGAAGATCAGTCGCACCTCTTCCAGAAGTTCTATCGGGTGGATAATTCGGACACGCGCGAGATTGGCGGCACTGGCCTGGGGCTCTACCTCAGTCGCCGCCTCACAGAGGTAATGGGCGGCCGCTTGTGGGTAGAGAGTGCGTACCGGCAGGGAAGTACCTTCTTCCTCGAGCTCCCACGCCTGAGTGAGCACGATGCCCAAACCGCCCTCGCTGCCAAAGCCAAGGCAGCAGCACAAGCCGCCAAAGTAGCCTCGCCCCGCCCAGTGCCAACTTTTGCCACGGTCGCACTCCAGAGTCAAGGCTTTTTGCCACAGCCCAGCCCAGCTACTCGTGCCCAGCGCCCAGCCCAAAAAAACAGCCACGCAGCCACCCCGCCCAAGCCAAAAAGTACCCAATCTACCACTGTTGCCATCGCTCATCCTGCTCCAGCCACTCCACCCAGTGCCACACCCTCCTCCACAGCACAACCTGCGCCAAGTACATCGCCTGCGGCGCATATCATTGCCACCAGTCAGCCTCGGCGTAGCCCCACTCGTGTCCGCGATGTCCTCACCACGCCGCGCTCTGCTGCGCCACCGCGGGCGGTGCGGTAGCTCTTATCTCGCTGACAATAAGCTACAGAGGCCGATATTTCCACGATACCGACCTCTGTTGATACTACAACGTGCGCCAGCGCCTCTCCTGCAGCAAAAAGCGAGAAGAGGAGTGAGCCCTACCAAATACTGATGGTAAAACTCTTGTCCATCACACGCTTATGACTGAGCCTTCTTGCGTGAAGATCTGTGCGCTCGCTCATTGAGCAGATATAGCGCAATAGAACTAAGGGCCATCGCTTCCGTACCACGCGCCACATAATGCATCCTCGTCTCTTCCGCTTGGCGGTCTTCAAGTGCAATAATGTTCGAGAGTCCATCGGCACCAGCAATGTCCTTATCCGTCGTCATCACGTGCTCAGCGACTGGGTTGAGCAGGTTACCAACCGGCTCTATACTGCCACTATCGTGATAAACACTAATACCTGTTGCGGCTGTCAGAGTGGCGCCAATGGTGGCCAGCGTCCCTAGTGCCCGCGCTGCTTTCTCACGCCGCGAGGTTCGCTCGGGCGATTGTAATTTTTCTGCAAAACGCGTGACCCAGCTTGGCTTCTCGCTTTTGTGTCGGGCTCCGGCATGTCGCATTGGTTGTGTTATTGTCATATTCATATTCCTCTGTTAGGGAGTAGTATGATACCACAGTATATATTTATAGTCAATAGCTACCCCTCAGTAGCCCTATCAAACCTAGCATACGCTAGCCAGAATATAGAGCAAAGCTCTTTTCTTTGGCTTGGTCGCGAGTTTATCGATGTTTTCTTGTAGTGGGGTTACTACGAAGAGCAGGGGAATGTTTTGCAATTTCAGGTATGTGCGCCTATTTGCAAATCACTACCAGCGCTCTGTCAATCTCTTCACACAAAGCCAACCGTGCGCCAGACCCATCACCAGAGCAGCACTTTATATTAATTCCTCTCAAAAAAACCACAAGCACTATGGTATTTTTGCTGATAATTGCGTACAATAGAGGGTGATATGACAAAGGTTAAGATTCTGCTTGTCGAAGACGACAAAAGCCTGCGCGAAATATACGGAGTACGCCTGTTGGCCGAGGGGTATGACATCGTGTCGGCTGGCGATGGGGAAGAAGCACTCGCCATGGCTATCAAAGAACGTCCGCAGCTCATCATCAGCGATGTGATGATGCCCAAGATTAGTGGCTTCGACATGCTCGATATCTTGCGCAGCACCACTGAGACGCGCGGCATCAAGGTGATTATCATGACGGCACTCTCCAGCCAAGACCAGCGCATGCGCGGCGAGGCGCTGGGAGCAGACCGCTACCTCGTCAAATCGCAGGTTGGTATTGAAGATGTGGTGCGTGCCGTACACGACGTCCTTGGTGATACAGGGGTGAGCCACCGGCCGGCAGCACACACCACTCCTGAGCCTCAGCCAAGCGCACCAGCTATGCCCGTGCCGCCAGCCAGCCAGCCCACCACACTGCCGCAGCCCACAGCGCCATTCTCTACACCACGGCCGGCTAGCCTGGGTGAGCGAGTGATCCACCCGCTACAGTCTTCGATGCCAAAACCAGATTATGCCAGCCTGATAGACGACGAGCTCGATGCCGCTAATGGCGCTCCACATCCCACCACGCCCATACCACCGGCCGAGCCCACCACGCCACAGCCATTTACCTTGCCACCAGCCGAGAACACGCCAGAGGCGGAGATCGTTACGCATCACGATGAGCATTTAGCCTCAGCAAGCGACACACCAAGCCCAGCCGAAGCTCCACATCTGGACACACTGCCAGCCAGCGATGCTCCCGCTACGCAGCCACTTATTAACGATATTATTGCGCCACACAGCACCGCGCCATCGGGTATTCCAGAGATTAAGCACCAGACAGCGGCAAACAAACCGCCACTACCGCCACACCACACCCACACTCCAGCAGACGACGAAGCCGAGCTGGCCGAAGCTCTGCGCATGAGCACACAGCAGGCCGATGATGAGGCAGGCACCAGTGCAGCCGTCTACCAGCCAAGCCAAAACCAGCTCGTGACGGACGCCGTAGCCAACCTCACCGAGCAGATGGACACCATGCCGACCCCTGTTGAGCCGCTAACGCCAGCCACCACGGCACATAATGCACCAGCGCCAAGCCATCCAGCACCAGCAGCCTCAGCGCAGCCACCAGTTACTCACCACGAGGATCACAAACACCACGAGGATTCGCCAGCTCATCCTGCTACTGATAGCGCAGCCATTGCGCCGCACAGCCCACAGGCCATTGCTGCAGACCCGTCTGATGCGCTAGCTGCGGCGTTGCTCCAGGGCAGTGCAGCCGCTCATCCGTCGGTCTCGCCGGTTGACCATCCGCTTTACGATGCCATCCGCCCAGCTCCCACGGCTGCAGCGCATCCTACTCCAGCACAGGCCGCTACTGTAGCACCAGCTCGGCCACAAGCTACTCACCATACCGCGCCAATGCCTCAGCCAGCAGCCATGCCTTCGCGCCCAGCGCCGGCCATTCAGCATAGCCACGACGACCTCAGTTTTGAAGAGACCGAGCGGGTAGCGCCGTCAGCACCATCGGCTGCGTCACACTAAAAAGCGTATCCATATCGCTCCACACGTGCTATACTAGGTAATCATCATTGCATGGAGCCTGTTATGCCCGATCGATCACCATTCGACTACCCATTCCATGAACAACCTACCGATGACCCTGTCACTGGCCCTGCTACGCGATGCAATGATCCACTACAAGCCGATAGCCGCCAGCATCCATCGCTTGAGTACCCACTGGTTGTGCCAGAAGTCAAACATAGCCCACTTTTCACATGCATTCGTGCCATTGGCAAGGCTGCTCTCCGCGGCACGCGGAGCATTGTTTCAGCGGTTACTCGGCCGTGGTCGCGTCATACCCATCAGCATTAAGCCGAGCGAGTTATGAGCGCAGAGCCGAGCCTTCGGCCAGCACGTCCTGGGTGATATAATAGGGGCATGTCGACTACTCGCCTTAACAAACACATTGCGCTTGTGCTGGGCCTGTCGCGCCGCCAAGCGGATGACCTAATCGCCGCTGGAGATGTCGTAGTTGATGGCGAGGTAGCTGTGCTCGGTGCCCGCCTCCAGCCAGGCAGCTTGGCAACGGTACAGGGCGCGCCACTACCCGAGCAGGTTACTTACCACACTATTATGCTCAACAAGCCAGTGGGCTACGTTTGCTCGCGCAAACAACAGGGGTCGCAGCCCACTATTTATAGCCTTTTACCAACAGAGTTGCACGCTCTTAAGCCCGTTGGCCGGCTCGATGCTGATAGCTCAGGCCTGCTTTTGCTCAGCAACAACGGCGACTTTGCCTACCGCATGACCCACCCACAGTTTGCGAAAGTCAAAGAATACCACGTCCGGCTCGACCACCCACTCGAACCCCTCCACCAGCAGATGATCAGCGACTACGGCATACAGCTTGCCGATGGTACCAGCCGGCTCATCCTCACGCGTCTTCGACCCGATAGTCGCACCGAGTGGCACATTAGCATGAGTGAGGGCCGCAACCGCCAGATCCGCCGCACCTTCGCCGCTCTGGGCTACACCGTCACACGCCTGCACCGCACGCACTTTGGCAGCTATAGCCTGGGCAAGCTACCACGAGGCAAGTGGCAGGACGTAGCTGAGCAGTAGGGCACTGCAAATCCACTCGCGCTTTCATGATATAATGAGAGCATTATGGCTACCAAACTTCCTACCGTTGCAATCATCGGGCGTGCCAATGCTGGCAAGAGCTCGCTGTTTAATCGTATGATGCGTTCGCAGCAGGCTATCGTGGCACGCGAGGCCGGTACGACGCGCGATCGGGTGGTGGGCAAGGCAGCCTACCATGGGCATGAGTTCTGGCTGGTCGATACCGCTGGCCTCAAGCCAGCAGAAGACGAGTTTGAGGCAAGTATCCAAGAGCAAATCACCGATGCATCCGACGCAGCCGACGTCATCCTCGTGGTGGTGGATAGCACCGAATACCCCAGCGACGAAGACCGGCGCGTTGCCAAGACCGCTCTCAAGAGTCGCAAACCTGTCATTCTCATCGCCAACAAAACCGACCTGCGGGGCAGCTTGCCCACTAGTGAGTTTCTTCGTCTTGGCATCAAGAGTATCATCCGCACCAGTGCCGAGCACAACAGTGGTATTAGTGATGCGCTGGATGAGATCTGCCAACACATCCCAGAGAAGCGCCAAGCAGAGCCGAGCGATGTGCTCAAGATTGCTTTGATCGGCCGGCCCAATGTCGGCAAATCCAGCCTCTTCAATACCTTAGCGGGCAAGCAGCAAGCCATCGTGGCCGGGGTGGCGGGCACCACGCGCGATGTCAATCGCATCCGCTTGCGCTACCAGGGGCAAACCATCGAGCTGATCGACACCGCTGGTATTCGCCGCCAAGGCAAGCAAGAGGTGGGCATCGAGAAGTTCAGCGTCTTGCGCACCCTGGCTGCCATCGAGGAGGCCGATATTTGCTTCCTCCTGATGGACGTGAATGAGCTCAACACCGCTCTCGACCAACGGCTTGCTGGCATCATTGCCGAGGCAGGCAAGGGCATGGCCATCGTCGTGAGCAAATGGGACGCTGTGGAGGGCAAAGATGCCTACACGCGCGATGCACTCGCCCCGCAGATCTCCGCCCAGTTCGACTTCACACCGTGGGCACCACTCATCTTCACCAGTGCCGTTACGGGCCAGAATGTGACAAAATTATTCGACCTCGCTCTTGGCATCGCTGCTCATCGCCAGCAAAAGACCACCACGCGCACCCTCAACGACCTCCTGCAGCGCTCTGTGCAGAAGCACCCACCAGCTGGCCTCAAGAATACCCACCCCAAGCTGCGCTACATCGTCCAGACAGACACCAACCCACCGTGGTTTGTCATCTACGGCAGCAACCTCAAGTTCGTCCACTGGAGCTACAAGCGCTACCTCGAGCGGCGCATCCGCGACACCTACGACTACACCGGCACCCCCATCAAACTCTCCTTCCGCGACGAGAAGCAACTCAAAGCCAACCGCGAGCGCGTCAAGCGCGGCCTCGAGCCTGTGACGAAAGCATATAAGCAGCGCAAGAATGCCGAAGGGCAAAGCACGCAGGGCATAGGCAAGAGCCGCTTGTAAGTGCTTTCTGACGCTTGCAGGGCAACCTATCTTAGGGTGTTTTATGGCATAATTAGTAGAGTATGTATCGTTCTCTTCCTGTTGGTGCATAGCCCTGACCATGTTCGCCTATTTTCGAACAAAATCGTTGTAGAATAGACAGCACTTACCACTGTTATTTTACCGTATTATTGCAATATATCATAACAAGTATTGATATATATATATATATCAGCTACAATCAAATCGTCATGTTGGTTGAGCCCAAAAATCTTGGGCTCCCGGAATCCTAGAGGAGGATAACATGAAGTTCCGGAAGATCGCGTCCTTGGGTGCTACCGCTGCGTTGGCGATGGGCGGGTTCGTTTTGAGCTCGCCGGCGAACGCCGCTGACGGCGAGTGGCCGGCGGATATTGAGGAGGCTTGCCGCCTGCAGGGGCACTCCGGTGTCTACAACTTCTTCGGCGAGCCGTACACATGGACGTGTTACGACATGTCGTACACGTTCCCGTTCGGTGTGTCGTTTGGGTCGGCTGGTAGTGTCGACATCCAGGGCTACTGCAACCGATTCTACCCCGGTTCCAAGGCCGAGGTAACGAACGCCGCGCTCGCTGAGGGCTGGTCCTGCCTGAAGCTGGACTAGCCACCGGAACGCCCACCCAGCCTTATGTTACACAATAAGGCTGGGTGGGCAAACAACATTCAGTAATAACTAATAACATAAGGAGTTGTACCATGACTCATATACCAGCTTATTTTGCTTTGTTGATTCGCGCGCCCGAGGCAAATACGCTTTTTTGGTCGGCCATCGCCTTCCATGTTGTGCTATTTGTGGTGGCTATTTGGCTACTTGTTTGGTTCGTCCGGCGAGTCAATCAGATGAGCCAATCGCTCACATCGATCGATGAGAAGCTAAGCGAATTCCTTGATAAGAGTCGGTAGTGTGGCTTCTAGCGGCCTATGAGGCCAAGCAATCCAGGTCGACGAATACTCCTCGCTTAAGGAAAGGCTAAGAAATCGCAAGACCCATAATATCACACCCATCTACCTCTGTTTTTGCGTACAACAAAGTAGGGGTAGGTGGGTTTTATTATGGCATAGATCTATCTTTCGATACTGCTTCTTGCCATATCACCCTCCTCTGATGTATATAAGACTCAATACCAACCTCTCGTACTGGCGCTACAGAGAAGGGAGAATGACGCAAAAGAGAAAAAATTTTTATATCCAAGCCAATAATAATCAACCCTCATTCTCTGCAATAGATCCTACCAGAGGAGTTAGTGGATAAGCCCAAGAGACTCCTCAGACCTACCTTACCCAAACATCATCAGCTGCGCCACCAGCCCGTCGCGGGTGATGCTGCTGGCGTGGGTGCCAATGCAGACCAGCTTGGGTGCTTCGCCAGGCTGGCCAGTGGTGATCTGGATTTGCTCGGGCGTAGCCTCGATGTGCCGGCGCGTGCCATGCTCATCAATAAAGCACCCCTTGAGCCGGCGCAGCTCATACGTCGCAAAGAGCTGCAGCCACAGCGTCTCAAAGGCTGCCTCGGTAGCAGTGAGCTGCGACATATCGATGACGCTATAGGTTGGGTTATCTGGCACGGCAAGCTCGCCATCATAGGTATCGAAGAAGGTGAGCAGACTCGACGGCGTTGTGATCTTACTAAGGTCAAAATACCCATGCGGCGCAGACAGCACCCGCGCGTAGGGCAGGGCGCGGCGCTTGGTATCATAGGTAGTGCGATCATCACCGTGCAGAAGATCTTCTTTGGTAATAAGGATTGTATCGGCGGCTTGCAGCTCCACCTCGTGGGCTGGCTCAATACCGTGCAAAATCTCGTGCGCCGTGATGACATAATAGCTCTGCAGCAGCTCGTATTTGTCAAAGATCCGCGCATTGATGAGCTTCTCTACCAAGTTCATCGTCCGTGCGACCCCTGTTGCCTCGATAAAAACTGGGGCAGGGGACGACTGGCAAAAATCCAGCAGCATGCGCGTCAAGGCATGCTTAGACGAGCAGCACACGCAGTCGCCCGCCAGCGTCGTCACAAGCTCCGCCAGGCCTTCTAGTCGGTAGCCATCGACATTCTCGTTGGCATATTCATTCTCTATCACGCGCGAGCCAGCAAACTCCGGCTGGCGCAAAAGATACTCCAGCACGCTCGTCTTGCCCGCCCCGAGCGAGCCATTGATGAGGTAGAGCGGCACCAGGCCAGGCTGGGTGCGCTGCTCATCAAAGGCAGCATTGAGGCTAAATTCAAGATCATTATCGCGCTGGGCCATGGGTTTAGTATAACATGGCAGGGTATGCCCGCTCGCTCTACAGAGGATCTTATGGTCTTATACTAAGGGGTAAGGCTGCTAGGTATGGTGAGATAGTTGAACAAGAAAATATATGGAGGCCAGCCATACAGTAGACGGATGATCGCTGTAGTATAATCTGGCCGGAACATTTTCGGTTCAGCCATAGCACCACCAGCGCGGCACAGCCACAACAAAACCTCATCCATGCTATACTAATACGTATGAAATTAATCCTCGCTCTCGGCAATCCTGGCTCGCGCTATGCCGCCACTCGGCACAATGCTGGCTTCATCATCCTCGACGCTTATGCAGCAGAGCAGGGGATGCAATTCGCCCCGAAGAGCCGATTTAATGCTGAGCTGGCCGAGTCTTCGCGGGGCGGAGAAAAGGTCATCCTCGCCAAACCGACCACATTTTATAACGAAACAGGGGTCGCAGCGCGGGCAATCATGGATTTTTATAAATTATCGCTCGACGATGTGCTCGTTATTCACGATGATGTGGCCCTCGATTTTGGCAAAATTCGCGTTAGGCGAGGCGGCGAGAGCGCAGGCAACAATGGACTTAAGTCGCTCCACCGGCATATTGGGCAGAACTTTTGGCACATTCGCCTTGGCACGGATAATAAAATGCGGCAGCAAGTCGGTGATGTTGACTTCGTCTTGAGTAACTTTACCTCAGATGAGCAAGCTATTTTGCAACAGTGGACGGCTGAGCAGTCAGCCTCTCTCATTGCGCAATTCCTTGCGGGAGACATAGCAGCGACGAGTGTGACGTACCAGCCGTCGGTATAGTACATTATTTCGAGTGTATTTTATCTCTCGACGACATGTATCGCAATATCTAGTGCTTCACAATCTTCTTCACCCCACGCTTGAGGCGTTGCTCGGCGTGGTGGACAGTGTTTGCGGTTGCGGTCTGGAGGTTAATGGTGCGAGCCTCGAGGATGCTGCTGCCGACTGCTAAGCTAATAAAGACAAGGCCCAGCCCACCGGTCGCCCACTCAGGCAGCTCCACATGGAAGAGCTTAGCGATCATCATCACACCCAGCGCCATAATGGCCCAGTGCGCACCATTCTCAAGATACTTATATTTACCCAGTGCACCCGTCCGTAGTAGATAGACCGTAAGCGAACGCACCCAGATGGCACCCGCCCCGAGGCCTGCCACAATCAAGACAATACTACTGGTGATAGCAAATGCACCAATCACCCCATCGAAGCTAAAGCTCGCGTCCAGCACCTCCAAGTACATCAGGCTCGCAAAGGCCGCCCAGCCTGTTTTTGCCTTGAGAGACTGCGCCGTGTCGTCATGAAAGAACGAGCCGAAGAGCTCCAGCCCAATATGCAGCAAGATCCCTAGGATAGATGAGATCAGCACCACCGACTCATACTGCCGCTCTACCGTGAAGTACAGCACTGCTGCCACCGCCAGCATCACACATATTTTGAGGTTCTCGAAGCGCCCCGCCTTGGCCAGCCATGACTCGACGTGCCGCATCCAGTGCACCCGCTTGTTGTAGTCCATAAAGTAGCTTAGGCCAATCATGATCAAAAACGCCCCACCAAAGGCATCGATCATTGGCGACGCAGCGTGGAGGATGTGCCCATACTCTGCTGGCTTATGCAGCGCAAGGTCGACCACTGCCATAAAATCGTGCCCGCTCGCCACCATTACAATAACGATCGGCAGCACAAACCGCACCACAAACACTGCGATGAATATCCCCACCGTCAGGAAGATCTTCTGCCAGAAGGGGCTTAGGGTTGCCAAGACGCGGCTATTAATGACGGCGTTATCAAAGCTGAAGGTCACCTCTAGCAGCACCAGGATGGTAAACAGCCACAAACCGCTCACACCCAAATGGACAAAAATTGCCCCGCCCAGCAGCACCGTCAGCAGCGCCGAAAACCAAAAAATACGAAAAGGATGATGAGAATGCCAGAGATGTTTCATAGTGATTTAGTATAGCACATGCATCAATGTATCAGGAAGGCTGCACTATGTCTGCAGCGAATGTCACAGCTCGCCACAGTGGTTGCTGCTTATCCATTGCAGCAAGCGGCCCCATCATCTCACTCACACTCCCAAGATATGTCAGACGCGGCTTGTATGTCGCTGTCTCTTTCTCATCAGCAATAATACCATAGCTCTTCAGGGTATCCGCATCAGCCACAACTGTATTACTTGCCTGCGTCATGCCAACGATCTTCACCTCAGTCCCTGTTGCTGTCTCGACTTGCGCCACGACAATACCACCAGACATACCAGGCAAGACAGAATCCTCGCGCGCAGGATCATATGGTTCGTTCTCATCCACCGCTTTCTCCATTCCCGCCACCATAGTTATTTTACCCTCAGGGCCATCTTGCGCTACCGGGAGGAGGACGTTGAGACGCGGCTGGTTGGCCGGCTGGCGCGTGACCTGCACCAGGCTATTATTGCTATTGATGGGGAAGCCAAGCGCATACATTGGTTGGCCTTGTTGTATAATTTCCCTTGTTTCATCAGGGGTAGCAAATTGCAGTGCAGGAGCAGGCGTATAATTCTGGTGACGCAATGTTAATGCCGCGACATCTGGCACTGTTGGCCTGTGTGGCCCATCTGCCTTGCCAGTGTAGCAACCACTCCGGACGGCATAGCGATGGCCATTGGTCGTTTCTACCGCAATATTACCTCTCTGGCGCTCAGACGACACAACATGCCCAGCCGTCAACACCGCAGACCAACCACCCGGCGTCTCGACAATAAAACCACTCCCGCCATAGTCTCCACCAGAGCCTGTCACTTCACTGCCATAGACATTAATCTTAACGACCAAAGGCTGCACTGCCTGCAACACTTCTTGCTTATGCTGCTCGAGAGCCGTGCGATCGCCAAGCGCCTCAGCAATCGTGACCGAGGGCCGGCGTGCAATCTCTGTTGGCTGTCCCAGATGCGGCTGCGACATTGACTCATCCAGTGTCGTGCAGGCCGGCAACGGCTCCTTCGCCTGACGCGCCTCGAGTCGAGCACCTACGAATGACCACGTCCCCGCAAGCGTAGCGCCAAGCATCGCACACGATGCTCGCCAACCAATCGCTCGCCACAATCGCTGACGCCGCTCTGCCTGCTCGTGTTGTCGTCGCTCCATCCGCGTCTCTGGCTGAGAATGTGGGGCAAAATTATGTTCTCGAACTGCCATTTCTGTCATGGTTCGGCCATTATAGCGCTTTGCGGGACTAAATACAAATTTATATAGTAGTTGACAGAGAAGAAACAGAGGACGCATTACCTCTGCACGTAGTATGGATATTTGTCATACGATACAAAATGTACTACTATAGTAACTATTATGGTCAAGAAGAATTGCGAACCACTACCACTCCCAGAAGAACAACCATCGCCAGATGAACAGCAGTCTCGCCGCCGAAAGCGTGGGGTGGTAATTGCTAGTCTTGCACTGACAACTCCTCTAATACTGCACGGTATCTACAATGGTCTTCCGGACTTCTACCCAGGCAACGACCCGCTACCAGCCTGTAGCGACACTGAGCTAGACGACGGCGCCGACCTTGGCCACGACAAACCAGCTGTTGATCACATGCGCACACTGAGCGACCTTCCGTTCAGTTCTCAAGATGAAGCGTGGGAGCATGCCTTCCGCGATAGTGGCATCGGTGTAAATGGCTATTCTGAGGGCGCACCGGCTCTTACTGCTACTAAGGTGAGAATATCAGGAGGGGAGACAGATGTGCTCTACTCTGGTGTTATAACCTACTCTGCAAACGACCGTGAGCAGGGCCATCCCATCGTTCTCACCGTCGTCAATACGGAGGACCTCGAAAATCTCACTCCAGACAATACTGGCATCATTACAATAGGCTCTAATGAGTCAGAATTTCATCCCAATGGTGGCTGCACCATGCCGATGCCTGGCCCTTATGGCACCTCTCACAAGCATATTGTCGCTCTGACTCTTGCTAACAAAAACGAGAACCATGCTAAGCGGCGAACAAGCCGCCAGATGGATCCTGATGCAAAGAATGGTGTCATTACGACAATTGCTCAAGATGACCTCCTCGAGCAGCCACTTACTGTCGTTAATTATGGTAGCCAAGGTAACGAACGCAAGATTGGCAAACCAGTCGTTGCATCTGGTTTTGTTGTTGGGTATGACGATGCTACCCATACCAAGACACTACTCGTCTCATCAGAAGACGGCTTTGATGACCGCACAGGGCAAGGTTCGCCACTCTTTGTACAGTCTGACCCTAGCAATCCGTATAATTTCCAGCTAGCTGGCCTCGTTGTAGAGGGTAGTATCACTAGTCCAACACCAGAGTATCTTAAGAAGGTTTATAATGTCGATGTGAGCTATGACGATATTGATGGACGTCATCTCAAGCTCATCACTGTCACCAACCTAGCAATCACTACAGACCTTGTCACCCACCCAGATGTCACAGAGAAGGCTGCTCAAGACGAAGCACAGCAGAGCACAACCTCAAACACACGTAAGAGCAATCTGTATGCATCTGATAAGCCACGCCCATACTGGGAAGAGCCAGAAAACCAGGCTCATAGCATCCCCAAGTACTATGTTGATCCAAACGCTACTTCAGACAAGCAGCCAACACGTAGCGACACAGCTCAACTCTAGTGCTCACTAGCGTATAACAGCGTTTTCTTGCATATCTCTCACTTGAATAAATAATAAGTTCACTGCGCAATAACAGAGAAAAATATGGTGAAAAGTATTGTTCGGCCATAGATTTTGTGCGTGCTGGGCTATATAGGTATGCCTGGTGTAAGCGTGTGTCAATCACATAGCGTTTCAGCTTGCACCTCTACTTGTCTGTGACGCGCACATACGTGCGCCCATCGCAAGCCACAATGTTGCTATAGCAACTATACTTCTCGATGCTCGTTTTTCTCATTGAGAAGTATGTAGTTGAGGGTGAAAAATTATCAACACGCAAGGTATTGTATGCTGCACCAGAGAGCATAGTAGCGCGGAGAAGGCCTTTTTATCAAACCTTACATGCACAAGCATCACAGTCCCTGCAGTAAGTTCTACAAGCAGGGCAAATCCGCCAGGATCGTGGCTACTACCACAGATACCAGCTATCTTTGCCTTGGTAGCGCATGTCACAAACCAGAGCAATTCACAGCACCTTCGCGCACCAAAGTAAATCAGCTTAGAATAACTAATGCGCGACTAGACCATCACCAACTCACCCCAACAAAAAAGCGCTCATAGTAAGGGTGGGCATCACTATGAGCGCTTGGTTTGCCCTTCGTCCCACCCAATCAGGGTATACGTGATCTACTCACACATACGAGATCCGCTGGACAAAGGGGTTAGTAAGCACACAACCCTGTCTAACGGTGCTGCAGTGGAGGGTAGATAACTACAGCACAGATTGTGTGCAACCTAACACGTTACCTTCGTGAAAACACTGGGGTAACTATGTTAAAATAGGGGGTATAAGGTACTTGAACGAGCTTGCGCTCAATCAATCACTTATGATACTAGCACCCGCTTGACAAAATGTCAACACTTTTCAGCACAAATCATGCAACAGATCAATCACACCACACCACAAGCCCACCAATACCTCAATCCACTCTGCCATATTGCCAAGCCACCGCAGCAGATTCACTATCTCGGTACACTACCTGAGGAACGCCGCCCGAGCGTGGCGATCGTTGGGTCGCGCCGGCCCACGCGCTATGGCCGGGAAGTGACGGAGCAATTCGCCCGCGAGCTGACCCGCCAAGGAGTAATTATCATCAGCGGGCTGGCCCTCGGGATTGACAGCATTGCGCATCAGGCCTGCGTGGCGGTGGGCGGCACGACGATCGCTGTGCTGGGCAATGGCCTGCCGCGGATCTATCCAGCCAATCATACTGCGCTTGCGGGTGACATCGTAGCCAAGGGTGGGGCAGTGGTCTCGGAGCACTTGGCAGGAGATGGCTACCGCTTTGGCAGCTGGAGCTTCCTTGAGCGCAACCGCCTCGTCGCCGGCCTGGCCGACGTCGTCATCATTACCGAGGCGGCCGAGCGCAGTGGCACGCTCAACACTGCTGCCCACGCACTCGAGCAAGGCAAGGACGTCTTTGCGGTGCCAGGCAACATCACCAGCCCACTCTCGCAGGGCTGCAACAACCTCCTCAAGCAAGGCGCTCTGCCCGCCACCAGCCCAGCCGATATCCTCGCTGTCATGACCATCACGCCACCCCAGCGCCAGCAGAGCGAGAATGCCACCCTGCCACTGGGTAGCACACCGCTCGAGGCTGCCATCATCAAGCTGCTACGCCAAGGCCTGCGCGACGGCGAAGAAATGCAGCGCCGCCTAGGCACACCCATCAGCGAGTTTACCATTGCACTGACAATGCTGGAGATTAACGGCGTTATCCGCTCACTTGGTGCCAACCAGTGGACATTGGCTTAGTATTATGGTACAGTACCATATACTATGGCGACAGCAGAGCAGCCCCCAAGACGACGCAAACGCGAATATCACATGAGAGATATTCCTACTGTGCCAAATGCCATCTCGGCTACTGGGCTTGGGCTGGTAGCCTGTGGTGCTAAGAAATTTGACACCGCTACAAGGGAAAATGATAAGACCGGCCAAGTCATTGGCGCACTCATGATACTTGGTGGTCGTATATGCGACCTAGCAGATGGCCTAGCGGCGCGACGTCTTCGCCAAGAAAGTGACTTTGGTGCAGGGTTTGATGCTTTTTGCGACAAATTCGGTATGGCAGTGATTGGTATAATAGCAGGCAAGCTCTATGTTGTACCCAAATTAGTTCTAGCAACAATTGCCACTAAGAATGCCGTCAATGCTGGTGCGACCGTCTATCATGGCCTCACAAATGATGAAGCCTTCCGTACGCCAAAATCCGGCAAGTTCAGTATGGCAGCAGATAATATAGCAATTGCTGCCTATTTTCTCAAGTCGCTCGCTCCTGAGGGGAGTAAGCTTGAGCGTTATGCTGGTGTAGCAGCACTAGGGTCGTTTGCTGTAGGTACTGTCCTTGGTATTGCCGCTGCGAAGGACTATCTCACTGGCCACTATGCCAAAGCCAAAGACTACAGCAAATCTACCAAGTCCACCTCAGCAGCACACACCCCAGCACGGCAACCTCGCACCCGTATGCGTCGCACACGCCGCGTGCGTGGGTAGTGCGATTGATAATTCGTGCAGCATTCTTTATCGATAGCCAGACTTCTTATATATTTTCCACACTATCAGCAATACCCCTGCCTATAGGCCAGGGAGGGGGAGAGGGTATTCTTAATGTATCTAATTTGCATTCCACTCTACTTTGCGGTATCATAGGCGCTTGATTAGATAGGTTAATAGCAAGCATATAACTATAACAAGCGAGTAGATAATCAATGAGCAAACACACACAACTAGTCATCGTCGAGAGCCCAGCCAAGGCCAAGACAATCGAGCGCTACCTGGGCGGGGAATATCAGGTGCTCTCGAGCGTAGGGCACATTCGCGCCATCCCCAAGAAGACCAAGGATGGACAGCCGCCGATCGATATCAAAAACGACTTCAAGACTGTCTACGAGATCGATCCAGACAAGAAGAAGGTCATCACCGAGCTCAAGAAGGCCGTCAAGGCAGTTGGCGCAGACAATGTGTGGCTCGCAACCGATGAAGACCGGGAAGGGGAGGCGATTGCCTGGCACCTGTGCGAAGTGCTTGGCCTAGACCCACAGCGCACCAAGCGCATCACGTTCCATGAGATCACTAAGCCCGCCATCGAGGCAGCTATCAAACAACCTCGCACCGTAGATATGCAGCTCGTGGAGGCGCAGCAGGCACGGCAGATCCTCGACCGCATCGTGGGCTTTGAGCTGAGCCCTGTGGTGTGGCGCAAGGTGCCGGGTGGCAAGTCGGCTGGCCGTGTGCAAAGCCCAGCGGTGCGCCTGCTTGTGGAGCGCGAGCGCGAGATTCGCGATTTTGCGAGTAGTGCACAGTTTCGTGTGACGGCACGCTTTACGGTAGAAGGCGAAGAGCTCAAAGCTGAGCTCAAGCAGCGCTTCGATAGCGAGCAAGCTGCCCACGACT
Source organism: uncultured Candidatus Saccharibacteria bacterium (assembly GCA_937990725.1). GTDB lineage: Bacteria > Patescibacteriota > Saccharimonadia > Saccharimonadales > Saccharimonadaceae > Saccharimonas. Next base: position 51,752 of record CALKQS010000004.1, on the reverse strand, counting down.
TCTTGGCAGGGCTGAGCGGCGCTCGTTTCACCGTTAGCAATATCACCAAGACGCCCAGCACGCGCAACCCCGCTGCGCCATTTACCACCAGCACCCTCCAGCAAGAGGCCAATAGCAAGCTCGGCATGGGTAGCCGCGCCACCATGGCCAGCGCCCAGAAGCTCTACCAAGAGGGGCTCATCACCTATATGCGTACCGATAGCGTCAATCTCAGCCGCCAGGCCATTGCCGCCAGCCGTACATACATTACTCAGCAGTTTGGCGCTGACTATTCGCACAGCCGCACCTTCGCCACGAAGTCGGCTGGTGCCCAAGAGGCTCACGAAGCCATCCGCCCGACCGACATCGCCCGCGAATCCGTCGCTGGCAGTAGCTACGACCAAAAACTCTACGACCTCATCCGCCGGCGCACCCTAGCCAGCCAAATGGCCGCTGCGAAGCTAGAGAACACCACCATTACCATCAGCATCGACAGCACACAGCTGAGGCTAGAGAAAACACTCGTCTTTGAGGCAAAGGGTCAGACAGTGCTGTTTGATGGCTTTTTGCGCGTCTATGGCGGTAAGGATTCGACCATCCTGCCATCAGTCAGCCAGCACACCACCCTCGAGCTTACACAGGCCGAGGCGCGGCAGGTCTTTGCCCGCCCACCAGCGCGCTATACCGAGGGGACGCTCGTCAAGAAGCTTGAAGAGCTTGGCATTGGTCGGCCCAGCACATACGCCACCATCATGAATACCATCCAGACCCGTGGCTATGCCGAGCGAGGCGAGAGCGAAGGTGAACCACGCGATGTCATCATTCTGGAGCGTACAGGCGAGACACCAAGCGATAATACCCCTGTCGTCACTCGTCGCATCGTCCAAGAAAAAACTGGTGCCACTCGTGGCAAGCTACTGCCCACCCCAGCAGGCGAGCTGATCGCTGGCTTTTTGACCGATCACTTCGACCCCATTATCGACTATGGCTTCACCGCCCGTGTCGAGACCGACTTCGACGACATTGCTGCCAGCAAGCTCGCGCGCAATGCCATGCTGCGCCAATTTTACGAGCCCTTCCACGAACTCATCGAAAAGTCCGGCGACATTGACCGCAGCACCGTCGGTGCGCACCGCGAGGTTGGCACCCACCCCAAGACGGGCAAGCCGATCTTTGCCCGCTTTGGGCGCTTTGGGCCGATGCTCCAGCTGGGCAGCAGCGAAGATAAGGCCGCCAAGCCGCAGTTTGCGCCGCTCCCCAAGGGTGAGCGCATCGAGACCGTCACGCTCGAGCAAGCCCTCAAGGCCTTTGAACTACCGCGCACTGTTGGCACCACTGAGGATGGTCAGACCATCAAGGCAAACGTTGGGCGCTTTGGGCCGTACATTCAGGTAGGCAAGCTCTACGTGAGCCTCAAGGAGCACGACCCGCGCGAGATCACCGAGGCCGAGGCTCGCGTGCTCTACGCCGCCAAACTCAAGGCCGAGGCAGAGAAGCACATTGCCGATTTTGGCGCTATCAAGATCCTCAAGGGGCGCTGGGGCCCATATGTAACTGACGGCAAGACGAACGCACGTGTACCCAAGGATACTGATCCAACAACTCTGGATGAGGCGCAAGCCCGCGAAATCTTGGCCGCCGCACCACCCAAACGGGGCCGGCGCAAGGCCACAACTCGCACCACCACCACGCGTAAGAAACGCACCGCCTAGCCTGGCGACCTCTCATATACCAGCGGCTCCTCTGTATCGGCCGCTGGTTTTTCTATGCCAGCCCGCATTGCTGCGAGCCCGTCAACTGCCCCGTCATGCTCGCCACATCACTTGCAAATGAAAAGCCTCAAAAAATTGTTTACCATAAGCGTAAAGTGTGTGCTATAATAGTTCTATGATGAAACGATTGACTTATATCACCTATTATTCTATAATCAAATGTAAGAAGTGCGAGTGGGCATTTGCAAACAACTGAGAAGGAAATGGAGAACCGAATCATGAACCAAACAACCAAACAACCAACCGAAATTTTTGCCGCGTCGATCGCTACCATCCTTGATGCAGTCGGCGAAGAACACGACCGCGAGCGCGAGATCATCGTGCGTCGCTTTGGCCTCAAAGAGCGCCGCGAAACGCTCGAGCAGATCGGCGAGCTGCTCGGTATTACGCGCGAGCGCGTCCGCCAGCTCGAGAAAGCCATCGTGGTGCGCCTCAAACTCGCCGCCGAAGCAGGCGAGCTAGAGGGCCTGCACGACGCCGAGCGTCTCATCATCCGCGACCTCTCCGAGAATGGCCGCGTGGGGCGCGTCTCAGACATCACACAGCGCCTGTTAGATGTCGAGACACCCACGGTGCAGCAGCGCGCCCACATTGCCTTCATTGGCGAAGTCTCAGCCCGCCTCACCCCTATCAATGAGACCGACAAATACCACCAAGGCCTGGCCATTGCCGAATACGGTGATGAGAAGGCGGTGCGGAGCCGTGTGGATGAGATCGTTGCTGCCATCAAGCAGCACGGTGCACCGATCAGTCTCGAAGCCCTGCACGACCAACTCACCTACGAGAACCCCAACCAAGTACGCGGCCTGGCTAGCCTCTCTACCCAGCTGGCCCACCTCAAAGACATGTGGGGCCTGAGCAAGTGGCCAACCGTTAATCCCAAGAATATCCGCGACAAGATCTACGTCGTCCTGCTAGACGAAGGCAAGCCGCTGCACTTTAGCGAGATCGCTCAGCGCATCAAGGAGAGCACCTTCAAGCGCCGTAACGTCACCAAGCAAGCCATCCACAACGAGCTCATCAAAGACAAGCGCTTCATCCTCATCGGCCGCGGCATCTATGCACTCGACATCTGGGGTTATAGCCAAGGCACTGTGGCAGATATCATTGCTGGTATTTTGCGCGATGAGGGCGGCCCATTGCACCGCGACGAGATCGTCAAGCGCGTCCTCAAGAGCCGCCAGGTCAAGGAGACCACCATCCTTCTTAATCTCCAAAGTAAACCGCTCTTCAAGCGCGTTGCCAAAGCCACCTACGCCCTCGAACCACCCAAGGAGCAAGCAGAGGCGGTCGCAACAGCGTAGCTCTAGACAAGCAATACACTAATAAGAGACGGAGCGATGAGAGCTTCGTCTCTTTTGGTTATGTAGGTATGGCTACAATTAAGTGAGAGCTCGAGTCTACAGGTTGAGAGAAATAACGATAGGGAAGTGGCCTCCCCTCCCGCCCCGAACACCACATATACTCAGCTATAACAGAGGTAATTTGCCGCGTGGACAACTATCGTGTACACATGATAGTTGCGGATATCTGTGTGTGATTTGCCTCATAGGCTTATGTATCGGCCGTTTTGTATGCAAGACGAGTCATCATTACAATCACAGCCCATTCCATACGCCTCTTTCATCCATTCTTTACAGTGCCTTAGGTGTATTGCACAAGCGGCCAAAAAGGGCAGGACAAAGCAGGGGAGTCTGCCACTCTTTCGTCAAAAATCACCGGCAACCGCCCTACCCCTGTTCTTGCCTCATTTCACTAGCATCTACCACTGATAAGCTCATATTCGAGAGCTATGTTATCGTGACATACCTCACCTGAGCTGTAGCTCTCTGGTTCTTCTGTACTTATTATAGCCAAAGAGTCATACTTGTCCTTGCAGCAGCACACAGCATATTTTCAGCTTAGATGAAAGCTATTAAGCTATAGTAATCAAAACGGCCTAAGGCCGCATAGAAATATACCCAGAAAGCTCACAATTTCACAGCGCTGATTAGCTATACTACACAATATAGCAAGCAATCACGTATAGCAAAATAGCAACCAGCAGCAAAGCATAAGCATAAACATCAGCGCCCATAGACGAGGGAATGATGAGTAGCCATGTATCGCAATCCACGCGTACACAATAATTCACATCCACGCAGCAGTGGGGTAGATGTAAAAGATGTATCATTGATCATCTTTAGGAGTGTAATATAACTTCGCACAATAATCCTTTTACGATGCATATATAGCTCAGACCTCAGCTGTAGCCTGAATTGAGCTGGATTTGGCGGTTGGTCTTTATGAGCATAAGACGCATATATCCGGTATATAGATCTTCGATTATTGATCGATCTTGCTTCTCGTTCAGCAGGTTCACTTAAGATATCTGCGCCATCCAATGGGGAGAGTAAGGATAGAAGCCGTGGGCACTTTATACGTCCTGCAAAAGTAAAAGCAGACGCTTGTTCTATTGGAGGGAACACACGGCGCATATATTCATGAACATTCGCGTGTGCAAAGTTATGTACATTTGTTCGTGTGAGTGTGTCTGATTGCCGCGCAAGGTTTGCAACTTGTCTGTGCAATGGCTCGATATCAAACAAATGAGCGCGGCTGCAGATCTAGGTATGCGCGCTCTGGTCTCGTATTTGCCTGGCGTCATGCCAGTGCTAACCCGGTCCTCGCAGATTCTGAGCCATGGTTGCGTTGTTTGACATTTTGTGTGCTTAGTATTTTTGCTATGTTTTCTACCCTGCTTGGGTTGACTGAGGTTAAAATACTATACAATATCATGATTTGACTTTTTCGCAAAAAACATCTACCCTACTCTTTTTTGCATTTTGTCGATTTTGTATTATAAATATTTTATTTGCATTTTTTATGTTTTGTTATGTAAAGTGTTGTAAATTTGTTCTTGTTTTACAGAGTAGTTCCCCTACCCTTTGCTGAGATACTCTGCAGATATTGACCGCGATCAATTACATATCTTCAGTGATTCTGCACTGTTTCTTTTGTCACGCCGCTCTATTCTCTGGAATATTAATGGAATGGTCTCTAGTATCTTTCTTACACAGCCGTTCCTGGTGCGGCGCTTGTGATGGATTTTAGCTTCACCACAACACCGTATTCAGTGGAGTGGCTACTTGTTAGAGATATCAAAAATTCTTAACATTAAAAGCATAAATGCTCTATTGTCACTACCCTACTACCGATACGCCGCTCGGCCACTGACGCGGACATCAAGATATTTGGGAGTGATGTGGTGCTGCGCCAGATAGCGAATGGCCCGGGCGGCATCCTCGCTCTGCAGGCCAGCCGAGCGATCGACCGAGAACTTAACAGGATACTCCACCCCTGTAAACCAGACGTAGATTTGACGCGTCGTGCCAGCAGGCAGCGTGATCTTTTGGACGGTGAGTTGGTGGCGACGGACTGCGCCGACAACTTTGCCAATAAAGCCGAGAAATTGGTTGCTGGCGACGACTTGGTTATTACGCGTACCAATACCACTGTCATCCACCACTTCAATGCTTGGCCGCGGCCCATAGGCACGGCGGAAGGCATGGCCCTCGGTATCAACAAAGAGTTGCTGGCGATTAACCGTCCAGACCACTGCTGCTTGGCGCATAGCGAGGGTGATGGTGCTGCGCCCCAGGCCAGCTTGCTGCGTGGCTGGGAGTACTGCAGCAACCTCAGGGCAATCATGCGTCTGGAGATAGGCCGCCAGCCGACTAGTATTGAGCGCAAAGCGAAAGCGCTCCAGCGGATGGGTAGTGAGATAGTCGTTGACCTTGGCTTGGTAGAGCTGATGGTTGCTGGTGAGATTGCCTGCGACGACCGGTGTCGCAATGACGTTATCAAGCGCAAACCACACTGCAGCCAGCAGCCCCACCACTACTCCAAGCGACAACGCCACGCGGCGGCGCGTCCGGCGTAAATCATGCGCATGCATACGCGGCGACCGCAGCTGCGCCTTGGGCTCGCCCGCACTCGGGACACGACTCACTAAGCTACCAGTCAGTGTACGGTTACGCCGATAGGTGTAGGCGGTGCGCTGGGGCTGCTCTTCCCTCTTATTCTTGGCAGCTCGGCGGCGCGCTGGTGGTGGTGTTTGTTTTGTGCGAAAGCCCATGATGCTACAGGCCATTATACCGTAGATGGTTGGTTGTTGGCAAAGGCTACTGACCATCAAACCAGCCAGTCGAGTTGACTGATCACTGAGCTCTCAAGTGGTGAAGAGCCCCGTCATTTTGACGGGGTGAGATGTGCGTTCTGATCTCGCCTATCCTACTCCTGACGCTGAGCCGTCTCTACCACCATTTGCGCTACATCGCGGGCGGCGTAGGGACGTGCATAGGTGTGGAGGCGCTGAGCGAGCTGCTGGCGCTGCGCAGGGTCGCGCATGAGGGTAAGAATGGCTTGGCCAAGGGCATCACTCTGCTCTAGGGCGTCGTCTTGCAAGACCAGCGCAGCCTTGGCCTCGGCATAGATGGCGGCATTTTTGCGTTGGTCACCCAGGTGATGAGCCGGCACCAAGATAGCCGCCTGAGCGAGGCCAGCGAGCTCCTGCGTGAAGGTGGCACTGGCACGAGACACCACGACATCGGCTGCGCCGAGCAATTGCGCCATATGCTCAAAAACGAAGGGCACGCAGTGAAAATCGGGGTGCTGCGGCGCTTTGGCCTGGGCGGCATCATAATTGCCTTTGCCCGCTACCAGATAGACCTGCATGCCAGCAGCCAGCAGGTCATCAGCAGCACGCAACACCGCGTGATTGATAATAGCCGAACCAAGACCACCACCGGTAGCGACAACTAATGGCTTGTGTGGATCAAGCGAGAAGGTCTGCCGTGCTTGCTGCCGCTGCGCTGGGGTGAGCGGGCGAAAATCAGCGCCAATCGGCACCCCCACATAGCGGCTACGCGATGCTGGATAGTGATAATGCTTGAGTGGCCAGCCCGTAGCAATCGCTGCCGCCCAGCGTGCCATCACACGGTTAGTCAGGCCAGGGCGAGCATCGGAGTCGTGGATGACTACTGGCACGCGCAGGCAGCGCGCCGCAATGCCAACAGGCAAACACACAAACCCCCCTTTGGCAAAGATCACGTCTGGCCGCCAGCGCAGCACCAGCCAGAGGCTCTGACACACGCCAGCCAGGATCTTAAAGATATCAAGTATATTAGCCAGCACAATACTCGGCATGAGCAACTGGCGCACTACGCTGAGGTGCTGGTAGCGCCGGAACTTACCCGCGGCGATTGTCCGCACCCGCACTGGCACTGCAGCGTGCTGCATGAGCCCGCGCGATTGGCTAGCGAAGGCCTTATCGCAGACGAAGGTCACCTGCACATCGGGCTGGAGGGCTGCGATTTCATTAATGACGGCGACGACCGGCGTAACGTGCCCGCCCGATCCACCGCCGACTGCCAGTAGCTTCATGAGAGGTCTCCTTTTCGTTGATTGGTTGGTAAGCTGCCTGGCGTGATAATTGGAAGGCCAGACCAAGCGCACCAGCAATAAATACCATACTGGTGCCACCAAAGCTCAGCAATGGCAGCGTAATACCCGTCAGCGGGAAGACTCCAATCATCGACGCTACATTTAGCATAACATGTGCACCCAGCCAGCCAAAGACTCCAGCTACCACCAGACGCATTGTCATATCAGGCAGGCGCTCGGCAATCCTCAGCAGGCGCAGTAGCAGCGCTGCAAACAATGCCAGCACGACCACCGCCCCCACAAAGCCAAACGTCTCACCAATGATGGCAAAGACTGAGTCATTAATCGCCTCAGGGAGGTAGCCCGTCGCTTGGATACTGTTACCAATACCCAGGCCAAATAGCCCGCCCGTACCCAGTGCAATCTTGGCATTCTTGATGTGGTAGCCATCATCGTTGCTACTGGCGGCGTGGTCATCCCCCTGGAAGAAGGTCGCCACCCGCTCCATGCGGTGCGGCGCAATGACGATAAGCAGCAGCACCAGTGCCACACAACCCGCCGCTAGATAGGCTAGCCAGCGCCAGCTCATGCCACTCATCACCAGCATACACGCCACCATGGCAGTGAGCGCTAGGCCTGTGCCCATATCCTTTTGCAAAAATATCACGAAAAAGAGCGCAGCGCACATCATAATTACCATGGGGATGATCGTCTGATGGAGGTCGTTTATCACCCCCTGGCGCGCCCGTGTGCCGAGGAAGAGCGCCATATAGATAAGCATGCCAAACTTCAGCATCTCGGCTGGCTGGAAGCTCCCTAGCGACCCCAGCGAGAACCAGCGACACGCCCCAAGGCTACACTGGGCAATTGCCGAGACATGCAGCATATTGCCAAGGACAAACAGCAGCGCACACAGCACGAAGCCGCTGGCTAGCAGCGTACCCGCCTTTTGGCGCAGCCACGCAAAGGGCACGAGCGACAACCCCACAAAGGCGCTAATTGATAGCAGCAAGCTCACCGTCTGCTTGATAGCGAAGTAGCCATCGGTGTAGTAGTTGGTGTTGTGCGCAGAGTTGAGTACATTGGCACGCTGCGGGCCAATGGCATACATTACCACCAAACCCAGCAGCATGAGCAGCCCCACCCAGAGGATAATCTGATAGTCCGGCCGGTGCAAACGTGGCACAGCAGCAGATGAAGCAGTGGCAGCATTGCGCGTGGTGCGCTGCTCGCGGCGCACTGGCTGAACCGACCGAGCCGAAGCCGATCGGCGCGCAGCACGGGTGCGGCGAGCAGCAGCCATTCTAGATATGTCCCCCACCCAGCGCCATCATCAGGCCAATAAAGCCTGTCACGCAAGAGATTACCCAGAAACGCATCGTCACCTTTACCTCCGGCCAACCGACTGCTTGGAAGTGCTGGTGAATTGGTGCCGAGATAAACACCTTGCGGTGGAAGAACTTCTTGCTGAGGATTTGAATAAGGCTCGAGCCCGCCTCTACCACAAACAGCACACCAATGACCGGCAGCAAAAACAGGGTATTCGTCAGCATCGCCACGACGCCCAGGCTCGTCCCAAAGGCAAAGCTCCCCACATCGCCCATAAAGAACCGTGCTGGATAGATATTAAACCACAGGTAGCTCAGCAGCACTCCCACTACAGTGAAGCAAAAACCCGCCAGCTGCAAATGCCCCTGCAGCAAAGCAATCACCCCAAAAATGCAATAGCTCACCGCCAGCAGTCCACCAGCCAGACCATCCAGGCCATCGCTAATGTTCACTGCGTTGCCAGTTGCCACCACCGCAAAGATAAAGAGTGGGACGATCCACGGGCCGAGTTGCCAGTCGCCAAGGTATGGCACATGCACTGTTGTATAGCCTAGCTTGACGTAGAAGAACCAGGCCAGTACTGCCGCCATTACCGCGATCATTGAGAACTTCAGCCAGGCGCGCAGACCCGCCGAGCCCGAGCCATCACTGTTGATATTGATCACATCGTCCAGCAGCCCCACTGCCCCACCACCAAGTAATGCCGCCAGTGGGAGCCAGGTCTGCGCTCGGTCGAGATTAAACCCCAGCGTCACCACAGCAATGGCCACAATGCCAATCATCCCGGCCATGGTGGGGATGTTGCGCGTAAATTTATCGGCATGCAGCTTGGTAAAGACCGTCAATTCCTCACCCGTTGTGCTAGCGGCCCGTTGTTTTTTCCAAAACTTATAACGATACGCAAAGTAGGTGTAGAGCGGCGTGAGGGCCATCGCCAGCAAAAAAGCCGCGACGCTGAGAAGAAATGTCGCGTTGAGCTCGCGAACGAGTGTGGTGAGGTTCATTATGGTGTGTGTCCTTTCGGCTCGAGCTTCATGTAGTCGAGCAACCAATTAGATATATCCGTGAAAATCGGGTGAGCATCTCGACCCCCCTGCATATTCAGCCCTTTGCCCGAAACCTCCACCATAATAACATACGCTGGTGTTTTGCCAACCTCCCCACCAAAACCGAGGTAGGTACCGATGGTTTGGTTCGAAATATACTTGCCGTCTTTGATAGTTTGCGATGTACCCGTCTTGCCGCCAATGTAGAATCCTGCGCGGTCGCCACCCGCATAAAAGGCCTGGCGCGCTTGGTGCACCATCTCGCGCACAGTGGCGGATGATTGCGGCTTGATAACATGAGCATACGAGGCCTTGCGTGCCGCCTTGGCAAAGGTGCCATTGTCGTCGATCGTCCCCGCAATGACGGTGGGGCTATAGTACGTCCCACCATTAATAATCGCACTAAAGCCAGCCGAGACCTGCAGCATTGTCGCATCCATCCCCTGGCCAAAAGACATATTGGAGTAGCGCACCGCATTGCCCTGCTGCTGGGTGGGTGAGATGATATTGCCCTTAGCCTCGCCAGCGAGCTCTACCCCCGTCAGCTGCCCAAGGCGAAAGCGCTTATGGAAGTAGTCATACATCGTGTCGCGCGCCTGGCGAGTGATGTAGCTGCCATTGCCCAAGCGCTGCGCCACCGTAACCATACCAGTGTTGAGCGACCAATTAAGGGCGTGCTGCATGGTAATGTTGCCCGTCTGGCCCTTGCTGGCATTGCCGATAGTGATGTCGTCTACCTTGATGCTGTCGGTGTTGTTGTACGTTGTTTGCGGCGTGATAACCCCTTTGTCGATGCCCGTTGCTACTGTGAAGGTCTTGATGTCAGAGCCCGGCTCGTATGGCGTGGTGATGGTGTTGTTGTTGAGCGCGGCGACGCTTTTGATCGTCTTGAGGTTGGACGGGTCATAGGTAGGGAGGTTGGCCATGGCTAAGACCTGGCCATTTTGCGGGTTCATCACGACGGCACTGACATCGGTAGCGCCACTGCGCTTGGCTCCATCGACGAGCGCTTGCTCGACCCTCGTCTGGATGTTGCGATCGATCGTCAGCACCATGTTGGTCCCATTCTTGGCAGGCTGGTTAATGTTCGTCCGGCCAATCGTCAGCGGTACCGAGCGGATGTCTGTCACCGTCTTGAGTACGCCATCTGTGCCGCGCAGTTTGTCGTCATTCACCTGCTCGAAGCCGTACTTCCCCTTACCCTCGGCATCAACAAAGCCCAGCACTTGGCTGGCCAGCTGCCCCTCTGGGTAGACGCGCTGGCTCATCGCATCGAAGCCCACCCCAGCGAGGTTCTCCTTTTTAATCAGCTCAGCCTGCTTGCGGCTCACCTTGGTGGCAAGCACTTGGTAGCGGCTTGGCTTACGCGTGATGTATTGGCGAAAATTCTCACGCACATTGCCACCAGCCACCTGGTTGAGCACCGCTACGATCTTGTCTGCATCCGTCACAGCCATTGGGTCGGCCCACACAGTATAGACCGTCTCGTTCATGACGAGCTTGGCGGGGGTGGTGCCGTCCATAGTGTATATCTCACCGCGCTGGGCGCGCAGACGAAATTGCTTGACTTGCTCGCTATCAGCCTGCGACACATAATAATCGTGCTGCAGCACCTGCACATACCCCAGGCGCAACACAAACACCACAAGCAGCCCGCCGAGCACAGCGGCGAGCGCCTGAGCGCGTGGCGTAGCAAGATGGCGCTGCAGCATGGGCTACTCGCTGGCGTACGCTGTAGTGGCTGGTGTTGTCATCGTCTTGGCCACACTACTACCCTGCACTTCCTTAAGGGCAGTCAGGCGGGCGTTATCGACCTCTAGGTCTTTCTTTTGCTCGCTGAGGGCAGAGATCTTGTCGTCGATCTTACTGGCCTCGTAGCCATAGCTGACCGTATGCGTTGCCTGTGCCAGATATATCAAGCCAAGGATGGTGATAAGGAGGGCAATCAGCACTGTGTGGGTGATTGGCCCAAGTTTGATAGCCGAAGCAAAAGCAACGGTGTTGCGGTTGCGCTTCCAGGTGCTCTGGCGTCGACTATTAAATTGCATTGTCCGTGTGTAGGTTGTCATTGTGGTGGTGTTTGTGTTGTTTAGCGTTGGTATGGGGTCGTTTCTAGGTCTAGGTGGGGCGGGTTAGCGCGCCGCCCCAGCACGAGGTCCTAGGCCAAGGGCTATTTGCCGTGGCGGACCAATACGGTTGTCGTGATTGATTGATTTTGTACGGGGATACGAACTGGCATGTCCCTACTCCTTTTTTTGTTTTTTTATATTTTTGCGGCGGCTCGCAGCTTAGCGCTGCGGGCACGCGGATTGTAAGCATCGTCATGGCTGCCCGCGATTGGCTTCTTGGTAAGGATGCGCAGCTCGGCCTCGTAGCCTGCCTGGCGCTGCTCCGCGAAGAAGCGCTTAACGAGCCGATCCTCGAGGCTATGGAAGCTGATCACTCCCACTCGTCCACCAGTGCGCAGCAAGGCTGGCACCAGCTGGAGCGTCTGCTCTACCTGCGTCAATTCGTCATTGACGGCGATGCGGACTGCCTGAAAGGTACGCGTGGCTGGATGGGTTTTGCCCCGCTTGCCACGGGTAGCGTGCTCGATGACGCTAGCGAGTTCTCCAGTGCTCGACAGCGGCCGTGCCGCGCAAATAGCAGCAGCATAGCGCCGTGCTATCGCTGGCGATTCTTCGCCATAGCGGGTGATCAGTCGGGCGAGCTCTGCCTCTGCCATGTGGTTGACAATCTGCTCGGCAGTCATCGCCTGGCGCTGATCCATCCGCATATCAAGCGGGCCAGTGTGTGTAAAGGAAAACCCTCGGTCAGCTCGATCGAGCTGTGGTGACGACACCCCCAAATCCAGTAGCAGCAAATCAAACTGCTCACCCTCGCGAACCAACTGCTGCGCTGCATGCAAAAAATCGCAATGCATCAGCCGTGCGCCCTGCCCTGCCAAGCTACCAAGCTGCGACAAAGCATACTGGTCGCGGTCGACCAAACACGCTGTAGTATACGTCTGGGTCTGCTCGAGAATCGCTGTGGCATGGCCGCCATACCCCGCCGTCAGGTCGAGATAGCGCTCACCTGGGCGTGGCTGGAGCTGGGCCAACACTGCCTCCAGCAATACCGGAACATGAAGTGGTGGATGTGCTTTGATACTCATACGTTTCTTATGGTAGCATAGTGAGCCATAATATTCTTGCCTGGTGGCACGCTATTATCATACTCATGTCTACAATGCAACAGCATACGGCTTCTCGCTTTGGTGGATCGACCTGCTGCTGAGGGAGTGTGAGAATCTGTTGTTGTCCCAACAGATTCTCAGCCCAACGCAAGAGGTCGATACTCGGGGAGTGTCGACCCTTACAGAGTTCCCGAATGCAGTAGGCGATACACCAAAGCAATGTACGCTATTGATTCTAAAAGATACGCCCCGCTCAGGCTACTGCGAGATAGTCCGATGCGGATTCGAGATCACCCACCTGGTAGCGAAACCTGTTTGTTTTCGCATAAAATGTGTTTGTTTTTGTTGACGATCTTTGCTTGTACCAGGCCGAGAGAGCCCGCCAAAGATCGTTTGAGAGACTTATGTGTATAATTGCCGCAGCAATTATGTGAGGTGGAGTTTTTGGGAGGTGTTTGTGAGGAAGGTGCGCCCGACAGGGTTTTGCGTGGGTCGGGTGCCCACATGGCTCACTACCAGATGGTCGATCTCGAGGATATCAGTTACACGTGCTTGTTAAAGAGCGTCACAAAAACAGCCTTGCTACTCGGCCTGCTCCGGTGCCATCAAGCGCCAATACTGGCCGGCGCGCACCGCCACAACCTCGCGCGATATCCCGGCATAATCCAGCAGATGCTGCTCTACTGTTACCCTGCCCTGCTTCTGATCCAGAGTGGCAGCAGTCTTGCCGCGCCGGAACTTGACGTTGAGGTCGGCGACATGTTCATCCAGGATGCTGCCCGTTAGCGCTGGCTCTACCTGGCTATCCCACACATCCTGCGCATACAGGTGGAGGTAGCTGCCAAAGCCGCGCGTCAGGACTACGCCGCTGGCAAACTCCGCCCGAAGCTCCGTCGGTATGGTGAGCCGACGCTTGTCATCCAGCTTGCGTTCGAAGTAATCCATGGGGTGTGGCGATCCTTACAGATGAATTATTTTGTTTTTGTGCAGTGGTGTTTGTTTTTCTCGTGGTTACCCACTTTCTTCCACTACTCCCAGTATAATACCCACTCTCACCCACACGCAACCCCTTTTACCCACGGCGTTCCCCGCCGCGCTGGCGCTTATCCACAAATCTGTGGAAAAGCTCAACCAGTATCAGAGGTCAGCAGTTTTCCCCATACCGCACGATGTGGATAAGAATAAGCGAGATTGCTGGGCATTTTACCCTGACTTAGACGCGCCTATAGCGAACATAACTTACTATTTTATACGTACAAAAATAGAAAGTATGCCGATTTTATGGCATTATAAGCAAAATAGCTTGACGCCGCTCTCATATATTGATATATATATTAGCTTTTTAGCTCAGAGGTTGTCTCGAAGAGCGAAAAGCAGCTCTTTGGCCTCTGGATCTCGGAAGGAATATCATCATGACACGGACACGGTACGAAGTACAGGTTACGCTTATCAACGGCGACATCTACACTCTTACCAGGACCGTAAAAAGTCCTGATGAGACTGGGAGATTAGTAGAGCGGGCGGCAAAACTAAACGAGTTTCTTGCCGCCAGTAATACGAATGGCCCAGCTTATATCAACGCTAGACATGTAGTAGCGCTGTGCTACTACGAGACAGGGGCTCGGGCTCAATAAAGCCCACCAACACAGCCCGCCAATCACCACGCCTGATTGAGTACTCTAGAGTATTCTTGGGCCTGGAAACCCGATTTGGCCGTGGCAGTTGGTGGGCTGTGTTTTTTGTATAAAGTTTTAACAAGCTATGATCTCATACCCAGGCATGTATGCCACGAGCTCTCCCTCTACTTCTGTAGAGAATCGATCAAGAACTTAACAAGAAAAAGGGCTATCATTGCAATAAGGAATAAAAGCCATAGCACAATCCACCCAACCACGACAGCGCTGCACACAATACTCGCTATACCCCACGCACGCGATGCGCCTGCTTCGCGTAGTTTGTCGTAAGAGTTGATGCCAAGGACAATACCAGTAATACTGGCAACAACGGCAGCAGAAAAAGCAGCACGATTCATATTAGTAGATTCATCCAAAGTAGTGTTCGCAATTAACATGAGAATGCTAACAATGCCGCTGCACACACCACCTACACCAAGCGTCGTACCCAGGGCTGCGTACTGACGAGCCGAGGCGGGTGATGCTGTGGGCTGCCGTGGTTGCGCTTGCTGGAGTGGCTGTGGCTGAGACTGGGCTGGAATTGGCTGTTGCGACATAGAAGGTGTGTTCTTAAGAATGTTACTGGCATTAAGCCCCTACCCCTGATGCTCGAGTAGCCAGTTATTGGCTGCTACCCAGGTCTCGAGCGTGCCAGTGTCGAGGTAGTGGCCCTTGGTGGGGACGACGGCCATGTGGCCACCAGCAGCGAGGTAGTCGTTGAAGGGGTCGGTGATGTAGTATTCACCCGCGACGTCGTCGCGGTCGGCGTGGGCGGCAATGCGCTGCAGGAGGTCGTAGCTGAGGACGTATTTGCTGACATTAATCATTTCGCTTGGTGCCTTACCTGGCGCTGGCTTCTCTACCACACCGCGCAGGCGGCCATCATCGGCGACATCCAGCACGCCGTAGTGACTGAGCTGGTCGGGCGGCATGTGCACGCCCAGGATGGCCGAGCGGTCCTCCCCTGCTGCCTCAATGAGGCGCGCCACCTCTGATGTGCCATCGGCATTATACACACAGTCATCACCCATCAGCACGACCACTGGTTCACCAGGGTCGAGCTGCGGCACCACGAGGCTCACCGGGATGGCTGTGCCGTACTTGCCATAGCTCGATTGCACCATGTAGTGCAGATTGACCTTTGGTGGGGCGATGAGAGGCAAGAGATCTGCCTTGCCATTGCGGCGCAGGTAGTTGTTGAAGTCGACGTTGGAGCGGTAGAAGTCGCGAATCTGCGTACTCTGCTCGCTCACCACGAAGTAGATATCGCGGATGCCCGCCGCGATGCAGTCTTGCACGGCGTAGTCTACCACCGGGCGGTTACCCAGCGGCAGCATGCATTTTTCGATCGTCTTGGTGACGGGCAGGCGCCGTGTCCCCCAGCCTGCTACGGGGATGATTGCTTTGGTGCAGTGCATACTCGATGTCTCCTTGTATGATATTAGTTGCTTGAGCTAACGTATGACAAATGGGCCAATCTCCCGAGCGCCAATTGATAGAGCGCGGTGTGAGCTGGCCGGTGTGGTCGATCTGCACGCAGCGAATGGGCGGATTTGGCTCGGGCGCAAAGGCAACGGCAACGGGCTTATCGTCGATCAGGTAGATTGTTTGGCCGGGGTTTGCAGCGGCAGCACGGCGCAGCCACTGGGCTTTGTCTTGCAAGGTGGTGATAATCACCTGCCCTCTCTGCTGAGCCACCAGTGCACGCACTGCTGGGCACAGACGAGCTTTGCAGTGTGGCGTGATGGGATCACCATAGGTTAGCACCTGCACCGTGCCATAGTGGCTGAGCGTGCGCAGCATCTGTGCCACACCGGGATACTGGAGGTGGCCATCGGCGAGCGTCGTCTGCTCGAGCTGCTCAATAACAGATGCCGCATCGAGACCAAGCGCCGCAAGCTGCGCTGCCAAGACATAGGTCGGGGCGGTGGGGTTCGTCTTGGGCCGGAGCATATAGCGAGGCTGCGCCGCCAAGAATTCCCTGGCAGTCACCTGCGCTGGGTAGAGCTGGGCTAGTGCCTCCGCTATCTCGCGCAACCACTGCGTAGTGTTGATGATCGTCCGGTCGAGATCGACGTAAATGTGATAGTGGCCCGTCATATGCTCCATGATCTTTACAGTATAGCCAGTCCTTGATATTTATGCAAAGTATATGCGCATCAGCTGGCGCGCCACGACGTCGGGGTCGTGCCGGATGAAGCTGCGCGTGCTAGCCAATGGATCGCTAGCCTGAGCACCATCCCACACGTCTTGTGCGAGGACTGGTGCGGCGCGGTAGCGGTAGTGCTGGCGGTGCATCTCGTCCATGTCGTACTCGACCATCAGCTCGCCATCGTGGGCATACTTATCCATCAGCTCGGGGCTGGGACGCGTGTTGTTGAAGACGACATAGTCGAGGAACTGACTACCCGCTAGGCGCTCGATCTCACTCGCGAAGTCGCTCACTGAAAAGCCGTCGGTCGGGCCTGGCTTGGTGACGAGGTTGCAGACAAAGACACAGCGCGCCTTGGTGGCGGCAAGTGCCTCTTGGATCTCGCGAATGACCAAGACAGGTGCCAAGCTGCCATAGAGGTTGCCGGGAGCCACGACGACCATATCGGCGGTGCGAATTGCCTCCACCGCGGCGGGGTTAGCCTGGGCTTCTGGCTCAAGCCAAATCTTAGGCCGACGCGCCAGCGCCTGCTGTGAGATGACATATTCTCCTTTGATAGGCTGACCATCCTCGCCCTCTGCGCAAAGCGTCACATTGCTGAGTGTTGCGGGCACAACGCACCCATCGATATTAAGCACCTGACTGGCTAGTGCCACCGCCTCGGCAAAGCTGCCGGTCATTTTCTCAAGGGCTGTGAGGAAGAGATTACCAAAGGCATGCCCCTTAAAACTCCCCTCATCGAAACGATAATTAAAGAGGTCGCGCACCTTGGGGCTATTGCTCAGCGCCACCAGGCACTGCCGCACATCACCAGGCGGCAAGACGCCGAGCTCATCGCGCAGTTGGCCCGTCGAGCCGCCATCATCTGCCATATTGACGAGCGCTGTGACCTGCGAGGCATACTGCCTCAGGCCTGTCAGGAGCGTAAAGCTCCCCGTCCCGCCGCCGATGACGACGACGCGTGCTCCACCATTGCTCTGTGCCATGTTATTATTCCTCCCGATTATTATGACTACGTGAACGACTGCGTGATGCGACTGCTGGTCGGCGCGGCGGTGCAATCACCCCACTCGAACGTGCCGCTACTGGCATAGATGGCGGCATTTGGGGCGTTTGCGGTGGCGTCGGCGGAGTGGGCTTGGGCGGCACTGCCGGCGTAGAGCGAGCAGAGCGTGGCGATGAAGTGGCAGATGATGCAGGCTGAGCCGGCGCGGTAGTTGGCTTGGTGCTCGGCTTCTTGCGCGCTGGTACAGATGGCAATGGCTCAATGGGCTGCTGCGCCTGCTTCTTTTGCTGCTGCAATACACGCGCAAACCACAGCGCACTCGGGCGCGGCGTCCGCTTATACGTCTTGTAGTCGACCGCAAAGAGGCCAAAGCGCGGCCAAAACCCTTTATCCCACTCAAAGTTATCAAGGAAGCTCCAGTGCATATACCCTAGCAGCTCTACCCCACTACCAAGGGCGCGCTGCATAGCAAGGATAGACTGAGTGAGCCATTGCTTGCGGAACTGGTCACGTTCGTCGGCCACACCGTTCTCTGTCACGAGCAGCGGCAGTTTGTAGCGGCCCCAGAGACGCTCCAGCACAAGCTCGAGGTGGTCGGGCTGCATCGTCCAGCCGAGATCGTTTGGCGTGGTCTCAGGGTTGTGGATGCGGTAGCCATAGACGCGATTGCTAAAGTAATAATTGACGGCGATGTAGTCACTCTGCCGCACCACCTTGCGCAGGAAATAATCATCCTGGAAGAACTGTACCACTCGCGCTGTCGCTCGGCTCAGCCAGGCATCATCGCCCGGGTAGGTGTAGGCCGAATTCTTGGCCACCGCCACCTTGAAGCGCCGACTCTTGGCGTGGAGGACTTTGGCTACTTGGTTGTGTGCGCAGGCAAGGTTGCTCAGCACACGGTAGGTCTGCCATTTGCTGCGCACATTGGGCGGCCAGGTGCCGTTGTAATAGCTCTCCGTTACGTAGACGCAGGGCTCGTTGACAGTAATGACGTAGCGCACCGTGGCACCTATCTCATCCATCAGCTTATCGACAAAGCGCACGAAATACTTCACATTATCGCGCTTCGCAAAGCCCCCACGAGCGGCAAACCACACTGGCAGCGTGAAGTGAAACAACGTCACGACGGGCTCCAGCCCAGCATCAGCCAACGCGGCCAAGTACGCCTTGTAATATTTGATCGCTTCGGCATTCCACGCGCCCTCTTCTGGCTCGATGCGCGACCACTCCACACTAAAGCGCCACGAGGTCAAGCCCATCTTCTTGGCCAGGGCGAAGTCTTGGACGTAGAGCTCGGCGTGGTTGGCGGCTTTGCCCGAGATATAATTGTTTGGATCTTTGGCGGCACTGGCAATGTGCGACCAGTTGGGCAAGTCGCCATATTGATATTGGCTCTGAGCAGCGAGGGTCTTGGCCTGAGCTTTTTCCCACTCTGACCACTGGTTGTGCATACCACCCTCGACCTGATGCGCGCTTGTAGCAGCGCCCCAGAGGAAATGTTTTGGAAATTGCACCGTAGATTGTTGCTTAGCCATAATGCTTATTGTACCATCAGCAGAGGATTAAGAAAAATAGAACATTGGGTGGATGCAGTTATCACGAGCGGCTACCTCAGAGGCTAGTATCATGCCATCGAACCGAAAATGTTCCGGCCAGATGATATAACAGAGCTCTCCCGCTTGCTTGGTCGCTGGCCTCCAGATATTTTCTTGTCCAATAGCATGATACTAGCTAGACACAGAAAATATCTCTTCCCTACTCCGGCAATTGCTCATTCTCGCGCAAGATCTTCTTGCCGCGCATTTCGTATTTGACGCCGGTCAGGTCGCTTGTGACGTAGTCGTCGTTGAGGAGATTGACGAAGACGGCCGCATCCTTGGCATCCATGATAATAATGCTCCCTGCCGCGTCGTCCGTCATCAGGCCCAGGCCCATTTCGTCGGCGTGATCGATCAGTTGGTCTTGCGTCACCTGCGCCGGGTCGAGCTTTTGCAGTTTGGTCACCAGTGCTGGTGTGTCGCGCACCAGGCGGTCGAGCGTGAGCCCCTCAGGCAAGGTAAGCTTAAACTGCTGAGTGATGGCAGCGATCTTCTCCTCCGCCACAGCGTGCTTCTTGGCATCGTAGCCAAAGAGCCGGACGAATTTGCTCTCGCTAAAGGCAAAGATATCGTTGCCGACGATCAATACCTGATTATCCGGCGTGATGCGCAAGCCCGCATCAGCCACAAATGGCTGGAACGACCCACCACTGTACATCCAGGCGGTTGCTCCCTTGAGCACCTGCGACTGAGGCAGCAGCTTGGCCACAAAGAATGGCTCGCCATCTGTGCCCACCCGGAAGCGCGCAATGATACCCTTAACCTTCTTGAACTCATGGTCACCCTCGTTGAAGGTCTCAAGATCTGCCTCGCTGTAGGTGATCTGCTCGATCACTTCCTGAGCGTGCACTACCCGATCAAGCGTCGTGCGCTCAAGGACATTCTCCTCCGCCTTGGCCGCCTCAAAGTCGCGCACCATCAGGCCAGTCGCTGCTCCCGTTTGCACCGCTGTGATCATATCGTAGAGGAAGAGCACCTTGAGCTGTGCCTTGAGCTCGGCCGCATAGTTGGTAGCATACACCGTATAGCCCTTGGTAAAGAGGAAGAGATCCACCTCCAGCTGGTCTTTGTCGCGATCGGCTTGGTTAGCCCAGAGGAAGATGTCGGTAGCGTCGGTAGATGTGTCAGCCGTAGACTGTGCGGTAGTATCTGTTGGCTGAGCCTCGGCATGGGCGGCCACGTCTGCATCACTCTGCGGCGTGGCAGCTAGCTCTGGTGGCGTTACTGAGGTGGTATCGGTAGTGGGGGTTTGTGTGTTTGGTTGGTTATGCATGTAGCTATTCTACTACAACTATACCTTTATAACTAAACTTGTTACTGTTTGTTAGCTGCCGTATCGCCAATATAGTCAGCAAAATCAATATAGACACCATCCCAAAATATCCCTTCTTTGCCATCAATACGGCCACTCGCAAGAGAGTGACCTTGCGAGTTAAGCTCATATGGCAAGAGGAGGACTTGTGCGTTTTTGCCCAGCTGCGCTATTGTAGTATTGATCTGGTCCATATAATGCCATTCTCGAAACAC
The DNA here is from genome assembly GCA_937990725.1 of uncultured Candidatus Saccharibacteria bacterium. Lineage (GTDB taxonomy): Bacteria > Patescibacteriota > Saccharimonadia > Saccharimonadales > Saccharimonadaceae > Saccharimonas. Next base: position 31,071 of record CALKQS010000004.1, on the reverse strand, counting down.
TCCCCGTCGCTTACCATAATCCTGATCATAGCAACTCGATGCAGGATATGAAACAACATACAATGGCGTACTTTGGGTGTCGTCTTTTTCTACTTGGTAGCGAAAAGTATAGAGATCCCGATTAACCGGACTATCTTTTCCTGTTATGCGGCTATTCTGACTCAGAGCATCATAATGCGAAACAAACGATTGAATTTTCCCATCTCGACTTTTTGCAAAACCAGCCACACCAGTGCAGCCTGCCAACCCGCTTGTCGCTATCACACCCGTCTCGTTTTTTTCAAGAGATACCCTTCCAGACGAGTTCATCTCTACATAGGCAATATCATGTGAATTAAGCCGCATGGTCGCTTGAGATTCCTTTACATACCCCAACATAATGAAGCTGTCTTTCATCTTTTCTCGAGCGCTAAGGAAAACACTGTTCTGTCGGATGGAGGCGGCACCTGTCGGTTGTTTTATGATGCTAGCTGTACTTGGTGATGTATTTTCTAGTGTGATCACGCGATGGGTCGACAACTGACCCAACGACTGGATGATCGTGGAGTCTTTTATACTTCGGCGCTCAGCGCTACCTGTTAAGGCTCTCTCTCTCTCTGGATTTGCCATATTTTCTCCTTATTGTCTAGGTTACTTATTGTAAGAGATATCGAGGTGATTTGTCAATTAGTAAACTACGGGAGCTGCTGAGAGGTTCGCAGCTCTGGTGTAGGAGCTGAATATACTAGAATAATATTCATCTTTGTTTGCTATATTTTGCGAAAAATATGAGACGAGCCAAGGCTTTGGGGTAACGATGCGCTACTGCACCGCATCCTCGCCAAAATGCTTTTGCAATCGCATTTTTATCGAGCCTTCGTGCCGGCCGAGCTCGCGGCTGAGCTGGCGGATGCTCACGCCTTGGACGAAGCCTTGCTTGAGTGTCTTGTCGTCGGCTTTTGTCCAGGGTTTGTAGGCGTTGGGGTGGGTCTGGCGCATTGCGGCGATCTTGGCTGCCCAGCTGGTGCTGCCAGTTTTGCCCGTTGGATTCTTCTGCGGCATCGTAGCACGCTGAGCAGCTTGTTTGCGCAGATGGGCAAAGCGCTCGGCATCTTGGGCGGCACGAGTGCGCAGCTGTGTGTCGATGATGTATGCTTCATCGCTCATGGTAAGCGCCATCCGATTGATGCCGGTGAGATATATAGCATCGAGACTCTTAACGCGGCTCAGTGCTACATAGCCCATACCCGGAACAAAGGCTTTGCGTAGGTCGATGCGTGCGCTATCGAGCGTCATCCCCTGGCTTTTGTGCACAGTAATCGCCCAAGCCAGGCGCAGTGGCAGCTGCGAGATGCTGGCTCGTTTGCGCGTACCATCGCGCAGCTCCCAGGTATCGGGCTGCATCGTCACCACATGGCCATTACGAAACTCCACCACCGGGTAGTCTGTACCTGGCTCGAAGTCTGTTACCAAGCCAATACTCCCATTGGCAAAGCGCCGCGCTTGGTCGTTCTTGATAGCCATCACCAGCGCACCCCGCTTGAGTACCAACACTTCTAGCGCAAGAATGCTCCGCTGCAGCGTGTCAACATAATTTTGCCCACCAGTGCTGCTGCGCTGATATAATACCTCATCGCCAGGCAGCTCAGCGAGGCGGGCTTGGTTGATCCGATCGACGTCGATATTGACGGTATGAAGCTCGGTTAGGTCGCTCTCGTGAGGTGGCTCTACCTCTGTACGAGCTAGTAGTTGCTCGGCGTGGCGTCGGCGCAGATCACCAGCTCGCATAGCCGTTAGGATGTCTAGCAGAGCGTCACCCTCTTGCTGGCGGTATTGCTGGTCGAGGTAGAGGATGGCTGGGTCGAGCTGACGCCAGGCTTGCGACTGCACCACAAAGCTCCCCTGCCGCCCACCATCACGATTAATCGGTGGCAGCTGGAAGAAGTCCCCACTCATCACCATCTGCAATCCGCCAAAAGGCTGGTTCGGCATCTCGCGCACGCGACGGCACACTTCGTCGATCATATCAAGGCGGTAGTCGTGCAGCATACTAATCTCATCGATGATCAGCACATCTGTCTTGGCAATAATATCGCGCCGCGTCTTCGACAGGTGATCAAAAAAATTGTTCGGCAAGCTATCGTGGATGCCAATCCCTGCCCATGCGTGGATGGTGTTGCCACCCAGGTGAGTCGCCGCAAGCCCCGTCGTGGCGGTGACGGACACATACTTGCCATCCGCCTTACACTGGCGGATGAACTGCCCCAACACATACGTCTTGCCTGTGCCCGCTGGCCCTGTCAGCAGAGCACTCTGACCACTACGCAAAATCTCCTGTGCAAGTGTCTGATCCATAGGCTCTAGTATACAAGGTTGTGGGGTGAGAGGCAAAGTATGGGTAATCTATTGTGGTAATGTTGCACTACCAGGGATGAGCTGCGCGTAGTGCGTTTGCTCAAGTGCTTGCAGTTGCGCTGTATTAAATGACTGCATTGCCACTGCGTGCCGACTACTAAGGTGAGCAAGAAGTGCCTGCTGTGGATTATCGAGAAAATGTGCCACCACCAAGCCACCAATAGCCACTATACGCCGCGTCTCTTCGGGTGTTTGAATATTCGTCTCGCGGAGGTCGTCTACGCCATGCGCCACACTACCACCAAGTGTTTCATCAAACCACCCACGCGCCATACCTTGGTCATATGCACAGCACAGCGGCAATGGTGCACGCAAATTATGCTTACCAGCACGCTGAGCAAGCTGCCAGTGCCCCCCATAATTACCAATTGCTATATCAAATTCTGGATTATCTTTATCATCAAAGGTGAGGTCGATCACCATACCTAGCCGTACTGCTGGGCGCTCTTCACCAACAAAAAACGCACTTACATACGCAGTTGCTGCTGATTTGGGAGTTACAATTGTTTCGCACATAGATTGTTATAGTAAAGCATAACAGGACAAAAAATGCAATCATACAAACCCGTTCACACCTATTTCACTCGCAAGTCCACAACCTTGACATTACAGCAATACCATAGATACATTACTTATTTAAGCGAGAGGAGAGACATATGGCACTGCTATCTCGATACAACTACACCCCCGAAGATATACATGACGGAGTACATGTATGGGCCGATTGCCCACAACCCCTGCTCGACGCTGTTGATCCAGACGCTGCTATCGCCTACACTCGCACTCGCAACCACAAGGTGCCACCACAGTTTGGCGAACGAGATGTGACGCTGCCTGAAGAATATGCAGAGGCTGGTCTAAGCATTGCTACGCTTGGTGCATGTGCAATGGCTGCGGCAACCTACGCGTATGGATTTGACGGTACACCAATGCAAGAACTGGTAACAGGCTTTACGATTGGGTCTGCTGCATCACTGATTGGCACTCCTGCTGCTGTTTGCGGCCGAGCTATGTTGGCCGATCATGGCCATTATGGCCCATTTGCTCATTGGCGCGCCTACCAAAAGACGCGGCAGTTGCGCAATCTCATCGGTGAGCAATACCAGCCTGTCACCAGCACAGTGCGAGACTTGCAATGTATGATAAACGAGCGTAATAGTGAGCAAGACTCATCCATACTAATCAACCCGTTCGACACAGCTGCACTGGCGCAAGTCGTGGACCGTGTTATGCCAGACCAGTCTGCCCTCCTTGCCCAGTATGAAATGAGCGATGCGCTGCGCGACCCATCAGGCTATAGCGCGCTACGGCACGACGTGCACGAAACACTCTCTCCTCATCTTGACGCCGTATACAAGAGCTACGAACAGCACGATGCTACTCATAGCACAGCTTGGTAGCCTCGCTTAAAAGATGCAGCTATCTCTTATAGAGGCGGCTTTTAGAGAAGCGCAACGAAGTGGAAGTAGAAAAGAATAGTATAAGAAATTTATATACTCGCATTCTATCAATAAAAGCTCAATGTCAGCATTCTACCGATCCCACACAAACCCCTCACCAAAGTGCCCCCAGCGGGCGGTTGGCTCGTAGATGGGCTGGGTGAGTTGAAGCGAGGTGATGATGCCATGCGGACTGAGGTCGTAGCCTGAGATGGGCTGCTCTACCCCATCGATGATGGCAATCGCCTCGACGGGCTGGTCATGGCCAATCGCATACGCCAGGCGCACCAGCACCTCCTGCACGTGGTGCTGCCGCAGATAATCCACCGCAATGCGCCGCGCCATATACGCCGCCGAGCGATCCACCTTGGTGGCATCCTTACCGCTAAAGGCCCCACCACCAATTGGCACGCGTGGCCCATAATTATCAACGATGAGCTTGCGCCCCGTCAGGCCAGCATCAGCCGCAAAGCCACCAATCTGCCAGTCCCCGGCTGGGTTGCAGTGTAGCACTGGCGCGTCATATTGCTTATCCTTAAAAAATGTGTTCACATACGTTTGCTGCTGAAGCCACTCCTCTACCGCCTCTGTTAATTCGTCTTTTGGTGCGTGTTGGAAGCTTGCAACAATTGCCGTTATCTGCCCACCGCGCAGGGTTACTTGCGTTTTGCCATCGTAGGGCCAACGTTGATACAAAAATTGGTTCAATCGCCGCGCCAGCACTGTTTCTAACGGGAGCAGCTCAGGCGTTTCGTTGCAGGCATAGCCAATCATCACGCCTTGGTCACCCGCCCCGCCATCATCCACACCGCGCGCAATCTCCGGGCTCTGCTGAGCAATATGCTCAATAATCTCTACCTCACTCCCCGCCAAACGCTGCACAATCGGCGCCACTGCCACCGTCGCCTGCGACGTCACCTCGCCCGTCACAAACACCGTGCCGTGGCCGCCGCACACTTCCACCGCCACGCGTGCCTGTGGGTCGCGGGCTAGGTAGGCGTCGAGGATGGCATCGCTCATTTGGTCGCACAGCTTGTCAGGGTGGCCTGGGCTCACGCTCTCGGCGGTGCGAAACTGCGCTGATGTTATAGTCGTTGCTGTCATAAAAACTCCTTTCTCTTTTATCCTGCACTGCCAGGCGAGAACGGAGCTACGCTCTTATGCATCTCATATCTTCCCTGCGCACAGGCTGGAGTTAGCACCTTGCTCTCCTTAGAGCAGGTTGCTGGCGAGTCATCGGGCCAGTCCCTCGTCGCACTCTGGATATTAGTGATATTGGTAATAGTATAGCATATATTTATGCTAGGAATATCTACCTCGTTGATGTAGCACAACGCGACAAGAAAGATGCAGCTGCCCAAGCTGCCACTCAAGCAGCAGCCAGCTCTAAGTTAGAGGAAGAACGAGCTATTCAGCTGCTTGGCTACGATCCAAGGCTATTCAACGAGCTTGAGTCTGATACATAGGGTATACATTCTTTTATACAGAGCAAGCACCCCGTAGCCAGATTTTCCATAACCAAAAAACCGGTCGCTATGACCGGTTTCTCGCTGTTCATTCTTTTCCAAGCCGCTCCCCAGCTCGTGCTCGGTTGGCCCATTGGTCAGCGAGCTCATTTTGCTCATGGCCGTTGTGGCCGCGCACCCAGATAAGCTTCGGCTGCACGGTGGTATAAAGCGCATAGGCTTCTTGCACGAGCTCAAGGTTCTTGATCGGCCCGCTGCTCTTGCGCCAGCCCTTGGCTGCCCAGCCAGGTGCCCACTTAGTGAGGACATTAACCCAAAATTCGCTATCGGTATGGATCTCACACCCCTCAGCCCCAACCAACTGCATGGCTGCGATAAGGGCCATCCCCTCCATGCGAATGTTTGTCGTGTTGCCTGGCTCGCTGCCCAGCGCCACGGGCTTGCCCTGCTCGATGACGGCATAGCCGCCCGGGCCGGGGTTGGGGCTGGCACTACCATCGGTGTAGAAGATGCGTGGAGTGGCTGCCATGCTAGTTACCGCGATCTACGCGCTGGAATTCCATCCAATCTGATGGCCGATACCACTTAGTATCATTGTTATAGCGCTCATCAAACTTCGCCTGGTGCCGCGCCAAGAAGTAGTGCCTGCCACCATCGTGCTCGGCTTCGTAGCGAATATACATTTGGTCTGGGTAGTTCTTGGGCGCACCACTGTAGAGCATCACATCAACTGTGTTGCCCGGGTTGAGCGTGTGCGACTCGTTGCGCATATTTCCCAGATACTCCCAACTCACAACCTTCACCTGCCGATCCGAATCATTCTTGATGCGTGCCCATACATCTATTTTCGACGCACTCTCATTCCGCACATCAACACGCTCGACGCGCACTACCGGAAAATTACTCATCTGCTTGTCTCCTTGTTTATGGGGTTATCGAGGTAATTATACCATATGGTGCGCCGGGGTGCGCTATATCCAGTATTGCGCTGGCATTTTGTGCTACCGCTACCCCTGTTGTTATCCAGCACTCTACCGCACCCACGCTATATATAGTGTGCCCATATCTAGTGTTTGTGGTGATGTGGAAAAGTCGTGGAGATTTTTTACTGGCACTAGACCACTGTGGGGTGGTCCTTTTTCGCTTTTACACTGCTATATAACTGCTCAACCCGCTGTGTCTTTTGTCCCGAGTGATGATAGGAAGTGAAAACAAGGTAGCACCCTCTCACGCAAAGCAACCATTTCATAAGCCCCGCAACACATATTTGCACACCAAGACGCCACTATCTTTATTAGGTGACTACACAGCACGCCGAGCTTGATATTCTACCGATAATACCTATACCCCTACTGTCTATATACCACTAACTTATCTAAAATCTGCTCTCATAAACATCTTTCTTTGTCATGACGAGCCATACATTGCTACAATAGTGGCATATAATTGCTATACGAATTATCTGGTAAGGTTATTATGAAACTCCAGCGCCTGCTCGCCATTCTATCGCTCCTCTGCGAGCGAGACAAAGCCACCGCTCAGGAACTAGCCGATCGCTTTGAGGTATCGAAACGCAGGGTGAGCTCAAAAAACACAAAAAACATTCAATACTGACACACTGTTGTCATCATTTGTAGCGTATACTTAAGAAACAATACACTAATCGGTATATCCTAAGGAGGTACCTCATGATCGACCACTTCGGCATCATCGTTAAAGATATTGAAGCAAGCAAGGCCTTTTATGAAGCGGTATTGGCACCACTGGGGTATGCCAAAACAATCGATGAATCATATGGCGTAGGCTTTAGTAATCCAGACCAGACGCAACACACCGGGATATTTTGGCTTGGGCAAGGCGAGCCATCATCGCCACTACACTTTGCTTTTGCTGCACCGTCGCGGGCAGCAGTTGATGCATTCTATGCAGCTGGCCTAGTAGCAGGAGCGCAGGACAATGGCGCACCAGGCGTGCGAGCGATCTATCATCCAAACTATTACGGTGCCTTCCTCATCGACCCAAACGGGCATAACATCGAGGCAGTGTGCCACGCTGCTGCATAAGGATACCCCTACCCTATGGGTGGGTGGTGGGGTATCTATACAAAGGTCATTTTTTCAATCAATAGTAGCTAAGCACAACAGTCTGATCTCTCCGCGAATAGCGGTTCTTCAGCCACTGCTAAAACATAAGAAGCTCGTATGAACTATCGAGCTTCTTATGTTTCCACAGGCTTGTAGTATATAGCGCGTAGCTATACCCCTTGTGAGGCATGAGCTTATGGCATGAGTATTGCTACGTCACCACGCTTTTTATGCTTGTTCATAGTTTTTTGCAGTGTCTTCGTGTCAAAAGTCATATCTGCATCGGCCTGCTCGCCAAGGAACAAGTGCTGGGCCATTGCCATAGCAGCGAGCTTACCAATACACCGTGCGCGCATTACCCCTGGGCTATACCGCTCGTTGGCTACACCTCTCTCTGTAGCATCATCCGGCCGAAAAAGTGCGAGGACATTTACCACTCCATCACCTTCGCCTTCGCCCACCCAGCCACACAGCTCGCTTGTCATACCGGGCAACGCAGTAGCTGCAAAATCACATGTTGGCACAATGCGCCGATCAACAAAATCCATATAACTGCCCTGCGTCGTATGGACGGTATCCACCACTAGGCGCTGCTCAGGCCCTTCACCTTCTAGACGTATGTCAGTTGCCAAGCTAACTGGTGCAGTATGTGCACCGTCGTAGCGCTTGATTGATGGCGGAACGATAGAATCAGTATGAATCCGTACGTGATTTGGTATTGAACTTTTTTCAAATAATTTCATAATGCTCCTTATCATATATGATATATTGACAATTTGCAAGTCATATTACCTCTGTTCTTACCAATACCCCATAGGCCACCTGCTATATAGGCTGCGCGGTATGTTTTGATACGATTACACTCAAGCAAGACACAGCTAGTGCCTAGCTACAGCTATTACTCAAAGCTATGCGCTATAGCCTACTGCCTATATAGGCTAAGGGGTATGTTTTGCACAAGAATGGACAATCGCACTCTTTAACACATTACAATCCTTTGTGTCTGCGCTAACCTCTTCCCTGCTGCTTCATCTGGTACATTGCATCACCTAGCTTTCATCCAGCTCTCAGCAATAGATGCATGCAGCGCAAACATCGACAACCAACAATCTGCTAGATGTATAGCAAGCGGGAGATGAGTAAAATCGAGCCTAGAGCTCTTATCGCTGATAGCGCTGCACAAACCGGCGCAGGATTTTGACTGGCTCAGTGACGGTTTGCCGGCGGGCATTGGCAATGAGAGTATCGGCTTCGTCCGGAGCACAGTAGCCAGCGTGGCGGTAGATATCGATGCGCAAGGCAAGACTCTCAGGGTCGAGCTCGGGATGGAACTGCGTGGCATACACGTTGCGCCCCACTCGCAGCATCTGCACGCAGGTACGCGAGCGCGCCAAGACAGTACAGGCAGCTGGTGGCTCAAGCACCCCTTCTTTGTGCCCAACGAAGCCGTCGAAGGTAGTGGGTAAGCCAGCCAGGAGTGGGTCATCCCCAGCCGCTGGCGTGAGGGTGATCGGCACGGCACCAATTGCCTCACCATATGCAAAGCTAGGCGTACCACCCAGTGCCGAGACCAGTGCGCCAACGCCTAGGCAAGCGCCAAGAAATGGCACATCATGGGCAATAATCTCGCGCAGGAGTGGCATCATCGCGGCTTCGAACTGGCGCTGCTCGGCGGGCTTCTCGGCCGGAGCATAAGCAAAGTTGGCCGGGCCACCACCCATCAGCACACCACTATAGGCAGCAAGCGGCTGCGTGGGGCGCTGCCCCGCCTCGATGCGCACTCGCTCAAGATCACCCGGTGCGAGGCCACCAAAGTGCAGGAATGCCTGATATTCATTATCCGACGCCTCATCCTCAGGGCGCGACTGCAGTAGTACAAATGGTTTCGTCATACTCCTTAGTGTAGCATGGCCTGGCGGTAGCTAATACCCCCTGCAGACATGTGCTATGGGGCAAGGGGTATCTATGCGGGGGCGCTAGAGATACTTAGATTGTGAGACATCCTGGCAGCCATCACCTCGCAAATGTGCACTCTCGCACCAAAAGAGCTGCTCCTATATACAGAGCAGCTCTGGTGGCCATAAAAAGCGCAGGATTTATTGATCCATCTGGCCTTCTACATAGCCCTCGGCTTTGTAAGCTTCTTTCTCGGCGTCTTTTGCCTTGTCTTTTACAGTATCGACGGCGTCTTTTGCAGCGTCTTTGACGTTCTCAGCCACGTCCTTAGCTTTTTCTTTTACATCCTCAGCTTTGGCTTTGATGTCGTCAGTAAGTCCCATGTGAGGTCCTCCATAGTTAATGTTAGTACAGTTGTATTATAGCAATGTTGGGCGATAATAGCTAGATGCCCGATAGGCAAAAAGAGTGGCCGTTATATCCTCAGACCCTTGTTCTAATCTAATAAGCATCCTTCGTTGCTAATATTCCATTGATGAAACGTGAAGATTCGCTATTGTGGTAATTTTTGCGTTCTTGCCCGGGCTTTACCTGACCGATAACACCCCTGTAACACTCCAGTGAGGTGCGTAATAAATAGAGATATCACACAAGAAGTGCCGTTTCTCCTCAATCTCTCCCCTATTGATATACTAGGGGGTTCAGCCTATTTACTCACTCTATCGCGTGGGCCGCTCAGATACTCCTCCGCATCGTGGATAAGGAAGAGGCTTACGTCATCGCGGGTTTTGCCCGCCTTGTGGAAGGGCGTGCTGATGACGTGGATAAGGATGATCATATACACCAAGACGAAGCTAATCAGCCCCACCACCGTCAGACTAGCGACAAATGGGTCGATGTTGGTAATGAGCAGGAGGCCAAGCAACGCCACCACAATAGAGCGCGCCAAGATGGATGCCGAGGGAATAAAGCGGATCCGCTGGATGTAATCCACCCGATGGCGGCGGCGGAGCAGCACCGTCTGCTGCTGCTTGAGCTTGACGATGAAGTTGGGCGGCACATTACCCTGCTCCATCGTGGCAAAATACGGCGTCAAGCCCCGGATGTCCTGCCGAGCATCGTAGGCCGAATGGCGCACATCGATCGAAAACCCTTGAGCCACAGCGTGCAGCTGGCGGCGAAAGCCATCGATATCAAACACCGGATAGCTCTGATGAATCGCCGCAGCATCATCATACATATCCTCTAGCAACGCCGCAAACTCCGCTGGGATCCGCTCTGACTCTTTGTAATCGGCAATCGTGGCCGAGAGCAAAAAACCAATCACAAAGGTCACGCTGGATATGACGCTATTGTGCAGCGAGCTCTGCTCGATCGGCTCCCACCCCAGGCGGTGCAGGACGAACTTCACACTCACCACCACCGTCGCCACTGCCAGCGCCCACCAAAAAATCCGCAGGAGCTTACCCTGCTGCTTGATCTGTTTTATCTGCTTGATAGGTCGATTCATAATTTTTCTATTATACCGTATCTGGCGAGAAGAGCAATTGCCTTGCCCTGTTGTATATGTAATCGACTAGTTTTAGCCATACCCTAGATAAGAATATGCTATACCCACACCCCTACTCCCCCTATAGGTCATCCCTATGGCGCGGCGCAAGCTCCTCCACCGAGGCAACATCGCGCAGCCACGGGAAGTGCCGCAGCAGCACCGCTGATTGCACAAGCTCCTGCCAGGAGATTGCGCGAGTGGTAATCCGCTCGCCTGCATCACAGCGCGGTGGCATGTGGCGCACGGGTTGCTGGGCCAATACCAGGTGGATGAACCACTCTATCTTCGGCTCAGGCTGCACCACCTCCAGCAGCTGCCAGTCGGCAAACTCCCAGCCTGTCTCCTCGCGCAGTTCGCGCTGCGCCGCCGCGATGATGGTTACATCCTCGGGGTCAACCCGCCCCGCCGGTAAGTGGCCACGCCGCACAATGCCGCCTGGCTGCTCTTCATCGTTCACCAGCACCTTGCCCGCATCATCGACCGCAATGACAAACACCGTATCGGGCCGGCGTACCATTTCGAAGGTTGCTACTGAGCCATCATACAGTCGCTGCGGCCACTGATAGACGCGAAATATCTCGCCCACAAAGACACACTGTGCCTCGGGCGGAATCATCCGAGCATGGGGTGGAATGGTACGTTGTGTCATGATGGTATTGTAGCATTGTTCACGTCTCCACGCATTTCTCACTTGCACCCATCTTCCAAAAAATTCGCCCCCGCCTTGCATATCTGCTACAATAATCCTTATGCATAATGATATCGAAACAATCCTCTTTACCAAAGATGACATTGCGCGTGCTGTGGCGCGTCTGGGCGAGCAGCTGAGCCAGGAATATGCCGATAAAAACCCGCTGGTGGTGGGTATTTTGCGCGGGGCAGCGCCCTTTATGATCGACCTGGTGCGGGCGATGGATTGCATGCTGGAAATCGACTTTATGGATGTCTCGAGCTATGGCGATGAGCTTACCTCGACTGGCAATGTGCGTATCCTCAAAGACCTCGATACGGACGTGGCTGGCCGGCATGTGCTGCTGGTAGAAGACATCGTGGATACGGGTCACACTGCCCAGGCGCTGTTTGAGCTCTTTGCGGAGCGCCACACCGCCAGCACTAAGCTCTGCACCCTGCTAGATAAGCCCGAGCGCCGCACGGTGGATGTGCAGGCAGACTACATCGGCATCCCTACCCCCAATGAATTCGTGGTAGGCTACGGCCTAGACTACCGCCAGCACTACCGCAACCTGCCGTACATCGGTGTGCTGAAGCCTGGGGTGTATCAGTAAGAGTGCTCTATGTTATATTGGACGGCCACTCCGGTCGATGCCTGTCGTGTCGACCTTGCCCTGCCAGTCTTCAGGTATAAGAAGTTGTGTATCAAGATGCTGCGCAGTCGGTGGCAGATCGGCTAGCTGCTTTGCGTCAACCACAAGCGCATACTTCATCCCAAGCATTGCTGTGCGGACGATGGCGTCGGTCGTTGCGACAGATACCTCTGTCGGTTGGAAGCGCTCTGCCTGCAAGTCGTAAGAAGCGCCATAAGCATCTTGCTCAGTCTTATCTGGATTGTAGCGCCCAAACGCAAAACCAAGTGTATAAGCAAAATCCTCTGGTAATACCAGGTATGAATCCCTAGATTTAAAGCCAATCTCAGCCCGCAAATCCTTATGATGCGGCTGATCCCCTACCCCGATATCTGCCACATAGACATCACCCGCACTTCGGTGCAGACCATACCACACCAAGGCGTGCCTTATCCGCATCATCGTTTGCTCGCAAATTGCGCAGATGTATCTGCACGTTGGGCTCTTCAGGTGATGGGTGTGCTGATGTTTGGAACTTCTCTGTCATGGAGATAGATTATATCACAAGGTGGTGGTGTATGCGAACAAGTGAGCATTTATAGATAAAACAAAAAGGCGTGTTTCCCAAACACGCCACAGATGCACACCGCCAGGTAGTGTTCCATAGAGGGAACCTCTCACACTACTTCACTCATTGGTAAGATAAGCTGACAATATGACTGACTCCTTCGTCTAGTATAAGCTATGCGCTGCTTTCACACAAGGTGCTCACCATCACCATAACCATACCAGCGCCGCGCACCAACGTTATAGGCAGTAATAAATTCGCCATTAATAATGCGAAGCTTAGCAATGCTCAGCTTATGCAATGCCTCTTTTTGCGGTGGAAGTTGATGCTGGATAGGTCTTGTGTACGTTTGATGGATCAACCGCGCAATGTAATCGATCGTCCGCAGGCCATAGTGAGTCTGTGGATCAACTGGCACAATCTCTATCCGATGGCGATAGCGAGCCATCGGAAATCGTCGTTCATCACTAAGCAGCTCTTGGACGTATTTTTCTATCTTGCGAGCAGCCGCTGCCTTCATTGTCTTGTTACTTACCACAATACGCACATCATCATTGTATTGCAAAACCCACTGTGCAATGAGTCGTAGCAAAATTCTCTGCCGCAGTTTGTGTCGCACACGTCGATTACGTTGAAAGACTGGTGTCCGCACCGTCTTATCAATAACGGTGTATGCAATTCGATGGTCTGCCCGCGCCGATAGACCAGTAACGATCTGCCGCTGAGCGCGTTGCTTTTCGTGGAATGGGACACGGTTATCATACCACGGCTTATGCGATGCTTGTTGACGCCGACGCATTGCAGACGCATTTACCCGCCGGATCAAATTCTTCATCCGCTTGAGCGCTTTCTCATCGTCGATCATCAGCGCTGCCATGACGAAGTAGGGCTCGTGAGAGCTAAAGCCTAGCGTACCGGATTCGTCAATGCAGATTGTTTTCATCTATTCTAAGATTCCTTTCCCATTATATAACCTCGCAAGGCAGACGGGATTATCTTTTTACTTATTGCGTGATGGTTTCTTTGGCTCGTATCGATCCAGATGCACAGCAAGCCCACTCTGCTCCAGTGTACGTATTGTCACTTCTGTGCCGGTGCTGTCGCTTTCTGTCGTCAGGACTGGATCGTCGCGATTTGTTTTTTTGACAATATACGAGACACTGCCGCCTTTCATCTGATCCCATCGCGCATGATTGAGCTGTGTGGAGTCAGTTGGGTCAAATAATGTATAACTCACACTGTGTTCTGGTGTAACGGTCGACCCCTTTGGGCAATGAAGCGTTGCCTTATCGGCTTCATACCCGGTAAAGGAAGGTGGGTTATCTTTATACGAAACATTCTCCCAGCCAACGAGACCACCGTCGTGTGTTGTGCATTGCCTTTCTATCGTCACACCCACATCTTTTTCCAAGCTTGCACAGCCAGCCACACCTCCTGTGGCAACCGCTAGCGCTGCCACTGAACCAACAACCTTTGCTGATCGGTCGTACCAGTTGATCTCTGTCTGTAGTCCTTCTTTTTTGCTCATAAGTTGATCCTTACTTACCTTGTGATACTAGATATAATAGTATAACTCTGCTCTATGGGCAAGCATAGCGACAATAGGTGCTATCTTAGGTTAAGGTATTTTAAAACGGCGACACTATTCCACAGAAAGCCAAATACCCCGCATCAGTATGATGCGGGGCATAGTGAGCAGAACGTGATATAGGCTACATACGCGACTTAGTTGTCGAACGTCCCAACGATGTTGACGTGGTTTCGTATGCCATCGCCTCGTGCTTCGTTGGTCACCACTACCGAGCCATAGGTAGCGCGCTGTGGGTACTGTGGCGAGGCCCAGTTGGTCTCGGGGATACCCTCGATAGTGCGGTCGGTGGCGCGCAGGGTGAGCACGCCAGTGTCTTGTGGCTTGGTCGTGGTGCGACGCGACGCATGAAACCACTCTGGTGTTTGCTGTGCCTTGGCATAGCCATGCCACCAGCGCTGGCCGGGCTGAGCAATCTTGGCACCGCGGCGTGGCGTGCTCCACTGCCAGCTCGATGCCCAGATGGCTTTGTTGTTCTTGTCGTACACGACGATATTGCGGTCGCCCTGGAAGGCTAGGCGTGCACCCTTACCTTGAGTATTCGATGCCCACTGAGCTGTACCAGTGTGGCTGTAGAGTACTAAGTTACCGTCCTTTTGGAAGGTGAGAAGGAGCTCGCGGCCACCCGTCGTCTTGCCACTACTCAGGCAAAAGTTCCCTGGCGCAAAGTTAACCGTCTTGCTCCCCCAGACGAAGCGCCCACTGTTGGCAAATGCTTCGTTGGATGCCCAGTCGTACACCTCTGTGCCGGCCACCACCCAGCCATGCTGTTGGCGAAAGCTGTTGGTTGCATCGGCGCTGTGATCCTCTGGATAGCCATCCGGCATCTTCCAGTAGGCATATGCTTTGGCTGCCTTGACCTGCCCTACCACTGTGCTACACGCCGCCCGCGCTGCACTGAGCTCTTGCTCGGTAGCATGAGCTGGCGCACCACTCAGGCACACCATGGCTGCCGCCACTGCCACGCCTGCCAGCGAATAGTTAATTAACTTCGTCATACACCCTCCTTTGTGTTAGGTTGTTGTGCCTCTAGTATACCCCACTATCCTCTGTTGTAATAGCCCAAAAGACACCCCTTATTACCCCATCTCTGTAGCAGTGTAAAAACCACATCGTGCTGTGGAAATCGCGTGGATAACTGCCCACACTGCGAGAATATACAGTGCTCTCTCGCCCTGGCAAGAATCTGCATTATGCAGCGAGTCTTGCAAGATTATGGGACTAACCCCTTGCAAAAAACTAACCATAAGCGTTATAATCATGCTCATAACGTTTTTAGACAAAAACAGGGGGACAAAACGGTGATAAAAAAGGCAACTATTGTGCTTGCGGCACTTGGTAGTGTTGTGTTGCTTGCACTTCTCTATCATGGCACAACACATGCCGACCAATGGGGTATGGTGTGGCACGACGAGTTTACTGGCTCGGCTGTGTCTGGCGAATGGGACATACTGAAGCAAAATACTGACAACTTGCGCAATACCCACCTCGCCTACAGCCCAAATAATCTTAAGGTTGCCAACAGCCATCTCGAGATTACCACGCAGCGCCACTGCGTGAGCAATTTGAACGAGCCGCTCACCAGTGCCAACATGAGTGAGCAGCCCTGCCCCAGCGGCACCACAACGCGCTACCTTAGTGGACGAGTCAAAAACAAGGGCAAGGTTGTGGACGGCACCAAGCCCTTCCGAGCCGAGATTCGGGCGAAGTTTAATTGGAATGGCAAGCGTGGCACGCGGCCATCGCTGTGGATGGTGAGTGGCAATACGCTCCAAAACTGCAACGACAACCCCAAAGCCAACGACCCATACGGCGAGCTAGACATCATCGAGTGGTATTCATCCACACCAAATTACGCGTGGTCGACCACCCACATGTCGTGCTACCACCATGGCGCCGATGGCAAATGGAAGACCGGCTGGCGGACGCGCGCCCTCTCGCACAGTGGCGAGCACTATGCTGGTGCGCGGCCAGGCTCGTTTGCCTACGAGTGGCACACCTGGGCAGTTGAGTATGATGGTACGACGGTCAAGTACTTTGTGGACGACCAACCCATCAAGGTATATCGCTACCATGTGAGCCCTACCGACGATGGCAACATCCTCCCCAGGACGGATGCCGAACCACTGACGAAGGTCGCCAGCCAAGAGAATATCAATGGGGCATTCCACCGTGGCTGGCAATTCATCCTCAACGACTACGTAGAGATTAGCAAAAACCTCAGCCCTATCGACCCATCCGAACCATTCCCCACCCAGACGATGCTGATCGACTATGTGCGCGTCTTCCAAAAGGGTGCGGGCACACAGCCACCTGCAACAGTAGTGCCCGAAACCGGCACAAAATGGGCCAAGCATGATGCCGCGGGCGACCGCAAATGGTCGGCCCTTGCCAGCTCGGCCGATGGAAGTAACCTAGCGGCTGCCGCCTGGGGTGGCACAATCCACACCTCGCGCGATGGTGGCGCAACCTGGACGGAGCAACCAAAGTCTGAGGTACGCAACTGGGTGAGCATCGCAAGCTCGGCCGATGGAAGCAAGCTTGCAGCACTCTACGACTGGGGCGGCTACATCATCACATCACAAGACGGCGGCGCGACGTGGCACAAGCACGCGATGAGTGGCTCGATCAACTGGATGTCGATCGCGAGCTCGGCTGATGGTAATAAGCTGGTGGCTGTCGCCAAGGATCACGTTATCTACACCTCGCGCGATGGCGGTGCAACCTGGACGGAGCAGCCAAAGTCGGGCAACCGCAAATGGCGCGCCGTCACAAGCTCGGCCGACGGCAATAAACTAGCTGCAGCCGTCGAAGGCGGTGCCATCTATACCTCCTTAGATGGCGGCAAGACCTGGACAGAACGCGCCCAAGCTGGCAACCGCACCTGGACATCAATTGCCAGCTCTCCCGATGGCACAAAGCTGGTAGCAACAGCTGCTGGCGGTAACATCTACATCTCGACCAATGGCGGCGCGACGTGGACGGAGCGCAGCGTGGACGGCCGGCACAACTGGACAGCGGCAACCATCTCGGCCGATGGCAGCACCCTCGCTGCAACAGCTGGCGGTGGTGGTTATATCTACGTATCGACCGACGGCGGCGCAACGTGGGTAGCTCAGACGTCGCCTGGCGTGCCCAACTGGTCAGCCCTTGCCAGCTCGACCGATGGGAGCAAGCTAATAGCTGCTGCCTACGGTGGCATGATATATACCACCACTCCACCGGTAGATGATCGCACACTGGCCGCTGCCGAAGCTGCTGTGGCCCGAGCCGAAGCCAGCAAGAACCCTGCAGACATCGCTGCTGCCCAAGCTCGCATTGCCGCCGTCAAGGATGCACGCAAACAAGCCGCCCTCCAGGCTCGGCTTAACGCCATCACATCAGCCCCATCCACACCAACACCCAAGCAGCCCACGCAGCCAAATCAGCCGACCAACTCAACTACCATTACCCAGCCACACGGCGGTGCGGTATCGCTCGCTACGGCCGGCAAACCGTGCAGCCACATTGCCTCAGCCGAGCCAGCAACCGCCCCCGCACAGTACCAAGGCCGGGTTCTGCGCAACAGCGTACGCTTCACCATCACCTGTGCTGGGCAGAGCGCTCACACTGGCTACACCACCCATGTAGCACTCACACTAAGCAAGCACTACCGCGACCCAAGCCGCCTCACCGTGCTCAAGCTGGCCAAAGGTGGCTCAGTCATCGAAGACATCACAAACCGGATCAACTTTGGCGCAAACCCGAGCGGTACACGCACAACGATTGCCTACGATGTAACCGACGGTGGCTTTGGTGACGAAGACGGCACTGCCAACGGCACGATCCTCGACCCCATCGCCATCTACGAAGATACATCGTACACTGGCTCTACCAGCAACTCATCGCGCCCTAGTGGCCTCCTCGCCAACACTGGCGATAGCATCTTCCTCATCACCCTCACTGCAATTGCGCTAGGCGGCGGCGGGGTGTGGATACTCCGCAGGCGGCGCTCGTAGCGCACTACTACCCTGTACAGGTGTACCTCGGCTTGGATACTATGCTATCCAAGCCGATTTCTTTTGCTCTTCTGCTGCGCCTGGCGAGAGTATCAGATTCGTCACTATTATGTATAGTTACAATATACGTGACACACGGCAATGCCCCAGCGGCAACTGCAGGCTATTCGCCAGTGTAGCGGCTTGCAGACCCTCTGGTGTGTGGTTCGATGCTCTTACCTCCCTTCTTTATCCTACTTTGGTGAGGTATAGCCGCGCGAGACAGCCCCTACTACAAGCCACGGTCGCGGCCATGACGCCATACTACAGAGCAAATAAGCCCTATTAGAAGCGCGCTCCTGCCGGCTTTTGCATATTGTTATTACGTATGCTCGGGGCATCTCTACGGCGCATAAATGCCGGAGAAGGAGACAAAATATACACCAGTACCAACCTCCTAGAGGCCACTTGCTTATCTCACCCCTCACCTTCTCTCTGCAGAAGATTACTGCAAAAGGCCTGGCATTAGCCACATAGCCTAGCCCACACCACCGTTCGCTCTACTCAAGAAGTAGACCACTCTCCTTATGCGTCTGCCAACCAAAAAAGAGAAAGGCACATTATGCCTTTCTCTTCGGTATAGAGACGCTGCAGTGCAGTGCTCTAGTTCTTGCGGCTCTTGACGAACCAGAAGCTTCCGGCGCCAAGACCACTGGCTGCGAGTGCAGCAACGAGCCATACGCTGTCGCCGGTGTCGGCGAGAGCTGGACCTTCTTGCTTAGCAGGAGCGGCAGCCTCTGCTGCTGGTTTAGCTGCAGGTGCTGGGTTGGCTGCTGGTGCTTGCTCTGCAGCTGGAGCCGGCTCTTCTGCTGGTGCAGGTTCTACGGCTGGCTCAGCTGGGGCTGGATTTGCCGGAGCTGGGGTTGCTGGAGCTGGGTTAGCTGGTGCAGGATTAGCAGGTGCCGGATTGGCAGGTGCCGGGGTAGCCGGAGCTGGCTGCACAACTGGCTTGTCCTTAGCTGTTGCTGTGTTAATGTTGCCACCGTTGAGTGCTGCAGCGAGGTTGGCCCCGTCGTTCGACATAACAACAGCCGACCACGCACCGGTAGCAGCGCTGTCATTCTCCATCCAGGTTACACCACCGTCGTCTGAAGTGTAGATCTTGCCACCATTGACGGTTGCGGCAAGCTTCATACCATCAGCCGAGCTAGCGATTGATGTCCACTTCTGTGGGGTCGATGCAGCCTGCTCTTTCCAAGTAACACCGCCATCTGTCGAGGTGTGAATCTTGCCACCATTGACGGTTGCAGCGAGCTTCATGCCATCGGCTGAGCTAGCGATTGATGTCCACTTCTGAGTGCCAGCAGCGGCTTGCTCTGTCCAAGTCTCACCACCGTCTGTCGAGGTGTAGACAACGCCGTCGGCAACAGTTGCAGCAAGCTTGGTGCCGTCAGATGAGCCGGCGATTGATGTCCACTTCTTCGCACCTGGGTTGGCTTGCTCTTTCCAGCTTGCGCCAGAGTTAGTAGAGGTAAATACCCCACGGTTGGTTGCCACAGCGGCGAGCTTGGTGCCGTCAGCCGAGCTCGTCACAGACACCCAGTCGCCAGCAGCTCCTGGGAGACCATTTTTCGTCCAGGTAGCACCTGAGTCATTCGAAGTGTACATGTAGCCACCCCATTGGTAAAAGGCAGCGATCTTACTACCATCAGCCGAGCTGGCAAGAGCCGTCCACTTTTGCGGCGCAGGAAGGCCGGTTATTGGTCGTTCCATCCAGGTGACACCGCTGTCTGTCGAGGTGTAGATATTCCCGACATTCACTGCTGCAACGAGCTTGGTGCCGTCTGTCGAGCCAGCCATTGCCGACCAG
Organism: uncultured Candidatus Saccharibacteria bacterium; assembly: GCA_937990725.1. Taxonomy (GTDB): domain Bacteria; phylum Patescibacteriota; class Saccharimonadia; order Saccharimonadales; family Saccharimonadaceae; genus Saccharimonas. The sequence goes on along the minus strand of CALKQS010000004.1, from coordinate 10,933 downwards.
TTCTTTACACCAGAGCCAGCTTGCTCCTTCCAAGCCACCTCTTGGGCAGCCCGTGTAGGCTGGGCAAACAGTGCCACCATAGCGGCTACCGCCACCAGGCACCCAGCCTGAGACACGCGAGCGAGCGTTCTCCATTTATTATACTTTGCTTGCCTGAGTTCCCTCATGCAATAACCCTCCTTTTTGTTGTGAAACACAACACCTTAAATATAACGTTCGCATTATAACACTATTGTGCTTATGGTAACAAGGGGGTAATTGAGCAATGACCAGTGGTACACCTCACGATGCGCTATGAGTGGTGGTGCTTGTCGTTGTTACTGGAGCTGTGTTTGGTAGCAATCCACCACGCCATATGGTATACCACAAACCCCAGCACAAGCAGCAACGATAGATACACGAGTACGAATTTTGCCATCGTCGCTACTGTTGTACTAGCCACAAGTGCTGGGTGCACGAGTGCCGGAAATTGACTCAGCATGAACGCAAAAGCTATATTTTCCCACCAGTCGCAAACAGCGGCCACCACAGGCAGCACAACTATCCACCGAGCCCAGCTCAGCTTCCGCCGCAGCGGGAGGCGCCGAACAAAAAACGCCAGTGTGCAAGCATAAAACACTGCATAGATAACTGCATAACAGGCGTCGATCGGCAAAAAGATATGGAGATACGCGCTTCTACCAGCCTCACCCAGGGCAGCTAATGTATGATTGATGTGGGCGGCACTATTGCCAAAGTTAAGGTCGAGAATTGCCGCACCACCAGACACCTGCGACACATACCAAGCTGCCTGCCGCATCGCAGCCATACCAAGGAGAAAAATTACCAGCAGTCCCCCAATATGGCGAAGCTTTACCGCTTGAATACGACGTGTTATATGCATGATTTTGTTATACCTCTATAGTAGTTTAGCGGAATCGATCCTCCTGGATGAGACAGTCCGCTTATGCTCGCTCCGTGACAGATGCAAAAGTAGTGCGTATATAACAACCCACAAACACTACTAGCCACGCCACAAGCGAGACAACGCCTACTGCTGAGCTAGCCAACAGTGAACTCCCACCAACGACCAGAAGTAACATAACTTGCGAGAAGCCATTAAACGTCCCATGCAGCACGGCAGCAAGCCACACGCTTCTGGTTCGCTCAACGACAAAACCAAGCACAAGCGACATCACCACACAAAATCCAATGAACAACACCGACCCCGGAAGCGCATTCGCTGTGCCATAGTTATACCCTAGGGCAATCAGTGGAATATGCCACAGCCCCCACAGCACGCCAATCATCACATATTTCTTGCAAAATGGCCGTCCAGCAAATGCCTGCGCAAGGTAACCACGCCACATGATCTCCTCTGTCATCGCAAAAATTGCATTTACCGTTAGCCCGGCCATCAATGCACCGACGATACCAAGCGGCAGCATGACAAGCGGTGTTGATGGCATGTTCATCGCGCTAGTATCGACCGATGCGCCGATGAGCTTCTCGAGGTTATGCACCAAGTGTCCATTAGTCGTTGCCAGGTGCCCAAAAGTCTCTGGCCACAGCCAGCCAAGAATAGCAACGGAACCTATCATCAATACGGCCCAGGCCAAGAATAGCCCAGCGACCAGTGCATACTTCTTCACGGTGATATGCCTCAATGATAACAACGCACGAAATGGTATTGGTATGCCAAGCATCAATCGACTCAGTAAGAGCGTATACAGTGGTACCGGCATATACAAAACCGCGATGTACGCCAAGCGCAATGCTAGCGCTACTGGCGGCGCGCTACTGCTTGTCGCAGCTACAACTGCCCAGTAGCCGCCTCCGGCGAGTGCCGTCACGAGAAAGAGGGTGATGAGTACTTTGTTGCGATGCTCTTTTTTAATGAGAGAGAGTGAATTAGATGTTTTTTCTGTCGTGTTACTCATATGTATACACCTAGCCTTTTGTGATTTTGTTCGTATGAGGTGATTATACCACTCTGAAGCTTTTCTCGCTATTTACTTATATAGATAATTGTCTGCCATAACTATATTAGCTCATTTGCTTTATTCTTCTACCGTCGTTACAATAGAGCTATTAAGACGAAAAGGTTCCGAACGGTTAGTTGCCTAAGGACCCTTTTTCTATTTAGTGCCAGACAGCTAACTTACTACCTCAAGCTATACAACCGCCACCTCCTCCCCCATCACCTGCACCTGCCACTGGCGTTCGCGGGCAGCGGCGGCTCTATCGCCGAGGTGAAGGAGGTTGATAACCTTGATGGCGTAGTCGCTAGCTACCATGGCGTGCTCTGGCATGTGGCCGGTGCCGATGCGGTCACTTACTGTAGTATATCTATCGAATGCTCAATACTCTCTTGGCCACTCATTACTTTACTGATCTCAGCGGCTTTATACAAGAAGTTTTGGTGATCATTATACCAAAAACCTCGACGGGAGACGGATTCAAGTCGAGGCACTATAAAGTTATATTGGTAAAGAAATACATCTCAACCAAGGTTTATTGTGCAACTTTACTATACAGTTGTTGCCACTGCCTATGCGCCGCATATGCCCGATCGGTCGCATTATAGCCAGTGCCTTGTAGATCATCAGGGCTGATGAACATCACATCATCACCCTCCTCTCCTGGCGCAAAGTCGAAGTTCTCGGGCCAAACGCGGCAATAAAAACAGATTTGATACGCATCAAGCCGCTCAATATATATCTGATCCGATGCGTCAAAAATTTGATAGCGCACATCGCCCCGGTAGCCGACCTCTTCATGCAGCTCGCGCTTTAGCGACGACTCAATCGTCTCATCATAATCCATCCCGCCACCAGGCAAATCCCAAAAAGGCCGATCGATCTCTTTGACGACCAAGATCTGCCCAGCGTCGTTATATATTAATGCTTTGAGGGAGATGCGGTAGAGATAATCGTGGCGGACTATTCCGTCTACATTTTGCGTAATGAGGTGTCCGTTGGTATTTTTTGGCATGAGAGTAATTACAACAATATTATTTTTCCACGTTAGGGGAAAACACAGCCCAGAATTCAGTCATTGTCTTCTCGTCCAGCTCTCCAGGAAGACCTCCTAGATTAATGAGCATACATATCCTGTCCCCTATAGTGTTTGGAGAATACTTCTGGGCTTTATATATTTGGCTATTCTCTATAGAATATTGAATTAACTTCGTCTTCTGATAGCCACTCAATTCACCCTTATATTCCATAAGACGACCCAGTATACGTCTTGATTCGTCAAAGCTACTGCTATTCCGCAACTCCTCCAGGAGACGATCTTTCTGCGCCTCTCTTTCAAGCACAACACTCATCTCTTTCTTTAAAAAAGCCTGAATGCTTCTATACATTCGAAGATTACTTGAGTCTCCCTTTCTTTGACGCCACTCATATAGAAGAAAATCATTAGGGCGGTCCCCTCCGGCTGAAGAATACCAATCGTTGTCAGCAGTAATTATAATTAGCTCACCCGAAGAAGGGACCTTGTGGAGTAAATACTCCCAATGAATAGCATCTCCACAACTATCCTTTTTACCAGGAGGATTACCTAAAATTTTATAACGCCTTTCTGCCGCCATGACAACACCCTTACTAATAGAATCTGGTTTTTCCATCATAGAACCTATCAACCTATCAGCTTCAAGGCCCTCGTCATAAAGCGATTGCCTGGTCTTATCTTTGAGAGATTGCACTATCCTCTCCATTTGACTCTGAGCTTGAACAAACTGTTCACTAATACTAGGCCATTGATTAGATATCAGGCCTGGCACGTCAACTTTTTTAAAATGAAACTCCTTAAGTGCAGCTTCTATAACATTTACCCTATTCCTGTAATATTCATCACGATTTTGCATATTAACACACAAAACGAATCTATTTGCAATATCAGGGTTAACAAAGCCATTTCGCAGTATGCCAAGCTTGTTTAAATCGCCCTTAGAAACCCTGTAGAAATCAAGGTAAATATTAGTATCTATAAAAATATACTTCTTTTTCATCGTCTTACGATCACATCCTCAACCTTCACCCGCCGCTGCTCCGTCGTATCTCGCTCGCGCACGGTGACGGTACCGTCCTCCAGCGTCTGGAAGTCGATGGCTACGCAGTGCGGGGTGCCGATTTCGTCTTGGCGGCGGTAGCGGCGGCCGATAGCTCCCGCTTCGTCGTAGTCGATGTTCCAGGCACCGCACAGGTCGGCTGCCAGCTTGTGGGCGGGCTCGGAGAGTTCGGGTTTCTTCGACAGGGGCAGAACGGCAGCCTTCACCGGTGCCAGGCGCGGATCAAGTTTGAGAACCACGCGCTTATCGACGCCGCCCTTAGTGTTCGGGGCTTCATCCTCAACGTAAGCATCGACGAGGAACGCCATCATAGAGCGTGTCAGGCCGAATGAAGGCTCAATGACGTAGGGCACGTAACGTTCGCCGCTGGCTTGGTCAAAGTATTCAAGCTTCGCGTTCGAGTGCTCATTGTGCACGCCCAGGTCGTAATCGGTGCGGTTTGCCACACCCATGAGTTCGCCCCATTCGCCGCCTTGGAAACCAAAACGGTACTCAATGTCGATGGTGCCCGCTGAGTAGTGCGCGCGGTCGTCCTCAGGAACATCGAACTGGCGCATGTTCTCAGGGTTAATGCCCAAGTCAACGAACCAGTTCCAGCAGTCTTCAACCCATGCGTTGAAGTGCTTATCTGCTTCATCGGGGTGAACGAAGTATTCGATCTCCATCTGCTCGAATTCGCGGGTGCGGAAGATGAAGTTGCCGGGGGTGATCTCGTTGCGGAATGCCTTACCGATCTGCCCGATACCGAAGGGAGGGCGTTTGCGGGCTGCGGTCACCACATTGTTGAAGTTTACGAAGATGCCCTGCGCGGTTTCGGGGCGCAGAAAGTGCAGCCCTTCCTCGTTATCGACAGGCCCCAGGTAGGTTTTCAACAGGCCCGAGAAGTTCTGCGGCTCGGTCCATTCGCCGCGGGTGCCGCAGTTCGGGCAGACAACCTCACCCATATTTTCAGGTGCACGCCCCTTTTTAGCCTCGAATGCCTCAATCAGGTGGTCTTGGCGCTGGCGCCTGTGGCACGAGAGGCATTCCACCAGCGGGTCCATAAAGGTTGCCACGTGCCCGGATGCTTCCCACACCGGGCGAGGCAGGATTACCGAAGAGTCCAGCCCGACCATATCCGCGCGTGAACGCACGAAACGCTGCCACCACTGCTGACGGATGTTTTCTTTCAGTTCCACGCCAAGGGGACCGTAATCCCATGCGGAGCGGGAACCGCCGTAGATTTCACCCGCCTGGAAGACGAAGCCGCGGCGCTTAGCGAGCGCAATAACGTTATCGAGAGTGGACTTTTCTGCCATGTTTACTCCTTTATGCCCCGCCACCGGCTGTGGCGTGCGTGAGTTCAGTGTTCTTCCGCGCGCGGTAAGCGCCGGGATATACGGTCACAAGTACAAGATACTAGGGTATCATTGCATGCCTGCATTACCGTGTAGTTTCTGGGTAACGGTAGACAGTGTTTAGTTAGAGCGTGTACATGAGGGACACATGGTGGGTTAGTACAACTGCCGCACATGGCGCCCTCCCGCCGATACACTGGTGACATGGAGAAAATCTATATTCGTGACGAAATGATTCGTCTGGGACAGTTTTTGAAGCTGGCTAATCTGGTCGAAGACGGTGCGCAGGCACGCGAAGTAATCCAGCATGGGCTGGTAAAGGTCAATGGGCAGATTGAGGAGGCGCGGGGCAAGCAGCTGCATCTGGGCGATACGGTGAGCTTCAACGGGGTAAGTGCGCAGGTGGCTCAGGACTAGGTTTTCTATCCCCCCTCCCACAAACGCATCTTGGGTTGTATAACGTACCGCCAGATGGTGCGTTATACAACCCAAGATGCGTTATTCAGGTTCTTTTAGTCGGCTGACCCTTGCTCTGACGCCCCAGCGTTACCCGCAGCATCCGCAACTTTTTCGGCACGGATTTGGGGCGCGTTGCCCAGCACCTTCACGTCGATGAACTCGCCTACATGGCGGATTTCTAGGGCGCTTACCCCGTGCCCGGCGCCCGCATACAGAACTTTGATGCCATCGGTATATGCGCGAATCCACTCGTAGGTGTAATCCACGAAGGGCTGCGGAATAATAGGGTCTTCCTGGTCCCTGCCGAAGAAAACGGGCAGCCCGGTGGCTTTGAGCTCGTCATCCTTGAAATAAGGAGAGTCCGATTCGACCGCGTATCCGGAGAGCCCCACCAGTGCGGCAAATTTTCCTGGGCGATGCCGCACCATAGAAGTTGCCACCGCCATGCCTTGCGAGAACCCCACCAGCGAGACTGAAGCGTAGTGTGGTTCTTGCTGTTCGACCCACTCCAGCACGTAGTCGCTGGCCTGTTCTATGGTCCGCACATCCGCATTGAGCTGTTGATCCAGTGGGTACCACTGGTAACCTATGGCCTCGGCGGGAATGTGGGCACCGGTTGTGTCCGCCGAAAACTGAGTTCCTACCGGCTGCGGGGCGCGCATCCCAGCATAGGTGATACCCTCCTGCGGCAGATGTTCAGCCAGTGACAGCAGGTCCTTCTCATGCGAACCGTACCCGTGCAGCAGAAGCACCAAGTGGGTTCCGGCGCGTTCCTCCTCGGGTCGGGAATATTCGACAATGTACGTATTTTCACTCATATCTTCATCTTACCGAGGAGCCTGCCATAAACAACCGAAATAGATTTCCGCTCAAGGCTTGACCCTCACCCAACGTCAGGATCTACAGTAAAAACATGGACGCGAACACTACACCAGATGGCGGGCAGCACGAGTACACCGTAGGAGAGGCTGCATCCCTGCACGGGCTGACCGTGCGCACGCTTCACCACTGGGAACAGCGGGGTCTGATCAGCCCCGCGCACGATGAGCTCAACGGATACCGCTACTACAGCGATGCCGATCTTGAGCGCATCACCGTCATTATGGGGTATCGCGCCATTGGCATGAGCCTTGAAGCCATTCGCAGCGTACTGCAGGACGAAGCGAACAGCACCGAGCATCTACTCGCCCAGCGAGATATGCTCCAGCGCAAAATGGCCGCCTATGAGCGCATGCTAACAACACTAGATCAACTTTTGGAGGATGCAATGGCACCTAAGAACGAACAGCTCACCGCTGCAGAAAAAGCAGAAATTATGGGCGACGGGTTCAGCCCCGCACGTGAGCAAGAAGCGCAGGAGCGTTACGGGCACACCGACGATTGGGCTGAATACCAACGCCGTACTGCGGCCATGAGCCGCACCGACTGGGTGAAGGGCAAGCAGGAGCTTGACACGGTTGAACAAGCCCTCGTCGAGGCTTTCACTCGTGGCGTGCAGCCGGGCAGTGAGGAAGCGAATGCGCTTGCCGAGCGGCACCGCGCCTCACTTTTCTTCTTCGAGGTAACCCCCGCCAAGCACGCAATTCTGGCACGCGGTTATGTTGAGGACGCCCGTTTCAACGAGCACTACGAGAAGCTCGCTGCGGGACTGGCTGTCTGGCTACGGGACATCATCTACGAGAATGCCCGCGCTCACGGCCTTGACCCCGAGAATGTGACCTGGTGCTAACCTCGTCCATTCACAATTATCGGTACCGTACACAAAGCCTTGTGGGGACTTATTTCACGCCGAAATATAGTCTTCACAAGGCTTTTATATACGGTTTCTGTGTTCGGATATATAAAAACGAAAGCTAGTTCTGTTTTTGTGTTTCAAGAGGCGAACCGAAAAGAGCGGATATATCATGAAGAGATTTTTCTTCATCGACAGCGCGCTCTCGCTCGGGAACCGGGACTCCGAGAGCCTTAGCGAGAATCGACTCCAACTGGCGGGATTCGACTAAGAAACCGTCATGTCCGTGGTCGGATTCGATAATATCGACCTTTACGGAAACCGGCAGCGCCTCCGCCAGACGGTACGATTCGTGCGGAAAAAACAGGCGATCGGTGCTTACTGCGGCGATAGTCCACTTACAATCGCTGAGCGCAAGCGCATGCGAGAGGCTGCCGCGCCCGCGTGCAACATTGTGTGAAATTAGCGCCTCATTCACGGCAAGGTAACTATTGGCATCGAAACGCTCAACGAGCTTATCGCCATGGTGGTCCAGGTAGCTTTCGACCGCATATCGTCCGCGGTTCTCACCGATAGACCCGCCGTCGGTGGATTCGCCGCGGTTTGCCTGCCGCCCAAAGCGATGCTCCAACTCGGCTGGGCTGCGGTAGGTAGTGTGGGCTATGCGCCTCGCCAGCGCGAGCCCGGCCGTGGGTGCCGCTCCCCCGTAATAGTCGCCGGAAGCAAAATTGGCATCAGCACGGATGGCGAGGTTCTGGGTGTGCGCCCAGGAAATCTGTTCGGCAGTGGCAGCAGGGCCGGCGGCGATGACCGCGCATCCGCGTACCATCTCGGGGAAGGTTGCCGCCCATTCGATAGCGCGTGCTCCGCCGAGCGATCCGCCGATGACATGGTGAAAACTCTTAATCCCCAACCGGGCGATAAGTTCGGCTTCGGCTCGTACCGAGTCGCGAATAGTGACGTGAGGAAAGCGTGACCCCCAGGGTTTTCCGGCACCCGGGTACCCCTCGGGTACGATACTTGCCGGACCGGTCGAACCGTAGCATCCACCCAAGATATTGGGGGCTATCACAAAATACTTGGTAGTATCGACCACCGCGCCCGGCCCCACAATACCTTCCCACCAACCATCACTTTCGACTGCGCGAATACTGGGTGCAGGCATATCTGATGTGGGAATCCCGCGCGAAACATGGGTGTCACCGGTAAGGGCATGCAGAATAAGAATCGCGTTGTCCCCAGCTTCGTTAAGAGTCCCCCACGTTTCGTACCCGATGTTTACCTGTGGAAGCACGGTACCGTTTTCGAGGGTGAAATCACCGATCGCCATCTGCCGCAGGTACCCCTGAGCGCTGGGATACTGCAGCTGCGACAGATAGGTGGCGTGTACGGTATTTTCCGTCATGTTTTCTCCTCGATAACCAGTAGTTGGTAATGGCAGGCGAGAAACCGATACCGCGACCGAGCACTTACTGTGCAGCCCGGTCGTGGCGGTGCAGGTTAGGCGTTCAGAGTTGCAAAACCCAATTCAAGGTCTGCGATAATGTCGTCAATATTTTCGATACCTACAGAGAGGCGCACAAAGTTTTTGCTCACACCGATTGCCTCTAGCTCTTCCTCGGAAAGCTGCGAGTGGGTGGTGGATGCAGGGTGAATAACAAGCGAACGCACATCGCCGATATTCGCCACATTGGAGTGCAGCTGCAGGGCGTCCACAAAGGTACGGGTCTGTTCCAGGTCGGCGTCTTTAAGGGTAAATCCTATGACGGCGCCCGGCCCCTTCGGCAGGTACTTCTGGGCTCGCTCGTACCAGGGCGATGAAGGCAGACCGGCCCAGATCACCTGATCGACCAGCGGATGCTCCTCCAACCAGTTTGCAACCTTGGTCGCGTTCTCGATATGGCGTTCGATGCGCAGGGAAAGAGTCTCCAGCCCGATACCAATGTTGAAGGCGTTGGTTGGAGAGATCGCCGCCCCGGTGTCGCGCAGAAGCGAAACCCGCGCCTTGAGAATATAGGAAAGGTTCGCACCAAAAGCGGAGTCTTTGCCCAAGTCACGGGCATAAACTAGACCGTGGTAGCCAGGTGCCGGTTCGTTGAACTTGGGGAACTTTTCGGGATTGGTTCCATAGTCGAAATTCCCGGAGTCCACGATAACACCGCCAATTGAGGTGCCGTGCCCACCCAGATATTTCGTGGCGGAATGGATTACCACATCCGCACCAAATTCGATGGGGCGCACAAGGTAAGGAGTGGGAACAGTGTTATCGACGATTAGGGGAACGCCATTGTCGTGGGCGATCTGGGCGATAGGCTCGATGTCGAGCACATCGTTCCGGGGGTTAGGTACGGTTTCTCCGTAGAAGAGTTTCGTGTTGGGGCGAACCGCATCGCGCCATTGCTGCAGGTCGTCCGGGTTCTCAACAAACGTAGTTTCAACGCCGAGGTCGGCAAGCGTATATTTCAGTAAATTGTAGGTTCCTCCGTAGATCGAAGGGGAAGCCACGATATGGTCGCCCGCACCCGCAATGTTGAGAATCGCATAGGTAATAGCCGCTTGACCTGAGGCCAGCAAAAGCGCGCCCACTCCCCCTTCAAGGGATGCGATGCGGTTTTCGATAACCTCTTGGGTGGGGTTGTTCAGACGGGTATAGATAGGCCCAAGCTCTGTGAGAGCAAAACGGTTAGCGGCCTGTTCTGCGTTCTCGAAAACGAACGAGGTGGTCTGGTAGATAGGTAACGCCCGAGCTCCCGTTGCAGCATCCGGTGCCTGCCCCGCGTGAATCTGGCGGGTTTCAAATTTCCAACCGGCGGGGTTGGCGGGAGTCGGGACTGTAGTGTTGCTCATGCGAAGCTCCTTGTGATAGTTCAGGGGGCCGCATGCCGATTTCGGTACAGAGCTCTTAGGCTTTCTTCTCTGCAAACGAAAAAACGATGTACCAGAATCGGGCACATCGGTCCCGCGCTTGCGTTGTACTTTGTGTTCAACGCCTGGTCCTCACCCAGGGCACCCCACCGCGGAGGAGGGTTGCCGGCCAGCTAGCTGGGGCTTATCACTGGCTCTCATGACCTGCATCTAGAGTTTCATAGGAAGCGCACATGGTCAAGCGGGATGCGTGTTTTCGGCGCATTGTTGCAAAGATGACGTTTTATGAACTGTTTTCACGACAGCCTATTGTTTGGGAGAAACACCAATACTTATGCGCTTGTGACCGTGCCTATGTTGTACCCGAACCGCTAAAGCCATGTGATCTGCCGTTAGCCGTCGCTAAATTACCATCAGTGTAGGCAATCGTGAGCCATGCTACACTGATTGAAACCTTGAATCTAGGAGTGATGAGGTATGACCTCC
>CALKQS010000003.1 GCA_937990725.1 uncultured Candidatus Saccharibacteria bacterium | reverse complement strand
TGGGTCATACCAATCTTGGTACCGAGAAGTGCTTTCATTGCCCTCTTGCTCCCATGTAAAATCCCCGGCGACTAGCAGTATCTTGGCATCAGCGCTGCGTAGCTACACGCTTTGCTGGCCAAGACTTACCAATTCGTCCTGGGATGAGTTGCTATTACGTAATAAATTACAGCTACCATAGTACCATAGAATAGGGCAAAAAAGCAAGAGGGCGTAGGAGATCAAGAGCAATACAGTAGAACACCAATCCTAACAGCATATTGGTGTGTCGTAGAATCATTATCACCCCATCTACACCATCACCACTATGCTACAATATAATGCATTAATGAGTCACTCAATCCCCTCACCTACCTCTGTCGATACGTGGCTGGCTGCGGCAGCTGCCCAGCTACGGACGGCTGGTATTGCCAGCAGCCGGCTCGATAGTGAGCTGCTGCTAAGCCATGTGCTGCAGCGGCCTCGACACTGGCTCCATGCCCACGGCGATAGCATACTCCTGCACGAGCAACACGTGCAGGCGGAGCAGCTCCTTGCCCGCCGCCTCCAGCATGAGCCACTGGCCTACCTGGTGAGGCACAAGGAATTCTATGGGCGCGATTTCGTCGTTTCGCCCACTGTGCTCGTGCCCCGGCCCGAGACAGAGCAGATGATATCCCTCCTGTTGCAGCTCATCCAGCCCACCCAGCACACCATTGCTGATGTTGGCACTGGCAGCGGCATTCTCGCCATCACAGCACAGCTTGAGCTCTCACAGTGCCAAGTTGATGCGTACGACATCAGCCCAGAGGCCCTTGCCATTGCTCAGCGCAACGCGCAGCAGCATGGTGCTACCTCTGTTAAATTCATCCAGAGCAACCTCCTCGCAGCAGCGCAGCAGCGTTATGATGTCATTCTTGCCAATCTCCCCTACATCAACCCCACCTGGCAGCGCGACGACCGCGAGACAGCGCACGAGCCAGCCCTGGCACTCTTTGCCGAGGATGATGGGCTGGCGCTCATCTCTGCCCTCCTTGCCCAGACGGAGCAATGGCTCGCACCCAGCGGCCTGCTCATCCTCGAGGCTGACCCCTGCCAGCACTCACGCATCATTGCTCGCGCCGCCGCGCACCAACTCACTCATATGCGGAGCGAGGGGTATGCGCTGGCTTTTGCTAAGCAGTGCTCGGCATGACCCCGCTAGCTTCAGCGCACGTTGGCCCATCTGCCCCACCACATCTACAGATGGTAGCGACCAACGCTCGGGCCGCAGCATACGACTCCCTTTGTTGAGCGCTTGATGGGTGTAATAGTCTGGTGATTGGATTGTCGCGTGTTGGAGCAGATCGCACACATCGGCTAGTTCTTGGCTATCTACCTCTGTTGGTTGCACCTTATCTTGCGATATAAAGACATCATTCAGCTCGGTATAATCATACTCATAGCAAAATACCTGCGGTTCAGCCAGCGATGCATCGCTATGGTCAGGTGTGTCGAGATAATACGACCGCACTGCGCCAGCATACGCGCCGTATCGATCTACCCCGTAGATGATAATATGCGGGTCGCGCACCCGGCCATCTTTATCCAAAGCAGCCCAGGCACTCAGTGTAAGGCGCTGCCCACTATCAGTTTTGTGGCCAAAGTATACGCTGCGCACCTCACCACCGTCGTAGCACCGCCGGCCAGCCGCACCACGTCGGCGCGCACTTCTATACTGGGCAGTAATAATATCCTGGACGACTGTAGTGAGCTGCTCAGCCAACAAGCCCGGCTGCTCGTGCTGGCCTGGTGGTGCACACTCAGCGTCAGTATTGGCTGTATATGGCGTGCGACGCAAAGCATCGCCCACGCGGGGTGCTGTGCTGTATGTCATGTTGTTCCCTCTGTGTGTTAGATATACTTCTCTTTTAGCATACTATACAAGCATAGTCCAAGGCAAATAACAGAGGTGAACAAATGAACAATTTTATACCATATTCAGAATAATTCTAATATAGCTCCCTGTACTCTGCCGTGGCGAGCAGTTCACGTAGCTTTAGAACCAAAAACCACCCATCAGCTGGGTGGTTTCTTATTGCTATTGCTCAATACGCCGTGATTATTTGATCGATGTGATCATAATGCGGCTGTATTGCTGGCGGTGGCCACGCTCTTTGTGGACGCGCTTTTTGGCTTTGTAGCGAATGACGCGGATTTTGTCGCCCTTAACGAGCGCTTCTACGACCTCGGCCTTGACCTTGACGCCTGCAACGTGCGGCGTACCAACTGTGGTCGTCTCGCCATCGATGGTCAGGAGTGCATCGGCTTCGAGCGCTTTTGTGCCGTCCGGGAGGCGGTCCACCAGGAGGGTCTCTTTTTCGGCGACGAGATACTGCTTGCCGCCAAGCTGAATGACTGCTTTCATCTGATTCCTTATAATTATTAATACTTCCGACTGATTGTAGCAGAGACGGCGGCGGATGTCAAAGTTGGTGTGTTCTAGCCATCATTACTCACCAGCCGCTGCACCACCGCTGGTAGCTCTGCCTCGCTGTGCCACACCTCCGTCCGCGTGGCGATGAGCTTGTCGCTCAGGTAGCTCTGCCCACCCACACTGTGGTGCTGCGCAAGGGCGATTGGCTTGCCCAGCGCTAGCGCCGCCCCTACTTCCATAAGCATTCCCTCGCTGCGCCGCGGCGATGCTTGGACTACCAGCACCATGTCGTACTGGGGCAACACACTCAGCGCACGGCGGATGAATTCACCTGGCGTATGGTAGCTAGGCCAGGCTGGGTCGAAGAGATTGCAATACACCGCGCAGCCCACCTGCTCGAGCGCTGCCACCACTGTGCGCATCCGTGCCCGCACCACCGCCTCATCCTCACCGGTAAAGGCATAGGAGCAAAAAACAGCGGGCGGGGTGGCTGGTGGCGTGGAGTTCATACATCATAGTATACGCTATCGAGCAGGAAGTAGCACGCTAAGGTCACTTGCACTTACAATTTTCATGGCGCAAAATGTCAATGCATAATGACCCCAGAGCAAGCACCACGTGCACATTGAACAAGAAAATATCTGGAAGTAGGCGGAAGAGCTCTGTACATTATCTGGCCAGAACATTTTTGGCTCGATGTTTACTATTAGTAAAATCTTAAAATTCAGAGCGAGCACCTTGACGGGTCGCTCATATATTGATATATATATTAACCTTTTGCAATTCCGCAAAGGGTCGGACTTTTCAGGAAGGGGAGACATCATGCTGTCTTCTTTAATCATGAGTACTGTCATTTCAATCGGGATGCTGGCTACAGGGCACTTTTTCCTTGTCCTTGGCATTACTCACTACCATTACCGATATCTTGCATGGGTATCGATACCATGGTGTGCGGCAGGTGTGGCTCTCACCTCGATTTGTGGCTATGCAGTCACTAGAGATATAGCACATATCCAAGTGTCTAGCCACACCATCTATGTGTATTTTGTGATGCTGTGTGCAGGAACGGTCTTCCTTGCACTGGCAGCGCAAATAATCAAGAAGAAGAAAGAGGTGATGTAATCTCATCATTGCACACAAGAGTCCACCCTCACCACTCACCGTCGAGTGCACTGCATTCCGGTGAGTGGTGAGCTAACCTTGTTTATACGTAATTATATGGCGCTTTGGCGCTATTTTTCTTATTTTTCTCACGATTTTTGCCTCTGTTGCGAGCCGGTTTTTCACAAATCTTATTTCACATCCTGTCATATCTATGCTACGCTGGGTAGTATGAGTATGAAGAGACTCGTGTATGGCATAGCTGGTACAATGATCGTCTTCGCAGGCGCGGGCGTCATCGTAGCAGCCCAGCCAAAGAGTGGTTCGTCAGCGCCTGCATACAATGCGACGAGTGCAACAACCGGTGGACATATGGCCAAGGCATTAGCGCCGTCCGACCAGCCATCCGCGCAGACACTCGCCCAGCGCAACCAAGCTATCAAGATAATCATCGCCTCCAACGCTTCTCCCAAGGCTATCAAGCCAGCGTCAAAGCCCAGCGAGACATCAACGCCAACGCCAGCCGCAGAGCAAAAGCCAGCCGCAACCAACGGCGCTTCGTCTGGCTCGAACACGCGCTCGAATAGCAACGCTCAAAAGAGCAACCCATCGAACAATAAGTCAAATTCCAACTCCAACACGCCATCGCCGGAGTTTGTCGACCGCGTCTTTGCGACGGTCAACAAGGAGCGGGCAGCCCGTTCGCTCGGCGCGGTGCAGCGCATCGAGCAGATCGACACCAGCTCGCGCGCTCAGTCGGCCTACAATGCGCAGATTAATAAACTTAGCCACGATGGTGGCCTCGACCGCCTGAAGCAACTCTACACCTGCCGCACCAGTGGTGAGATTCTCGAGCTCGTGCCCATCTCGTACAATGAGCAACAAGCCACGGATGTGTGGATCAATTCCCCGCCACACAACAAAATCATGTTTACTGGCGACTACGACAAAGCTGGCATTGGCCTGACGCAAAAAGGCGACCAATATTACATTGCCATGCAGTTCTGCCGCTAGGAGAGGATAAGCAAGAATATCTGAGAGAAACACTTGCTTAGAACAGAGAAAAACCAGCTATCATGGCTGGTTTTTTACTTTTCAGAAGAACGTTGACTTTAGTTGAATCTCAAAAGTCCTCTTCTATAATTTCACAGGTTTTATCATTCCTTTCTCTTGAAGCTAAGGACTGACAACACCCCCAAGAGCGACCCAACGCCAAAATAAATACTAGTTTGCAACCAGTTCTTAATTCTACCTGCCTAAAGCGGTAGAAGGGCGGCTGAGGCTAAAAAGCGAAGCCTTAAAGCCTTAGAGGCTCAATCACTTCAACTACTCGCCATCAAGCGACTCTGCCCCATTCAGAACCTTCCAGAGCTCTCGCACTTCGGCGCCGCTCACCACTTGATCGCCTCGGCCGATCCGTTGGCTCTCACCAATCGTGCGAGTGGCAGGCTGGCCACTATATGCCGGGCCAATCAGTGAGCGCACCACCCGCTGGCGATAACCTTCTGTAATAATGCGATAGCGCAGCTGCTTTGAGCCACTCACCAGGCTTACCTCGTGTGTTGTCGCAGCTATTGCATTGTCGCTTAGGCTCGGCTGTAGCGGCTCGCGCCAAAATGTCGCCATCTCAACATCCGCCTGCAATCGTGAGCCATCGGCATATGGTGCTATGAGCCTAAGGATGGCACGGCTCTGGCCTGGAAACAGAGGTGAATCAGCCCCTTCTGCTAGCGTTGTCTCATCCACCTGGCTGCCGTGTACGTTCACCCGATCGGCAAATTTCGTCATCATATGCAAGGCAATCTGGCTCAGCTGCACCACTGCCGCCACTTGGTCGGCTGCTGTCACTCGTTCGCGCGGGGTGCTTTGCAAGGTGGAGAATGCTTCTTGGGCTTGAGTTCGTGCTATTTGGCTGTCTTTCTGTCGCAGTACGCGGCGCATTATATTGGTAATAAAACAAAGGCTATTTTTGGTGGTTGAATAATCCCGTATTCTCTTCCCTACCTCCTCTGAAGTACTACAAGATGCCCTAGATTTAGCCTTTTAGAGCTGATTGGATTAACGGCCATCATACTCCATTCGCTAAAGGCAAATTGGTGCAGGAAAAAAACGAAGCTTTCAGCTCAGCGCCTACGCTACTCAATCGTCTTCTCAAACACCGTCGTGTTATAGATCGTCGCGCCCTTGTGGAGATAAAAGCGGTGGGCAGCTTGGCGCTTGGGGTTGGAGGTGAAGGTGAGTTTGGCGGCACCGTGCTGCTGGCCCCAGCTCAGCATCGCATCCCACAACCGCGAGCCAACCCCCTTGCCCTGCACTGATGGGTCGGTCACAAAATCATCGAGGTAGATCTTGCGCCCAGCGATCGGCCCCACCAGCAGCGCGAGCGTTGCCATGCCCACCACCTT
This sequence comes from uncultured Candidatus Saccharibacteria bacterium, assembly GCA_937990725.1. GTDB lineage: Bacteria > Patescibacteriota > Saccharimonadia > Saccharimonadales > Saccharimonadaceae > Saccharimonas. The sequence continues at coordinate 19,968 of CALKQS010000003.1, read as the reverse complement.
GCCGTCAAGACGAGCCAGAAGCAGCGTTTGATTCTCAGCAGCGATCACTGCTTCTAGCACCTGGCGCAAAGCGTCCATCGCCGCTGCATCAGAGGTAGTTGGAGTAGTTGGCGCGGTTGTTCCGGCTTGGTGCAGCACATCGCCCAGTGCTGCGATTGCCGCCACATCAGCCTGGCTGACGGCGGTTGCCTGTTCGATTATGAGTTCTTCCATATATCGATTATACTACAAGTATGAATCAGCGTATACTCACCCTCCGCGATGCGCTCGCCACTCACCCACCACGCATCGCCTACCCAGAAGGCACCAACCCCATTATCCTCAGCGCCGTGCGCCAACTGGCCGATTGGCAGGCCGTGCGGCCTGTGCTTGTGGCAGACAGCCCAGCAGCCATCAGGCAAGCCGCTGCCGATGCAGACATCTCGCTCGATGGTATAGAGATTATGACGGTGCCGCACCAGCACGATACTCCATCTGCAAATACTACTGACACACCTCCCCTTACCCCACTCACCTACGCCGCTCAGCTGCTCCACGATGGCATGTGTGATGCTATGGTGGCCGGCATTGATCACCCCACCGCTGCGGTGCTGCGCGCTGCGCTGAAGGTCGTTGGCCTGGCACCAGGGGTGCGCTATGCATCGAGCTTCTTCGTGATGGATCTGCCTCACTTTGCTGGTGGGGAGGATGGCCTGCTTATCTTTGCCGACTGTGGGATGAACATCACACCAGATGCCGCTGGCCTAGCTGCCATTGCCGAGGCTAGCGCCTTGAGCGCCACCCGGCTTGGTTGGCAGCCCCGCATTGCGCTGCTATCGTACTCCACGCTGGGCAGTGCAGGTGGCCAGAGTGTCGAGACGGTTCGCCGCGCACTCGCAGAGGTGCAAGCCCACCAGCCAGAGCTCCTCATCGATGGTGAGCTCCAGCTTGACGCCACTCTTGTTCCCACCATTGGTCACAAAAAAGCCCCCGCCAGCCCCGTCGCTGGCCAAGCCAACGTCCTCGTCTTCCCCGATCTCAACTCTGGTAATATTGCCTACAAGCTGGCCGAGCACCTGGCTGGTGGCCACGCCTACGGCCCTATATTGCAAGGCTTTGCGCGGCCAATCAGCGACCTCTCGCGTGGCTCGAGTGTCGATGATGTGATTGGCGCGAGTTTGATCGTTGGTAGCATGGCAGCTGAATAGGTTGTGGAGTTCATTCACGTAGGCTGGTGATTTTTTGCTTGCTTTTTGCAACTGTTTGTCATGTCACACTTCTCTCTCACCCTCTTTTTGTAGCAATTGTTTTGGCCTGCATATTGCTCTCACGCGACGCAAAAAGCGCCTTTCTACTGCTTACTTTTTCCACCGTCTCACAGCATCATGACCGAGCTTTTTTGCTTGCATATTACAAGCAATATATCTCCCTCTTTGTAAGATTCATACCCATACATGCCCTGCTATCAAGCAGCGCGCTACACTACTCACGTCGCGCAGTATACAATTATATTGAATATAAACAAAAAGCATTCAACAGTATATTGTATAATCGATCCAAACTCTTATACCTACCACACCATCAATATACTGCTACATAGTAATTACCATGAATAAAATTAGTGTTCGATTCAGGAATATAACAGTGGTAGAAATTACACAAAATCTTATCTATGAGATTGCAAAAATTCGCGCAGTGCCGCAATTGGTTTGATAGTAGGATACGTCGCTGCATCTTCCTCGGGCAGTAGCTCTGCCCGTGTCCGGCCATTGTAGCCATCTGGGCAAAATATTTTATCCCAACCAAAGCCACCATCGCCACGCGGATGCGCTGCAATACAGCCAGGTAGCTCACTGCGAAAAATGTGCATCTCGCAGCCATCATAGTAACCAAACACACCTACCGCCAGTGCCGATCGATCATCAAATCCATCAAGCATGCGGCATAATTTTTCTAGCCCATCTGGTGCCTCAACGAAGAACTTAATGAATGGGCCAGGTAATCCATTCAGCGCTGCAAACCCCAGTGACACATCTTCAACAAGAACAGGCTGCTGGGCAATCTCATACGCTTCACGCACTTTGTGCCGGACGACCTCCTCGGGCGAAGACGATTGAATCTCTACCAAATCAATTTTGCGATGCTCCAGTGGCATACCAAGCATACGCGCGAGATAGTCGGCCTTGTGCTGGTTGCCTGTGATGAATAGTGGTTGCTGCATCATTCGTCTCCTTCGTTATTCTCTTCCCGATACTTCTCTGGCTGCACCCGAAAAACCTCGACCCATTTGCTATCCTCCGCTAAATCATTGTACGTAATATAATAGCGCCCTTGAAAGCCGCCAGCGTGTGCAGCTTTGCGCGCCACTGCGTCTTGCACCTGCTGAGGTGAAAAGCCAAAATCATCGCGCAGCGCATCAAGGACGGCCTGCAGATCTGCCAGCTCCTGCAGCGCTTCCTCTAGCGCCTCATCATCCAGCGGGATCTCGTTTGCCTCCTCATGAATCTTGCGCTGTAACTCACAGCGATACGCCGCGCGATCCAATTGATGATACTCCGTATGGAGCACCTGCGGGTCGGCCTTGCATTTCTCGACAACCTTGTCACGTACGAGCTTTTCGAGATAGAATCGCACCATTGCCTTGTCCTCCTTACCTGTTGGTTGTTGGGTTTTTTTGGGGTTATATAGCCTACTATCAAGAGTTTGTTATTATCTCACAAGTATTTCATCATGAATTTTATTCACCATCATTCATGGTATTATTCTCACTTGTATTTTGCAATTCATCGCGTAGACGCATCCAGATCTTGCCAAGCTCATTGCGCCCAGCATGGTCGCTACCCCAACCCCAAAAGCTATCATCGTCATTCATCTCCACAATATATCGGTCGCCCGATGCAATAAGTGTCTCGCACACAAGATCATGCTGAGCAAGCTTGCAGCGCACAATTTCTCCCATAATTGCCACCTTCTTATCGTCCCAATTAGGGTCTTCTTCAGCCTTATGCTGGTTGGCAAAGTCGGATGCCAAGCGCGGCGAGCGGCACACGCGCACCTGCTCTGCCAGCGCTGGATTGGTATCAAAAAAATGCGCCGCTTGGTAGGCATGTTCGCTCGTGGGGTACAGCACGCCGCGCCACTCAACCTGGCATGGCGCGAAGTTATCAAAGACATACCAGCCATCTAGAAAGAAGCCAGCCATGGTTGATTTGTTGTGTGCATTGCCTGTCATATTCATGATACTACCTCTGTTATAGACTGATATTTACTGTGATTTTGCTCTTGTTGGTATTGATTTCTATTATTTACCATTTCTCCTTTTTAGGATCATATTTTTGAATCATAGTGCGATATGTTCAGATGATTCTATACGCTTATTTTCACTTGCATTTTGCAAGCTAGCCGATTTGGCACTGGTTTTCATACACTTTTACGCGTGGTTGATTTCGTTCATGAGCTGCTTGTGGCTCAGCACCATATACAAGCCATATCCTGCGGTTGCGAGTGCCCCACCAATACTACTGATAGCGTAGACCGCTTGCCACGAAGTGCTCGACGCGAAGGCAAGGTAGAAGCCAATCAATGCCGTGCAGATGGGGAGAGGTGCAAGATAATAATCAATCGTCCGGTCAAAGATCTTCGCCTGTGGAATGAAGTGCAGCCCAACAATCAACACAAGCGCTGGCATGATATAAATCTGCTGCTGGAATATACCAAGCAACGCAAGGATAACCCACAGCGGCGTATACGACACCGTACTCAGCAGCTGCATCTGCTTAGCGATCCGCTTGCTAACTGGCGTTGGTGCTGGCTTGGGCAATTTTTTCGTCACACGGATATGCTGCACGCCGCAAAAAATCAGCCATGCCGCATACACACCAAATAGTGCAAAAACCGCCCAGCCAATAACACCCCATGCTACACCAAACCACACAGCATACACGAGCATAAAGGTTGCCATGAGAATTGGAAACGGCGCCATGCTTTTCGCTGCAGCGATTAATTCGTCTCTTTGCGGTTGTTCTGGAGTTGCCATATATCTTTCTCCTGTTTATTGGATAAGTGTTAAAAATTGCCCTTCGGTGAGGATCATTGTACCATACTTCTCTGCCTTGGCTCGCTTGCTCGCACCAACTTTGCCACCAGCAACGAGGTAGGTGGTGTCTTTACTGACACTGCTCTGGAAGGTGCCACCCAGAGCACGGATTTTTTCGGCCGCTTGGTCGCGACTCATTGCTTGCAATGTGCCAGTAATGGCGAATTTTTGACCAGCGAGCTGCTGCGACGATTGCACGAGCCGTGGCACGACACCGCACCGAGCAAATTTATCCAGCAAGGCAATGTTATCTGCATCACTGAACCACGCGACGATCGATTCAGCCACTACCACGCCGATGCCATCAATCGCCTGCAGCTGGTCGAGCGTGGCAGTGCGCAAGAAGCCAAGCAATTGCTTGTCATTTGCAAGTGTATTGGCGGACGTTTGCGATTTATCATGTGGCGCATTTTCGCCTGAATCATTATGATTTTTATTCACACCACTCTGCTGCGACTCATCATGTTTTAAATCATCTGCAAAATATTTCACGATATCGATTGCCGTCTGCGCACCCACGTGGCGGATACCCAAGCCGTAGAGGAAGCGCTCGAGCGGTGGCTGCTTTGCAACAGCAATAGCATCGATGAGCTTCTGCGCCGAGACCTCGGCGAAGCGATCAAGCCGGAGAAGATCCTCCTTCCTCAGCGTATAAATATCGGCTAGGTCATGTACCAAGCCAGCCTCGACCAATGCAGCGACATTCTTCTCACCAAGTGTGTCGATATCCAATGCCCCTTTAGATGCAAAGTGTGTGAGGGCACGTGTGAGGATAAGCGAGCTACTAGCGCCGCGCACTCGGTACACTGCCTCACCTGCAGGCCGCTCGAACTGCAGCTCGGGATATTGGCGCTGGAGCTCAGCTGGGTAATCAATCGGCTTGGTATTGGCTGGGCGCAGCTCTGGCAGCACCCGCTCGACCTGCGGGATGATATCTCCCGCCTTGAAGATAACCACAGTATCGCCACGTCGCACATCGAGCCGAGCAATCTCGTCGGCATTGTGCAAGCTGGCGTGCTGCACCGTCGTGCCAGCCACGACGACTGGGTCGAACACCGCCACTGGCGTGGCAGCACCTGTCCGGCCAATGCTAATGACGATATCGCGCACGATGGTAGTGGCTTGCTCGGCTGCATATTTATAGGCCACTGCACCACGCGGGTTCTTACCCACCATACCCAGGCGGTCGTAGAGAGCGCGATTGTTGATCTTGATCACGAGGCCATCGGTATTAAACGGCAAATCACGGCGCTGCTCACCCCACTGCTGGACGAAGTTCATTACCTCGGCTAGATTCGTAAAGACCACCGCTTGCTGGTTGCGTGTGATACCCAGTGCCGTCAAGGCATCATAGGCATAGCTGTTGGTCGGCATCTCAGCCGCGTCATCACGGATAACATCATAACCCCGAAAATGAAGTGGGCGCTGCGCCACGAGTGCTGGGTCAAGCTGGCGGATAGTGCCAGCCGCGAGGTTACGCGGGTTAGCAAAGGCTGGCTGGCCAGCAGCTTGCTGCCGCTGGTTGAGCGCCGCAAAGTCGCGCTTGAGCATGACGATTTCCCCGCGGATCTCCGTCCTGCCCTGCAGCAGATGCTCGAAGCCCGGTGCTTCACGCAGACGTAGCGGCACATTGCGGATCGTCCGCACATTATTCGTTACATCTTCGCCAACGTAGCTATCGCCCCGTGTGACGGCCTGCACAAGCACGCCATCGTTATAGATGAGCGCGCAGGCCAAGCCATCCATCTTGATATCGGCAAAAAACTCGTGCTTGTGCCCCGGCAAGAGCTTGTCCATGCGCTGCACCCACGCCTCGACCTCTGCCGTGTCGAAGACATCATTGAGGCTAACCATCCGCCGGCGATGCTGCACCTTGACGAAGCCACCTTTGAGGACGTTGCCAACCCGCTGGGTAGGCGAATCGGGCGTGATGAGTGCAGGGTGCGCGGCCTCGAGCTGTTTGAGCTCGGCAAAGAGGCTATCATACACCGCGTCGCTTACGCTGGGTGCATCAAGCACATGGTATTCATAGCTATAGCGATTGAGTAGCTGACGCAGCTCAGCACTGCGCTGAGCTGGCGACAGATTGGGTGATGCTAGATGTTTGTCTTGTGTCATAGTAGTTCCTTACTGCTTTAGTATAGCGGAATTTAGCGATGGGCGCAGCTTTTTTAAGAGAAGATTTAGTATAACCATCCTGCAAAATTAGTATGTATCTGATCTAAAGCCCCTTGCGTTCTCTCACGCTCACCCTCCTCACACTCCCTCCTCAGGAACACTATAAGGGTCGATACTCCCCAAGTATCGACCTCTTGCGCTGGGCTGAGAATCTGTCAGCACAATGACAGATTCTCACACTCCATCGGATGAAGTGATGGGGAGGGTGAGCTAACGCAAGGAGAGCAAAATTTTTAAGATTCATATTCAATATTACCCTGTTAGAGAATGCAATATACAATGACAACTTGCCCCGCCATTGAATTCGAGAGTGCTATTAGTAAGTATAAGACGAAGAACCTCAGCTTTTTGCTATCACAAAAGCCACTACGCGGCCAAGCAAAGCCCCTCTCCACTATCAATTGCTCACATTACTCGCCCAAAACTAGGCCTCAAGCAATACTATTGCGAGAGTCGCCCACCCTACGCTGGCGCTGCCGTATCATCAACGATCTTGCGATAAAGGAGGTAGATATACGCTGCACACCATACCACCGTCACCGAGCTGATGAAGCCCGCTAGGACGGGCATTGTCGGCACAGAGGCGTACCATTGCCATAAGTGCTTGAGCCAGGCATCAAGGAGAATAGCAGGGATCATCACCACGCACCACAGCACTGCCACGCTGCCAAATAGCCACAGCAGCCGGTACAAAATCCGCAGCCGTCGCCCTACCACCAAATCACCCGCCGCTGCCAGCGCCCGCATAGGGTACATACCAGGCAGTGTCACCACCACAAGCGCAATGAAGGTGCTCGTGCCCCAATAAAGCGTCAGCACTGCCACAGTAGCTAGTAGCACATAGAAGAGCATCGAGCCAAATCCTTCGCTAATCACTCCATTACTCGACAGACCGATATACACCAGCGCCATCGCCCCCAGTGGGATAAGCTGCACGAGGAAGATGAGGACAACCATTAGCGTGGCCACCAGCGGCGCACAGGCATTATACAGCCCGTCGCGCAGGCGTGGCGCTCGCCCTGCCTTATACTCGCGTAATAGCCACACTGTGGTGAGCCACACCAGCAAAAAGCCCAGCACCACATAGAGCTGCTGGTCAGCGCTGAGGTTGCCGCTGCCCGTACCAAAAGCCGTCACCATGAGGAGCCCTGCCTCGCCCAGCTTGCCCCAGGCACCAGTGAGAATATCCTTGCCCGACTCTGCCAGCATATTCTGCAGGCGGTCGTACATCGTTTGGTTGGTAATCGCCCCAAGCGCCAAGAGCAGCACGGCATAAAACACCGCCAAGAGGCACAACGTCCGCCAGTGCGCCCGCACCATCCGCATCACTTGCGCAGTGAAAGCGATATAGCCTGGCAATTGCAGTGATCGCACATAATCACGTCGGCGGGTGCGACGGAAGCTTCGATGCGGTCGTCTCTGTTGTAAATTATGCAACCATTGACGGCTGCTCGCTACTACCCTGCCACCGCGAACCTGCCAGGTCCGCCAATGGAGGTTAGTGCGCCAGCTGGGTCGCGTCGATGGAGCATCATCCGCGTGCGGCGAGCGGGCTTTTGTGGAAGCAGCGCCGCGAGAGGATGATGTTGCCTTTTTTGCAACGCCAGGGTGTTTTGTCTCTTTTTTTGAGCGATGTTGGCTCGTAGCCACCGTTAGAGCGGCGCGTGATGATGAGCGGCGAGTTGACTTCGTTGTTTTTTTTGCCACAGGCACGACCCTACCATTTGTTCATATCTTCGTTGAGGCGCTTGATGCGGTCTTCGAGCGGCGGGTGGGTGCTAAACAACCGGCTAAAGAACCCTGGCTTGAGTGGGTTCACCATAAACATATTAGCACTCGAGCTCACCTGCTTCTCCATCGGGCGAGTGTACATTTGCAGCTTGCCCAATGCGCTCGCCAGGCCAGCTGGGTCGCGCGTCGTCAGTGCACCAGTCGCATCGGCCAGGTACTCACGCTGGCGACTCACTGCCATTTGCATAATGGCTGCCACGATGGGCGCAAGGATGATGGCGACGATACCAAGCACCAGCAGCACCGGATTGGTCTCGCGGTCATCATTGTCACGAAACCACAGCATGCGCAGCGCAATGTCCGACACGAGGCCAATCGCACTCACCAGGCCAAAGGTAATCATACTCACCCGAATATCGTAATTTTGGACATGCCCCATCTCGTGCGCCAGCACAGCGGTGAGCTCGCGATCATCCATAATCTCCAGCAAGCCCGTCGTCACGCCCACAATGGCATGCTTGGGGTCGCGGCCGGTGGCAAAGGCGTTGGGCGCTGGGTCGTCGATAATATACACCTGCGGCATAGGTAGCCCCACGGTGATGGCAAGATTCTCGACGGTGCGCCACAAACGGGGGTTATCTGCCTTGCGGATCTCCACCGCGCCAGTCATACTCATGGCAAGCTTAGAAGCGATGAAGTACTGCACCAGCGCATAAATCAGCGCCCCAATGAACGTTCCCCAAAAGATCGTGAGGTTGCCCTGCATGCCGCGGCTATTCATAATCAACTGCGCCGCCAGGCCAATCACCGCTACCATCGCGACGAAGACGATCATCAAAATAACTGTATTACGTTTGTTGTGTGCAATTGCTCTGTACATAGATATATTGTAGCAGATAATGGTGGTTTTGCAGGCACTCGCGTTAATCTCCGAGCGCCGCATTCTCTGCGCTGACTATTAGTGAGGTTTTCGGGCCTACGTTGCACCCACTTGACTCGCCCCTCATTTATTGATATATATATATCAGCTTTTGTTGACACATGTTCGCATTTTGTCCAAAAGTGTTGTTTGACAAGCAGAGCATACCGCTCAAGGTGGGCTGCCCAGGCATGGCTACCATAGCCGCGCCCCAGCACCCCACCTTGAGTCGCCGCATCCGAGCGTCGACCAGTGTTAGTCTACACAAGCGTCCGCTTGGGTGGGGAGAGAGTAAGATGATGAGTGACGTCAGAATCACCATTACCGAGAAAGAGACGAAGACTAGGGGTACCGTCATTGCTGAGTGTGTACTTGTGTTTGCATCCGGATTTCTCGGAGTGTGGACGTTTAGCCTACTTTGGGGCTGGTTTATTGTTCCCATTTTTGGAGTGCCACAAATCAGCATGTTTCAATCTCTTGGCATCATGCTAACCGCGAGTCTTATTAATGGCTCGTCATCAGGGGAGCGGAGCAATTGCTCTGACCTAGAGAAGTATTTGAGACTATTTATCCTCATTACTCTCACGCTAGTGTCAGGGTGGTTTGTGCACTTCTTCGTGTGACATCCCTATCGAACATGACATCCATCCTAGAAGGGTGTCTACCCTCTCTTGCTCTGCTTGTCATGTTCGCTTCTTGCGATGTTCTTGCCCGTTGGCAGTGCTCTAACACCCTAATCATTGCAATTATTTTATTCTACGAGCACATCCCTCACCTTCTAGATAAAACACCCCAGCCAAGCGACAAGCCACTCACTGTAGCCATAACTCTCCTCAAACACCCCTCGCTCCAAGAATGATATACAACTGGCATTATCGCCCTTATGTCATTGCAAGACAATGAAAAACCGCCCTCCACTGAGAGCGGTTTCATTATTAGTGTGCGAGGTGTCTAGAACTGCACTTGCACTGGGTTTTCGACGCTAGCGCGGTCTTCGACCTCGAAGAACTCGCGGGCTTTGAAGCCAAGCATGCCAGCCACGATGTTGGCGGGGAACATAGCAATGCGGGTGTTGAGGTCGCGCACACCACCGTTGTAGAAGCGGCGCGCTGCCTGAATCTTGTCCTCTGTGTCCACCAGCTCTTGCTGCAGCTGGATGAAGTTTTGGTTGGCCTTGAGCTCTGGGTAAGCCTCTGCCACAGCAAACAAACTCTTCAGAGCACCCTCGATCATATTCTCTGCCGCAGCTGTCTCTTGCACGCCTTGGGCATTCATGATCGCGCTGCGAGCTTCTGTCACCTTCTCAAAGACTTCCTTTTCGTGCGATGCATAGCCCTTCACAGTACCGACTAAGTTCGGGATGAGGTCTGTCCGGCGTTTAAGCTGGACGGTGATGTCGCTCCAGGCTTCGTCCACGCGGATCTTCAGCTTGACCAAGCTGTTGTACGTTGCCCACATGAAGATGCCAAACAGAACGAGCAGGCCAATCACGCCGAGCAAAACGATTAATGCTATTGTCATAGTGTCGTTTCTCCTTTTTGGTTATAGCTTTATTATAGCAAATTGTGTGGCTTTCGCCAGCGGTTGGGGTAATTCTACAATAAATCTTGGGCTAATAGCTATTACGACCGCCGCTATACTCTACTCTCCCGACTGTGCAGACGAAAAACCACTCTCCCTGAGTGGTTTTCTCTGTTATATCATGTCTGGTGCGCAAGGCGGGAATCGAACCCGCACGGCTTTTGGCCAAGGGATTTTAAGTCCCTCGCGTCTACCAGTTCCGCCACTCGCGCGTGCAACCGCACTTTGGTATAGCAGCCATGTACTGCTTGTATTATACTATGTTTATGAAGCAAATTGTAATAATTCATGGCGGATCAAGCTTTAATAGCTACGAAAATTACTTGAATAACCTAAAGAATAGCCAGCTGCAGTACGAACGGCTACTGTGGGCGCAAAAATGGCGTGACTGGCTGGCACAAGAAATCGTCGACGCCGATGTTTTGCTGCCAGATTTCCCTAATAAGCAAAACGCTCACTACGCTGAGTGGAAAATATACTTTGAAAAGTTATTACCTCTGCTTGGTGATGACGTTCAGCTGGTTGGCTATAGCTTGGGTGCAATGTTTTTGGCAAAATATTTGCATGAATCACCACTTAGCACGCCAGTCCGGCGGCTCGTGCTAGTTTCGCCGTGCTATGATGATGAATCGAATGAAGACCTCGGTAGCTTTCAAGTAACAAGTGCTGCTGGTTTAGAAAAATCAGCAAAGGAGATCCACCTATTCCACAGCAAAGACGATCCAATCGTGCCATTCACCGAACTTGCTAAATTTCAGCGAGACTTGCCGACCGCTACGGTGCATATTTTTGAAGACCGCAACCATTTCTTCCAGCCAACCTTCCCAGAACTAAAAGAATTGCTAGAGCAAAAATAGCCCTATCAAGAGAGCTATTCATCAACAATTGTGGAGGCACGTACGAGAGTCGAACTCGTCTAAAAGGTTTTGCAGACCTCTGCGTAACCGCTCCGCCAACGCGCCACACCCCTATTATACCAAACTATATCTGTTCTTTGAACATCTCGTAGAATGCACCACGCTGCGCCATCAATGCAGTGGCAGTGCCATGCTCAACAATGCGGCCGTGGGCGATAACGTAGATAGCATCCGCCTTCTTAACAGTGCTATAGCGGTGGCTAATGGTGATGATAGTCTTGCCCTGCTTAGCAAAGAGATGGCGAAAGATGCGTGCTTCGGCGGCAGCGTCGATGGCGCTGGTGGGTTCGTCGAGGATGATGATGGGCGCATTGCGATACAAGTTACGCGCCAAGGCCAGGCGTTGCCACTGCCCACCGGATAGATCGACCCCTGTTTCGTGGTCGTCCGCCTCCATCCATTTGCTGATATAACTGCTTCCACCATGAGGGAGCTTGTGGACAAAATCGGCTGCCTCGGCCTGGCGCAGTGCAGCATCGCGGCGCGCTGTATCTACCGGCTGCGAGACATCGCCATACCAGACATTCTCGTGCGCCGTGGCGAAGTCGTAGCGGATGAACTCCTGCCCCAGCACAGCCAATTGCCGGTGCCAGGCTGCTGGGTTGATATGGCGGAGATCGTGCCCATCAATGGTAATGGTGCCTTTGCTGGGCTGATACAGACCAGTGAGCAGCTTAACGAGCGTACTCTTGCCAGCGCCATTTTCGCCCACAATGGCAATGTGCTGACCACGGCGAATCGTGAGAGAAATATCACGCAGCACTGCCGTCTGCGTACCTGGATAGCAAAATGATACTTGCTGCACCGCGATCGCATCACGCAGCGTTACCTCATCAATGGTGGCTGCATGGCTCATGGTAGGCAGCGCCATAAACTGCTGGTAGTCTGTCATGGTGGCGAGGTCTTCGTCAATCATATTATATGTACTGATGATGCTGTCCATCCCACTCATCACTCGCCCCACCATTTGCTGCACCAGCACAAATTGCCCAATTGGCTGGCGATGCGCCACGATCTCCAGCACCACCCAAGCAAGCGCCACTACCTCCGCTGCCGCCTGGATAATCTCTCCGCCTAGGCGCTGCCCCATAAAGCGGCGCTCGTAGCCAAGCACCCGCAGCCGATCTTTATCCCGCAGTGCTGCTCGCTCACCAAGCAGATGGTGGATCACTCCATAGAGACGCAGCTCGGCAATGAAGTTCGGCCGGCTAAGGATGTGCTCGATCCACGCCATGCGCCGCCGCGTCGCCACCTGCTCGCGCCAGTGGCCAGCCTGCAAACGCGACAGCCGTACCTGTACCACACTACTTGGCACAAGCGCCACGAGCACGAGTAGTCCCAGCCACCAGCTCACCATCACTATCATCCATAGGCTCGTTGCCAGCGACACCAGCGCCGTCAGCATTCGCACCAGTTGGATAAAGAGGTACGAAAATGACTGGACGAAGCGCTGCGCTTTATCAAACATATCAATGGTTGCGGGGTCGTCGTAGCGCCAAAAATCCAGCGCATGGAGGCGGGCATACATATGGTCGCTCATGGCCGCCTCGATGCGGTAGCGCGACACTTGGTCATAATACCCTTGCACCACCGACCACACACTCGCCACAACACCCAGCACTACAGTCGTCACCACATAGGTAAGGAGCTGCTGTGGCTGCCCACCCGTCGCATATGCCTCGGCCAAAGCCGTTGTCGCAAGAGCGGCGTAGTAGGCCGTGGCCAGTGGCAGCACCGCCGACAGCACCGCTCCCACCGCTTGGACGGCGATCGTTAGTGGTGCCTCTCGCCAAATGATCCGCACCACCAGCCACAGCCCCGCCAAGCGTTGGCGTAGTGAGGGGGTAGGCATGGTGGTAGGTAGTTTAGTCATGATATTCAATTATCGTGCAGGCTTATAGCCCCATTGTAGCAATTGTCGCTCCGTACTTTCTGCTTGTTTCGTAGCTGTCTCTCAACATTTTTAGTGAGGACGCTGTGCTAGCGCAAGGGGCGAGGATGGCTATAGAAACTCAAATATTGCCAGCCACCAAGCTCGAGTGGCGTCTCACTACTGATGCGCCACTCGAGCTTAGCATGTTATTCCTTGTAGCCCTATGCTTTGGCGAGGCTCACCTGCAGCTCGGCGCCGTCCACCGTAGCCGTCGTTTGGTAGAGTACATCGCCTGGCTGCTGCATTGTGGCGAGCGTCTCGCTCGCGATTGTGTCGGCGTGCTCGGTGAGAGCCTGGCGCAGCTGCGCGGCTGCGTCATCGGCTGGTTGCACCTGGCCCGGCGCCGCTGGCTGGCTGGCTGGCTCAGCCCCGACCGCGAGGTGCAGCACAATCCGGTCATCCACCTGCAGCCCCGCTTTCTTGCGCGCACTCTGCACGTGGCGAATAACTTCACGCATCAAGCCTTCGCGCTTGAGTTCGGGGGTGATGGTATTATCAAGTATTGGCTTATCTGGTGTTTCGCCTAACTCCTCAAGGAACTTAATGTTCAGCTCTTCGCAAATGACATCCTCATACGGCTTAAGCTGCTGGTAGTCGGTCTGGTTCATCGACAGCTTGAGTAGTGGTTGACGCACTTTGACACCTTGGGATGCGCGCTGCGATAAACCATCATTAATGACATCACGTACTGCTTTCATCTCAGCAATGATCTGCTCATCCACCGCGCCCGCTGGCAGCCAATCCTTCAGGTGGATCGACTCGTCATCACCGGTTAGATTATGATACAACTCCTCAGCCAAAAACGGCGTAAACGGCGCCAAGATGTAGCTCAGGCGCACCAGCACATAGTGCAGCGTGCGGTAGGCATCGTTCTTATCGCCATCGTCCTCAGCGCCCGTGGCCCCTTTCGACGACCTCCAGAAGCGGCGGCGGCTGCGGCGCACGTACCAGTTGCTGGCGTCGTCCAGGAACGGCAAAATTGGGCTGAGTGCATCAGGGATATTATAGGCATCCATCTGCCGCTCAACCTCCGCCACCAGCTCGTGCAAGCGGCTGATGATCCAGATATCGAGCGGGTTGGTCAGCTTGGTGACATCAACGCTGATCTGGAACGAGTTCTCAGTTCCAGTGCGAGACAAGGATTCGGGAGTATCGGAGTGAGCCGTATTGGTGATACGGTGAACGAGAAACGCATCCGAAGACGCCGTATCGTACGGAAATGTGAACTCGTCGACTTCAGCGTACATGGTGAAAAAGTCATACATATTCCAAATCATCGCCAGCTTGCGCGCCACATCGCCCACATCCTTATCGTGCAGCGCGAAGTCCTCGCCATTGAGTAGCGGGCTGCTCAGCAAGAGGAAGCGCAAACTATCCGCACTAAACTTATCCATCAGCTCGTTCGGGTCGGTAAAGTTACCGAGTGACTTACTCATCTTGCGGCCGTCATTGCCCGCTACCACACCAGTGGTAATGACGTTGCTGTAGGCGTTTTTGTGTTGCGCACCTGCCTCACCAAAGGCACCAATTTCCGCCAAAGCAACATTGACAGCATGCACATAGTAGAACCACGCCCGCACCTGGCCGATGTACTCAACGATGAAGTCCGCCGGATAATTCTGCTCAAACTTGGCCTGGTTTTCAAACGGATAATGCAGCTGCGCAAACGGCATGCTACCGCTCTCGAACCAGCAGTCCAATACCTTGTCGATGCGGGTAAATGTTTCGCCGTCGATTTCAAAAGTAATGTCATCCACCCACGGGCGGTGGTAATCATCCAACTCCACGCCGCTCAGCTCCTTGAGCTCCGCATACGAGCCAACCACCTTGACCGTGCCGCGGTCACCCTTCCACACTGGCATAGCCGTCGCCCAGAAGCGGTCACGGCTCAGGTTCCAGTCTGGTGCCTGCTCGATATTTTTGGCAAAACGACCATGTTTCAGATGAGCCGGGAACCAATTAATATGCTCGTTCTGCTCCAGCATCAGCGGCTTCTGCCCCTGGATGTCGAAGAACCAGCTTGGAATAGCTCGGTACATGATGCGCTGTTTGCTACGCGGGTTGAACGGGTATTCGTGACGAATGTACTCAATCTTCCACACCACGCCCTTTTCTTTCAGGTCTTTGGCGATGAATTTATTATTTTCCCATACCTCCAGGCCTTTGTAATTGGTATCGGTGTAGTAGCCGTTGTCATCAATCACATGGAAAGGCGCGATATCATTGGCTTTACCGAGCTCAAAGTCGTCCTCACCATAGGCCGGCGCAATGTGCACAATACCGGTACCCGACTCGTGCGAGACGAAATCCGCCGAGTAAATGGTGTGAATCTTGTCATTTTCTGGCCAAGTCGAGCCCGTATCCAGCGGCTGGTACGCTTTGCCAACCAATTCGCTACCGGGGAATTTCCGCAATACTTTGTAATCCAGCGGCTGATGTTTTTCGTCCTGCAGGGTGCGCTCCAGGGCTTCCTCGGCGATGATCAGCTTTTCGCCATCCACCAGCACCTCGCAGTATGTCATATCTGGATTAACCGCCAGCATCAGGTTGGCTGGCAATGTCCATGGTGTGGTCGTCCAGGCGAGGATATTGACATCCTCATCACCTTCGATATCATCATCAACCACTTCACCGCTAATCAACTTCTTAACTCGCTTTTCGATTTCGTCGCACGCCAATTCTGCCAGCTTTCGACTTTCGGCATGAGGGTCCTCAATCTTCCACCAAACAACGTTATCACCCTTTAGCCAATCAGGTGTCTGGTCACGATTAGCGATATTGACAACTAGGTCGTAATCACGCAGCATATCCTTCGTCAACTGTGTCCGTTGGCTAGCTCCGACTTCGATACCTTTCTCTTGCATTAAGTCAATAACCGCCAGTGGATCAAGATTCTTAGCAATGAGATGAGCATCAAAATCCGCAACTGTCGGTATCTCATCGGTAGAATACTTCTCTGCATTAACACCAGCCGAATCGGCATTCTGTGTCTTGGTGAAGTGATTATAAAAAGCCTGCGCCATCTGCGAACGGACAACATTTGCATTGCACACAAACAAGACTTTTGAGTGCTCATTTAATACTATTTTGTGGCTCGTCTTACTATCTTTTAGCTTAAACTTCACATACACACTCGGATCAGTCACCGTCTGGTAAGCGTCGTTATCCATCGTCACTTCGGCCTTGCTGACAGGGGTGGCAAACTTGGTGTCGTACATCAGCACCTTTTCGCCTTCGTAGATTTTGCCAGCCTCATACAGCTGCTTAAAGGCCCACCAGACCGACTCCATAAAGTCCTTGTCCATGGTGCGATAGGCGCCCGCAAAGTCCACCCAGCGACCAATCCGGTCAATCACACCCTGCCACGTCTCGCTATTGGCCACCATACTTTCGCGCGCCTTGGTGATGTATTTTTCCAGGCTAATGGTCGGCAAAGGATTGCCGTCTTTATCCAGCGGCGCCGGCTGGTCACTACTCGTCACAATCTGCCGCCGGTCGGTAATATTCATCTGCTTTTCGACGAAGTTCTCTGCCGGCAGGCCATGACAGTCCCAACCCCAGCGGCGCTCCACACGCTTGCCTTTCATCGTCCAGTAGCGCGGCACCGCATCCTTAACGATTGAGCTCAGTAGCGTACCGTGATGTGGTACACCGGTGATGAATGGCGGCCCGTCATAAAAAACGTAGGCATTATCTGCCGACCGCTGCGCCACTGACTTTTCAAACGTCTGATCATCCTTCCAGCGCTGCACCCAATCTTTTTCATACTCTGCCGCTCGGCGGCGTGTTCCGTGTTTGAATTTCATTACACTTTCTCCTTATTTACCTTATATTCACTGCTTTGTTTAAATTATTAATCAAACTTTCCTGTTCCCTGTTCATCATTCTATTAATCTCCTCATCGCTTTTACTATCTCCTCATCGCAACAGTCACGATTGTATTGTTTGCTTTGAAATGAGAGTCTGGTTTCTTACCAAAATATTTTCGCATAATATCGCCCGCCTCCAGCGCCACGCTTTTCGCAAAATCCAGCCATTCTTGCTGCCGATTAGTCATGATTTGCCTCTGTTAGCAACGATTTTGTCATTAACCGTAGCTTATATACCTGCGGATTAGGCTTACCGAAGAGAAAATCATATGTATCGCTACCGCCTACCTGCTGATAGCTGTAACCTAGTTTTTCATATAGTTTTTTCGCTGGTTCATTTGAAATTTCAACGCCTAGTCCAATCATAGAAAAACCTTGGCGGCGGGCTTCATTTTCTGCCGCCGCGATAAGCATAGTCGCCAAGCCCCGACGCCGATAATCCTCATCAATCTCCAGCGCATTGATTTGCGGCAAACCTGGAAAATCCTTTTCAATGATAGAGGTCTCATCGCCCCAGTCATGCCGCAAAGTCACCCGGCCAACATAGCGTCCATCTGCCTCTACTGCCAACACTACCGCCTTTTTCTGTTTAATTAGATCGCGCAGTTCCGCCTCATAATCATCAGAGATATACATCTCCTTTTTAAGGCAAGTAAATGAGCTGCTGCCGGGCGACACTACCTCAATAACAGGCGTATATTTATTAGGATTAAGCGAGCATTCGCCGTTGGCATCTTTAAGCAACTCTTGTTTGCTAGCTGGCACTAGTATTATTTCCTTTCAAAAAATCACCTCTCTTGAACTCGAGAATCCGCTGGAGGTGTTTCAAACGGACGGTACCATCTCGATTCCAAAAGAAGTGATTCTTTTAGCTCTTTCTTATGCTATTTACGCAAGCTCACGGCGGGGTCTAATATCAGCTGATAAAAGCCAATTTCTTCCCGCAGGCTTCGCGGTTGATAGCCGCTCATTTCGCCGCGCCGCCACAACAGACAGCACACGCGAAAACGCCCTACTCACATTTTACTACATAAAATTAAAATACGCTATATCTAGCCTAGGTACACCAGATATAGCGTTATCTCGAGCCAATCCAAACTAAATTATTTTACTTCCAAACCACCCAAAATGCACTCGCCGCGCAGTATAATTGTCTTTTTAGCGGAAGATTTGGATACTGTTTTATACTCGCTACCGCCCAAAATGCCGCGAACTTCGTTTTTTACAATCACATCGTCTGGCAAGCTGATACTAACGCCGCCGCAAAACGTAAAGATGTCAATAACCGCGCCATCCTTAATGTTCGCCCGACGCAAATCCAACTCCACGCCGCCAAATATCGCCGTTGCTGAACCGCCAGTATAGTCACCTTTCACGCGCGACTCTTCGCCGTAAAAAATTGCAATTTTTTCATTACCGCTATCATCAGCAACCGATTTCTTAGATCGCTTGTGGCCGCCTGAGCCGACACTTACTATCAAGCCGATAGCAATCAACATCACCGGCCAAAATATCTTCCAAACGCTAATATTAATTACACCGTAAGCGCCCAAGCCAATGGACACACCGATAGTCATCAGCAGTAATCCCCACACCCGCAGCGAGGCTCTGCGAGAGCTAAATATCGTCATCAGACCAGCCAAAATCAGACCAACCGCCCAAACAGTTCCCCAAAATACGTGCCAGTTATCAAACTTGATAATCTCGAGATTCCTCAGTAACAGAACCCCGCCGAACGCCGCAATGGTAACACCAAAGAACGCTCTAACGAGAAAATTTTTCTTCATACCCCCCCATTATGACATATCAATCGCAGCTAGTAAATTATCGCTTCCGGCGCTTTTTCACGAAGACAATCCCCCGCCAAACCGCCGCAATAACCACGGCAATCGCTCCAATGATAATCGCCCAAGCAGCAGGTGCCGGCCAGAAAAATAATTCTATTGGTTCAACCTTTTTCGTCGTTAAATCAGCCGAATTTTTACTAACACCCCATTCGCCAGCCTTTTTATTATACGCAATCGAAAGTTCGGCGCGGTACTTGCCGCCCCAGAACGGCTGCAAATTACTCTCGTAGCGGAACTGGCGGATTTGCTCGGCAATTGCTGCATACTCGCCGCCGTTTTGATAAACAACGTTACCCAACATATCTCTGACCACCAACTTGACATCAACATCAGCCGAAACGTTGCCAGAATTTTTGATAGCAACATTATATAGTTGCTTGCCGTTATTATCGACGGCGAATTTATCAACTGTCACATCACGGTGAATATTGCCAGGGATAGTAATCGCCATACGCACCGCTTGGCGCGTTTGCAGCTGGATACCGCCTTTCTTAGCAGCGGCTGGATCGGCTTTGCGCTGGATCACCAAACAGGCGTTATGCTCGCCGACGTCAGCCTTATCAGGCACGGTAACTGCAAAGTCAACGTTTGTCGATGTGCCAGGTGCCAATGCCACCTCGCTTTTTGCTAGTTTTACCCAATTGCCAGCATCTTTCTTTTCCTCGACCTGCTGCTTGCACGTCATATCGCCAGTCGCCGTGACCGTGCCATCGACGGCATACACCTCGATATTCGCTTGCTCGGTCGAACCATTAGTAATTGTCAGCTGATCAGATTTACTCGCGCCGCGATTCAATTGATAAATAAAAATCGACTGCGTCCGCGGGTTGTTCGGATCAGGATTCGCCGGGCGACTGCCAATCCCTGCCGCCAGAACCGACGACGGCCATAAAACACCTGCCGCAACCGCCATTACCG
>CALKQS010000002.1 GCA_937990725.1 uncultured Candidatus Saccharibacteria bacterium | reverse complement strand
CAGGTGCTCCACGATCCGGCGCACGCCGTCCTCCTTGACCGCGATCTGCACCGCCGTCGCCCCCGAGGAGGTCCTGACCTTACGCAGAAACGGGCTCATACCACCGCACCATCATGAGCCAGGCACAAAACTGAAATACGTAATTGGTGTTTGCGCAATGTTCTGATATGCTATAAAAGGTGTAGTTAAGTGAAATCTCGAAAACGACACTACAAAGGGAGAGAATATGCGCCACCTTTTTATTATACGTGGAATTCCTGGGTCTGGCAAAAGTGCCTTTTTGCAATCTGCTGGACTTGACCCATATACACTATCTCCTGATGCTCTGCGCCTAGCATATAGTGGCCCGGTGATGAATGACGCAGGACGTATCGTTATGCCATATCGGGATGATCGGCGGGTGTGGCAACAACTTCATGAGTTGCTTGACATGCGGATGGCTCGTGGTGAGTTCATTGTGGTTGATGCAACACATACAACGAGCTCGTACTTTCAGCAGTATGCTCGGCTTACGCGAAAGTATCGCTACAAGCTGTACGTTATAGATTTTGCGGATGTGCCTCTCAAGGTTTGTCTGGAGCGTAATCGTCAGCGTGCACTACATAAGGTAGTCGATGATGCAGTTCTCGAGAAGATGCACGCTCGCCTCTCCACGTGTGCTATACCAAAACGATACACT
Organism: uncultured Candidatus Saccharibacteria bacterium; assembly: GCA_937990725.1. Lineage (GTDB taxonomy): Bacteria > Patescibacteriota > Saccharimonadia > Saccharimonadales > Saccharimonadaceae > Saccharimonas. The sequence goes on along the minus strand of CALKQS010000002.1, from coordinate 1,288 downwards.
GTCATACAGCCAGCGGAAGTAAAAGAGATTATCACGTCATATCAGCAACCGATTAATTTGAGTCAGTATGAGCATATTCACCATATTGGTGATATCCAAGGATGCTATACGCCACTGCGTGAATATTTTGAGCAGCACCCCTATGTCGAGCACGATTATTATATCTTTACAGGTGATCTGCTCGATCGTGGCACAGAGAATGCAGAAGTATTGCAGTATGTGTGCGATAATTTTGTCGACAGGCCGAATGTGACGTTTATTGAGGGTAACCATGATGGCTATATTTGGCAGTGGCTTAATCGCCAACCTATAAGAGCGCGAGAGTTTAATGGCCGAACTCGAGCGCAGTTAGAGCGTGCCAATATAGACAAGCGTGTTGTCAGTCGCTTGATGAACTCCATGCAAGATTTTCTCTACTACACATGGAATGATAAACAAGTATTTGTGAGTCATGCGGGAATGAGTAATCTACCGGAGAGTCCTTTGCTGCTTGCCAGCCAGCAGTATATTCGTGGTGTGGGACGCTATGAGCAGGTTGGTGCTATTGACGATGCTTTTGTTGCCCATACCTCTGATAATGTCTATCAAGTGCATGGCCATCGCAACGCTCAGAATTATCCAGCGCAGTATAATCAGCGGTGCTTTAATCTCGAGGGCAAAGTGGAGTTTGGTGGCACGCTACGGGTTGCTCAGCTTGCCGAGGAGGGTTGGTCGGTCGTTGAGGTAAGCAACCAGTCGGCTGAAGGCATCCTCCATCCGGAAAACGCACCGCTCATCCATGGTCTGCGTGCCAATAAACTGATTGGTGAGCGATCACTGCCGGGCAATATTAGCTCATTTCACTTTAAACCAAAGGTGTTTTATGACAAAAAATGGACAGCGCAAACAGTGCGAGCTCGTGGACTATTCATGAATACACTGACGAACGAGATTGTAATTCGCGCCTATGACAAGTTCTTCAATATTGGTGAGCGACGAGAAACTGAATTTTCTGAGCTCAAAGATCAACTTGTCTTTCCAGTGCGCGCCTGGGTGAAGGAGAATGGTTATCTTGGCTTGGTAGGCTATGATGCGACACTGGGTGACCTCGTCTTTGCGTCGAAAACAACAACGGAGAGTGAATTTGCCGAGTGGTTTCGCCATCTGTTTTTACAGAGCTATGGCGAGCATGTTGATGTGATTCGTCAGTATCTTGCCGAGCATAATGCATGTTTGGTCTGTGAAGTAATGCTTCCGACAGAGGATCCACACATCATTGAGTATGTACAAGACCGGATTGTTTTGCTCG
>CALKQS010000001.1 GCA_937990725.1 uncultured Candidatus Saccharibacteria bacterium | reverse complement strand
ATGCTTAACCCTGCCTTTGCTTATTCTTAGGTTTTTTCTTGTTGATGACACGGAGTCGGCCTTTGCGCCGGACCAGCTGATCATCGGGGCTGATCTTTTTGACACTCGCACGAACTTTCATGAGCGTACAAATCTCCCTACAGGAAAAACCTGCCGTTACTGAGAACAGCGGTGATATCAGGCCGCCGCTCTACGTTATTAAACGCGTGCGCGGAAGACGATTCTACCCTTCGTGAGATCGTACGGGGTTAACTCGACTTCCACGGTATCGCCTGGGACCAAACGGATATGATGCTTGCGCATCTTACCGCTGATATGAGCGATGATGCTTAGGCCGTTCTCTAATTCTACCTTAAATTGCGTATTAGGCAGTGCTTCCACTACCTTGCCGCGCAATTTGATAACTTCTTTCGAACTTGCCATAGATATACAGCTTCGTATTATACGCTATTTCTCTGTAGGAGTAAAGAGGTGTAGCCAGCTTTTTGCATTAATTATTGTGAGATTATGGATGGCACTATTCTTATGTCAGAATGGAGCCGTAAGAGAGGTAGCTTTTGCGATAAGCAACTTCTAAACGGTGTATAGGCTTAAAAGCTCACTATCACTCCACAGCCTCTATTCCGCTACGGTTCTCCATTCCCCTCTTTCTATATTCGAATTGCAATGATACCTCATAACACACGTTCGAAAGGCTCATGAACGAATTATTATGGAATACGGAACCGTATCAAAAAATACCGCCACAGATGAAGGTGGCGGTATTTTTGCGAGATATATACTAGTGATAGCCTTATGCCTTTGCGGCAGTACGCCGTCGGCCGAGGAACCCACGCTTCTTTGGCTTAGTATCAAGGTCATCGACCGAGAAGTCGTCATATGTTACCATCAGCGCTCGTGAGTTAATCTGGCGAAGCGTCTCGAGGCCGACCGTCACAACAATGAGCAAGCTCGTACCGCCGATTGCCATGTTGTTAGCATTAATGCCAAGTTGTGCAAAGATGTAGTCGATCGCAAACGGAATGACGGCAATGAGCCCCAGCGCAAGCGACCCAAACAGATTGAGCCGATTGACGGTGCGCGACAGATATTTTTCGGTGGTTGGGCCAGGGCGAATCCCTTCAATGAAGCCACCTTGGTTTTCAAGACTCTCCGTAATCTCGCTCGCATTAAAGACGATACCGGTGTAGAAGTAGGTAAAGGCAATGACGAGCAAAAAGTAAATCGATGGATAGATAAGCACTGTTAGACCACCGGTGGCGTATGTCTGAGCAGTCGGTGCTTGGAACCACTGGATGAGGTTATTAGCCAATTGCTGATTTGCACCAGGTGTCGCATGTAATAGCTGCCCCACAAAAGCTGGCAAGCTGAGGAATGCCACTGCAAAAATAACTGGTACCACACCTGCAGCGATGAGCTTGATAGGCAAAATACTCTTAATACCACCATACGAGCTATTGCCGCCAACCCGCTTGGCGTAATTGATCGTGACAATGCGCTGTGCTTCGTTAATCTTAACGAGGAGATAAAGCAGGATGAGGCCGATCGTCCCAAGAACAACTACTGTCCAGAAGGTTGTTGGGTTAACAGGTAGTGAGAACCAGCCAAAGACGCTGAGCGAACCGTCTTGAGTATTAAAGAGCGATGAGTAGATCGACCCAAAGGTGGTTGGCAGCTGACTGATTACACTGGCGAAGATGAGCAGGCTAATACCATTGCCGACGCCCTGCTCTGTCATCAGCTCACCGAGCCACATCAAGAGTAGCGACCCAGCAGTCAGTGCCGTTACTGCGACAATCCACTCGTGGAGAGAGCCAGCCACTGTACCAGTCGTACTCCCAGCCAGGACTGATTGGCGCAAAAAGTAGATGATACCGATCGATTGAGCAATCGCCAGCGGCACACTAGCGATACGCGTCCACTGATTGATCTTGCGTCGGCCCGACTCACCATCTTTGTGCATCTCCTCAAGGCTTGGGATGGCTTTGGTAAGGAGTTGGGTAATAATGCTGGCATTAATAAACGGCCCAAGGCCGATCAAAACGATAGACAGCTGCGCCAACGCTCCACCAGTCAGGATGTTTAAGAAGCCACCAAAGTCGCTTGCCGATACGACGTTTTGGATAATGTCCTTGAGCCGGCTTGGCTCGGCCAACGGCACTGGCACGTGCGCCAAGAAACGATAGGCGACGATGAGCCCTAGCACGATACCAAGGCGTTTTTGCATGTCTTTATTTTTGAGCGATCGAAGAATAATCTTCCAGTTCATATATTGTCCCTTTTGCCACTAACTACTATAACGCTATATCTAGTACAGTATACACGAATTGCTCCAGAAGCGAAAGGGTCAGTTGTCAATATGGGTAGCTTTTGGCGCAAAATTCTGCGAAAGACTCATGTTTTTTATGGATGACACTCAGGTACAGATTGATGGCAACTCATAATAAATAACACGAGATATATATTCTCATGATATAATGCTAGATGTATTATTAATTTACTCTGATAATTTAGCTTGTTTCGATCTTGCTAAAGTTACAGAGTTGCACATACAAGGAGGAGCAATGGCTCAAAACAACCAAGGGCTCAAGATTCGGATTCGCCTCAAGGCATACGACCACAAGGTGATCGACCAATCGGCCAAGCAAATCATCGACACTGCCCTGCGCACTGGCGCAAGCGTGGCAGGTCCTGTGCCGCTACCAACACGGCGCAGCAGCTACACAGTGGTAAAGAGCCCACACGTATACAAGACTGGTGGTGAGACATTCGAGATGCGCGTTCACAAGCGTCTCATCGATATCACCAACGCCACACCCAAGACGATCGACAACCTCCACAACCTCAGCTTGCCAGCTGGCGTGGATGTTGAGATTCGGATGTAGCTTGTTGCTATAGAAGCACCTAAGAAAAGAGTGATAGCTGCTATCACTCTTTTTTATGTGCCTGGCTAAACTACCTTTTACTGGATGCGTGTGGTGCTGCACTTCATAGCATACCTCGCGGGGCTATGTATCTTATAAGTTTATAGCGGCACTGATCGTTTTGTTGGAAGACAAAAATACCTCCCCTGTGGGAGGTATTTTGTGAGTTTGCGAGTACTTTTGCAAACTACTTGACGATGTTGGTCACAACACCGGCACCGACTGTGCGGCCACCTTCGCGGATAGCGAAGTCTTGACCCTTGTCCATAGCGATTGGGGCGTTCAAGGTCACCTTGAAGGTCACTTGGTCGCCTGGCATCACCATTTCCTTGTCGGCAGGGAGCTCAATCTCGCCAGTCACGTCCGTTGTGCGGAAGTAGAACTGTGGCTTGTAGCCCTTGCTGAATGGTGTGTGGCGGCCACCCTCTTCCTTCTTGAGGATGTAGACTTCCGCCTCAAACTCGGTGTGTGGGGTGAGTGTGCCTGGAGCGACAATCACCTGACCGCGCTCGATCTGGGTGCGCTCGATACCGCGCAGCAACAGACCAGCGTTGTCACCTGCCTGACCTTGGTCGAGGCTCTTCTTGAAGGCTTCGACACCAGTCACAACAGAGGTCTGAGTTGGCTTAAGACCAACAATCTCTACTGGGTCGTTGATCTTGATGACACCCTGCTCGATACGGCCAGTTGCAACTGTACCACGACCCTTGATCGAGAAGACATCCTCGATTGGCATCAAGAATGGCTTGTCGAGGTCGCGCTGAGGCAACTCGAAGTAGTCGTCCATAGCAGCCACCAGCTCCATCACGGCGTCCTCTGCCTCAGTGTCGCCCTCGAGCGCCTTGGTGGCAGAACCCTTGATGATTGGTGCGTTGTCGCCATCGTAGCCGTTCTTGGTGAGCAGCTCGCGGACGTCCATCTCAACCAGCTCAACCAACTCTGGGTCAGCCAAGTCCATCTTGTTGAGGAAGACGACGATCTTTGGCACACCAACCTGGTGAGCAAGCAGCACGTGCTCGCGTGTCTGTGGCAATGGACCGTCGTTGGCGGCAACCACCAGCACAGCACCGTCAATCTGAGCGGCACCAGTAATCATGTTCTTGACATAGTCGGCGTGACCTGGCATGTCAACGTGCGCGTAGTGGCGCTTCTCCGACTCGTATTCCTGGTGGGAGCTGGCGATGGTAATACCGCGTTGCTTCTCCTCAGGAGCGTTGTCGATGTCTTCGTAGTTGCGAGGCTTGTTTACATCGCTTGGAAGACGCTTTGCCAACACGTGAGTGATGGCAGCCGTTAACGTTGTTTTACCGTGGTCGACGTGACCCATAGTACCAACGTTAATGTGTGGCTTACTTCGATCGAAATCTGCCATGTAGGTAAGTACTCCTTACTTATGTTAATATTTGGTACGACGCGAGCTACTTGCCGGAGTAGAGACACTACGACAAAACGCGTCGCGCGTTAGGATTTATTATAGGGTGCGGTGGCAAAAAAGTAAAGTAGCTAGTCCCACCAAACATACCACTGTCGACTGCCATATACTTGATTTGCCAACGCTTCGAAGGTCTCCGACCCTTGATAAACTGCATCGCCATATGAAAAATAGAAGAGCTCAACGGCAACCGCCTTAGCATCGGCATCGGTCTGTGGTGGATGCTCAACGTAATACTCAACAGTATCATGGCTGATAGCGGCAGGCACAGCACCGTACTTCTCATACCAATAGCGCGATACCGCCACCTGGATGGCTGGCTCGGGACAATCATTCCAGCCACCCATACAGAGGTAAGCGAGTGCCTCATACGGCACTGTGGTTGGTAGTTTGATAATAATAACCGGATTGTCGCTATCTGCCTGGAGCGGGCTGATGAAGTCAACTGTCGTAGGGTCATCGTCATCAGGCGACGCCGAGAAGCCCGGCGCAAAATAATCATCTACACTAGAAACGCGCTGAGCCTTTTTCGCTGTTTCAGCTGGCAGCTCTTGCGCAACGTGAGCAAAGAAGGCTGGTATATCAACTGCCTGCGATGCTTCCATGGTGCGCCGCACAAGCTCGGGGACTGTCTGGACGCCAGCGTTCTCTAGGCCTTCCGCTATCTCATCTAGGATGAGGTCATCGAGCGTCACAATCACAGGCGTGAAGCCCTCGTGCTTACCTTGCTCGCGTAACTGTAGATAGTGCTGCGTGGCATTAACGACTTCGCATTCTACGTAGTCGACATCGCTCCCAGCAAAGAGTGTTTTGAATCGCTGTATTGCATCTGACATACTATTCCTCCTTAGGCGTATTATAGCATAGAGGGATGTATCAATTATTACTGAGTGCAGCGAAAAAGGTGCGAACCTTTGGCTGGGTGGAGTGATTAATGACCTGCGCTGGCGTACCATCTTCAATAATCTTACCCCCGTCAAGAAAGACAATCCGCGATGCGACATCGCGCGCAAACGACATCTCGTGTGTGACGACGATCATTGTAATCCCTGTTTCGGCAAGGTGCTTAATAACCGCTAGTACCTCGTCGACCATCTCGGGGTCGAGCGCACTCGTTGGCTCATCAAAGAGTAAAACTTTTGGCTGCATTGCCAAGGCACGGGCAATCGCTACCCGCTGCTTTTGCCCACCCGAGAGATGACTCGGGTATTCTTGAGCTTTGGCGCGAAGGCCAACTAGATCGAGCATTTGAAGCGCCTGACGCTTAGCTTTGGCTCTTGATAGTTTGCGCACCTTAAGTGGTGCAAGCATGATATTTTCGAGTACGGTCATATGCGGAAAGAGGTTAAACTGTTGAAAAACCATGCCAAGCTCAGTCCGGGCTTTGTTGAGGTCGGTCGCTGGGTTGGTCATCTCAATGCCGTCAACCCATACTTCCCCGCTTGTCGGCGTCTCAATCATATTAATACAGCGAAGCAGCGTACTCTTGCCGCCACCACTCGAGCCCAAGAGGACCACAACCTCTCCCCGTTTGATTGTCAGGTCAATACCGCGCAAGACATAATTATTGCCGTAGTGCTTGTGGAGCTGCTTGATATTAATCATGCGCTTTAAGCCTCCTCTCTACTCGATTCATCACCCACGTAAATAGCGTGGTGAGGGCGAGGTAAATCATTGCAGCGGCGAAGAGCGACTCAAAGGCGGTGGCCGTTTGGAAGCGGATATTATCAGCGCCGCGCATTAGATCGTTCATACCAATCCAGCCGACGACTGATGTCTCCTTGAGGAGCGAAATCCCTTCGCTGATCAGTGACGGCAATGACTGCTTGAGTGCTTGAGGCAGGATGATATAACGCATGGTTTGCCAGCGACTCAAGCCAAGCGAGCGCGCCGCTTCGATTTGCCCCTTATCAATACTCTCTATCCCACCGCGAATAATCTCAGCAATATACGCACCACTGTTGATACCAAAGGCAAGGCTTGCAATCCACAGTTTTGGCACCCCACGGTACGAGCCAAATACCACGTAATACATAATGAGTAGCTGCACCAAAGCGGGTGTGCCACGAATGACCGTGGTGTAGGCATGAGCCAAGCTCACCCATGGCCGCCAGCGCTGGAGGCGATGTAGTTTGCATGTGCGGAATGGTTGCCAAGCAGACTGCTGCATGAGAGCGACAACCAGGCCAATCACGAGCCCAATGATTGTCGAGAAGACGGTGAGCAGGATGGTCACTTCTAGGCCGCGCCACAAGAATAGATAGCGCTCGTCGCCAAAAAGGATATCCCACACATTCATGGCCGGGCCACTCCGAAGTGTTTTTTGATGAGCTTATCGTAGCGGCCATCACGCTTCATTGCGGCAATGCTAGCGTTTACCTCAGCGAGCAGTTTGCTATTACCCTTTTTGATAGCGATGGCGTAATCCTCGTGCGAGAGGTTGCGTGGCAAGGCAACGAGCTGCGGGTTTGTGGCGAGGTATTGCTGAGCTGGCCCATCATCCATAATGGCAGCGTCGATCCGCCGACTGCTGAGCTCTTGCACGACACTAGCTGTCGATTGGAGCTGCACCACGTGTGCCCCGCGAATCTTGTGTGCCAGCGTATCGGCTGTAGTGCCAAGCTGTACGCCAATTCTCCTGCCAATGAGGTCATCATTGGTGGCAATTGTTGAGCCAGTCTTTGGCACAATTATCTTTTGCGCTGCAGTATAGTATGTGTGCGAAAACTCAGCATTCTTGCGTCGGTCTGGCGTGACAGTCATACCAGCTGCAATGAGGTCGATTCGCCCAGCCTGTAGTGCTGGCAAGAGACCATCAAAGGCGATCTCCTCAATTTGTAACGAACGGTTTGTATCCTTAGCAATCTCCCGCACAAGGTCAATATCAAAGCCAACGATCTCTTGCCCCTGCTTATATTCAAACGGCTTAAAGCCAGGATCGGTACCTAACACTAATGTTTTTTCTAGGCCGCTGCCAGCCATCTTGGTGGTGGAGGCTGCCGGGCTCAGCTCGACATCCCAATACATATAGCCCAGCAAAACTACCGCTACAGCAGCAAGACTCAGCCATTTGAGCTGTGTGAACCTACGTTGCTGACGAGTCGATTGTGCCATGCATATAAGTATAAGCGCTTTGCTAGACGGATGCAAGTACTTGTATTGTTCTATTTACCGCGCTATGATAAGAATACAAAAGCAACACGTAAGGAGGCACCCTATGAGTAGTCTTACAAAATACAATCCATTTGAGGAATTGCGCGCATTGCAGCGGCAGCTGTTTGACAATCCCTTTACCACGACACTCAGCCAAGCTGTCGCGACTGACGTCTACACAGTGGATAATACACTGGTTGTTGAAGCACACGTGCCGAACTTTGCCGAGGACGACCTCGATGTAAGCCTTGACAATGGTGCGCTCGTCATCCGCGGCGAACGGCACGAAAAAACCGAGGACAAACAGCGCAACTATGTCGTTCGTGAGAGCAGCACAAGCTTCTGCCGTCGTGTACAGGTACCAGATGGTAGCGATGTTGAGCAGATTAAGGCCCACCTGGAGGACGGCATCTTGAGGGTAACGGTACCACTCAAGCCACTACCTGCGCCGCAAAAAATTGCCGTCAAGAAAATAACCAAGCACGACAAGAAAACGAAAAAGTAGTACGAGCCATAGCCTTGCGCCAACAAAAGCCGGCATATACGTCGGCTTTTGCGTACTATTCACCATTCCTCGCGCTGAGACAAGATAATAAAACACCCCTGTAATAGAGGTGTTTTATAGAGATAATACAAGAAGGCTTACTTACTGCGCTTCTCGATAATCTCCTGCGCGACGTTTGGTGGAACTTCCTCATAATGGGCAAGTTCCATCGTGCTAGCAGCTCGGCCCTGCGACATCGAGCGGATGTCGCTGGTGTAGCCAAACATGTTTGCCAGTGGCACAATAGCCTTGACAAGCTTCGCTCCGCCCATCAAGTCTTCCATTGCCTCAATGCGGCCACGGCGGCTATTGAGGTCGCCAATGATATCACCCATGAATTCCTCAGGTGTTGTCACCTCAACCTTCATCACTGGCTCAAGCAAGACTGGGTTGGCCTTCTTGATACCTTCGCGGGCAGCCAGGTGAGCAGCCAGATTGAAGGCGAGCTCGCTTGAGTCGACATCGTGGTAGCTTCCGTCGTACAAGGTCGCCTTGACGTCAACAACTGGATAACCAGCAATCACACCACCATCGAGTGTCTCCTTAATACCCTTCTGCACAGCTGGGCGGTACTCTTGTGGCACCACACCACCCTTGATTTCATCGAAGAATTCGTAGCCCTTGCCTGGCTCGTTCGGCTCAAAGCGCACCCAGACATCACCGTATTGGCCACGACCACCAGACTGCTTGGCATGCTTACCCTGCGCCTCGGCGGTGCCCTTGATGGTCTCGCGGTAGGCCACTTGCGGCTCACCAACGTTAGCCTCAACGTTGAACTCGCGCTTCATGCGGTCGATCAAAATTTCTAAGTGGAGCTCACCCATACCGCTCATGATAGTCTGGCCCGTCTCTTCGTCGGTGTAGACGCGGAAGGTTGGGTCTTCCTCAGCCAGGCGCTGCAGAGCAATACCCATCTTTTCCTGGTCGGCCTTAGTCTTGGGCTCCACCGCGATCGATACTGGTGGCTCGGGGAAGCTAATTGCCTCAAGAGCAATCGGATGCGCTTGATCGCACAAGGTATGCCCCGTAAAGGTGCCCTTCAGGCCCACCACAGCAGCAATGTCACCAGCGCCCACACTGTCGATCTCTTCGCGCTTATCGGCATGCATCCGGACGATGCGCCCCACACGCTCCTTTTCACCTGTCGTTGTGTTGAGGACGTAGCTACCGGCAGTCAAGCGACCACTGTAGACACGGATGAAGATCAGCTTACCAACAAATGGGTCGGCAGCCAGCTTAAAGGCCAGTGCGGTCATTGGCTGCTTATCGTCAGGTGTGCGGCTTACCTCGTCACCAGTCTTGGGGTTCTTGCCCCAGATTTCACCAACATCGAGCGGACTTGGCAGGTAGTCTACCATCAGGTCGAGTACCTTCTCGACGATCACACCGCGGCCATCGCCACCCGTCACCAAGAAGAAGTCACCAGCCAAGACGCGTTGGCGCAGCGCTGCCTTGAGCTCGTCGATAGTAATGGCGTCCTCACCTTCGTCGAGGAACTTCATCATCAGGTCGTCGTCTGCTTCAACGGCGTTCTCGACGAGCAGGCTGCGAGCTCGCTTTGCCTTGTCGAGCATATCAGCTGGGATCTCACCCACCTTAAGCTCGTGGTCGGTGTAGTCGTCGTAGGTGTAGGCCTTCATGTCGATAAGATCAACCACACCACAGACATCCTTTTCAAAGCCAATTGGCAGGTGGATTGGGAAGGCCTGCTTGCTGAGGCGATTGTGGATTGACTCGATCGACTTGTAGAAGTCACCACCAGTCTGGTTGATCTTGTTTACAAAGCAGATGCGTGGCACACCGTATTTGTTGGCCTGGCGCCATACGGTCTCACTCTGGGCTTCTACCCCCATCTTGCCATCAAAGACAGTCACTGCACCGTCGAGCACACGCAGGCTACGCTCCACCTCGGCGGTAAAGTCGATGTGCCCAGGGGTATCAATGATGTTAATCTTGTGGCCCTTCCAGAAGCAGGTCACTGCTGCAGAGGTAATGGTAATACCACGCTCTTTTTCTTGGCTCATCCAGTCGGTGGTGGCACCACCATCATCACCGCGCACGGTACCAATCTTGTGGTTAATACCGGTGCGGTACAAAATACCTTCTGTCGTCGTCGTCTTGCCGGCGTCGATATGGGCAATAATACCAATGTTGCGAAAGTCCTGCAGAGGGACATCCTTGGGGGTTGCCATAGGGGGCTCCTTCTCTCCTTACGTGTTTTTTAGCATGAGTAATACAACTCTCAACGATTGATTATAGCATGGATTGAATGTGGGCGGTAGAGTAATTATCACCCCTGATAAGCTCATTCGCAGAGACTAACCAGGCAGCCGTTCGCCGTTTTTTGACCACACCCCGTAGCGGTCTGGCGCGGTGGTGCGCATTGCTTGAGGCACGGCATCATACTCACCTGGTGGTAGGCCGCTTGTATTAACATAGAGTAGCTTGTATTCGGTTTGTTGAGCATTGGTGACGTAAAGATAGGTGTTGCTGGTTCCATCAGTAGTAGTACCCTGTGTGACGCTGGGGAGCGTGGTAATGTAGGCTGGCACTAATTGACGCAAGAATGTGGCGCTATCGCGGCGCTGGTAAGTGGGGGTGGTACTACCAGCAGTCTGAGCAACCGGGTATGCACCATTTTTGGTATAGTAGCGATCAAGTGCTTGGCGCATTGCCGTCAGGTCGGCCACGCGGGTCCGCCCCTGTGCACCGGCTTGGATACGTTGGTACGAGACGAGCGTCAATGTAGCAAGGATGGCAATAATAACGATCACAACCAGCAACTCTACCACAGTATAGCCAGCGTGTTTTTTCTGCATCAACCGATTTTTCATAGCGCTCATGCTTTGCATTATACGAAGTGCAGTGCGTTTGCGCAAGGGCCATTGCTGCCAACCTAGCTGGCAGTGTATAATGACACTATGCAACCACGTGGATCATCCCCTTCACCTCAGTACCGACGCTCACACCTGACGCCGCGCGGGTTAGCGATACGCTTTGCTCTGGCTGGTTTAGTGGTTGTTGCCATCGCAGCAGGGATTATTTATATCGCAACTCGGCCACATAAAGCCAAGAACACCGAACAACACACCGAGACCAAGACTGGCCCACGGGAGCAGCTCACCGCCGCCAAGACGCTCGAGCGTGCCAAGAAGTACTTTAAGGGTACAGAAGCCGTTAAGTCATCGCTGTCAACACCGGTCAAGGCCGAAGGTTCTCGCTTTTATTCTATCGCTACCGATCCAAGTAAAACTAAGAGTGCTGCTGCTACTCTGCCCAAGGCTGAGGCCAAGCGCAACGTCACCGCTCTGGAGCACATGCTCGACTATGATCAATTCACGCGCTATGTCGTGCAAGATGGCGATAAAGACGGCCCATACCTTGCAGACTTTACACGGAGCAATGGCGACGTAACCTGCCAGATTAGCAATACCCCACTTGACCCAAACGACCCGAAGAACAAAGAAACCCGCTTTGTTGAGTTCAAATGCCTCGATGCCGCCGATTACAAAGACCTCGCTAAGCAGCAAGCTCCTCTCTACAACGCCTACTCGCCTGCCGCAAGTTCGAGTTATAACGTCGGCATTGTCGGCACTATGACGGTGCGCGAGAGCAAGCTTGCTGGCTATCGCTTGGCAGAGATACCACTGGGTGGCGTACAACCCGAGTCGCACCTCTTTAATTCGCAAGGGACAGCGCTGTTTTATCAATCGAGTGATGGGCGCTGGGTATTCTTCCAGATCCGCCAAAACGATATGCTCTCCTGTGATGTCTATAAGGCTCAACTCCGCAATGCTAAGAAAGTCGACCTGCGGCAAATCTACGAAGGCGACAAATGCCGCGACCTCAGCAAAGGCGAAGTAGTGACGGTAGAGATGCCGAAGTATCGGTAGTGTGTTGATCGCACATATAGCTGACACTACACTAACTTATTTTAACTTAGTGATATCATAAATATATGAACACAATGTACGACTGCATCATCATCGGCGGAGGCATGGCAGGATTAACCTGCGCAACACATCTCACAGATAGTGGGTTGCATGTCAAAGTACTTGAAAAGAATGATCGTCTTGGCGGACGCATACGGTCTTTCTATAATGAAGACGTCACTATCGAAACCGGTGCATCATTTCTTGCTGGTTTTTATGAGACTGCCCACAAACTCATCAAAGATTGCGGTATGGATGCTTCCTCTCAGAAGGACAGCCAAGAGACATGGCTCTATCGTCCTACGAAGCCGCTTGGCCCAATTTGGCCGTTGAGCGCGCTCAAAGCCTCGCCGTCGTTATCTCGCGCTGGCAAGTTACGCGCACTACGCGGAGTCGTTTCTATGCTCTTTGATGCGAAGCGGCTGACAACACCAGCTATTACACGCGAATTAAAACGATTTGATAATGAAACCGTTGTAACATGGGGAGAAAAGGCGTTTGGGAAAGAGGCCTACCAGAATGTGCTCGAACCAATGGTGCGCGCACTATTCTTCTGGGATTGTGCACATACATCACGCGGATTGGTGCCTCCAATTATTAAGGGCGTCATGGAAGACCGGCATTTCTATCGTCTACCTTCTGGAATGAGTAGTCTGCCATCCGCAATCGGCGATAAGGTGCCTCATGTATTAAATACACAGGTTGATGCAGTCCGTGCTGAAAGCCACCACCTCTATCGGGTCGATACATCACAAGGTACATTTAGCGCTAAATCTGTTGTTGTCGCATCACCTGCACGAGATGCAATTCGTATCCTGACAGACGGCGGTCTGCATTGCAGCAAAAGTCTGAACGCAATTGACTATAGTTCAGTCACAGTCGGCATAATTAAAACATCCGTTTCTGACGACCTTGGTGTTGGAAATCGAACGATTGTCATTTCAAGTGAATATGTCACACCACTTGTCGCAATTAAAGTAATTCAGACAAAGAGCAAGCCTGCATATATTCGATTCTATTGGAGGGTGCAAGGTAACCTAGAACAGCAGCATCTCCAGCGAGAACTTGTCAACCAGCTGACTAGAATGAACTTGCCATCCGTAGCTGACGCTGCACGTCGTGGTGAGGTGGTAGACGTCGTGCGATGGGATACTGCAATTCCAGTATTTGATGTCGGCAGCGTTACACGAACAACTGCTGCACGATTTGAAGATGGACTCCCACCAGGTGTCTTTCTTGCCGGAGACTATATGAAAGCGCCCCACCTCGAGGGTGCTGCAGTAAGCGGAGCCCAGGCAGCAGCCCGCGTGTTGGCACACGTCAACGACTAAACAGACAGGAAGCAAATTGTACGAGCAGATACGGAGATCTACGTTATCTGGCGCAGCTTTCACAATACTAAATTACATTTGTTTTTTAATTCACAAAATCGATTACCTGAGACAAGAACATACTCCTTCACATACCAAGTTGGAGTTATTATACGACGCACATTCATATAGTAGCCTAGATCTTCTTAGGATCGTTATAATATTGATATTGAACATATTTTATATGTTCAATGTTGAGAATCGATTTCGAAGTAATGGCGTCTATCGAGTGCAGTGCGTTATTGTGGCATTGTCCTGTTTCCTTGTATTTCGCTACACTGGCAGTTTTCTATATGTTCCTCTCATCGAAACAGGAGTTATTATTCTGGCTATCGTTTCGTTTGCTATCGCTTCGAAACGATCACAGGGTAGTTTAACTGTATTTTCGGTCAACATAATACCGATTTATATTAACTGTTACTCAGGCTTGTATTTAACTGACTCAAGACTGTCTATCTCTAATGTGGCCTCCGCATTCGTGGGAGTCCTGCTCGTTTCACTGTGGATTCTTAATAGAAACACTAAAGGAGTTTATCGACGACTTACTGTAATTTGTATTATTGCGATAATGTTTACTGTGCTATTACTTGCTTACAGGGAATATCAGCATATGCGCACCGAAGTTTCGTATGCGCCAGTAGGTCAGCCTTGGCGAAGCTTATACTTCACATCGATACTAACTTGGTATCTCATCATCCCTCACCTTTGGAATATTCAGTCATCGTACTTCGTTCTCTCGAGGGACATTAGACGAGCTTTTTTCCTTAGTGTGATTGCAATTTGCGTAGTTCCAGTTCTATTCTGTTTTACGCCTCACGGAGTCGTGCTTTTGATGGGATCAGGAATGTGGATTGTATTTTCGCACGTTTACTCTGGCATAGTATATCGGAATATTTCTAACGGCGTGAGCTTTTCTTCATTACAAATACCGGCTATGACAGTAGTCTTGTTAAGCATCTTAATCCTCGATAGAATTGCCTATTTTCCGCTATTACAAGTACTTGCTCCGACCTTTGCGTTGGTTCAAATTTTTGGAATTGTAATTGCAGCCAGCGGAGTTTTGGCGGCAGTTTCATCCAAGATTTCTACTACTACTTTGTTTAGCTTTATAAAATGGCTGAGGAAAGATGCTGATAGAGTATTTAAAGTTAACTTATTAGTTTGCATATTTTCCATACTATGTATTCTATTTTTTGTCGCAATGCATTCAATGTTCGAGTACTCTATCAATGTTGCTAAAACTGGTAGCCTCAACATTGCTGCTGTGCCGATAAATGGGTTTAGTGGTTTAAACTCTTGGTCGTGGGTATGCGGGTGCTACTTTATGTATCTTCTGGTCATCACTGTCACTGAAGCTATCCACATACTCAAAGTTACTACTCATTTCAGGAACTAGCGATAGTGTTTCAATTGTTTAACTCAGTTGTATGTAAATTGCGGCAACTAAAATTTTCAGGTGTAGGCTCTTGATGTTACTTCGAATTGCCCAGCTATGTGAGGTCGCTAAAAGTGCTCATTTTCCAACCAGTTTGTGTTTAGGAGGATGGGTTGCACTTCTATCGTTTCGATCAAACTTCACTTCTGCAGGGCTGCTTGGAGGGTTGGTAACTACGCTAATTACGCTCTCGGTGTTTTTGCTGAACGATATTAATGATATCACTTCTGATTCGTTCAGTAAACCATATAGGCCACTGGTGAGCGGATCACTTAACAGGGAAACATCTCTGTTTTGGGTAGCTATTGTCATTTGTATTTCTATCCCACTCCTAATCTCAACACTTATTCTCGAAGTCCACGCATTATTACTTGTGAGCTATTTTATTTTATGTCTATTTTATCCTTCGATTAAGAATATTTTCGCTATATGTAAAGACTTTTACGTAGGTTTTAGCGTGATGCTCCCTCCGTTGTTCGGTGTCATAGAAAGTGGTTCTTTTAATTCTGGGAATCTATTTCTACTTTTGTCGTTTAGTTTCTATATCGCTCACCGCGAATTACTCATGGATGTTCACGACACTCTCGGAGATGCTGCCGCTAAGATTAGGACGATCCCCGTTGTCTTTGGCGCCTCGATCGCTGATCATTGCTCTTGGGTGCTATGGGTCGCATCCGTATGCTTTGTTTGTATTCCAAGCCATCACTCTTTTATTTTATATGCTAACGCCTGGTTGTTCATCATCACTTCTGGATCTCAGTTTTTATTGTATAAGCGCATGATAAACAGTAGATGGCGCTTATTTACAGTTTCACAATGGGGGTCTCTCATGACTTTAGGAACATTGATCACTTTTAATGGTGGATAATTATGTATTATCTTTCGGATGTTTCTTGTCAACTTTTGCGGATGGGGCTGGATATCGGCTCGACCACCATCAAGCTGGTCCTTCTTCCGGAGCATCTGCCCGGGGCGCCTGCCGGCGCTCAGTCCGCCTCGGTGGCTCCGGTGTTTGCTGAGTACCGGCGTCATAATGCGGATGTGCGCGGTGAGCTGACCCGGCTGCTGGGCGAGGTCGCTCGGGCCTATCCGGGTGCCGTCGTGCGCGGGGCGGTCACCGGCAGTGCCGGGCTGTCCCTGGCCGCCCTCATGGGTCTGCCTTTCGTCCAGGAGGTCATTGCCGAGACCGAGACGGTGCGCGTGTGCGATCCGCAGG